>JBKJNY010000068.1:0-42817 GCA_046593355.1 Pirellulaceae bacterium | reverse complement strand
GTCCTTTCCACCGGCACCATGAATCGAAACCTGCTGATACATGCTGGGTTTCGCGGTGGAAGTGCGGATGCGGAACAGAAAACTGCCCGATTTGCCGCTTTCAATCGGGTGATCGGGGATAATCCCGACGATGCACGAACAGGTCGCTTCCGCCTTTTTGGGGGTGAACGGCTCCCCCGTGGTGTTTCGGGCGGTCACGCGAACGTCATAAATCTCCCCTGCCTCCAGTTTCCCGACGCTGACCTCGCCGGGCTTGTCCGCAATTTCGACTACCTTTTCCAGGTCGATTCTCTGGTAGGCGTCGGCGGCTTGCGCCATCGCGGGCAACGACAGCGCTGCGATCATGCCGATGGCCACCACCAGTTCCAACAGCGTCAATCCTCGGCGAGTCTTCATGGAAGCCTCTGGGAAAATGTCTCCGCGAATGCGAGAGCCCAAAATGTACGGCCACGCTCGCGGAATTGGTAGGTAGCCAATACCATTGGGCAAAGATTTCCTAACTTTTCTTGAGTCTTCCGAGAAGGGCCGCAAAAACCCGCCTGAGAAGTTCGGGGCGGGAGACGAAACCGAGCTTTTCCTTGATTGTCAAGAGCTGGTTCTGGGCGGACTGCGTCTCGATCCCAAGTTCGTAGCCCAGTTCGTGAGCGTCGGTTTGAAAGTGGTAGCCCCAGAGAATTTCCCGTTCCCGCTGCGAGAGCACCGTGAAAATCCGCGCCAAAAGCTCCTCCCCACCGGAAAGTGCGGCTAATCTTTCGATGACCCCAGAGATTTCCGAGTCCTGACTCGACGATGCGTGTCCCTCTTTCCCATATTTCACGGCGATTCTCCCTGTTTGGATGATCATGGCTCACGCCCCTGCGCAGCCCCTACTATTAAAATCGCAATCCAGGGTCGAAACCGGGCGGGAAAAATGGAAAGATTTCTGGTTGTCTGAACAATCAGTGGTTAAGTGACAAACCGCGCCCTGGCGTTGCTCGGTACACTCATCTTCTTCGCCGGGCCGCTCGTCCTCGGCCTCATCGCCGCCTTCTTTGACACCTGACGGCACTGACTGCCGGAATAGTAGCCCACACACTCCGTGTGCCGGCATGTCTGCTCACGGAGTGAGCCGACTACTTTTCGCTCGTGTCGAGTTCCCCGAGCTTCTCCAGCCGCTTGTACAGAATGAGCGAGTACACGACCGGGATCAGCGAGCCGACGATCATCGACGCGACCACCGTGATGATCACGGCCGGTAGCGGCACCGGCAGCACGACCGCCAATAGGCCGATGATGGCCGCGGCGACGAATGTCTTGCCCGCCAGCCGATGGGTTTCGTTCCAGACGCGCTCGCTGGCCAAAGTCCAGGGAGTGCGGACGCCGATGTAGAAGTTGCGGCGGACCTTTCCCAGCACGTTCCCCAACAGGCTAAACATGATCAGCATCCCCGCCAGCATGGCCCGCGTGATGTCCACCTGGCCGGACCAGGCCGCCCACATGAGCAGGCCGTGCAGGTACACAAACATGGCCGTCAGCACCAGCAAGATAAACCAGTAGGTCGAGCGGAAAGAATCGACCTCGAACGGCTTAGGGGAAAACCAGGGAATCGCCCAGAACAGCAACAGCATGCCGACCAAGATGGCCGGTGTCAAGTAGGCCCACAGCCTGCCGCCGTGGCCGTCGACCTGTCCGTGGATGTTCCAGTGGATCGGGATCTTCTCCGGAAGTTGCGGATAGACGAGCAGCGTGGCGATCAGGGCCGCGGCCGTCAGAAAGAGCGAGAGGATGATGTAGAGGCGTGTCATGGCGTTTTTCTCCGCCCAGATTTGCCGCCGAGCAGATCCCACAGCCAGGCGAGGACGTCCTGGGCGACGGTCGTGTTGAGGGAATAAATCAGTTGTTGTCCATCGCGTCGGCAGACAACGAGGTCTGCCTCCTTGAGGACTGAAAAATGGTGCGACATCGACGGTTTGGTCATGTCGAACTTCTGGGCCAACTCGCCGGCCGACATTTCCCCTTTGCCGAGCAGGCGCAGGATCTCCCGGCGAGTCGGATCGGCGAGTGCTTTGAAGACGTTGTTCGTCATTCGTTGGCGGAGGAAGATTATTAGACGATTGGCTAATTATCTAATTATTAGCGATGCGCGTCAAGACCTGAACCACGAGAGGAGACGTTGCGCCTGCCGCTCTCCAACGACATGTGGCCGAAACACCCGACCGCAAAAAACTTCCCGCCCCTGCCGCTGATCGAGCAGGAGAAGACCATCGCCACCATGCCGGACCAGACGCAGCTCACCACCTGGTACACGGAGCACGCGGTGAAGTTCATCGCCGAGAACAAGACCAAACCCTTCTTCCTCTATGTCCCCCATTCCATGCCCCATGTGCCGCTGCACGTTTCCGAGAAGTTTAAGGGGAAGAGCAAGCAGGGGCTGTATGGCGATGTCATCATGGAAATCGACTGGAGCGTCGGCCAGATCCTGGCGGCCCTCAAGGAGCATGGCCTGGACGAGAACACGCTGGTCCTCTTCTCCAGCGACAACGGCCCCTGGCTCAGCTACGGCAATCACGCCGGCTCCGCGGGGAAGCTGCGGGAAGGGAAGGGGACGACCTGGGAAGGAGGCCACTGCATTCCTTGCGTTGCTCGATGGCCGGGTAAAATTCTCGCCGGCTCGGTGTGCAGCGAACTGGCCAGCACGATGGATGTGCTTCCCACCTTCGCCAAACTTGCCGGCGGGAGCGCTCCTCAGGATCGGATGATCGACGGCCATGACGTCTGGCCGCTGCTGTCGGGAAGGAAGGATGCAAAGTCCCCCACGGACCGCTTCTATTACTACTGGAACTATGGACTCGACGGCGTCCGTTCCGGTCCGTGGAAGCTCGTCTTCCCCCACCCGTTTCCCAGTCTCACCGGCCCCGCCGGCAAGGACGGCCAGCCCGGCGGCTACACGCAGGTCACGACCGAGCTGGCCCTGTTCAATCTGGAGAGCGACGTTGGCGAAACCAAGAACGTCGCTGCCGACCACCCGGACGTCGTCGCCCGCCTGCAAAAACTGGCCGAAGAAGCCCGCGACGACCTGGGGGACGCCCATCAAAAACGGCCGGGTCAGAACCGCCGTCCGGCAGGCAAGTTGGAGCCGTAGTGCTTTGTCAACAGATTACAGTCCTCTCGCCCGCTCGATGTCCTCCTTCCCCAGCCGGCCGTCGTGGAGTGCGGAGGCGACCAGGGCGGCGGAGCAGCCGGCGTCGGCGAGGCATTCCAAGTCTTCAAAGTTCCGCACGCCGCCGCCGGCGATGAGCTCGATGCCGGCCGAAAAGGGGTCGGGAGGGGTTTTCGCGGGATTCGACTTTCCATCCTTCATTGTCGTGAACCGCGAAAACTCTGCCCGACCCCGTTGCGCGTGATCGTCAGCGAACGTGCGGCAGAAGTCGAGCGTGCTGGTGCCGGCGCCGACTCCGACGTCCGCCAGGTCCAGAACGATGAACCGCCGCACGCCGGCTGCCAGGGCCTCTTCCGCGATCTGCCCCGGCGTGAAGGACCGCCAGGCCTCGATTTTGGTCAGCGGCTGGCCATGCTTCAGGTCCAAGCTGAACAGGCACGCTTCTCGACCGATGATTCGCACCAGCTCCCTTAGCGCTGTGGCGCTGTGCAGCGATTCCAGACCCACGACAATATCCGGCGCGAGGCCCCCGCACTGCTCCAGCACCAGCTCCAGCTGCTCGGCATCCCCCACCCCCGCATCCAGCCAAAGCCGCAGCCCGGCTTTGCTTAACTGCTCGTAGATTCGCGGGTTGAACTTCCCTTTCTCAATGGCGTCCAGGTCCGCGACATACGCAGTGTCCGCCCCCAGCAGACTTACCAAGGCCCTCGCCACGTCCTGCGGCTTCGCGCTCTCCACCAGCTTGCTCTGGATGGGTTGATACTTCTCGCGCTCCCCCGCAATGCCGCGGACGACGAGGCGATTCTTGATGTCGAGGACGGGAATGACTTGCATGGTGTTTTTGCCCGCTTTTCTCACCGGCGAGCGGCCTGCGTAAGCTGGCCGGTGAGTCCGCACTCCGGTGCGGACCTTTTCCCCGGTTCCACGTTACCGGCCAGCTTACGCAGGCCGCTCGCTGGTCGCTAGCCATTACTCGGAGACGGTCAGCCTCAAGCGGTCCAGCTCGATGTTGATGCGGAGGCCGGCCAGAACACTTCGGGGCAGGCGGGCACCGAGGTCTTCCCCTTCCGGCGGCAGGATCCAGGCGGTGAGGTTCTTGACTACATGCCGGCCGAGACGCAGCGTCGGAATGGTCAGCTCGCGGGACATGAGACGGCGGTCGCCGAGCGTGACTAACTGCTGCGGTGCATTGTCCCTGACGGCGAGGCCGCAGGGTTCCAAAATACTGGCCGGCAGAAGAAACAGACCGCGTGATTCTTCCGTCCAAGTGAAGGTGACCGGAGCCTGCTCGTTGACAATGGCCGAAAGGCGAGTCTGCCCCGCCTGCTGATAGGCCGGCAGCCAATCGGTGAAGACCAGCTTGTCGTACTCGGACAGCCGCTTCACCTCCGCATCGTAATTCTTCAGCGGCCCCAGCTTCTCGTTCCCCAGTTCCTTCAAAGCCTTTGCCACATCGGCGAGCTTTCCCTTCTTGGCATACTCCTCGGCCAATTGTGGCACCTTGGCCCGAATCCAAAGCAGCGCCAATTGGAGGAGTGAGCGGTCGCGGCTGAAGGCGACGAGGCGGGCGCGAACTTCGCCGCGGCAGGAGAGCCGGGAGGGCTCGCTGGCCGTCGCTTCGAGCGCCGATAATTGCTGCGCGAGAGGGATCCGCTTGGGATCGCTGGGCGAGAGGCGGACGAGCGCTTGTTGGAGCGTCTTCAGCGCCGGAGCGGCTTCGCCCCAGGCCCGCCGATTGGCCGCCGCCCGCTCCTCAAGCTCCTTCTCCGCCGTGACAACGCTCTCTCGCAGCAGTGGCAGCTCGGCCAGCTTTTCCTTGAGCTCCACTTCGAGCGGCAGGCCCCACACACCTCCCGACAAACGGACCAGACCATGCCCCTTTTGCAGCCGCTCCTCTGGCCCGGGTTTTTCACCCGCGGCGGCCAGACCTTGGGAAGAAGGGATTAGCGGCAGCGCAGCGCCGAGCGCAACCGCGGAAATCCCCAGCAGCGCTTCTCGGCGGGAAACTGCCGGCGGCGCTGGAAAAGCAATCGACTGCGTGAAGACCGCCATGCCCTGTTCACCGATTTGAGAATTTGGTCCAGGCCAGAGAAGCTGGACCGATAGTTCCTATCATAGCGAGCCCGCTTTGCTCGCGGCAAGCGCGTGGGCGAAAGGACGCTCGATTTGGAGGTAACTCCCGGCCGATAATCCCGATGAGGGAGCGCCCCGGGCGAAGGACTGCCGCATCTTGCCGTGCCGCGGAGTGTGCCATGCTCAGAGCCTTCTTTCTAGCGATGGGAATTTCCACTTGCATCTACGGGGCGGAATGCCTGGTGGTGGAACGGTTCGTTCTGGCGGCCGAAAGGCCCGCGGCTACCCAGTCGGGGGTTTACGCCGCTCCCGCCAAGCCCCCCCGAGATATGAACCCGCCGGAGTGGGCACCCTGGAGCCTGCTGGCCACGGGCGCGCTCGTGGTTCTCTATTCGCTGGCCATGCGGCGCGAGTGACGTAGTGGGAACTCTAAGTATCAGGGGGCTCACGCCCCCCGCTCGCCTATCCCGCCGGCGGCTGCATGTTTCCGTAGCCGGGGTCCTCCAGGCCGAAGGCATCCGCCACGCGATTGAAAAAGGCGAACAGGGCGATGACATAAACCCCCTCGGCAATCTGCGGCTCCGTCCAGCCGGCGTCACGGACACGCTGCACATCCTCCGGCGTATTCTTGTAAGCATGGCGGGTCAGCAGCTCCGCGAACGTGAGCAGCGCCCGCTCCGCGTCCGTCACCGGCGCGGCGGCCAGGTCTCCGCGAGAAAGGGCGGCGGTGATTTCGGCATCGGCTCCCTGCAACTGCAGGAAATACGCGTGGGAACCCACTCAGTACGGACACTTGTTGAGCCCGGAGACATAGGTGGCCAGCATCTCCTTCGTGCGGCGATTCAAGTGCCCGTCGCTAAAATGCAGGCCGTTACTGAACGCCATCACCTGCTGCAAAAAATCGGGCCGATGGGCAAAGCACTGCAAAATGCCGGGGAACTTGTCCCGGTCCGGGTTCGCTTTCCGCCAACTGGCCATGACCTCGGCGAGCGGACCGGCGGCTTCGTCTTCGGGCGTGGTTACGATGAAGGGCATATCTCAAGTGTAACCCGCATTTCTGACACCTGCCTGAACATCGCATTCTTCCATCCGTGATATTCGTGTCATCCGTGGTTCAAGTCTGTTTGACCACGGATGACACGAATACCACGGATAGGAAAACTTGCGATTCAGATTTGTGTCCTACGGAGTTGCATCGGCAGCGGTTTGCGGAAAGACTAGAGGTTGGCCTTTGAACTTCAAGGAGTCGTGATGGGATTTGCCGGTATCCTCATTCTCACCGTTTTCTCAGCCGAGCCGGCAAAGCAGCCGACGGCGGAGGAACTGCGGTTCTTCGAGACCGCCGTGCGGCCGGTGCTGGTGGAACATTGCCACAAGTGCCACAGCGAGAAGAAGCAGTGGAGCAATCTGCGGCTGGATTCGCGGGAGGCGATTCTGAAGGGGGGCGACATCGGTCCCGGTATCGTTCCAGGCAAGCCGGACGAGAGCCTGCTCATCACGGCTATCCGGCATACGGATGAAGACCTGAAAATGCCCAAGGAAGGGAAGCTGACCGAGCGGCAAATTGCGGACCTGGTGAAATGGGTGGAAATGGGTGCGCCGTTTCCGGAGGTCGCCGTCACCGCCGGCCGCACGCGGGATCCAAATCACTGGGCGTTTCAACCGCCGCAGGATCCGCCGCTGCCAGTTGTGAATGACGAAGCTTGGTCGTCAAATCCGGCCGATCATTTCATTCTCGCGAAACTGCAAGCGCTGCGGCTGAGTCCCTCGCGGATTGCGGACAAACGGACCCTCATCCGCCGCCTCAGTTTCGACATTCTCGGCCTGCCGCCATCGCCGGAAGACATCACCGCCTTCCTCGCGGACGACAGCCCCGATGCCACCGCGCGCCTTATCGACCGCCTGTTGGCATCGCCCATGTATGGTGAGCGGTGGGGCCGGCACTGGCTGGATGTGGCGCGGTATGCCGATTCCAACGGGCTAGATGAGAACGTGGCTCACGGAAACGCCTGGCGATATCGCGACTACGTCGTAACAGCCTTCAACGAGGATCGGCCGTACGACCGTTTTGTCACCGAGCAGCTCGCCGGCGATTTGCTGCCGGCGGCGAATGACGACGAGCGGCAGCGGAATCTGGTGGCGACGGGCTTTCTGGCGATTGGGCCGAAAGTGCTTGCCGAAGTCGATGAAGCCAAGATGCAGATGGACATCGTCGATGAGCAAATCGACTGCGTCGGCCGCGCCCTGCTGGGGCTGACGCTCGGCTGTGCCCGCTGCCACGACCACAAGTTCGATCCGATTCAGACCGCGGACTACTACGGCCTGGCCGGCATTTTCAAAAGTACGAAGGCGATGGAGAACTACAAAAAGGTTGCCAAGTGGCATGAAAACCCGCTGCCGGCCTCCGCTCCCAAATTGCCCGGCGACATGGACCCGCCGACCGCGATGGGAGTGACCGAAGACAAGGTGCTTGACGTCGCCATTCATATCCGCGGCAATCCTCTCAAGCTCGGAGAAGTCTCGCTGCGGCATGTGCCGCCGGTCGTCCGCGGGCCAGCGACTCCGCTGTTCACCGCTAAGGAAAGCGGCCGACGGGAGTTGGCCGTTTGGTTGACTGACTCGAAGAACCCGTTGACCAGCCGCGTGATGGCGAATCGCGTCTGGCGATGGCACTTCGGACGGGGGATTGTTGGGACCACCGATAACTTTGGCCTGCTGGGCGATGCGCCGACCCATCCCGAACTGCTCGACTGGCTGTCGCACCGCTTCGTGGACAGCGGCTGGTCCGTCAAGAAACTGCACCGCCTCATGCTCAATTCCAGCACCTGGCAGCAAGATAGTACTCTTCACGCTCCGCGTGAAGAATCTCCTCACGCGGAGCGTGAGGAGTACTATGGCCGCATGAAAATCCGCCGTCTCGACGCCGAGGAAGTCCGCGATTCGCTCCTGGCCGTCAGCGGGCAGCTTGAGTCGACGATGGGAGGCTCCCTCCTCAAGATCAAGAACCGGGGCTATTTCTTCGACCATACCTCCAAAGACCTCACCGACTACACCAGCCGCCGCCGCTCGCTGTATCTTCCGGTGGTCCGCAACAACCTGTACGACGTCTTCGCCCTCCTCGACTACCCCGACGCCGCCATTCCAACTGGAGACCGAACAACCACCACCGTCCCCACGCAAGCCCTCCTGATGCTCAACAGCGACCTCGTCATGCAATCGGCCGCGGCTTTGGCGGAGAGGTTATTAGCCGAACCCAGCAGCGATGAAGACCGGCTGCGAAAACTGTCGGTCGTCGTGTATGGACGAGAGAGTTCGGCAGCGGAGGTGGCGGGAAATGTCGAGTTTTTGCAATCGCTCGAAAAGTCGCTGACTGCCTCGGTGCCGGATGAGAAGGCGAGAAAGCAGAAGGCGTGGGGAGTGCTGTGCCACACGGCGATTGCGGCGAATGAGTTTATGTACGTTCGATAAGTTAATAATGACTTCAGGTTGCGGTTCGATGAGCAGCATGGGAAAATTCGACCTCAAACCGCAAGAGTCGTGCGTTCGGACCGTTTACGAACGGATCGTCATCTATTGCATTTATGCAGTCTATTGCACATCGTTTCTAATGCCTGCGACAGGTGCCCTCGAGGTCGCAGGAACGCCGGAACATACTCCCCTCAGCGGCTGGCAGGCGTTTCGCCTATTGTTCCTTGCAGGCTATTTTTGGCTGGTGCTGATTCACCCGATTGTGCTTTTAGCCTTTCCGCTAATTTTTCTCGGAAACGTCCTGCTGATTTGCTTTCCAATCCTTGACGCCATCTTCGGAAGGATGGCATATCTCTTTTGCGGCATTTTCATTGGAATTGGAGCACTGGGCGTCTTTCTTGTTCCTGCTGAGATACTTGATCCGGTGTTTTACGGTTTCTATGTCTGGCTCGCGTCGATGGTCGCAATGACGATCATGTTGTTGAGCATTGGGGCAATTTACGCTGCCAAACAGGTTATTTGATTTTCGATTTTCAAAGTCCTACGCCCGCACATCGGCAAACCCATTCCGTGGACGTCATGTCTCTATCTCGCCGCTCCCTCCTCCGCCGCACCGCCGTCGGCTTTGGCTCGCTCGCGCTAGCTTCGCTGTTTGCCGAACAATCAAACGCTGAATCGGCTCAAAACGCTCCCGCCAATCCCCTCGCTCCCCGGCTGCCGCATTTTGCTGCCCGTGCCAAACGAGTGATCTTCCTATTCATGAAGGGCGGCCCGTCGCACCTCGATACCTTCGACCCCAAGCCGCTGCTGACGCGGGATGATGGGAAGCCGCTGCCGTTCGCCAAGCCGCGGGTGCAGTTCGCGGCGACGAGCAATTTGCTCAAGTCGCCGTGGGAGTTCCAGCAGTACGGGCAGAGCGGCATCCCAGTCAGCTCGCTGTTTCCGCATGTCGCCCGGCATGTCGATGACCTCTGCCTCATCCACAGCATGCACGGCACCAATCCGGCCCACGGCGGGGCGGTGCTGAAGGTGCACACGGGGAGCGACAACTTCATCCGCCCCAGCATCGGCTCGTGGGTGAGCTACGGCCTGGGGACCGAGAACGCCAACCTGCCGGCGTTCGTCACCATCTGCCCAACGCTGGCCCACGGCGGCATCAACAACTGGTCGAGCGCGTTCCTGCCAGCCGTCTATCAGGGGACGCCGCTGGGGAATGCCAGCGTCCCCTCCGACAAGGCCCGCGTGAAGTACATCAGCAACCCGCAACTGCCGCGGGAGATTCAGCGGTTGCAGCTCGACCGTCTGGCCGCGATGAACCGGGAGCACATGGCCAACTCCGGCCCCGAGCCGTCGCTGGAGGCCCGCATCAACTCCTTCGAGCTTGCGTTCCGGATGCAGTCTGAAGTGCCCAAGGTCGAAGACCTCTCCGGCGAGTCGGCAGCGACGCTGAAACTCTACGGCCTCGACAATCCCATCAACGCCAACTTCGGCCGGATGTGCCTGATGGCCCGCCGCTTCGCCGAAGCAGGGGTGCGGTTCATCCAGGTGACGCACAGCGACAGCAACGTGCAGTGGGACCAGCACGCGGACCTGAAAGCCGGCCACGAGAAGAATGCACTGGAGGTGGACCTCCCCATCGCCGGCCTGCTGACGGACCTGAAGGCCAGAGGAATGCTCGACGACACGCTGATTTGGTGGGGAGGCGAATTCGGCCGCACCCCCGTGATGGAAGGGAAGAACGGCCGCGACCACAACCCCGAAGGGTTCACCATGTGGCTGGCCGGCGGCGGCGTGAGAGGAGGCCTCCGCTACGGCACCACCGACGACTACGGCTACTTCGCCGCCGAAGACAAGGTCCACATCCACGACCTGCACGCCACCATCCTCCACATCCTCGGCCTCCACCACGAACGGCTGACCTACCGTTATGCCGGGCGGGATTTTCGCCTGACGGACGTGGAGGGAGAAGTGGTGAAGGGGATTCTTGCTTAGCCGCCGCGACCACGCGGCGCATGCGACCCTTCAACCCCGCGTGGTCGCGGGGGCTAAGCCTTCCACCCCTCCCCATACTTCTCCGCATACACAATCCGACTGAGCGGGAATCTGCCACAGTAGGGTTTGTCCGGCGGTTTGGCTTTGCCGATGGCGAGCAGGGCCACGACTTCGGCTTCGTCGGGGATGGCGAATTCGCGTTTCACCGCGGCGGCGTCAAAGCCTTCCATCGGCGCGGTGTCAAAGCCGTAGGCTTCGGCGGCGAGCATCAGGGTGGTGAAGGCGATCATCGTGTGGCGGTTGACCCACACGTCCATCGGCAGCGTGGAGAGAAAGCCGAGCGCCCCTTCCATATACTTCTGCGTGTTCTCCGGCTTGCCGAAGCCCCGTTTCGGCCCTTCCTGAAAGACTTCGTCCGCCCGCTTCTTCCATTCTTCTTTCATGCCGATGGCGATGATCACGACTGGCGCTTCGGCAATCTTCGGCTGGCCATACGCCGCCGCTTGCAGCCGTTTCCGGTTCTCGGCATCGCGAACGACGATAAACCGCCAGGGCTGGAGGTTGTAGCCGGAGGGAGCCTGAGCGGCGAGCTTGAGCATCGCGTCGAGATATTCCTGCGGCACTTCATCGGGCTCGAAATGGCTAGTCGCCCGCCGCTGGAGCAGGACTTGCGTGAGCGGCTTCAGCGGCTGGCCGCCGGGTTGTGAGGCGGGAAGGGATTTGGGCTGGTCGTCCATGTTGATTCTCCGGGAATGAAAGTTCGTTCGCTTAGCCGCCGCGTCTACGCGGTGCAAAACGCGTGGCCCCGCGTGGCCGCTGGGGCTAAGCGAAGTATACGTAAAAATGGCTCGCGGAAAATACTTGACGGCAGTGGGTCCAATATGCCATGCTGCATCTCCTGCTATCGATCCAACCGAAAATTCCCAACCAAGGATCCCGCCATGAAACGCCTCTTTTTTGCCGCACTTTTCGCCGCCGCCACTTTCAGCATCTGCCAGGCGGAAGAAGCCGCCCCGAAGAAAGCCGCAGCCGCAGCCGCGAAAGAAACAGCCAAGGAGCAGCCGAAAACTGTGGCCGTCGGCAAGCAAGCCCCGGCTTTCAAAATCAAGGATTCGTCCGGCAAGGAAGTAAATCTGGCCGATCTGACCGCGAAGGGGCCGGTGCTCGTCCGCCTCACCTGCGGCTGCTCAGGGTGCGACAAGGAACTGGCCTACTTCCAGAAGATCAACGAAGCCTACAAGGCCCAGGGGCTCACCAGCCTGCTGGTCTTCCGCGAGCCCGACGATAAGGTGGCCAAGTACGCCGCCGAGAAAAAGCTGGACATGCTGTACGCGGTCGATTCCAAGGGGGATGCCTGGAAGACCTTTGAAACCAAAACCATGCCCACCAACTTCCTGATTGAGAAGGGGGGCAAGATTATTTCCATTGCCGCCGGCTGCGAACCCAACGGCCTGATTGCGAACATCGTCTCGGAAAAAGCCGCCAAGGTCGTCGGCGTAGCGGCCGTTGATGTGCAGGGAAAGGTGGACGGGAAGAAACCTGACGGGAAGGTCAAATAGCGGGAGCCGACGACGAGAGTTGATCCCGGCAACGGACGTAGCTACATTGTAGATACTGAAGGTTACCGCCCATGAAAACGCGAATCGTCCGCATCGGCAACGCGCGCGGCGTCCGCATTCCGAAGCTCCTCCTCGAACAATCCGGCTTGGAGGGCGAGGTCGAGATGAACGCCGAGAACGGCTCCCTGTTGATCCGGCAAGTCACGAAGCCGCGTGCGGGGTGGTCCGCGGCTTTCCGGGCGATGGCCCGCCAGGGAGACGACGTCTTGCTCGATGACCTGCCGTCCACTCTAACTTCCTCGGATGAGGACGAGTGGGAATGGTAATCAGCCGCTTCGAGGTCTACCTTATCAACCTCGATCCGACGGTGGGCAGCGAAATCCGGAAGTCGCGCCCCTGCCTGGTCGTTTCACCGAACGAGATGAATCGCGGCATTCGAACCGTGATTGTTGCGCCGATGACCACCAAGGGGCGCACCTATCCGACCCGGGTTCCTTGCCGATTTCAGGGCAAAGACGGCCAGGTCGTGCTCGATCAGATTAGGACGGTGGACCGGGCGAGGCTGGTGAAAAAGCTGGGTCGTTTGGACCGGAAGACCGCATCCAAAGTGCTCCAGAAGCTGCAAGAGATCTTTGCCTCCTAGCCCGCGGAACAGAATCAGCTAGCGCGGGCTGGCCCGCTGCATCTCAATAATCCAGCCGGGGGTTTCCCGCACGTAAGCCTGGATGTGAGACAGCCGGGTGAAGTAGTAAAACGCATTGCAGCCCTGGAACACCGCGCTCAGGGCAATGACGGTGCCGTAGATGGCCAGAATCACGAGTTGGTAAAGCTGCTGGAATTCTTCCATCGATCCGAGGGCCTGCTGCAACTCAGGATGCTGCTCCAGCTCTTTGGCGAATGGGCCAGCGCCCGTGAAACCGTCCACAATCATCCAGAGGCTGTAAACGACAATCAGGCCGAGGAAGCCAATCTGGTTCCAGCCGAGCAGTGTGGCGGCTTTGGGATCAAACGCCAGCAGCAGTTTCTTGCCGCGGAACTCATGGTACGTGACGACGCACAATCCCACGGCTACCAGAAATCCGGCGATGCTGAAGGGAGCAAAGGGAATCGAAAGCAGCGCGAACGCCCCCGTCACCCAGCCGTTGAATGCCGCCACGCGGGCGGCGGAGCGGATCTTCGCCGCTCGCGTATGGGCCGAAGCGATCTGCTGCTGATGCTCCGCCGAGAGCGGTCCTGCCGATTGTGCGAGTGATGCGGGCGAAAGGGCGATGCTCACAAAGTCCCCCGGCTGCAAGATGGGTGCAGAGAACGGGAAACACTACGTTTGGGGGAGGGAGAAGCAAGTCGCCTGGCGGCATCACGCCTTCTTTCCCTTCCCCAAAGGCTTGGTGGTCGGGGGGTCCGGGGTTGGGGGGGGCACTGTGGTAGGTCCCAACGGCACTCCAGCCGCCGCGGCCACGCGGTCGATGGAGAGTAGCTCGCGTTGCAGGATTTTCAGCGTCGTCTGCAAAAACACCACGACCATGGGACCGACGACGATGCCGATGGGACCCAGAGCTTGAATTCCGCCCAGCACGCTGAGCAGAGCCAACAGCGGGTGCAGATTGGATTGTCCGTGCAGGACCATGGGCTTGATGAAGTTGTCGGCCGCGGAGATGACCGCCGTGCCATAAACCGCCAGGACAAGTGACGCCCCCAGCCGTCCTTCCACAAAATAGAGGTACAGGCAAACGGGAACCCAGACCGTCGCTGCTCCCGTGAAGGGGACCATCGCCAGCACCATCGTCAATAGCATCAGCAGGGCCACCGAGTCGTGCAGGCCGGCGAAGTAAAAGCCGACGCCCGCGAGCAATCCTTGCACGACCGCGGAGAGGAGTGTGGCGGTGACGACCGCCCGACAGACGCGGACAAATTCCTCCACGAGCTCGCGGACATATTTCTCCTCGAGCGGCGAGAGACGCACGACCGCGTTGACCATCGTTTCCCCTTCGGCCAGGAAGAAAAACAGCGAGGCGACGGTGATGATGATTCCGAGCACCATCTTGGCCAGGACGGCCAGTGTATCGCCCCCCAGCGAAAGGAGCGGCGAGCCCGCGGAAGAGGTTGCCCGGAGAACTGCCGCCTGGATTTGCTCTTCGCTGGGATTCGCCAACTC
The DNA here is from genome assembly GCA_046593355.1 of Pirellulaceae bacterium. GTDB lineage: Bacteria > Planctomycetota > Planctomycetia > Pirellulales > Pirellulaceae > SXOA01. Next base: position 28,431 of record JBKJNY010000068.1, on the reverse strand, counting down.
TTTCATCCAGTCCTTCAGGGAACCCCCCAGGTAGGCCCGCCGGTATTGGCGGAATTCGAAGTCCACTTCTCTGACGGCATCGTCTTGCTCAAGAGTCTGCGGGGGAGCATCGAGCAGCTCTTGCAGTGCTGTTCGCAGGGCTTCTTCCGAAGGTGCCTCGGCTCCTGAAACATTCGCGGCCGCTTCGGACAGGCGATCAAGCCGGCCCACGAGGATACCGACCTGATCCGCGGTGACCTGTGGAATTGCCCCAAGACTTTGCTGCCCCCGCCAGTTTTTGAGCACCGCCTCGAACTGATGCAGGTTGACCTTGTCGGGGATGTCGAGGCCAAAGTCCTCGCGCGCCTTCTTCAATTTGCCCGCCACATCGGTGGCCTGAACCCGCTCCATCACCTCAATGCTTTGCTTCGCCGCCATCGTGATGACGAGCCCCGCCGGCGCAACTACCACCAGCAGCACCAGGAACGTGGTCACTCCCGCCGCCAAGTAGCGATTCTTCCACAATCTTTCCAGCGCCCAGCGGTACAGCGGCTGGAAGACAACACCCAGGAGCGCCGCCATGAACAGCGGCAGCAGAAAGACCTCCATCACCTGGTAGAACAGCACCACGATGACGACGAGGATGCCGATCAAAACGGCAAACGACACCAGCCGCGACATAATCCGCTCCGGGCGAGTGGAAGTCTTTTCCAGCCGCGAATAACGGGGCGACGAAAGCCCCAATAGCTATTCGATACCCGCTGGCGAGTATTGTAGCGGCATTTCCATCGTGCGCGGCGAGGCGGCACCCTTTGTGGATACTTGGCGCACCTTCCCAAACCCTCTAAATCAAAGTGATGGGCACATTCCACGTGGGTTGCAAACTGGAGAATCCCGTCGACCGCAGCCAGGCGGTTACCGTTCCTCGCGCTTTGGTGGAACCGGCAGCGAGTACACCTGGATCCCGTCCAAGACGCTGGAAAGGATCGGAGTCGATCGAGAAAAGAAGGACTTATTGCTCATGGCGAATGGTCAGACCATCACGCGTAGCGTGGGATTCGCCATCCTCAGAGTCGATAAGTATTTTACGATTGACGAGGTTGTTTTGCCGAGCCCGGAGACTTGACACTCCTGGGAGCACGAACATTGGAGGGACTCGGCTTAGTCGTCGATTCCCGCCAGAAGAAGTTGTTTGCTGCCGGACCTCTCCCGGCCGCGTGAAACGCGTCCTCACTTAGGTTCCTGGGAGCACGGTGCGCAGACCTAGGTGCGTGACGAATGGTTCAAAATCCCGGTCGCAGTGGAGCAACATGTAGCCGCTCTCGATGCATCGCGTCGCAATGATCGAGTCAATCGTCTTGCGCACCGTCACGCCCAGCGCCCTAAGCGCGCGAAAGTTTTTCGCCGCCTGAATCGCGATGTCCTGGCCGCCGAGATTAACGACCACCAAGGAACAGAGAAGCTTCTTGGCCTGGTTAAAATCTCGGTCGCTATCGAAGCCTTGCAGCACTTCCGTCAAGATCAGGTCGCCGATCGCCACAGGCTCATTACCAAGCAAGCCGTCAAGCATTTCAGCCTGTGCTGTCGCCTGGCCGCGGAAGTAGTCGATCCAGACGCTGGAATCAACGAGGATCACTGATCGGTCCTCATGGCATCCAGGTCACCTTTCCAGTTCAGCTTGCCGCGTAAGCGTCGTATCTCTTCTTGCTGGCGCAATCGCAGGATGGTGCGCAGCCCAAGTTCCACGGCTTCGCGCTTGGTCTTGAGCCCTGTCGCGCGCAGCGTGTCCTTCATCAACTTGTCGTCAATCACGATATTGGTACGCATAGTGTGTACTCCTTGCATGTTCTGTACACATAATAGCGGCAACCAGGCATTCCCACAAGCTTGGACTTACGGGACCGAAATCGGCTCGTTCCCTTGCCGCGTCGAAAGGGCCTGCCAAACGCTCAGATGAATCGTGTCGCTGATGAAATGCACGGAGCCGTCTACCATCGCGCACTGCACGCCGTTGGGATGGTAGCTGCGCGAGGTCACTACAGCGCTGGTGACGGCAGGGCCGGCTCCCTCCTGCTGGTTGGTCCAATCGACATCGTACTGAATACCGCTCACGTTGCAGAACACCTCCGTGTTGGGACCAAACAGTGATGTAAAGCCGGTTTGATGGACTCGCCCGTCAACCCATTCGGTATGCCCCGAGTCGGTCTTGAACTGGCCTCCCAGGCTGCAAACGCTGGCCGGCACGGGAGCCGGGGGATTGGCCAGCGCGGCGTTGCGATAGTACGGCGTATAGGTCTTGACCTCGGAGAAGGCAATCGTGTTGCTATAACCGTCCGTCACTTCCCCGCCCGAAGTCGGCTGCATCGGCGTAAAGGCACCCGCGCCCCCCATTCGTGTGGCGGGATCAAAAACGAACCACACCCCCAGGTTTGCGCCGTAGTTGAGCGGCGCAAACTCGGCAACGCCGGACGCGTCAAAGCGGATTCGGGTTCTGCTTTCCGACGGGCATAGCAGCACCGGCACCTTCATGGCCGAGATTTTCGCGGGGGGACTCGTGTTGGGCACGAGCGGATGCTGCGTGTAGGAAAGATCGAAATTCATAAAGCTATAGATGTTGCCTTGCTCCATGTAAGGGAGCAACTGCGCCTGCGCGGACCATCCATCGACTCTGGTGCCGACAGGGGCAGTGGGCTTCCAACTGGAAGGGAATTTGCGGTTGGTGCTTTCAAAGTTGTTGAGGGCCAGAGCCAGTTGCTTGAGGTTGTTCTGGCAAGAGGCGCGACGGGCGGCCTCGCGGGCAAACTGGACGGCAGGGAGCAGCAACGCGACAAGAATGCCAATGATGGCGATGACGACGAGCAGTTCGACGAGGGTGAATGCTTGGCGGCGAGAGCGAAGGAGTTTGGCGAGCATGGTGGAATCCTGGTGGGTAATTGACGGGAGAATCAATATCGAGCCATACGTCTAGATATTGAGAATCGGTATCATTAACTGCTTCGATTCTACGGCAATCATTTCACCTGTCAACTACGGGTCGCATTTTCACCTAAAGCACGCGGCCTCAAGGAATTGCGTACGGATGCTGAACCCGGTAACTTAGAACCGCGTAGTTGGGCCAGGCGATTTATTCCTGGCTTCCGTTAGATTTCCTCGGAAGGGACGAGCCATGCACGCATACCCTATCAAGAAGCTCGTCAACCTCCTCGACCCAGCCGCCAATGTCCTGCTGGGCACCTCACAACAGGCCGCCGAAGCCGCCGTCGCGTCCGGAGATGCCGAGCAAGTTCGCCAGATTGGCGGGCAGTTCGCCCTCGTTCAGCAGGTGGGGCACCTGGTTCGGATGGCGCGCTCCATCGGCCGGCCGATGAGGTACTTTCTGGCCAAGCAGGTGGATGGCCCGCTGCTGGTCGTCGCCGAGCGGATGGATGAAATCAAGGCCCACTTGGAATCACTAGGGTTGGCCGGCCAATTCCATCCCTCGTACACGCGGATGGTCCCCGCCCATTACGTCGTCGAGATCGCCCTCGTCGGCTGTCCGGATCCCAGCCCGCAATGCACGCGGTACTTTACGCCGCAGCGGAACACGCTGCCGGCGGATCTGGACGTCATTGGCCGGGCCTATATCGGCGTACTGGCGGGCGAGTGCAATCGCTGGCTCGACCACGTTCCCAGCAGCGAGCCCCTCGGCGTCCTCTTCTCCGGCGGCATCGATAGCGGCGCGGTGTTTCTCGTGCTCTACGATCTGCTGCGGAAGCGCGGTGAATCCCCCGCTCGGCTCAAGGCGTTCACGCTCTCCATTGATGGCACCGGGGCGGACGCCGCTCAGGCCGAGCGATTCCTGGGAGAGCTCGATCTGGGAATGTTCCTGGAAGTCATTGAGGCCCCGCGCGAAGCCGTCGATTACCGCGAGGCCATCCGCATTACCGAAGACTACAAACCGCTCGACGTGCAGTCCGCCGCCATGGGCCTGGCCCTCTGCCGGGGTATTCGCCAGCGCTATCCCGACTGGAAATACCTGGTCGATGGCGACGGCGGAGACGAGAACCTTAAGGATTACCCCATCGAAGAGAATTCGGAGCTGACCATCCGCAGCGTCCTCAATAACCCGCTGCTCTATCACGAGGGCTGGGGGGTCTTCGCCGTCAAGCACTCGCTCACTTACAGCGGCGGCCAAAGCCGCGGCCATGTCCGCACCTATGCCCCCGCCCGGTCGCTGGGATTTTCCGGCTTTAGCCCGTTTGCCCTCCCCAGTGTCATCGCTGTTTCCGAAGCCATCCCGTTCATTGATCTCACGGGCTGGAGCAACGAAAAGCTGTATGCTCTCAAAGGTGAAGTCGTCCGCCGCGGCGTGGAAGCGATTACCGGCCTGTCGATGCCGATCTTTGAAAAACGCCGCTTCCAACACGGAGCAACGAGCGGCAGCAATTTTGAGGCGCTGTTCCCCAAGGATGAGGCGGATTATCGCAAAGCGTTTGCGGCCTTGCACGAGTAACTCGCCATGTCCGCGCTTTCCCGCCGCGATTTGCTGGCCGCACGCGGGCCCAAGAACAGCGTCGATCCCCGCCGCCCTTACGCCTTCCTCGTGGAACGGGAGCGCTCCGCCGCGGGCCAGTTGGAAGATGTGGCAACCATCTTCCTGACCAACAAAGAATGTCCGTTCTCTTGCGTCTACTGCGACCTTTGGAAGAACACTACGAAAGACAGCGTGCAGCCCGGTGACATCCCGGCTCAAATCGATTACGCCCTCAGCCGCCTCGCCCCGGCCACCTCCATCAAGCTTTACAACAGCGGCAACTTCTTCGACCCGCAAGCCATTCCGCCGCAAGATTTTCCCGCCATTATCGAGCGGGTGAAATCCTTCAAACGTGTCATCATCGAGAATCATCCGTCACTTGTCAGCGAAAAGTGTGTCCGTCTCCGCGACCAACTGGGGACAGAACTGGAAATCGCGATGGGGCTGGAAACCGTCCACCCCTCCGTCCTGCCGCGGCTCAACAAACAGATGACGGTGGACGACTTCTGCCGGGCAGCGGACTTCCTTCGGCGGAGCGGCATTCATGTCCGCGCCTTCGTGTTGCTGATGCCTCCTTTCATGCCCCCCGCGGAGTCTGTCCATTGGGCCGTCCGCTCCGTCGCCACCGCCGTGGAAGCTGGCGCAGGATGCAGCGCAATCATTCCGACTCGCGGCGGCAATGGCCTGATGGAGCAATTTGCCTCGCAGGGGCAATTCTCGCCTCCCACGCTGGCGATGCTCGAAGACTCCTTCGCCGCCTCCCTCGCGCTGCCCGAGTTCAATCCCAATTCCAGCCGCATCTTCGTCGACCTCTGGGACCTGGAAAAGCTCTACACCTGCTCCCACTGCGGACCGCAACGCAAGGAGCGCTTCGTGCAGATGAATCACAAACAGCAACTGCTCCCTGCAATACCCTGCCGCTGCCTGACTCCTGACCCCTGACCCCTGGCCTCATGCTCTTCGACGTCGCCATCATCGGCTCCGGTTTTGCGGGCAGCCTCATGTCGCTGCTGCTCACCCGTCTGGGCCGGACCTGCGTCGTCATTGACCGGCAGTCGCACCCGCGATTTGCCATCGGCGAATCGAGCACGCCGCTAGCGGACATGGCCCTGCGAGATATTGCCAGAAAATACGATCTGCCGCGGTTCGCGCCACTCTCCAAGTACGGCACCTGGATGGCGGCCTATCCGCATGTGATGCGCGGCCTCAAGCGGGGCTTCAGCTACTTCGACCACGAGCCGCATCAGCCGTTTGTGCCGCGCGCCGACCATGCCAATGAATTGCTCGTCGCCGCGAGCACGGACGACGCCACTTCCGACACGCACTGGCTCCGCAGCGAAGTTGACATGTTTTTTGCAGGCGAAGCCGTCGCCGCTGGCGTGCCGTTGCTTGAAAACACCACGCTGGCCCACATCGAGCAGACCGACAACGGCTGGAAACTATCCGGCCACCGCGGACCCGAAGGGGAAGGGGGCGAAATAAACATCCAAGCCCATTTCGTCATCGACGCTAGTGGTGAAGGCAAAGTCCTGGCCCGCACCCTTAACATCGCCGACGACAAGCACTTGCTCAAAACCAACTCTCGCCCACTGTATGCCCATTTCCAAGACCTGACGCCCTGGCGAGCGATGCTCGTTGACCGCGCCGCCGCCGTGCAGGACCATCCCTTCGACTGCGACCGGGCCGCCCTGCACCAGGTCTTTCGCGGCGCCTGGATGTGGCAACTGCGGTTCGACAGCGAGGTCGTGAGCGCCGGCTTTGCAATCGATGCTGGCAAGCATCCGCTCGATGAATCGCGGACGCCGCAGCAGGAGTGGAACCGCTGGATGCAGCAGTATCCCACGCTTCGCCAGCAATTCTCTCGCGCCAAAATCGTGAACCCGCCCCGCGGCCTCACCCGCGGCCCGCGCATGCAGCGGCTGATGGCCCAAAGTGCGGGACGGGACTGGGTCATGCTTCCGCACACCGCCGGCTTCATCGACCCGCTCCACAGCAGCGGCATCGCCCACTCGCTCTTCGGCATCGAGCGCCTAGCGGCCATTTTCGAACAGCACTGGGGGCAAGACGCGCTTGCCGCCGAGCTGCAGGAGTATGCCCGCATCGTCCGGACCGAAACGCAGCTCATCGACCTCCTCGTCGCCGGCTGCTACGCGGGTACGGTCGATTTCCGCCTCTTCACGGCGATGTGCATGTTCTACTTCGCCGGCACCATCGCCTGCGAACGAGCCCGTTGCGACAACCCCTTCCATCCCGACCGCTACTTTCTCAACGCCAACGATTCGGCCTTTCGTCAGGCAGCCGTCACGGGCTACAGCCGTCTGCAAGAATTGCTCGCCTCCAGCCCAACGGACCGCGCCATCGACTCCTTCCTGGACTTCGTCCGCGGACTCATCGCTCCCTGGAACACGGCCAATCTGATGAATCCCGCCGCGCAAAACATGTACCGCCATACCGCCGCCAAAAAATGACGGGACTGATTTCATATCTGCGTCAATCCGCGCAATCTGCGGATGTCCACAGATTTCACGGATGAACGCAGATGGGAGAGAGATAAAATGGACTCAAGAAAGAAAAACGCGTCCCAAGCCGGAGAGGGCTCGGGACGCGTTGATGGTAATTGCGATTGTCGAGCAGCGGCCGGCATCCGGAGTGTGCCTGCTGCCGGAAAGTTTAGAAGTTTGCTCCCGCACCGGTGTCGATATTGCCCACCATGTGGAAGTGGTTATGGTCGATGTAGATGACTTCCTGCGAGTCTTCATCCGTCAGGGTATGCGGCACTGGCCACCCGACCCGTCTGACCTCGGTGTAGTAAATGGTGCATTTGTAGTGGGCGTGGTGCAACTGGACGGGGCCGATGAGCGGCACGACTCGGGGAGGATCGATGTAGTCGGCGATTTTCTCCTTCACGATGCGGACATTGTTCCGCTGGATTTCGTGCAGGAAGGGGAGGCCCCCTTGGACCGGGTTGGCCTTCTCCCAGGCCCGGACGACTTCGTCGTCGCTGGGGGGGTCGAGAGCCTCGGCCGGGGCGCCCGGCACCAGCGGTCCCAGGATGGGAGCCCGCTCATAGCGCTCGTGGTTCCAGAACTCATCTTCCTTTTTCTTCTGGAAATAGGGACTGACCGGAACGGGGATTCCCAGAGCGCCCAAGTGCGGGCCGGATTTCAGCCCGACGCAACCCGTGCTGGAAAACGATGCCGCGGCCAGCATGAGTCCGAGAGTCGCGATGACCATCTTGTGAGACATGACATTCCTCGGTGGATCAAATTGCCGGATTTGCTCCGGCCGCTGCGGGTTGCCTTGCCCGTGGTAGTGGCGAAGTGTTCCAAGAGAATCCGCGCGGGAAATGCCCGGCGCTATCCAGACGTATTTATCGTGTAAAGCTGTAACGAACTTGCGGATTTTTCCGGTCGTAGGGGAAAAAAGGGGCGAAGGGGTGCTAGCGGAATGACGAAGTTCGAATGACGAATGGCAAATGAGGGAGAATAGGGTGCTCTTCCATTCGTCATTCGGAATTCGGAATTCGTCATTCCCCTTTGCCAGGACGGGCTTTACAGCGGCATAAGAAATGGCATATTAGAGGGCTGCCTCCGGAACGAGGTTCAAGCGGGTGTAGCTCAGTTGGTAGAGCACCACGTTGCCAACGTGGTTGTCGTGAGTTCGAATCTCATCACCCGCTCCTTGCTCAATCACCGCTGACCGTCGGCCCAAAGAGCCCGAAGTCCGGCGAGGGGATCTCGCCCAGCTTTGGGTTTGCTGTTTTAATGGGGCGTGCTGGCTGTCATTACGCCGCGGAGGCGCAAGAGTTGCCCCGCGCTGCCCCCAGTCGATCTTCTCCAGTCCTTTTGACCTCTCATTGCCATGCCCACCACCGAAACTGATGATCGTCCGCAGTCTGAAATCGACAGCGAGGCCCAGGCCGAAACCGAAGCGACGACCCAGGAGCAAAAGCCCGCAAAGCCCAAGCTGGGGCTGGAGGTGAAAATCGCCAAGCCCTCCGCCTGCGAGCGGCACGTGACCGTGACCATCCGCCGCGAAGACGTGGAGCGGTACATCAAGGAGCAGTTCAACGAGATCGCTCCCAAGGCCGAGCTGCCGGGTTTCCGCGCGGGCCGAGCCCCCCGCAAGCTGGTGGAAAGGCAGTTCAAAAACTCCGTCCACGAGCAGGTCAAAGGCAAGCTGCTGATGGACAGCCTGTCGCAAATCAGCGAAGAGCACGAATTTTCCGCCATCAGCGAGCCGGACTTCGATTTCGGGGCGGTCACGATTCCCGACGACGGCCCGCTGGTTTTTGAGTTCGATATCGAAGTGCGGCCGGAGTTCGACATGCCGCTGTGGAAAGGGCTGCATCTGAAGCGGCCGATTTACGACCACACCGAAGAGGACGTCGACGCCCATTTGAAGAAGCTACTCGCCAAACACGGCAATTTCGTGGAGCTCGAGGGCCCGGTGGATTCCGGCGACGGCGCAATCGTGAAGGTGAACATGACCTTCCTGGACGGCGACACTGTCGTCTCCTCGCGCCACAACGAGATGCTGGCGGTCCGCCCGATTTTGAGCTTCATCGACGCCAAGCTGGAAGGTTTTGACAAGCTGGTAGTTGGGAAAAAAGTTGGCGACCAATTTGAAACGAAAATGACCGTCTCCAAGGACTCGGAAAATGAGGCCCTCCGCGGCAAAGAGCTCACCGCGAAATTTGAGCTTCTGGAAATCCGGCAACTGAAATTGCCCGAGCTGGATGACGGCTTCCTGGATCGCATCGGCGGCTTCAAGGACGAGGCGGAATTGCGGGCCGAAGTGCGGAAAGAGCTCGACCGCCAACTGAAATACCAGCAGCAGAAGCAAGTCCGCGAGCAGATAACCGGACTTTTGACCGTCGCCGCCAGTTGGGATCTGCCGCCGGAGCTCCTCCGCCGCCAGTCCAAACGGGAGCTCGACCGGGCCATCATGGAATTGCAGTCCAGCGGCTTCGATAACTCCGCCATCAACACCCACGCCAACGAGCTCCGCCGCAACGCGCTCTCGTACACGGCGCGAGCCCTCAAGGAGCATTTCATCCTGGAGCGGATCGCCGAGGACGAGAAGATCGACGCCGTGCCGGAAGACTTCGACAAGGAAATTGAGCTGATCGCCGAACAGATGGACGAAAGCGCCCGCCGGGTTCGCGCCCGCCTGGAGAAGAAGGGACAGATCGACTCCCTCCGCAACCAGATTGTCGAGCGGAAGGTCATCGACCTGATTACTTCCACCGCCACGTTCGAGGATACCCCCTACCAGCCGCCCCAGAACGACACGTCGGCCGTTTCCTTTGCCATCGCCGGCGGCGACGGCGGCGCGAACATCCCCGAGGCCAAGCACGCGGGCAGCGACGAAGAGCAGGTGCCGGGAGCGCTGAAGGCGCCACAAAAGAAATCTGAGTGACGAAGCAGAATGACTAAATCCTAATGACTAATGTCTAATGGGAGCGGCGATAGGCAGTGCTTTTCATTAGGCATTAGTCATTAGGATTTTGTTCATTTACCCGCTCCCCTAGTCGGAATTGCCCCGCGGCTGAATAATGCTTGAACCTTCCTCCTCCAAGGATTCTCGCCTCATGAGCCAGCCGTTTCCGCAACCGGTCTTTGATTCACAGTCCTACCAGAGCTATCAGCGGCAGCGGCAGTTGACGCTGGGGGATTTGCTGCTGGAGAACCGGATTGTCTTTCTCCAGGGGGAGATCCACACCGGCAACGCCAACGAAGTGGTGATGAAGCTGCTCTACTTGCAAAGCGAGAACCGCCGCAAGGAGATCCACTTCTATTTGAATTCCCCCGGCGGCGACGTGGCGGCCACGCTGGCCATTTACGACACGATGCAGATCCTCAGTTGCCCGGTCGGCACCTACTGCGTGGGCCAGGCAGCCAGCGGAGCGGCCGTGCTTCTGGCCGGCGGCACCAAGGGAAAACGGCACATTCTGCCCAACGCCCGCGTGATGCTGCACCAGCCCTACGGCGGTGTGCAGGGGCAGATCAGCGACATCGAAATCCAGGCCAACGAAATCCTCCGCTACCGCGAAGTGCTGAATCAAATCCTGGCCAATCACACCGGCCAGTCGCTGGAGCGGATTGCCAAGGACACCGACCGCGATTTCTTCATGGGAGCCGAGGACGCGAAGAATTATGGCATGGTCGACGATATCGTTTCCAAGATTCCCGGCGGCGAGCCGGAGGAGAAGGATGAGGACGACAAGAAGTAATTGCCGCAAAGTACTCCTCACGCTCCGCGTGAGGAGTCATCTCGCGGAGCGAGATGAGCACTATCGCCACGCCCACGCAAAGCCGTGGGCGTGCCACCCAGAACATCGCACAACTCAGCCGGAGCTTTATCCCCATGCCGATGATTCCTTACGTTGTTGAGAAGAGCGGCCGCGAAGAGCGCGTTTACGACATCTACAGTCGGCTGCTCAAGGATCGCATCGTGTTCCTGGGTTCCCAGGTCAATGACGAAGTCGCCAACTCGATCGTCGCCCAGTTGCTGTTCCTGCAATCGGACGATCCCAAGGCGGATATTCACCTGTACGTGAACTCGCCCGGCGGCAGCGTCAGTGCCGGCCTGGCCATCTACGACACGATGCAGTTCGTCACCTGCGACGTGGCGACCTATTGCATCGGCCAGGCCGCTTCCATGGGCGCGGTGCTGCTGACGGCTGGCGCTCCCGGCAAGCGATTCGCCCTCCCCAATGCCCGCATCATGATCCACCAGCCGCTGGCCGGCATGCAGGGGACGGCGGAAGAGATCATGATTCACGCCAAGGAATTTCGCCGCATCAAGCAGCGGATGAACGAGATCCTGATTAAGCACACCGGCCATCCGCTCGAGAAGATCGAGAAGGACACGGACCGCGACCGCTTCATGTCTGCCGAAGAAGCCGCCGAGTACCGGATCGTCGATAAAGTCATCACGCAGATGCAGATCGTTCCGCGGCCGACGGTGAAGGAATAGATTAGTCGGACGATATACTCCTTGTTCCCACGCTCCGCGTGGGAACACACTTCTTCGCCGCTCCGCGGCATCTGTCACTAAGGGACGCAGAGCGTCCAAGAACGTGCGTTCCCACGGAGACCGTGGGAACGAGAGTCTTGATCGTGGTATAATTCCGGCTTCTCCTTTGAACCTCAATGAGCGGTAGTTTCATGCGAAAGCGCGTGGTCGTGACGGGTGTCGGCGCGGTGAACCCGATGGGGCATTGCGTGGAGGAGGTCTGGTCCGGGCTCAAGGAAGGGAAATCCGGCGTCGCCCTGACGACCATCTTTGACGCCAGCAAGTTCCCCACCAAGATTTCCGCCGAGGTCAAGAATTGGGACATCACCAAGTCCGGCGAGGACGCCGAAACCTGGAAGTTCCGCGGCCGGCACACCAAATTCGCCGCCGGTGCTGCCATACAGGCGATGGCCGAATCAGGCGTGCTTGATTCGATCAAGGATCCCACCCGGTTCGGTGTCTATCTGGGCTGCGGAGAAGGGAGCCAGGACTTTGGCAACTTCTCGCGGATGATGGTGGCCGCGCTCACGCCCGATGGCCTGGACGTGGTCAAGTTCACGCAGGCGGGTCTGGAAACCCTCAACCCGCTGGCGGAGATCGAGCAGGAGCCGAACATGCCGGCTGGGTACGTGGCGGGAATGTTCAACGCCCAGGGTCCAAACGCCAACTGCCTCACTGCCTGTGCCGCCAGCAGCCAGGCGATTGGCGAAGCCGTGGAAATCATCCGCCGCGGCGACGCCGACGTGATGCTCTCCGGCGGGGCCCACAGCATGATCCACCCCTTCGGCGTCACCGGCTTTAATTTGCTCACGGCGCTCTCCACCAGCAACGACGAGCCGACCAAGGCCAGCCGCCCGTTCGACCGGAAGCGAAACGGCTTTGTGCTCGGAGAAGGGGGGGCGATGGTGGTGCTGGAGGAGCTGGAGCACGCGAAGAAGCGCGGGGCCAAAATCTATGCCGAAATCATGGGCTACGGCACCACTGCCGATGCCTATCGCATCACGGACATCCATCCCGAAGGGCGCGGCGCCATTAGCTGCATGAAGATGGCCATCGCCGACGCGGGGCTGAATCCGGCGGACATCCAGTACGTGAACGCGCACGGCACCAGCACGTCCGTGAATGACCGCGTGGAATCGCTGGCGTGCAAGGTCGTGTTCGGCGACCGAGCGTATCAAACGCCTGTCTCCAGCACCAAGAGCATGATGGGCCATCTCATTGCCGCCGCCGGCGTGACGGAGCTCATCGTCTGCCTGATGGCCATCCGCGATAATGTGCTGCCGCCGACCATCAACTACGAGAACCTCGACCCCGACTGCGACCTGGACTACATTCCCAACGCCGCCCGCCATGCGAAGTGCGACTACGCCCTCAGCAACAGTTTTGGCTTCGGCGGGCAGAATATTTCGCTGGTGGCGGGGCGGTTTAAGGGGTAGGCCGAGGGGATTTGAGATTTGAGATTTGAGACGGTAGGAATCGCAGAATTCACTAACGTCCAATAATGAATTCGACCGTCAGAATCAAAATGCAAATCGCCGCGCTGGTGTAGGCGATAATCGGGCTGACCGGACGTGGCGACTTTCCGAGTCCAAATTCAGCTCCCTGGCCGTGCCACATCCAGACTCCGGCGGGGACCGTGACGAGGCCAAACAGCCAGAGGTGCCAGAGTTCCGAGCCGTGGCGGAGCATCTCGCCGCAGTCGCCGATGCGGCCGAAGGAACCGAGGCCGATATACAGACCGTTGGCCACCAGGCAGAAGCCGGCAAAGAATCGCAGTACGAAGCTCCCCGGCATCTTTGCCGCCGCTGCGAAAACCCATGACAGCAGCGGCAGCAGTGCGCCGACGAGCGGGCCGGCCCAAACCACGACGAGCGGCGAGGGGTTTTCCGCCAGGTCCGTCCGCGAGATCGTCAGTGGATGCAGCACGACTTGCTGGACTCTTCCGCCGGTTAGCCACGCCCCGAAGACGTGACCCAGCTCATGGACCGCCTGCATTCCCAGCCAGGAGCCGAGAAGCGTGGAGGCCATCAGAATCTCGCGATGCAACTTCATCGCCGCATTGTAGGCAGTTCCTGCTGCGGAGCGGCCAAGAAATGGCGTTCCCACGCGGAGCGTGGGAACGAAGACTTACGAGCGACCCCTTCGTTAGTTCCCGATGCTGGGCGGGTTCGCCGTCAGGAAGTCGCGCGGGCCGCGGGTGGTGTAGTAGGGGTAGCCGACCTGGGCGGTGGAAGGGCCTTGCGGGCCGTCGTAAGTGCGGGTCTGGTGGTGGCCGTAGTTGGCGTTGCGGCCGTCGGCCAGGCCGCTCCCGCCGCCGCCGTAACGGCCCATGCCTTGGCGGCTGCCGCGGCCGCCCGTTCCATCGCACAGGTTAACGGTCTGGCAGCCGCTGGCGGCGCAGACGACGAGCAGGGTGAGCGCGCAGAGGAGGCGAGCCTTCATGGCCGGTGATTCCTTGAAAGACATGGGTCGGGCCGGCTTGGGAGGAGCCGGCGGAATGTGGCGGGCCTTGCGGGAGGCCGCCGCGGGATGCGTTGGTCGCATTGTCCGCCTACGAAAGAGCATCGGCCGCAAACACGGAAAAATTGAACAAAACGGCATACCCGGTATAACTGGCGTTAAGTGGGGAGGCCGGCGGGAAGTTTGCGTGCGAAATGCGGTCTACCCGATGCAATACAGAGCCAGCAGTCCGAGCAGCATCCCCACGATCGCGGTCGCGCCGATGCCTGCGGCCGTGCCGCTACCCAAGCTGAAGGAGCGGCGGGGCGGGAATAGATAATCCCGCCAGGAAGGCGGGCCCTGGGCCTCTTCGCCGTCCGCGGACAAGTCCCTGAGCCGCATCAGCCCCAGCAGCTTGCCGTCCGAAAAATGCTCGATGCGAGCGACCCGCGTTTCACAGAGGCCGGCTGCCGATTTCAGGACATGCACCTGGTTCTCTTGGATGTCCACGTCCCCGTGGAGCGCCACCGCGAAGCCGCCGGAGGATTCGTCTAGAATGCGAACGCCAATCGACTCTTCGCCGACAAGGAGCGAGGCCTGTTCCCGCCCTTCCGGGGTCAGGCTGCGAAACGATTGGCGTTGGTCGAAATCCATAGCCAGCCCCCCGGCGGAAGCGCGCGTGCATACACCCTGAAACCTAGGTCATCCTCCGCGCGCAAGCAGCGTGGTGCGAGCCGGAAACGCTGGGCGAGACCCGGTGGGGTAATGCGGCTCTTGCGGGTTGCAGCGGTGATCCACGGGCTTGGAGGCGATCCGTTCGAACCAGAAAGCCGACTGGAATCCGTGATTCCCGGTTCTGCGGCGCACGACCTTCGAGTCGGCCGTCGAGCGGGGATGCGCTTCGGCGAGGTTCTCCTTGGGGTGGCTGTCCCTTCGGCCATCGTCTGCGGCAAACGGATAGCCTTTCCACCCGAAACTCCTCCCGACCCCCGACGGTTCGGGCAGGGCTACTCAGTGTTTCAAACTGTGCCCGACACCAACCCGAAGCGTTAGCGAGGAAAAACGACGTAAGATATGGACTCTTCCTCGCTTACGCTTCGGGTTAGTTTCGTCGAACACGATGCAGGTTGAAACACTGAGTAGCCCTGACGGTTCGGGGCAATGATGGACTGGCGCGGAGCGAGGTGCTAGGCTGACAAGGGAACGTCTATGGCTGTCGCCACCACGATCGCGGAGCAGATGATTGACCTTTGCCGTCAGGCGGCGGGGCGGAATCGGGGCTGCGCGGCGAGGAAGGGAAATGTCGTTGAGCTGCTGCCTGAGCATGGCGACGACGTGATGGTGGTGGCCGACCTGCACGGCAACCGTCTCAACCTGCGGAAGCTACTGGGGATCGCGGACCTGGCCGGCCATCCCCGGCGGCATCTGGTCATGCAGGAGGTCTGCCACGGCGGGCCGGAATATCCCGGTGACGGCGGGTGCATGTCGCATCTGATGCTGGAAGACATGGCCCGTCTGACGTGCGAGTTCCCGGGCCGTTTCCACTTCCTGCTCAGCAACCACGAGCTGGCGGAACTGGGCGACTTTCCCATTTGTAAATCGCGGAAGATGCTCAATCTGCTGTTCCGCACGGGCATCACGGAAATGTACGGCGAGGAGGGAGAGCGCGTGCGGGACGCCTATATGGAGTTCATCGCCAGTTGCCCGCTGGCCATCCGAACCGCGGGGGGCCTGTTCATCAGCCATAGCTTGCCGGAGAAGTGCGACCGCGACGGCTTCGATACGGCGGTGTTCACGCGGCCGCTGACTCCCGCGGATTGGAAGAGCGGCAGCGGCGTGTTTCGCCTGCTCTGGGGGCGGGACTTCCGCAGCGCCAATGCCGAGGCGTTCGCCCGGCTCGTCGGGGCGGAGCTTTTGGTGCATGGGCACGAGCCCTGCTCCTCCGGCTACAGCGTTCCCAACAGCCGGCAGGTGATCCTGGACGGCAGCGGCCCCGCCGCCTGTTACCTGCTGGTTCCCATTGGCGAAAAGCTGACTCAGCCGCAGCTCATCGGCAAGATTCACAAGCTCTTCGGCGGTAAGCCGCTCTGCGGCGCGGCGAAGCATTGCGGTGGGAAGTGAACCTCGGGAGGACAGCCGTGACGAATACTCCCGTGCCCGGCGGCAAGACTCCCGCTCCCAAACGACGCCCCATTCAGTTCTCGCTCACGACGCTCCTGGTGCTGATGGTCGTCTTCAGCCTGGCCTCGGCTCCCGCGTACTACCTGATGCGGGCCGAGGAGGGGAGCCAGGGGATGCAACTGGTGGGGATGATCGTGCTGCTCACGGGGCCGATGTTCCTGGCGATTGTGGTCAGCCTGGTGATGTCGGTCATGGGCTGGTGGAACAAACGCTAGCAGCTCGCGGCCCTGGTGCTTGACATTCCACTCGGGCTGCGTGATAGTTCCGCTTGCGTCCCAGAGCCGGTTCTCGGCCGACCCTCCCGCACAAGGAGTCCACGATGCTTGTCCTGTCTCGAGCCAAAGGTCAAGGGCTGGTGATTAACGGGAATATTTTCGTGGAGGTGGTGGAAATCAGCGGCGACAAGGTGCGGCTGGGAATCAAGTGCCCCGCGGAAATCCCGGTGCATCGCCGGGAAGTGTGGGAGGCAATCCATCGCAATACGTCAGCGACCGCACCGGTGGAGGGGGACGAGTAGGTTGGTTTCTCAGCGCTAGAAGGTGAGCGTCAGGCCCGCATGGAACCCCTGCACCCAGAAGCTGGAGTCGCGGAAGACGAGGGAGGTGCCGTCGCGGCGGACATTGTCGATGAGGTCTTCGGGGCGGGCCACATTGCTCCACTGGAGGAATGTGTAGCCGACGTTCACCTGCATGCAAGGTGAAAACTGGTAACCCAGCGTGGCCCCGAGTTCGGGCACGGCGCAGAACTTGTCACGAGCGAGCGTGGCATTGCTCTCCACCAGCAGGCCCCCTTCCTGGCCGTTCGTCCGGCCGGTGGCGGTGGCGGTTTGACGCATGTTGCCGAGTCCCACCCGAACCGAGAGAACCAGGTTGACGCAGCCAAAATCGTAGTCGTGTATCACTCCGAGAATGCCGCCATGAAATTCGTTGCTCGTGCGGTAGTTGTCGCTCACCAACAGCGCGGCATTCTGCGTGCTGGAGCTGATCCGCAGGGATTCGTTGATGCGGGCGAATTGATACCCCGTGACGAAGTCGGTCCGCGACAGGCAGCTTTGGTAGCAACGGATGCGGACATAGGCGTCGGCTCCGAAGACTTCGGAGTGCAGGGCAATGCGGATGCTGCCGTCGAAGCCGCTGAAAGGATCGGCGATGACGAGCGAGTTGGCGGTATCGGGCGACTGGATGAAAGGGCGTTCGATGGTCTGGCCGGGCAAGTCCGCGGAGTCGAGTGCGAACGTGCTCTCGTCGTCATCCAGATACCAGTAACGCGCTCCGACGCCGACGCACTCGTCAAACGACAGCCAGGTTCCGAAGTCGAATCGGCCGCCGATGCGGGCGCTGCCGGTTTGGGTTCCGTCGCCGAAGAGCACGGTCGTCCCCGGGGGCGGCACGGGCGTGTCGCTCGTTGTGACCAGCGGCGGCAGATTGCGGCCCTTCCGCCAGAAGAGCAGCCCATCTTTACGGAGCCACCACAGCCGCGGCCCGCAGCGATTGCCGCACCAGCTCCAGTCCATGCAGCGGCCGCAGCGATCGGGACAGCAGCTCGGGTCGTCTCCGTCGGTAAATTGGTCGTCACCCGTCCACTGGTCCACGGATTCTTCCACGAAGCGGCTCGGGGATTTGGTGGAAGGCGCGGGCGCAGGCTCTTCCTCCCAAGCAGCCGGACGGACGCTTTGCCCAGCCTGCTGGCTGCCTTGCGGCGTTTGCCAGGCGGCCAGCCGCTCGCGGAATTGAGCGTTCTCACCGCGCAGGGGCGCGGCGCGCGAGGAGAGTAGGAGCGCAACTCCAAGGACAATGAGCAGGCAGTTCGTTTTCATGGGGGGAGTGAAACGACTGGCGAATGGGTTTCAGCGGCGCCGATTGGAACCACGGCGCAGCCCCGGCCTGGATGGTGTTCCGGTTGTAACGGTTATGTCGGAAGAAGCGACTCTAGGGCTTAAGAAAACCCGAGAAGATAAGGCGAGTTTCCGGCGGCTAGCTGCTAGCAGCCAGCGGCAGTGACGTCACTTCCCCAGGGCCGATGGCGCATTGAAGCAGCGTGCCTGGTGCGGCCTGAGCGCGCCGGAGCAGAGCAAACGCGAGCGGGGCATCCAGTCGCGGGGACCAGCAGGCAGAGGTCACTTTGCCCACGGGCTTTTCCGCAACGAAAAGTTCCGTGCCTGCCGCGGGGACGTCGGACGATGTGAACATCACTCCCACGAGGAGCCGGTTGACGTGCCCCATCGCGTCAATCCGGGCGACGGTTTCCTGCCCCAAATAGCAGCCCTTGGTAAAGCTGATGGCCTGTTGATTGCGGCCGATTTCCTGGGGCAAATTTTCCTCGGTGATGTCAGTGCCGAAGAGAGGAGTGCCCGTTTCGATGCGGGCGGCGTCTACGGCGGTCGGTTCGCAGGAGATAGCGCCGGCATTCAAGAGAGCGTTGCGGACGGCTGCGAAGTCTTCCGCTGCGGTGGTCAGAAAATACGAGGGTTCGCCGGCAAAATCAACGCGCTGCAGGCAAACGTCTATTCCCGCGACTAGAAACCGTCCGTGCCCATAGAGGTTGGCAGGCAGAGACGGCACACTCACACTCGTCAAAGTCAGGTGGGAACTCGCACCGGCGAGAAGAAGCTCTCCTGTGATTGGCGTCAGGTCACGGAACTCCACGCGGTCGGAGATTACGAACCGGTTCAAGTGCTCGATGATTCTGGCAGCCTGGCCCGGCGCGGTGTACAGCACGATGGCCTCTGCCAATATCCGCACGATGACGTGCCCCACCGTCTTTCCCTGGTGGTTAGTCAGAAATGCTTCGCACCCTTCGCCAGGCGCGAGTCGCTTGATGTCATTCGTGCAAAAGCTGTGCAGGAATTGTACGCGGTCCGCGCCCGTCAACTCCACGCGGGACCGGCTGGAGACGTCAGCCAGGCCGCAGCCGGCAGTCAGTGCTTGATACCCGGCGAGCCAAAGTGGGATGTCGTTGGAGGCGGTAGTATGGGGGTCCATTTCAGCATCATACGAGAGGCCCATGTGTCGTCAACGTCGTCGGCGCATCCCAGTGCCTCGCCGCGGCGGACAATTGCAGTTTGAGATTTGGCCGGCGACTGTCAGAATGGGTTTTTGCCCGAGGGAAGGACGCAATCGATGAATCACGGACGTGTTGGCAATTTGAAGTGCTTTCTGGCCGCGCTTGGCCTGGCAATGGTCGCCGCCAGCGGCTGCGGAGGAAATCCCGCGGCAGTGAATGGCGATAAACCCGCCAGCGAGCCACTGCCCGCCATCGCAACTGCCCAGTCCAGTCCCGAAGCGAGCGATGTGCTGCGGCAGCTCCTCAAGACTTACCGGGAAGCCAAATCTTATTCCGACGACGGCCAGGTCGTGCTCCGCTTTCGGCAGGATGGCGAGTTGATTGAGAGCAAGTGGCGGGCCGCCGTGCGGTTCGAGCGCCCCAATCGCCTGTTCGTCCAAGCGTACCAGGCTACCCTGGCGTGCGATGGAAAGGAGTTGCGAGGCCGGATTGAAGATGAATCCACTGGCGACGTGGATGGCCAGTTCCTTGTCCGTCCCGCGCCGAAGGAACTGAGACTCAAGGATCTGGCAATCGATCCGCTGCTGTACGACATCCTCAGCAGCCAGCTTCGCCGCCAACCGATTCAACTCGAACTGTTGCTCGAGTCGCAGGGGCTGGCCTCGGCATTTCGCGGCGATGTCGCCTGCAAGCTGCTGGAAGACTCCCAAGTGGAAGGTCAACTCTGTCGGCGCGTGGAAGTGCCATCCCCCGGCGGTAGCTTTACTTTCTGGGTGGACGCCCAGAGCTCGCTCCTCCGCCGGCTCGAATACCCGGCAGCCGCACTCCTGCCCGGGTTGGCGCAAGACCCCGCCGTGAAGGACATCTCGCTCACTGCCGAGCTCACCGGCGCGGAGTTCAATCCCGCCCTTTCACCTGAGCAATTCGCACTCGCTATTCCCGCCGGCGCGAAGAAGATGAAATCGCTTGTGATGCCGCCGCAGCCGCTCCCCAGCGACCTCTTTGGACAGCAAACCGGTGACTTCTTCTTCACGCAGCTCGACGGCGAAAGACTGCGGTCCCAAGACCTGGCAGGGAAGATTGCCGTGCTCACATGGTTTCAAGACGACCCTGCTTGTGCCCCGGTCTTGGGGCAGATCGAACAAGCACGGCAGGAATATGCCGAGAACGGCAAAGTTGCCTTTTACGCGGTCAGCACCGACCCCACGAACCTGAACAACGACGACCTGGCCAAACTCCTCTCCTCGTGGTCGGTCGCGATGCCTGTCGTGCAGGATCTGGAGCCATTCGGGAAAAGTTTGTTTAAGATTCAATTCCACCCCACCATCATCGTGCTGGATGCCAGCGGCCGCGTGCAGATTGTGCAAACAGGCGGCGGGCCGGAGCTGGCCAAGCAGCTCGGCGTCATCCTGGATCGGCTGCTCAAGGGGGATGACGTGGCGGGTGAAATCTTGAAACGCGCGGAAGACGAGAAGACCGAGTACGCCCGGCTCCTCGCCACCGGGGGACCGGAGCCGACGGAACTGTTGGAAATTCCTGAAACCGTCATTCGCAAGCGAACGGAGCCCAAGCGTCTCAAGCTGGAGGAAATCTGGACGAACAAGGAAATCAAATCCCCCGGCAATATCTGCGTCGTTGCGGAGAAGGGACAGGAGGACCGTCTGCTGATTTTCTCCGGCTGGCGAGCGGTCTGCGAAGTCAGCACCGCCGGAAAGCTGCAACAGCGGCATGAACTGCCGATACCACCGCAGGCAGCCGTCACCTATCTGCGAACCGCGAAGGACGCGGCCCGCAAGCGGCATTACCTGGCTGCTGCGCCGCTCTCTCCGGCCTTCTTTCTGCTGGATGAGAGTTGGGAGCTGACCGTGACGCATCCCCCCGAGGGCCAGGTGTTGCAACTTGGGGATGCGCAGCTCGCGCGGCTGGCCGGTGCCGAGGAGCTCGCCGTCTACGCCGGCTATGTGGACCTGGCGGGTTTGCAAGCGATTACGCTAAGGGGCAAGACATCCTGGCGCAGCCGCACCTTTCCGAACGTGCTCAGCGTGGCTGTTGCGCCGGGAAAGAACGCCGAGGATCCCGGCGCTGGTTTGCTCGTGACGGGCGATAGCGGTGCCGTGCTGCGCGTCAGCGGAAGTGGCAAAGAGCAGCCGCCGCGGACCGTGGAGAAGTTTGCGATGGCCCGCGTGGTGAGCGCGAATTTCAGCCAGGCCATGCAGTCCCCCTTTCTCGGCATCGCCAGCGACGAAAAAGGGCAGGCCGTGGCCATCGGCCTCGACGCCACGCTCCAATGGCGGTGGCAATACGTGCTCCCCGCCGGCGGACATCAGCGGCCGATTGAGCCCGTTGCGTCGGGAGAGCTGCTGCCGGGCCGCGCGGGCACCTGGGTCATCGCCGGTCCCGACGGCTCGATTCACTTTCTCAGCGAAGACGGCGAGCTGACCGATTCCTTCTTCTACGGCGCTTGCATCACGGGCATTGCCGTGTGCAAGATGGACGAAGTCCCCGCACTGCTGGTCGCCACGGATGAGGGAGTAACAGCCTGGCGAGTCAAGTGACTTCGCCGCCACCGCACTAGACCAGCGCCGCTTGCCTCGATGCCCCCATGGCCGGCACGGAATTCAGGCCGTCGTGGATGAACGTAGTGTTGCCGGCCCCTTCTTGGGCTGCTTCCAGGGCGCGCTGGGCGCGATCAAACAGCCGGCTGGAGTCGTTCCCCTCCAGGATCTGGGCGACGCCCACGCTGACGGTGAACTGCGGCAGCTCCCCCGCGGGAACATACAGCCTTTCGATGGCCTTCCGCATACGATCCGCGACCAGGCCGGCATCCTGAATCTGCACCGTGGGGAGCGAAATAGCAAAGCCCCCGTCGCCGTAGACCGCCATCTGGTCCATGTCGCGCAGGCAGCTGCTGACCACGTTCGCCGTGGCGGAGACCATCCGCTGCAGCAGCTCGTCGCCATGCGTTTCCCGCAGGGATTCATAACCATCGATGGCGCAGATCGCCACGGAAAAGGCATGACCCGTCCGCTTCCATTCGGACACGCGGCGGTCGAGGTTCGGCGAGAAGCTGGCGTCGGAAAACCGAACGTCATAGAGGTCCAAGCGTGGGGGCTTGGCCGCGATGGCATCTTGCCCGGCGGGGGCCGGCGGCGCCGGCTCGGCGTGCGGCTTGTCGAAGAGCGCGGGGGTAACGGGCAGGTTTTGTTGCCCGTCGTTCCAGTGCGCACAGTTGCGGCCGGCCTTCTTGGAGACATAGAGGGCCTCGTCCGCCCGGCGGATCAGCCCTTTCTCGTCCTCCGCGATGCCAATCTCGGCCACGCCCGCGCTGGCTGCCACCCGCAGCTCTTTGCCTTCGAACAGGATGGACCGTTCGTTGATGGAGGCCCGCAGCAGGTCCGCTCGCTCGCGGCAGGCGGCCACGCTTTGACCGCGGAACACCACGACGAATTCTTCTCCCCCGTAGCGGGCGACCAGGTCGGACTCGCGGGCCTGGGACTGCATGGTTTGGGCGACGAACTTCAGGACCTCGTCCCCCGCCAGGTGCCCGTGCGTATCGTTGAACTTCTTGAAGTGGTCCACGTCCACGACCATGAGCGAGAACGGCTGGGCGGAGCGCTGGAATTCCAGCACGCACTTCTTCAGCTCTTCGTCGAGCGCCCGGCGGTTGGTGATTTTCGTGAGCTGGTCGGTGCGGGCCGCTTCGGTCTGGGTGACGATCTCGCGCTGCTGTTCCTGCAGGCGAGTTTCGGCATTTTGCAGCTCTTGCTGCATCTGCTGGTTGGCCTGCAGGATCTTTTTTACCGCCGCCACCACCGCGCCGGCATCGCCGTCCTTGACCGCGGCCAACTCGGCGTTGATCGCTTCGATGTTGCCGCTATGTTTGCCGACTTCGGAAGCCACGCCCTCGGTCAGTGCGGCCAATTTGGCCATCAGCTCCGCGGCGCGGCCGTTATCCGCTTCCTGGCGGCTGGCCTTTTCCTTGCCCTTCTGGCTCTTGGACGATGCCAGCTCGATCTCCAGTTGCGCGCCGCTGAAGTGATTTTGCAAGAACCAGCCAATCCCAGCGCCGAGCAAGCCGGAGAGAATGGAGGCCGCGATTCCCAAGAGCACCACAAACATGAAATGTCCCAAGCACGTGGAATTGCGCCGCCGGTACACTCTCTGGGAGCGCTCGCTGCCGGCCGCGATTGTTCTTGGAGTCCCCTGCCCGAGCCCGCCAAGAACTGCCCTGCTAGAAACTAGGTCGCAAGTGCCTACGGTCAAGGAAAACACCGCCAGAAGCCGCACTTGGACGTGTGTGAACCCGGGTATTTACTTTGGGCCCTGCAGTTGCTTGTCCGCATAATCCAAAAAGACCTTCCAATCGTCACGTGTCATCTGGTGCTTGCCCGGACGGAGGAAATACCCCAGCCGGCTGTTCAGCGGTTGGTTCAGCTCAGGGCGCGTCTTGGCACCGAGCCCTTCGGTTCCCAGGAACTCATAGACGGGGGACGCGGCCTTCAGCACGTCAAACTGGCCGTCCGGGTTCGCCCACAAGTCTTCTTCGGCATTCGTGAACAGCACCGGCCGCGGAGCGCACAAGGCCACCAGGCAATTCTGATCGAAAGGCAGCAGTTCCGTCCGCTCATTGAAGTTCTTGAACTCGCCGCAAAACCAGTGGGGGAAAGCCGTGTTGATCCGCTTCACCGATTCCGCCCGCGTATCGCTGGTGCGGCTCGGGCCGGTTCCGCCGCAGCCCGCCTGGTGCGGAATGGCCAGGGCAATCCGCTCGTCCATCGCGGCGGCGAGCAGGGTCGTCTTGCCGTTGCGGGAATGGCCGACCGCGGCGATGCGGTTCTTGTCAATGGTCTTGGCCCGTTCGGCAATCAGCAAATCAACGACGCGATGATAGCCCCAGGCCCAGGCGGAAATGGCGGCAGTGTCGTTTGGACCGGGTTCGGCAGTCTTGGATTTCCAGAACGCCGGCTCAATGCCGTCGGTGAATTCCTTGGTGTCGGGGTCGATGTCGCCGCTGTAAAAACTAGCCAGCGCATAGCCGCGGTCCACGATCAGATCCACGTTCCAAACGTCCTTCTGCCCGCCGCGCCCTTTCTCAGTCGCATGGTCATTCTCCACGCCGGCGCAGAACTTATAAACCCAGCTTTTCGGAACATGCACCTGCGGATGATCGACGACTGCATGATTGCCGCAGAAGTTCATGCCGATGAAGACCGGCGCGGGCTGTTTTGAATTTGGTTCCACCAGCAGCACATGCAGCTTGTGCTTGAGAGCCGGCTTGACAAACGAAATAGTCGCTTCGGATAGCATCGCCTTGCCGTCCAAGAACTTCTCGTCGAGAAGTCGAACTTCATATTTCACCTCCTCCGGCTTGGGAGGCAAATAGCCGTACATGTAGTGCTGGAAAAGCGCCTTGAGCTCGGGCCGGCGCTCGTTCTCCCATTGCTCCTTGCTCTGCACTCTTTGGCCGGAGAGCATCATCAGCGGATCGGGGAGCCCGGGATGAGGCTTGAGCTCGCTGACGGCGGGGAAGTCGGCGGCAGAGGCAACGCCGGGGAAAGCGGCGCCTAGGAGGAGAGCGACGACAAAGAAACAGCGGGTATGAGATGAGTGGGGCATAGAGAGAATGAATTGAGAGTTGAGGTGATTGCGTAATCGCCTAGTTCACAACTCCGTACTCTACACTCTGCACTCTACACTTTGCACTATCCCTTCTCGCCTAGCTCCCACACCTTGATCGTCCGGTCATAGCCCGCGCTGGCCAGCAGTCGATCATCCGCCGAGAAGGCAACGCCGTAGACGGTGTTTTTGTGCCCTTCGACCGTCAGCAAGTGACTGCCGATGCGGGCATCATACAGCCGCACCGTGGCATCGGCGCTGCCGGAGGCTAGGTATTTGCCACGGGGAGAATGCGCCACGCATTTGACGAGCTGCGTGTGGCCATCGAGGGTGGTTTGCAAGTCGCCGGCGGGGATGTTCCAGATCTTAATTTTCGCGTCGCTGCCGCCGGAGGCGAGGAGCTTACCTTCGGGATGGAAGCTGACGCACTGTGGCGGGCCGGCATGACCCTTGAGTTCGGCGAGCTTTTTCGCCGCCGCAAAATCCCAAAGCAAGAGTTGGTTGTCGATCCCGGCGGAGGCGACGTACTTGCCGTCCGCGGAAATCGCCACGCCGTAGACCGCTTCCTTATGTCCCTTGAGCACTCCGGCCGGGCTGCCGCTTTCGCTCCACAGGCGGATGTCGTTATCGTGCCCGCCGCTCGCCAGCCATTTGCCGTCGGCGGAAGTGGCGAACGATTCGATGTACTGCTGGTGACCGCTGAGCGTGGCCTCAACGCTGCCGCTGCTCACGTTCCAAATCTTCACGGTCATGTCGAGGCTGGCCGAAAACAGCCGCTTGCCGTCGCTGGAGAAAGCGACTCCGCAAACGCCGTCCCCATGCCCCTTCAGCCTGGCCTTTTCCTCGCCGGTCGCCACGTTCCAGAGCTTGATCGTGTTATCCATGCTGGCCGTGGCCAGGAGCGACCCATCCGGCGCGAATGCCGCGGCATAGGCGGAGTTGGGGTGCGTGAGCGTGTGGAGGAGTTTGGCGAAGAGCATGATACCGGCTCAATTCTCGACAGATGGTTTCTACAGTATAATGGTAGTCAAGGAGCCGCGCTATGAGCCAATCATTGACTATCGAGTTAAACGACACAACCTACGAGGCGATTGAGCGCCGCGCCCGGCAAGCCGGCGAACTGCCAGCGCGGATAGCCGCGACAATGCTCGAACAACAATTTGAAAACTCAGGTAAAGTCACCAAGCCGTCAACGGATGCTGACAAGCAAGCAGCCCGCGAAAGTCTTGAAGCACTCTTCGGTTCGGTGGACTTGGGATATCCCATTGCCAGCGACAACGAGCAAATCGATGCCGACCTGGCCCGCGAATACGGCGACGCACATGAGACTGCCTGATGTTACTGGATACTTATGGCCTGCTCTGTTTGCTCAGTCGGCACGAGCCCCATCATGTTCAATCGCATTCGCTCTACAAAGCAGCTGTCGTACGCGTTACCCACAACTACGTACTGGCGGAATTTGTTGCCCTAGCTGCAACTCGGGGAGTAACGCGAATTGACAACCTGAGGTTTGTTCAGAAACTGACTGCCAACCCGGATATCGAAACCGTTTGGGTTGATGAAACGCTTCATCAAGCGGCGTTCAACCTGCTGCGTTCGCGACTGGACAAAACCTATTCCCTTTGCGATGCCGTCAGCTTTGTCTTGATGCGCCAGCGAGGAATCATGGAAGCGCTGACTAATGACAAACACTTTGAGCAGGAAGGGTTTGTGAGGCTGCTGAAGTAGATGGCTTCGTTGCCCATAATCACTTTTGCGCTGCGCGCAAAAGCCTACACGCGCCCCGCGTGGCTACGTCAATTCCTTCAGCGGCTGATACCGGGTGTGGTCCACGAGATATCGCGGGCGGCCGCTCCAGTCGTTGAGGGTGGCGCGGTTGATGTCGATGCCCAGGTTGTGATAGAGCGTCGCGAAGATCTCCTGGAAGTGGACCGGCCGCTCGGTGGCGTGCTCGCCCAATCGGTTCGTCGCCCCGATGACCTGGCCGGCCCGGATGCCGCCGCCGGCGAGCAGTGCGCAGGCGACGTTCGGCCAGTGGTCCCGACCGCCGTTTTTATTGATCCGCGGCGTGCGGCCGAATTCACCCCAGACCAAGACTGTCGTGTCCTTCAGCATCCCTCGGCTTTCCAGGTCTTCAATCAGCGTGCAAACCCCTTGGTCCAGCGCCGGCAGATGGTCGCGGGCATTCTCGAAGTTCGTGCCATGCGGCCGGCCGTGCCAATCCCAGCGGCCGTAGGCCAGGCTGACGACGCGAACGCCGGCTTCGACGAGCCTGCGGGCGGCCAGGAAGTAATCATTGAGCAGCGGACCCGCATCGCCATAGCCGGCATTTTCCGCCGAGCCGCGGCCATAGCGATCACGCAATTTCGGATCTTCGCGGGTGAGGTCAAGTGCATCCGCTAGTTTGCTGGAGGTGAGAATTCCAAACGCCTGCCGCTGCCAGGAATCGAGCCCCTGAATCGCGCCGGTCGCATCCGCTTCGCGCTTCATCCGGTCGAGCTGTGCCATCAGCGCCTGCCGGTCGGAAAGTTTTTCCAGGCTGATGCCATTCAGGACCAAACTTCCCGGCCCGCCGGCGTTCGGTGTGAAGGGAGCATGCGCCGCGCCCGCATAGCCGGCCTGGCCGGGGTCAGCCCAGGTCGTCGTCTTCATCTTGGGACTGAGGTTCACGTACGGCGGCGTCCCGCCATCGGCCGTCCCTTGCAGCTTGGCCACCGCGGAGCCAAAACTCGGCCAGCCCCCAGCCGGCTGCTGCTGCACGGGCCAGCCGGTCATGCACTGGAAGGAGGCGTGCCTTCCTTCCGAGCCGACCAGCGAGCGGATGATCGCCAGCTTGTCCATCATCGCCGCCATCCGCGGCAGATGCTCGCAAATCTGAATGCCGGGAACCTTGGTGGAAGTCGGCTGGAACTCGCCGCGAATTTCCACGGGAGCATCCATCTTCAGGTCAAACATGTCCTGGTGCGGCGGCCCGCCGGACAGAAAAATCATGATGACCGACTTCTGCCGCTTCGTCCCCGCCGCCGCTTCCGCCTGCAAGAGCTGCGACAGCGAGATGCCCCCCATCGCCAGTCCGCCAATGGTCAAGAACTGGCGGCGGTTCACACCGTCACACATCCGCTGGCCCGGCCCAAGCATCGTGAGCATTGCATCTCTCCCTGGTTCGTCTTCGACAGGAAGTCTGGAGAATCAACACCTGTTTATATCATGGGCCGCTGGGGAATGCCAGCGCGCCTGAAGGGCCGCGGAGTCCAGCACCAACCCGAGGCGTTAGCGAGGCAGGCCCGCTCCCTCCCTCGCTAACGCTTCGGGTTTGTGTCACGCCGATCCCCCTGCCGCTACTCCGCAATGAATCGCCACGCACCCCCCGAAGGAACTATCATGATTCATGATTCAAGCCCGCTCATTTCACCGGAATCACATCCGCAAAATGTTTTATGCCAACGACTTGCGACATTCCACGGCATGAATCAGACCAATTCCTGATTCATCCCTCCCAAACCCCCCTCTCCCCCTTGGGAGAGGGCCGGGGTGAGGGTCTGCCGGCTCCGCCGGGCTGGTCCTATTATACCAATGTCCAGTTGTGTATCTGGCATCTTTGCAAAACTTTCTCGGAAATTCTGGACGGCCCCGGTCTGCGCCGCAAGCCAGCGAAGGAAAGTACGGCCAGCCGTTGCGGG
>JBKJNY010000024.1:0-15204 GCA_046593355.1 Pirellulaceae bacterium | reverse complement strand
CCCGCAACGGCTGGCCGTACTTTCCTTCGCTGGCTTGCGGCGCAGACCGGGGCCGTCCAGAATTTCCGAGAAAGTTTTGCAAAGATGCCAGATACACAACTGGACATTGGTATAATATGACCAGCCCGGCGGAGCCGGCAGACCCTCACCCCGGCCCTCTCCCAAGGGGGAGAGGGGGGCAGCGGTGCCGGACGGGCGGTGCTCTTTCTCAATCTGGTTGTGGGAGACTCCGAGGCGGCCGGAGATTCACCGCGGAGTTCGCGGAGCAGCGCGGAGAGGATGCGCTTGTCAGATGACACAAGACTGTTTGAGAACGGATGAATCAAGAATGGGCTTGATTCATGCCATGAGATGTCGCAAGTGTTTGACAGTAAATGCTTTATGGATGTGATTCCGCTTAGAAAGGTGAGCCTGAATCATGAATCATAGCGGTTCCTTCGAGGGGGCTGCTGATTCCTGGTGGTATGGCACCAGGGCCGCTCACGGAAGGAGCGGGCCACTTGAGGTTAGGTTTCGTCGACCTCGGCTTGGAGCTCGCACCAGCGTTCTTCGGCGGTGGTGAGTTGGGTGGCAAGGGAGGCCACTTCGTTATGCAGGCGGAGGGCCTGAGCGGGGTCGGTCGCGGACATGAGCTGGCCGCTCGTCTCTTTTTTCTCGCCGTCCAAGCGGGCGATGGTCCGCTCCAGGTTGGTCATTTCCTTGCGGATTTCCCGTTCGCTCCTGCGGGCGGCGCGATGGTCAGGTTTGGCGGTCTTGGAAGTCTTCAGCGCGCTCGGCGGCGGCTTGGCCATGCCTTTGGCCAGCTCGCGCTCCCCGTCTTCGATTTCTTTGTTGACGGAGTAGAGGTAGGACTCGTAATCGCCGCGGTAGTTCGTGACGTGTCCGTCGCGGACTTCGATGATGCAGGTGGCGACCCGCTTCATGAAATGGCGGTCGTGGCTGGTGAAGATGACGGTTCCCTTGTAAGCCAGCAGTGCTTCGGCGAGCGCCTCCACGGTATCGACGTCGAGATGGTTGCCTGGTTCGTCCAGCACCAGCACGTTGTATTGACTGAGCAAGAGGCCCGCCAGGCAGAGCCGGGCCCGTTCGCCGCCGGAGAGGACGGAAATCTTCTTCTTGACCGCATCGCCGCGGAAGAGGAGCGCCCCAGCCAGGTCGAGAATCTGCTGGGTCTTTGTTCCAATGGCTGCGTTGTATTCCAGATATTCCAGCACCGTCTGCTTTTCGGGCAGGCTGGTGTATACGTGCTGGGCGTAGATGCCGACCTGGCAGCCGTGCCCCCAGCGGACCTCGCCGGCGAGAGGCGAAAGTGAATCGACGACGGTTCGCAGAAACGTCGTCTTCCCCTGGCCGTTATCCCCCACGATGGCCGCCCGCGAGCCGTGGTCGATTTCCAGGTTGATATCATCGGCGATCTGCCGGTCCTCATATCCCATCGCCAGATCGCGGCAGCGGACGGCGGCTCCTTTGCGCGGCTCCACGCGGGGGGCCTGAATGTTGGCGGTCGGCTCATCGCCGGCGATCTCGATGACCTCCAGTTTTTCCAGCTCCTTGCTCTTGGAGCGGGCGCGGGTGGCGGTGCTGGCCCGCGCCCGATTCTTGGCGATGAATTCCTCCAGGTGGCGGCGCTTGGCCAGCACGGCGGAATTGGACCGCTCTTCGTGCAGCCGTCGCTCCACCTGAAATTCCAGGAAGGCGTCGATCTTGCCGGGAAACATCGTCAACTTGCCGCGGGAGAGGTCGAGCGTGGCACTGCATGTAGCACCAAGAAACGCTCTGTCGTGCGAGACGATGAGGCAGGCCTGGTCGTAGTGCCGGAGGAAATGCTCCAGCAGAATTTGCGTGCGAAGGTCCAGAAAGTTGGTGGGCTCGTCGAGCAGCAGCAGGTTGGGCTCGTGCAGCAGCAGCGCCGCCAGTTTGACGCGCGTTTGCCAGCCGCCGGAAAGCTTGGCCAGCGGACCTTGCAGATAGGCACCTTTGAGCTCGAATTCGCCGGCCACTTCGCCGCACTTCCAGTCCGGCTGGCCGCTGTCCCGCATCAGGAACTCGATGGCCGTCTCGCCCGGCTGAAAGGGGTCGTGCTGCCGCAGGTAGCCAATCTGCAGCTTGGGATGGCGGCTGATCTCCCCCCGGTCCAACTCCTCCTCCCCCAGCAGCACGCGCAACAGCGTACTCTTGCCCGCCCCGTTCCTGCCGACAAAGCCGACCTTCACATCGTCGGTCAACGTCGCTTCCGCGCCGTCGAGCAGGATCTGGTCGCCGTAGCGCTTGTAGGCATTTTTGATTTGGAGTAACACACCCATGCCGTCAGTCCTCAATCCTCATCTTGAAAAATGTCTTGGCGAGCTACTTCCCAATTGCTTCCAGCTCCACCCACCGCTCGAATGCCGCTGCCAGCTTTTCTTCAAGCTGCTTGAGGCGAGCTTGCGCTTTGGCAATCAGCGGCCCGGTCTGCTGATAGAACTGGGGCTCGGCCATGTCGCGGTGAAGGGCTTGTATGTTGGCTTCGAGTTGTTCAATCGCAGCGGGCAAGCGGTCGAGCTCCTGTCGCTCTTTGAAGGTGAGTTTGCGGGGGGCAGAGTTCGGTGCCGGCCGTTTCGCAGAATTAGGCGACTCTCCCTCGCTGGCGCGTCGGGTCAGCGTGGCCGCCGAAGTTGATCCTCTCGCGGACCGCTGCCGGAGCCAGTCGTCGTAGCCGCCGACATACTCGCGCACTCCGCCATCTTCAAACGCGACCGTGCTGGTGACGACGTTGTTCAGGAACGCCCGGTCGTGGCTGACCAGCAGCACCGTGCCATCGAATTGCACCAGCCGCTCTTCCAACAGCTCCAGGGTTTCGGCGTCGAGGTCGTTGGTCGGCTCGTCGAGCACAATCACGTTGGCCGGCTTGGCGAAGAGCCGGGCCAGCAGGATGCGGTTGCGTTCGCCGCCGGAGAGAAACTTCACGCTGGTGCGAGCCCTTTCGGCGCTGAACAGAAAATCCCGCAGATAGCCGATGACGTGCCGCGAGCTGCCGCCGACGTTGACTGTATCGTAGCCGTCCGCCACGTTGTCCTGCACCGATTTTTCGTCATCGAGCTGCTGGCGGAGCTGATCGAAGTAAGCGATCTGAAGGTTGGTGCCGAGGCGGACCTTGCCCGCCTGCGGCTGCAACTTTCCCAGCAGGACGCGGAGCAGCGTCGTCTTGCCGGCACCATTGGGGCCGATGATGCCGATCTTGTCGCCGCGCATGATGCTGGTCGAGAAATTTTGGAAAATCGGCCGCTCGCCATAGGAGAAGGAGACGTCTTTTACCTCCACGACCAACATGCCGCTGCGTTCTCCCTCCTGGATGGCCATCTGCACCTTGCCGGTGTCGTCGCGCCGCTCGCCGCGAATCAGCCGCAGTTTTTCCAAAGCCCGCACGCGGCCTTCGTTCCTGGTCCGCCGGGCCCTGATGCCGGTGCGGACCCAGACTTCTTCCTCCGCCAGTTTCTTGTCGAACAAGGCGTTCTGCGTCTCCTCCGCCGCCAGGGCCGCTTCCTTGCGATCGAGGAAAGTGTCGTAATCGCAAGACCAATCGAACAGCCGGCCGCGGTCGATTTCGAAGATGCGAGTGGCCAGCTTGCGGAGGAACATCCGGTCGTGCGTAACGAACATCAGCGTCGTCCCCCAGCGGGCCAGAAATCCCTCCAGCCACTCGATGGCCGCCAGGTCCAGATGGTTCGTCGGCTCATCGAGGAGCAGCAAATCGGGCCTGGCGACGATGGCCTGAGCGATGAGGACGCGGCGCTTCATTCCCGACGACAGCGACTGGCACTCCGCATCCCGTGGCAACTCCATTTCCGCCAGCACCCGCTCCACGCGCTGCTCGGCTTGCCAGGCGGCTGTGTGCTCGTCGGCGATTTGCGACATCCCGGCCGCCACGACCTCAAACACGCTCCCCGCCATTTGCCGCGGCACGTCCTGCGGCAGGAGTGAGAATTTCGTCCCCGGAGCGAACGTCACCTGACCGCCGTCCGGCTGCACCTGGCCGCTCAGAATCCGCATGAACGTCGTCTTGCCCGAGCCATTCCGCCCGAGCAGACCAATCCGCTCCCCCGGCTCAATCTGGCACGACACCCCATCGAGCAATGGCGGCCCGCGATAGCCAATCCGCAAATCCTTGACGCTGACAAGAGGCATGAAGCGAGGGGCGCGAAGGATTTGAGGTGGGCAGGAGAAGGATATGAGTTGGCCGGACCATTCCATTATGGCCGACAAGTCGGTTTTCCGTCAGGCCGGTTCAACACCAGCCTGAAGCGCCAGTGAAGGAAAACACGGACCGCGAGTGCGGGCGATAGCAAGGAAAATCTAGCTCGTCCCCGACGACGAAGATTGCCCAAGAATCTCCCGCAACCGCCGAACAGCGCGGAGATACCTCATACTGGCGGCGGGCTCACTCAGGCTCAGGGCCTGGGCGATTTCCTGGTTGGAAAGCTGCTCGTAGTGCCGCATGATGATGATTTCGCAGTCCTGGTCGGGAAGCTGCGAGATGGCGGCTTCCACGCAGCGGGCCATTTCCTTCTGCGTGGCGGCTGCGGCTGGAGTGAGCTCGCGGCCGACGAGTTGGGCGGCAAGATCCATGGTGGAATGGTCGTCCGCGGAAGGGACCGCCAGGTTTCGCTCGCGGTCCACGCTCCGCTTGGCACTGACGCGATGCCGGCGGTGGGCGTCGATAATCCGGTCCTTGGCAATCTGCCGCAGCCACAGATGGAAGGACATCACGGGATTCGCCAGGTAATCCTGCAAACGGCGGCTGGCCTCGATGAGCACGTCTTGCACCACGTCGCTGGCGTCAACCCGCCGCTGGATTTTCTGGTCCAGCCGCAATTGCACCATGCGGCGGATGGAATCGCGGTGGCGGTCCATCAGGCGATTGATGGCGTCGACATCGCCCCCCCGCACCCCCGCCAGAAGCTGTTCGGTTTTTTCCGCTTCGGGCCACATGTGTCTCATTATGGACGAAAGAGGGTTTCAGGAGTACTCCTTCGTGAGCTCAACGCCGAGCCACGCCCGGGCATACGCCCACCAGGTATCCGCCGTGCGGGGCGAGACACCCAGAACTTCAGCACATTCGGCGAGCGTCAGGCCGCCAAAATACCGCAGCTGCACCAGTTCGGCCAGTTGCGGCTGTTCTTGGGCCAGGCGAGAGAGAGCTTCGTCCAGGGCCTCGATGCCGTCGTTGGGGAGCGGGATGGCCAGGTGGTCCGTTTCGAGTTCGACCCGTCTGCCCCCTCCGCGCTTGGCGGCGTTGCGGGCGCGGGCGTGATCGACGAGGATCCGACGCATTGCCTCGGCAGCGGCACGGACATAGTCCACTCTGGTCGCAAAAGACCGCTCCCCGCCGAGTTTCAAGAACACTTCGTGGACAAGCGCCGTGGCGTCGAGAGAGTGCCCCGGATTCTCGCCCGCCAGCTTCGCCGCTGCGAGCTGGCGAAGTTCGCCGTAAACCTGCGGGAGCAATTCGGCGGGGGTCATTTCGACTCCTGCCGTGGGGTCGGTGGCGGGTACTTCGCCCGCTCGGCTTGCCACTTCTTCGCTTCGTCGGGCTTGTCAGTGGCGGTGTAGAATTCGATGAGCCGGTCGAGGGCTTCGGGTAGGCGGACCTGGCCCTCCGGCGGGATCGCCTTCTCGCGCTGCTTCATCCCCTCGTAGCCGGCCAGCAGCAGCGGTTCGGCGTCGGCGTACTTCTTCTGGCCCAACAGCGCCCCACCGATCTGCGACTTCGTGTTGAACGTTGTCCAGACGTCGGGCTGCGTCTTCTCGCGGATGGCCAGGCACTCGCGGAGAAGCTCCTCGGCGGCGGTGTGCTGCTTACAATTCAATAAGTCGAGCGCGACCTGGGCCAGCCCTCCCGCGAATCGAGGATCGTCGGGTTTCGCTCGCTTTCGTTGACCGGCGACGAATTCCTTGAATAATGCCGCCGCTTTCTCACCCTGGTTGGCTTCGCCATACGCATGGCCGAGGTTGCCCATGGTGCCGAGCGTCTCGGGATGTTCGGGGCCGAGAGTGGCTTGCTTGATCTTGAGAGTCTCCTCGAATAGTGGCAAGGCCAGGTCGAGTTTGCCAGCATCCGCATAGGCTCCGGCGAGGTTGTTCATGCAGGTGAGCGTAAGGGGATGATCTGGGCCGAGCTTGGCTTTCTTGAGCTTGAGCGTCTCCTCGAATAGTGGCAGGGCCAGGTCAAGTCGCTTGGCTGACTGATAGACTCCGGCGAGATTGGTCATGCAGATGAGCGTTTCGGGGTGTTCAAGGCCGAGCTTTGCTTTCTTCAGCTTGAGCGCCTCCTCCAGAAGCGGCAGGGCGACGTCGAGCTTGCCGGCGGCCTTGTAAGCCGTGGCGAGATTGTTCATGCTGATGAGCACGTGGGGATGCTCGGGGCCAAGCTTGGCGGTTTGGAGCTTGCGTGTCTCTTCGTACAGAGGCAAGGCAAGGTCGAGCCTGCCCGTCTCTTCGTAAGCCACGGCGAGGTCATTCATGCTGATGAGCGTGTCAGGATGGTCCAGGCCGAGCCTGGCTTTTCTGAGCTTGAGCGTCTCCTCGTAAAGCGGCAGAGCCAGGTCGAGCTTGCCGACATGCATGTACAGTCCGGCAAGGTCATTCATGTTGGTGAGCGTTTCCGGATGCTCCGGGCCGAGTGTGGCTTTTCTGAGCTTGAGCGTCTCCTCGCAGAGCGGCAGAGCCAGGTCGGGTTTGCCGTTCGCTTCGTAGGCCCTGGTGAGGTTGCTTCTGGCGTGGAGCGTGACGGAATGCACGGGACCGAGTGTGGCTTTACTGAGCTTGAACGTCTCCTCTCCAAGCGTAATGGCCAGTTCGAGCTTGCCACTCTGCCCGTAGGCGCGGGCGAGATTGTCCATAGTCACGAGCGTGCTGCGCGCATGGGGACCGAGCGTGGTTTTTTTGTGCCGGAGCGTCTCCTCAAGCAGCGGCACGGCCCGCGCATAATGGCCGGCGGCCCCATAGGCGACGGCGAGACTGTTCATGGCGTCCTGCGTGTCGAAATGACCTCGGCCGACCAGACCTTCTCGGAGTTGCACGGCACGCTGCAAGAACTCGATCCCCTTTTCCGCCTCCCCCGCGCCGCGGAAATTCACGCCAACCATCAGGCACAACTCGGCCTCGATGCGCGGGTCCAGGTCTTTCCGCGCCCGCAGCTTCTCAGCTGCCCGATCCAAGAGTTCCCGCAGGGTGGTGTCCTTGCTTAACGCCTCCTTGCCCGTGCCGCCGAAACGGTCCTGACCTTCGACGCTGGTGAGCGCCAGGAAGTCGTCCTTGACGAACTTGGCGATCGCCTCGGCGTAGCCACGCTCCCGCGCCTCCTCGTCGCGAGCGGCTTGCGCTTCTTCCTTCGCCCGCCGTTCCCCTTCGGCCCGCTCGGCCTCGGCCTGCTGGGCCAGCCGCGCTTTCCCCTCGGCCCGCGTCGCCCGCACCGCTTGCCAGCTGCTGACGGCCACGCCCGCCACGAGCAGCAGGGCGATCGCCGCCGCCGTGGTCAATGCCGCCCGATGCTTCGTCGCGAACTTCCACAGCCGGTAGCGCGCGCTGGGGGGCGCGGCGAGAACTGGCTCGCCATCCAGGTAACGTTGCACGTCAGCCGCGAAGCCGGTGGCTGTGTCGTACCGCCGGGTGCGATCCTTCTCCAACGCCTTCATTACAATCCAGTCGAGTTCGCCTCGAATCAGCGTCGTCAACCTCACTGGCTCCATCTGCCGGCCAGCCGCCAGCGACGGCAGGGTCATACTAGAACTCAGCCGCATACTCGGCCGGGGCGGCTCTTCCTCGCGGATAATCCGTTTGACCTCGTCCCAGGCCGCTTCCTTGAACCGCTGCTTCTCCAGTGGCGTCGTCCCAGTGAGCAGTTCGTAGAGCAGCACCCCCAGCGAATAAATGTCCGACCGAGTGTCCACGTCGATGTTGTTGAGCTGCGCCTGCTCCGGGGACATGTACAGTGGGGTGCCGAGAACGGTCTCGTGGGCGGTGTGCAGCGTCCGCTCGGTCAGCGACTGGTGCATCGCCTTGGCCAGCCCGAAGTCGATCACCTTGGGGACGGGCCTGTCGTCGTAGGGGGCGACGAGAATGTTGGAGGGTTTCAGGTCGCGGTGGATGATCCCCTTCTGATGCGCGTGCTGGACCGCCTGGCAGACCTGGGCGAACAACTTCAGCCGCTCGGGAATGCTCAGCCGGGTGGCGTCGCAGTATTCGGTGATTGGCACTCCTTTGACGTACTCCATCACGAAGAAGGGCCGGCCCGTTTCGGTCAGCCCGCCGTCCAGCACCTTGGCGATGTTGGGGTGGTCCATCACGGCCAGTGCCTGCCGCTCGGCCTCAAAGCGGGCCAGGACGGACTTGGAGTCCATACCCGCTTTGATGAGCTTCAGGGCCACCTTGCGGCGCACCGGCTCAATCTGCTCGGCCACCCAGACCGTCCCCATCCCCCCTTCACCGATCGCTTCCAGCAGCTTGTAGCGCCCCGCGATCATCTTGCCCGCTTCCGCAGCGGCGGCGCGATCTACCTGCTTCGCCTCGACAGTGTGGGCGATTGCCGGATCAGCCAGCGGGTGGTCCAGCAGCGGATGGGATTGAAGGTGCGCTTCGACCAACTTTGCGAGCCGTTCCCTCAAGGCAAGATTTCCCGCACATTCCCGGTCCAGAAAGGCCTTACGCTCCGCCGAATTCGCGACGGCAAGGGCAGCGGTAAACAAGTCGAGTTCATTCATGAGGTTGTCCTTCCGGACATACAGCGTAATCCGCGGACAGAACGCGCAGTGGTGGCCACAAAAAAGTACTATGCCGCATGTTGCAGTTCTCTAGGAAACGCTCTGCCGGTTTGTGCGTAAACCATTTATTCCAAAGAGTTTATGCCGCTTGGGAATTGGGGTAGAATTGTAGGGCAGTGTATGCTGTGGCAAATAAACGCCCCATTTCTGCTAAAAACACTAACCAGCGTCAATCTGTCCCCCTCACCGCTCCGTCTAACCTTAGAGAAGGCACGGCTGTGACAGCACCCGAAAGCAAGGCCCCGCCCAAGGCCCCTTCCCAACCGCGCGCCCGGGATGCGGCCGCGCTGGAGGATGCTTTTGCGCTGTATCAGCCCGAGCTTTTGGGTACGCTGTTCTACCTGGTGGGGAACATGGAGGATGCCCGCGATGCTTTGCAGGAAGCGTTTATCAAATGTTGGCGCAACCATGAAAAATTGGTCGAAGTACAAAACTTGAAGGCCTGGATTTTCCGCATCGCCCTGAACACCGGGCGGGACATCCGCGAGACGGCGTGGCGGCGGAAGAGACAGTCGATTGGTGATGACGAATCCATGATTGCCAGCCAGGAAGACGGACCGGAACTGCTCGTGGAGCAGGATGAACGCCTCAGCCGGTTGCGGCAGGCGCTCTCGGAGCTTCGCGCGGAGGAGCAGGAAGTATTCCTGCTGCGGCAAAATGGGGAGATGACCTATGAGGAGATTGCCGAGGCCCTCGGCGTCCCCTCCGGAACGGTGAAGACAAGGATGCGGCTGGCGCTGAGCAAGCTGCGGGAAGTGCTGGCGGAATAGAGGGAGGCAATGGATGTTGCTTAGCCACCGCGTCCACGCGGTGCTGTCCCCGCGTGGACGCGAGGGCTAAGCAAAGTGTCTTGTCAACCAGAAGTGTCACCGATGAACGAGAACGAAAAACTCCACCAGCAGTTGTGGGACCTGTGCTACGGCCTGCTGTCGGCCGACGAGGTCGCCGCACTGCACAAGCAGATCAGGTCGGACCCCGCCGCGGCCCGGCTGTATGCGGAAGTGCGCTTGCAGTCTGATTTGGTGGCATCGGCGGCGAAGGTCGAGGACGTTTCGGTCACTCTCTCTGTGCCAGAGGAAAGCCGCAAAGTTCAGCCGGCGGCAAAAAGTCATTCAGGGACGGGAGAATCGCCGTTCAAGGCTTCCAAATCCGGTCGGTCAGGAAGCAAATCGTTTCCCGTGCCGTCTTACCGCACCGCCAACTGGCTGGCGGGTCTGGCGGCCACGGCGCTGGTGGCGCTGATTGGATACGGATTCTTCGCTCCCCCGCGGCAGGACGCCTCGTCACCGGACTATCGCGTCGTCGCCTACGTCTATGGAAGTGAGACGCTGCAAAGCGGCTTGACGCAGAACCTCAAGGTCGTCGCCAAGAATCGCCGCGGGGAACCGATGAGTGCATCGCTGAACTACCGGGTCTACGATGCCGATGGCAGAGTCGCCCTGGAGGACGTTGTGCGGACCGACGAATCCGGCCAGGCTCAGCTCAGCTTGCGTGGCTCCGCCGTTCAGCCTGGAGCCGTTCTGAAAGTGCAGGCCCAGAGCGACAAGCAATCCGGAGTCTGGAACGAAGGGATTCAGGGACAAAACCGCAGCGGCGGCGCGCTCGCCTCGGGCTCGCCACTACTCGTGATGCCTCTCGCCGCGAAGGAAGAGCCCGTGACGTCGGAGGTCCAATTCGACAAGGACTCGTATCAGCCGGGCGAGACGGTTCGCTTTTGGGCTCACTCCTGGAGTGCCTTCTCGAACCAGCCTGCTGCTCCGGCCGACGACTGGAAACTAGCGACGACGGACGGCCGAGAGCTGCAACCTTCGGCGATTGAATCAAGGCCGGAGGCGGGCATTGTATCGGGTGAGTTTCCACTGCCGGCGGATGCCGCGACGGGTTACTATCGCCTGGTCGGTGTGAATCACAAGGCGGGAACCTCGGACGACATGGAACACGTCGCCGTGGGAAAGGTCGCGGACTTGGCCCTCGCGAATGGTCTCCGCGACCGGATGGAAAACAAGGAGAGCCAATTACAGATGCTTCGCAAGACGGATTCACTGGTGCAAAAAGAGTCGGCGGAAAAGATGGCCGAGCAGCCTGACGTGAAATTGCAGATGGCGGAGAAGGGGAAGAAAGAGCTTTTCGCTGGTGGCGCGCCACCGTCTCCATCGCGGGCAATTGTTCGACGCCATGCTCCGGCCGAGGAAGCGCCCGCCGCAGCGGCAGAGACAAAATCGCCCGCGTCGCCGGCCGGGCTACCGCTCGCCGCGGCTCCAACGGAGCAGGACAAGGCTAAAAAACTTCCGCCTGGATCAGCCCTGAAGGCTGACTTGGGAGGCGAGAACGGAGAACAAGAGATAACGAGCTTGAGCAAACAGGATGTTCAGCGTGGGAATGACCGTCACCGCGAAATGAAAAAAGAGGTCGGCGAGCTGGCTGGCTCGATTCGAGTTCAGGGGGATTCCCTGGTTGTGCCCGTGCCCGCCGAATTCGCCAAGAAGAAGCTGCTGATGGTTGCCAAAAAGGCGAACACGACGGTCGCTACGCAGCAGTATGAAGGTCTGGCGCTGGATGACGCCAAGGCGAGGGAAACGACGCTGGAAACGACGCGGGAAACGACGCTGGAAACAAAGCTCCTGGAAAGCCGGGCCGAGTTGAACGGCGCAGCGGCGAGTCGTTACGCGGAATCGGCGTCTGAACCGGCCACAAGCACCAGCGGCGCGGCCGAACCGCAGCCAGCGGCACTGCACAATCTGCACCTGCAACTTCCCCCCGAAGCCGACGGCGAACTGGATGTGGCGCTCTACGACCAGTCGGTTCAGCCACCCCAGTTGCTCTACCGGCAGCAGGTAAATCGCGCCAGCTTGCGCGGGCTGAATATCGAGGTCACGCAGGACGCGACCGACTTCACTCCGCAGCAGGAGTTGCGACTGGGCATCAGCGTGACCGACCATAACGGCGACGCAGTTCCTCATTCCTGGTTCGCCGCCCGCATCGTCAGGGCCGACGCCAGGGAAAAACTCGCAGAAGCGGCGTCTCCCGCGCCGGTCACCAGATACCCGGACGACAAGGCGGCAGCCTTCGGTGGCAGCCGGGGCCGATCGATTCGTCCCGGTGTCTCGGGGGGATTGGGCAGCGGCAAATCTGCAGCAAATGATGCGGACGCGAAGGAAGCTCCCAACGACGAAGTCGCGAAAAAAGCGGACCCGGAAAGAGAAGTCTTGGAGAAAGAATTCAAATTGAAGAAGGCCCAGGCTGGCTCGACAAAGCCGGGCGACCTTGTTGCGCAGCCAACACTGCCGGCACCCGCGGGCTCGGGCGGCCTCGGCAAATTAGCCGACAACGCGGCGCGAGCGCCTGATGGCGCGGCGCGGTCCGAGGCGGCGGATTTCCGCGCGCTCAGTGACGGCCGCGAGTCCTACAGCTATTTTTCCGACCAGGAGTTTCCCAGCGAGCCCACTGTCCCGCGGGAAGTCCTGCTCGCCTCCAACGATTCGCTCGTTCGAGACTCGGTGCGAGCGGAAGAAGCGGCGGCTCAAACCGCGCGAACCGATTTCCAGCAGATGGTCGGCCGCGTGGTGCTGGCGGTTTCCGCGGCGGCCTTGCTGCTATTGGGCCTGCTCGCGATTCTGCATCGTCCGGCTCAGGCCAAGGTCTGGGTTCCGGCGATGGCCGTAGTCGCCGCGAGCTTTGCCGTCGGCTGCATCTGGCTGATGAACGGCAAGATCGCCAGGCAAGACATCCAGACCACCGCGGCCATTGCACCCGCACAGCGTGCCGGGGGCGAGTTCTACCAACTGGACGCCCGGCCGATGACTCCCGCCGCGATGGATGACGCAGCGCCGGCCACAGCGCCCGATGAGACGACCGAAAGCCTGCCGCGAGATCGACTGAGCGATCCGGCTGTGAAGAGATACTCCACAGTGGCACCCGGGGGAGGCTTGCCCGCCGGTGGTCCCCTCGCTCCAAGTGGCGCGGGCGGTTTTGGAGGCGGAGAAGGCGGTCGGGGCGGGGGCGTCAAGGGATCCGCCGATGAGAAGCCGCTGGCGGAGGGAAAACCCGGTGCCGCGCCGCAGGCCGCTGCCAAGCCGAATGAGCCGGCCCTCGCTCCACCGGCACCACAGGCGGAAGAGGATCAAAAGAAGGGGGATGGCAAACCAAAAAAGAGTGCTCCGGCCAAAGATGCGACCGAGACAAACAAGAGCGGACGCGGTCAGGACGCCCAGAAGCCGGTAACCATGAAATCCACACTTGAGATTTCTGGGCGCGAAAAACGGGCCAAGTCCCCCAGTCTCCTCTGGGAGCCGAACTTGCGCGCGAATGACAAGGGGGAGGCAGAGTTGAACATTCAATTGCCCGCCGAGGAAGGAGACTATGTGCTGATTGTGGATGTGCAGGGGCCCAGAGGCGTCGGCACAGTTCAAAAACGCATCCCCGTCCGCGCAACGCCGGCAGCGCCCGCCGAACCGGCCGCGCCATCCCTGCCAGACAACTCAGGCAAGCCATAGCCGCCTGAGTGTGCTGTCCGCTAGAATCGGCATTTGAAAGCCAGGCCCGCTTAGGCGGGTTACCACAAACGCCGGGTGGGTCATGTCTGGAACCAAGTCTTTGCAGCGAGTGCTTGACCACAAGATTGTCGCGGTCATTCGGGCGGATAACGGCGATTTGCTGGTCGATGTAGCGGAAAGTTTGCTGGCCGGCGGCGTCGAAGTGATGGAAGTCACCTTCACGGTGCCGCGGGCCATTCGCGTGCTGGAGAAGGTGGCCGACCGCATCGGCAGCCGCATTCTGCTCGGAGCAGGGACGGTGCTCGATACGGAAACCTGCCGGGCGGCGCTGCTCGCCGGGGCGGAGTTCATTGTCTCTCCCACCGTCAACGTGGAAGTCATCGAGCTTTGCCAGCGGTACAGCAAGGTCGTCATGCCCGGCGCATTCACCCCCACGGAAGTGGTCACCGCCTGGCAAGCCGGCGCGGACATCGTGAAGATCTTCCCCTCGGAAATCACCGGCCCCAAATACCTGAAAGCCCTGCACGGCCCCTTACCGCACGTTCGCCTGATGCCCACGGGCGGCGTCAACCTGGATACAGCCGCGGAGTTCCTTCGCTGCGGGGCCTGCGCCTTGGGAATCGGCAGCTCCCTCGTGGATCCCAAAGTAGTCGCCGCCGGGGATCTAAAAAAGATTGAATCCCTCGCCCGCCAGTTCGTTCAAATTGTCAAAGAGTTCTCCGCCGCCAAGTAATTCATTCGTCATTCGTCATTCGGATTTCGATTTTTGCCTTCCCATGCCTCTTCCCTTCGCCTGCCCCCATTGCGGTGAAATGACCCTCGTCGAGGACGAGTTCGCCGGGCACAGCGGCCCGTGCATCGGCTGCGGGCGGACGATTGTCGTCCCGCGTTTCGCCTCCCCGCGGCCGCCTGGTCCGGCTGGCCCGGCGGCAGCGGCCGTTCCCGCATCGGCGTATCCCGGCATGCCCCAGATCAGCCCCCGCAACCGGGTTCTGTTCCTGACGCTCATTGGCGTGGCGGCCACGGTGGCCGTCATCGCCCTGCTTACAGTCCTTTTCCAGCCGGTGATGGAATACTCGCGGGCTGGCTCGCATCGCCGCAAGTGCGCGGCCAATTTGCGGAAGATCGGCGTCGCCCTGCTGGCTTACGAGCAGAAGTACGGCTCACTTCCCCCGGCGTACGTGGAAGACAAGGACGGCAATCGCCGCCATAGCTGGCGGGTCTTGATCCTGCCGTTTCTGGGGCCGGAAGAGAAGGCTCTCCATGCCCAGTACAATCTCGGCGAGTCCTGGGATTCCAAACAGAACATGCTCGTGTCCGAAAAAATCCCCGACGTCTTTCGTTGCCCCGCGGACGAGCCGGAGCAGTCGGCAGACGCCAACAACACCAGCTACCTGGTAGTCGTCGGCAAGAGCACCGCCTTCCCCGGCGCGACCACCGTGAGCCGCAAGCAGATCACCGACGACCAGCGTCAGACGATCTATGTCGTGGAGGCGAAAGCGACGAGCGTGCTCTGGACAGAGCCCACCGATTTGCAGGAAGGCCAGCAGAACTTGGAAATCGGCGCGGATGTCGGGGGCAATCATCACCGCGGCATCAACGTGCTCTTCAGCACCGGCGAAGTCCGCTTCCTCCGCGAGGATTTCGATACCCGTGACCTCCGCTCCATGGCCACCATCGGCGGCAACGAAGTGATCGCGGAGTTTTAGCAAGCTTAGCCCCCGCGTCCACGCGGGGTGTGGCGACATCGATTCGGGATATGGCCAAGAACTTGCCGATCATTGCGTATCATATTGTTTTCAACGGCCCGCTTGAGGGCTAGAAATGCTATTGGCGGGGGAGGTGGGGCGGGGATAGGTTGCGTGCTTCCTTGGGGGGAAACAAGGAAGTTAGCGAATGCCTCATCACTGGGA
>JBKJNY010000232.1:0-31709 GCA_046593355.1 Pirellulaceae bacterium | reverse complement strand
TCTATCGCGGCGAGAGACGGGAAGAATTCATCGGCGTCCTGGTCTATACCATCAACGTCGGCGATTTCGCCTTTTTCCGCAGCGAATATGAAATCGCCCAAGCCCATTATGCCGTGCTGGTCGACGGCAGGCCTGGCCCCACTCGCGGCTCGATTCTGCAACATCCCCTGTTCCGAGACATCGACCGTCAGGGAAAGAAGCCGCCGGAAGAATTGATCTCGATGCTGGTTCCGGAAGAAATTCTGGATAGGAACATGGACAGGCTCTATATCGACCCGCTCGGGCAGCATGTGCTCGGGCAAGATTATGACCGGGACTGGATTGCAGCCGTGGCACCCGTCCGAGCGCCCAGCGTTCCGGGAGTAGCCTACAACTCCAAAACAGAAGATACCGGCCTGGATGTGCTGGTGCAGAGTCGCTACGACAAGGTCATTGACCCTGTCCGCCAACTCAGCGAGCGGCTGCTGCGAAACATTGTCCTAATGCTGGCCGTCGTGGTAGTGGCCGGCATCGGCGTCTGGGCCCTGGCGCTGCGCGTGTTCCGCGACCCCAGCAACCTTCGCCCGGTCATGGCCGACGGGCGAGAGCAAACGCCGCTGCATAAAATGGCAACGCTCACCGCGCGG
The DNA here is from genome assembly GCA_046593355.1 of Pirellulaceae bacterium. Taxonomy (GTDB): domain Bacteria; phylum Planctomycetota; class Planctomycetia; order Pirellulales; family Pirellulaceae; genus SXOA01. The sequence goes on along the minus strand of JBKJNY010000232.1, from coordinate 31,083 downwards.
CGGGAAGATGATTCTTAATCCACCGGTCCCCGGTCCCGGTAAAACGCTTCCGAGAGCCAGGTGGAAGCGGTGGCCCGCTGTTTGCGGATGCGGAGGATCAGGGCGTTGCCACGGGTTTCCACATGAGCGCGGTGGTCGGCGATTTTCAGCTCATCCTTCTCCGCAGAAGGAACGCGAGCAGCCAGAGTGGCGAGTTCGGCCAAGAATCCGTCATATTCGCCGAGGAGATTCTTGTCCTCTTCGATCATTTGCTCGACACGAGAAAGCAGCTCTTCGTCCGTTTTGGCGATTTGCACGTACTGCGCGTGCAGAACGGATTCGATATATTCGCGGAGAGCCGGGCCGAGTTCCACCCCAGCTTCGCGAACATCCTGGACCCAGCTATCGAGCTCGCCGGAGACGAGGGGGGTGAGAAGAGCGGTTTCCAGTTTGGTCATGGCCTCGTTGACGACCGGCTCGATATCTTGCTGGACGTGATTCATCAGTCTCTCCACAGTCGGGAGTTTGGTGCTTCAAAAGGGGCTGCCACCGAGGAGTCGTGCAATTCATGGGCCAAGAGGTGATCGCGGCACTCTGTTTGCTGTTAATTAGCCGTCGCCGAGACAGCAGATTGCGCCCCGCGGGCAAGGAGAAAGCAGATAATGTCTACAACGCATCCCACCTATCCCGCCCACGAGTCGGCGGATTTCGCAACGGCCTCGGCTGCTCCGCCGGCAGCGCCGCGGGCCGCTCCGCTCGTGAACAAGGAGGACTTTGCCCGCCGCTGGGAATTCGCTTCGTTTCTGGAAATGTTCGAAGCTTCAAAATCGGTCGGCGAGGCCGGCGGAGTCAAGAAGTGGCTGCTGACGGCTCTGCGTGGCGGGAAGTGGCTGCTGTGGAATGATGGCGAAATGGAGACCGCACAAGACTTCGATTCTCGGGACGCGGCATTGTCGAATCTCCCACGGTAGGGGCGTCTAGCGGAGGGGGTCGGAAGTCTTTGGCGTCAACGACTCAACAATAATGGAAAATCACTGACGCCAAAGACTCCCGACCCCCTTCGTCTCAGGACTGAGCTTCCGTGCCCAGTTCCCGCAGCAGCTCAAAGGTAAAGATGCCGGTATCGTGCCCGTCGCTAAAGGAAATGGTGTAGGCATAGTTGCCGACCGGCTTCATGCCATTGATGCGGAGCGGCTCGAGCTCGACCTTGGAAAGCAGCGGCAGGGCGAAGGGATCGGCAGGGGGCGCGCTGCGTTTTTCGCGGCAGGTCGCGCAGGGGCAGGCGTCCCGCAGCTCGCGCACGCGGTAAGCCTTGGTCACGTTGTCGCTAAACGTGATGAGCAGGCGGTTTTCGTCGGTGAGCTTGAGAGCTGTGGGATGGGGAGTTGTCATGGGACTTTAGAGTTCACGCAATTCCGCGAGCAGCCGCTCCACTTCGTCCCCCGTATTGTAGTGGACGAAGCCGACACGGAGCATGCCGTGCGGCTCGTGGCCGAGCTGCTCGCTGAGGTTGAGGGCGTAGTAGTTGCCGTGCCAGGCGAAGATGCCGCGGCTGCCGAGGTGCTCCGCGAGCTGGGCGGAGGTGAATCGCTGGTGCGTCAAGGAGACCGTGGCGACCCGTTCGCTCAGGCGGGCCGGATCGGTGATGCCGAAGACCTTGATATCAGGGATTTCGGCCAGGCCGGCCAGCAGGCGGGAGACCAGCGAGCGCTCGTAGGGAACAATGGCTTCATAAGTTCTGGCGAGAGCTTGCCGTCGCGAAAGAGACGAGTTGCTGGCAAGATCCCGGCCAATTCCAGCGAGATAGTCCACTGCCGCCAGCGCACCGGCCATCGACTCATGGCTCTGCGTGCCGGTCATCCATTTGCTGGGAAGTGCATTGCTCGCCGGACGGACCTTGTAGGCTTCCAGCGATTCCATGAGCTCGCGCTTGCCCCACAGCACGCCGATGTGCGGCCCAAAGAACTTGTAAGCCGAGCAGGCTAGAAAATCGACACCCAGCGCCTTCACATCGACCAGCCCATGCGGCGCGAAGTGGACCGCATCGGCGAAGACCAACGCGCCGCCCTGGTGCGCCCAATCCGCAATCTGCCGCACCGGATTGATCCCTCCCGTGGCATTCGACGCACAGCCCACCGCCACCAGCCTCGTGCGGCTGTTGATCTTGCTCCGAAAGTCATCCAGGTCGAGCGTGCAATCCTCGGGGTGGAAGCGGACATACTGCACCTTGATGCCGGCATCGCGGGCCGCGAGTACCCAAGGGGTGACGTTCGCGTCATGGTCGAGCAGCGTGACCACGATTTCATCCCCCGGCTTCCAGGTCCGGGCCAATGCCCGCGAGAACGCGAAGGTGAGGGACGTCATGTTCTGCCCGAATGCGATCTCGTCCGGGTCGTCGGCCCCTACAAAATCGGCCAGTCCGCGGTGAACCTCATCGAGCAGCGCATCACTTTCGCGCCCCGTCGGAAACAGGCCCCCGTGATTGGCGCTGCAATGACTCAAGTAATGCGACATCGCGTCGATGACGCTCTGCGGCACTTGCGTCCCGGCTGGGCCATCGAGATACACTGCCGGCTGATTTCCCTCGCGGCGGGCAAGTGCGGGAAACTGAGCCCGGAGGTCGGGAATAAGTCGGACAAGCGAAGTCAACATCGGCGTACCCCACTAAAGCTCTCACGAACAAACAAGTGTTGGTAAACCCCCAGGGTAAACCAACACACACCCCCACCCCGTTCGGCAATATGTGTTGGTAAACCCCCCCGGTTTACCAACACCCCCCTATCGTCGCCTTTCGCTCCGGCGAAAGTTGCGCGTGGGCCGGGGTCGGGAGTCTTTCGCGTCAAACACCTATCCATTGCCATCCAACATAGCCGCGATAGACTCCCGTCCCCCTGACTCCGACTATCTCTCGACGCCGCCATCGCCAATGACGCCTGGCGGCGCTCGATCAGCCGAACGCCTACGAGATTCCACCGGAGGGGGTCGGGAGTCTTTGGCCGCTACGTTCTCTCGTGTGGATCGTGGGCTCGTGCCAAAGACTCCCGACCCCGGTTTCGAATCTCCAAATGATACACATGTCCACTTGTCACCGTCCAGCCCCTCCGGCCAGAATTATGAAAATAGTTTGGGGGCTCTCCAGTGGGCCTCATAGCGCGTTGAGAAAGGGGTCAGGCACGTCGCCGCGACCCGTTTTCGTTGGAGAAGATTTTGTGTGGCTCCGAGCCCGACCCCATTTTCAACAGGTCGCCGCAATGAGGCCCGAATCAAATACGAACGCCAGGAGGACCAAGGTGCCGACCCAACGAGCCAAGGTAAAGGATTACATCCTGAACCACAAAGACGGCACCCTGTGGGCCAAGGGGCAAATGAAAGCCGGCGTCGCCACCGGCTACTGGGAGTGGTTCCGCAAGGACGGCTCCAAACTGCGCTCCGGCTATTTCGAGAACGGCGAGCAGACCGGCGAATGGACCACCTACGACAAGGCGGGAAAGGTCTACAAGGTCACGAAGATGAAGCCGAAGAAGAAGTGATTCGGGCGAAGGGTGGAATTGGCTAGAATGATGAGTAACCGAGCCGCAACAGAGGTAATTATTGACGTGTGGCGATTAGCACTAACCATCTCGTTCGTCTTAGCTTCCCTCGGGTGCGGTGGATCAACCGACCAGGGCTGCCTGCACACAATGAGCGGCCATGAAGGGTATGTTTGTGCCGTTGCACTTAGTCCAAGCGGTAAGCAGGTTGTTTCCGGAGCCGCCGACGGCAAAATAAAATTCTGGGACGTTGAATCCGGGCAATGCCAGAGGACCCTCGATGGTCATGCTGAATGGGTCCACTCCGTGGCGATAAGTTCTGACGGGAAGTTTTTCGCTTCTGGCGGACGGGACGACCTGGTTAAACTATGGGATTTTGAATCGGGGGAACTACTTAAGACCTTTGTCGGACATTCCGGACTCGTCAAATCAGTCGCGTACAGTCCAGACGGCAAACTCCTGGCTTCCTGTGGACGAGACCATGTCATCAGGGTATGGGAAATAGCGGCAGGCAATTGCTTGAAGACTCTGGGGGGCGATGACTTCTTTACTGCCTCGATGGTCAAATTCAGTTCCGACAGCAAACGAGTGGTTTTTGCGGGAGATTCACTACAACTGTGGGACATTGAAACGGGGAGTTGTCTGCGTACATTCGAGGGGCACACGGATAGTGTCGGCCAGATTGCGATCAGTGGAAACGGCAAATGGATTGCGTCTGGGGGGTCCTATACTGACCACACGGCAAGGCTGTGGGACGCAGAATCAGGTGCCTGTGTTTGGCAAAAGGAATTTCCCGAAAACGGCGGTGTTTGGTCTCTGGTCTTTTCCCCACAAGAAGACATTCTCATCAGTGGCCACCACGACGGCACCATCAAATATTGGGACGTAACATCGGGTGAATGTCTGCAGAGCATCAACGCTCACTCCGAGCCTGTTTCCGATCTTTCAACCGATCTAGAGGGTCACTACCTCGTATCCGGCAGTTGGGACAAATCCATAAAGCTATGGAAGTTGCCATAGAGTAATCCCGTCGGACGATAGCCTTGAGCAGCAAAACGCGGCCTGGGCAAGTTTAGTTTAGGAGAGAGGACGAGTAACCTCCGCCCCATCCTTAAACACCCGCTTTACCTCCAAATCGCGGCTGAGGACGACGATGTCGGCCCGTTTGCCGGGGGCGAGGCTGCCAATTTCGGCGTCCCAGCCGGCGATGCGGGCGGGGGTGAGGGAGGCCATTTTGATGACCTCGTGGAGGGGGCGGCTGGTGGCGGCGAGGAAGGTGCGGATCATGTGGTCCATCCCCTCGACGCTGGAGCCGAGGGCTTTGCCGTCGGGCATCATGCCGACGCCGTCCCGCTTGATGATCGGCTCGCCCCCGTCGAGCGGGCCGATCATGTATTCGCCGTCCGGCATGTCGAGGGCCCGGCTGCAATCGGTGACGAGAGCCAGGCGACCTGAGCCTTTGATCTTGTAGGCGAGCTGCAGCAGGTCCGCCGAGAGGTGCTTGCCGTCGGCGATGACCTCGGTGGTCAGCTCGTCGAAGAAGAGCGTGGCCTCCAGCACGCCCCCTTGCATCGGATACATCTGGAACTGCCGCAGCTTGCTCTTGTCCGACATGGCGCAGAACAGATGGTCCACGTGCCGCACCCCCCACTTCACCGCGGCAGCCATCTGGTCAAACGTGGCCCAGGAATGGCCGACGTTGGTGCGGACTCCCTTGGCGGCGCAGGCCTCGACGAACTGCTGCGCTCCGGGAAGCTCCGGCGCGACGGTGCAGGTGATGAGCGAATCGGCGTACTGGAGGTACTGGTCGTATTCTTCCTTCACCGGGGCGCGGATGGCAGCTCCGGGATGAGCCCCGCGGGCTTCGTAGCGGAAATAGGGGCCGTAGAAGTGGGCACCGAGGACGCGGGCGCCGGGAGCATTTGGATTCTTCCGAAAGCGGCGGGTTGTTTCCAGCACGGTCATGATCCGCTCGTGCGTGCCGACCGTGGTGGTGATCGCCATGCTCGTCGTGCCGTGCCGGGCGTGCGACGTGATGGCTTTGGTGAAGGCTTCGTCGGTGCCGTCCATGAAGTCCGCGCCGTCGCCGCCATGCACGTGCAAATCGACGAAGCCGGGAGCGATGTAGCCGTCACCGGCGTCGATGACCGTTTCGTTTGTTTGTGCCGGTGAAAAAGAGCCGACTTCGGTGATGCGGCCGCTGGTGACGCGGACTGAACCGCCGGGAAGGATGCGGTCCGGGAGGAGGATGGTGCCGCGGAAGGTTGTGGACTCGGTCATGGATCGGCTCAGTTAGAGTACATGGTACTGAGTACTGAGTACTGAGTACTGGGTACGGACTTTCCTACTCACCACTCACCACTCACCACTCACCACTCACCACTCACCCATCCCTCAATATCTCCTCCGCCGCGTTCCGTCCGCAGGCCCCCAGCACGCCGCCGCCGGGATGCGACGCGGCTCCGCAGAGGTAGAGGCCGCGGATGGGAGTGCGATGGTCGGCCCAGCCGGGGACCGGGCGGAAGGAGAATAGTTGGTTCAGGGGCATGGCCCCCTGCATGATGTTGCCGCCGGTCAGGCCGAAGGTCCGTTCCAGGTCGAGCGGGCTGAGAATCTGCCGATGCAGGACCGCTTTGGGAACATTGGGGGCGTAGCGGCCGACCAGCGCGATGCAGCGGTCGGCAAAATCTTCCTTGATGTCGTCCCAGCTCTGGCCGCCGGCCAGCTTGTAGGGGGCGTACTGCACGAAGATGTTCATCACGTGCTGCCCCGGCGGGGCGAGCGTGCCGTCCACGCTGCTGGGAAGCGTGATTTCCAGCACCGGCTCCTTGCTCGGCTGGCCGTACTTGGCATCGTCGAAGGCACGTTCGATGTAATCGAGCGTGGGGCAAAGATGGATGGTCCCGCGGTGATGCGGCTGGACGATATTGGCCGGGCCGGGGGCGCAGGTGAAGTTGGGCAGCTCCGCGAGAGCCACGTTGATCTTGGCGGAGGCCGAAGCGTAATCGATCTTGGCGACCGCGCGGCGGAACTCGGCGGGCAATTCTTCCGGCGAGAGGAATCGCTCGAAGGTGAGATGGGCATCGACGCTGGACGCGACGACCGGAGCTTCCAGGATGCTGTCGTCTTCCAGCACCACGCCAGCAGCGCGGCCGTGATTGACCAGGATCCGTTTGATCGGCGATTCGCGGCGGATATCGACGTTCAGATCCCGGCAGGCACCTTCGAGCGCCGACGCCAGCCCTCCCATGCCTCCCTGGACGTAGCCCCACACGCCGCGGGCCCCGCCGGCTTCCCCCATCACATGATGGAGCAGCACGTACGCCGTGCCGGGATGCGACGGCGATGCGAACGCGCCGATGATGCCGTCGGTAGCGAGCGTCGCGCGCAGGACTTCCGCTTCGAACCAGCGTTCCAGGATCGGCCGGGCGGCCGCCGTGAGGAGCTCGAGGGCGTCAGGCAGGTTCTCCCCCAGCGAAGACATCGCCCGGTAGATTTCCAGGAGCTTACTGCCGTCGCGGAGCTTTTTTCCCAGGCCAATCTGACGCCAGTCGCTCGGCAGCGGCAGGGGATCGGGGGCCGTCTGGCTGAAGATCGGCTCCAGGGCAGCGGCCACGCGCTCCAGCAGCCGGCTGTAGTCGGGGTAGGCCTCGGCGTCCCGCGGGCTGAACTTGGCGATCTCGCGGCAAGTGGCCCGCTCATCGGGCCCCATCAGCAGGGAACGGCCGTCGAGCAGGGGCGTGAAGCTGGACGGGTTCCGCGGCAGGATGTTCAGGCCATAAGCCTTAAGCCGCAGTTCGCGGATAATTTCGGGCCGGAAGAGGCTGATGACGTACGAAGCCGTGCTGATTTTGAAGCCGGGCCAGAGCTCTTCGGTGGTCGAGCAGCCCCCGAGCACGCTCCGCCGCTCGAGCACGCAGACGCTCTTGCCGGCCCGAGCCAGGTAAGCAGCCGCGACCAGCCCATTGTGCCCGCCGCCGATGACAAGACAATCGAACGAGCGCGATCGGGATTTGCTGGCGGGAGATTTACTGACCGGTTCAAGCATCGCGGCGGCATCCGTAAGGAAGTCTTTCGCCGCGATTTTAGTGGGCTAAGGATACCAGGGGAAGGACGAGGAAAATCGCGCCCACGCAAAGCCGTGGGCGTGCCACCCATGGATGATTAAGGCCGGAAACCGCCGAAGCCGCCGCCGCGCTCGCCGCCACCGCCAGGGAATCCGCCGCCGCTAGGGAATCCGCCGCCACCACCGCGGCCACCTCCAGAGTCGCCACCGCCTCGACCGCCACTGGATCCTCCACGATCACCGCCAAAGCCGCCTCGCCCGCCTCCTTGCATCATTTGCATCATCTGCATCCGCTCCTGCATTTGCTGGGGATCAAACCCGCCGCTGCTTCCGCTACTTCCGCCGCCCTGCGACGAACCGCTGGTGCCGCCGCGAGCCAGGCTTGAGCCGGACGGGCTGGTGGCGGTGGTCTTGCCGGCGGTCACGCTGGGGAACATCTTGGTGAGCGAACGCTGGATGAGCTCCGCGTTCGCGCCATTCAAATTGACCACCGCCATGACTTCGTCGGAATTCACCGTCGCCGTATCGAGGTCCTTGACCAGTTGCTCGATCTCGTGAAATAAGTAGTCAGGGGCGGAAACGATGAGCTGATTGGACCGCTCATCGACGGCAATCGCGATCTTCACCTCTTCCGCCTTCGTGGCCTTGTTCTGATTTCCGCCGCGGCCGCGAAGGGCCATGATGGCCTCCAGAGGATTTGGCTGGCGATTCTGCGAGCTCCCACTCCCGCTCCCCTCCAGCCGGCTGGCATAGAGCTGGCGGATTTTGGCGGCAATGTCTTCCGCGTTCTGGTTGCGGACTTTGATGTACCGAGGAGCGGGAACCGTCTCGAGGTCTCCGTCCGGCAAGCGGTCGATAGTCTGCACGATTTCTAGCACGCGGTCGTAATCGCGCGTCGTGGCGGACACCCACAGCTCGTTGCGGCGCGGGTCGGCGACGATGCTCACGGCGCTGGTCGATCCCGTAGTGCCGCCGCCGCTTCCACCGCCGAGCAAGCTGCCGAGCGGGTTGCCGCCCCCTCCCATCATCATGCCCATCATATCCCCCATCAGGCTGCCGCCTCCGCCCCCCCCCTCATTATTGGAAGCCCCTCCGCTCAAAATCTCCTGAATCAGGGCGGCCGCCTGGTCGGCTTTGATGTACCGCAGCTTGATGATTTTCAGCCGCTTGACGGGGTCGGTTTCGATGGCGGCAAGCTCCTGCAAAATGCTCTCGAATTCGTCGAGGGCGTCCAGATCCTTGGACGCGATGGTGATGCCCGCGGGACTCACCGTGATGATGACTTCCGCACCGGGAACGGTCACTTCTTCGGGCGTGGCTTGCAGGTCGGGCCGCGTTTTGGCAATGCGAATGCACAATTCCTCCAGGCTGAGCTGGCCGTCTTTGTTCGTGTCGGAATCTTCCACCGGCGTGGACCATTTGTGAGCCTTCCATTCCTCGCTGTCCACCGCGCCGTCACCGTTCTTGTCGAGATCCTTGACGATGTCCGCCGCATAGGACACGACCCCTTCGCTGTACTTCTTAATGAGGGCGTCCATCGCGGCTTTCACAGCCTCATCGGCGACAGGTTCCGCCGGCTTGGCCTCTTCTTTCGCGGGCTCCTCCGGCTTCTCTTCTTCAGCAACTTCCTTGGCAGGCTCCTTGGCCGCTTGCGGTTTTGCCGTCTCTGGCTGAGTCGGCTCCTTGGCTGGCTCATCCTGACCGAAGCCCACGAACTGATAGGGGCTGGGGTGGCCCCGGCGGGCCATTTTGTCGTTGGCTTTGGCCGCTTCGGGGGCTGCCTTGGGAGCTTCCGTTTGGGGGGCCTCGGCTGGCTTGACGGCGGGAGGCACTACTACGGGAGCCATGGGCGACTTCGGCGCGACGGGCTGCGTAAAGCCGTTGGTCTTGAGCGGCGCAAAACCGCTCGTCGTCGGACGGGCCGGCGCGGCTTCCTTCGGACCTTCAATCACTCGCGGCTGTTCCGCGGAACCCTGGGGTCCACCGGGGGGTGCATATCCAGGGCCAGGGATCAGAGGCCGGTCCTGAAAGCCTCGCGGGTCGGAATTGCCCCGGTCGAATCCGCGCTCGCTGCCGCGATTGTCATAGCCCCCTCCACGGGGATCAAATCCCTGCTCGAATCCAGGAAAACCGCCGGGAGCAACATTGCCGTTTGCCGGTCCGGCGCTTTCCGTGAACTTGATCGTGAGGGGATTACCACGCAGACCTTGAAACGTCGATTTGGCCGCATCGAGAATCCGCTGTTGGGCAGCCGTTCCCGCGATGGAAATGGTGCGGCGGTTGGCGCGCACGGTGGGGCCACCGTAGATCGTTTCGTCATCCAGCTCGTCCTTCGCCTTCAAGAAACTGCGAATCTGCTCAATCTTTGCCTTGGAGCCATAAACCATCAGTTGCATGGCGATCGAATCCGCTTCCACTTTCGGGGCGCTGGCCGCCTGAGCCGGGTCGCTGGCTCCAAACAACTTGTTAATGGCCAGCATCAACGCCTGCGGATCGCCCTTCACTTTGAAGACCACGACCGTGCTAGTGTCCTTTTGCAGCTCGTCGAGCACCGCCTTGACGCGCTTGTGTCCATCGGGAATCGTTTGCAGGATGATGATGCCGGCCCTTGAGTCGATGGCAATCTTCTTCTCCGCGATGTCAATCAAGACGGACTCAAGAATCTGCTGAAGGACCAGGGGGTCAAAGCTGCTCAGGGCCCCCAGCGGATAGGTTTGCAACTGGGCCGAACCTTTAATTCCGCCCTCATTATTGTCCGTATCGAGGAGCTTGATCACTCGCTTCAAATCTTCAACCGCGTCCGGCCTGCCCGTGACGAGCAGGCGTTTGCCAAATTCATCAATGCCCAGAATCAAGCTTCCGTCCTGCCTGGCGTTGGCGCCGTCGGGGATTCCCAGCGACGTGCGAGCCAAATTGATGAACTCGGTCGGATGGAGATGCTGCAGCTTGATGATTTCGAGGTTGCTCGGAGGTGTCGCGGGCTTCTCGACGGCATCAATCATTTTCTTAATCAGACGCAGACGACCCGCGGATTCGGTGACGAGCAACTGCTTCGCTTTGGGCAGGGTCACGATGGCGCTAAACGGACCCTTCATCTTGTCGACTTCGGCCGCTGCCTCCTCCGGAGACATTTTGGTGAGCTGGAACAGGACAGTCACGATCTCCGAATCCCCCTTACCTGCGAGTTGATTCTCATCAATGGGAGGAATCAGGTGGGCTGGAATGCCGTCTTCGACGTTAAACACAGTGAGCATGCGGCCGCGGCGAAGGAGCAAGTAACCTTTGGTCTGCACCACGCTATTAATCAAGTCGATGGCCTCGGCAGGAGTGTATTCTTGGGTGTCCGCGTAATTGAAAGTTCCTGGCGGGATTACGTCGGAATTGAGTGACAGGTCTGCTTCCTGCGCCAACCATTCCAGCACATCCTTGTAGGGGGCATAGACAAAATTGAATTTCAGTTTGACGTCCTTCTTCGGCCCTGCCGAAGCTGGCTTGGCCGCGGCCTTGCCCGGGGCCTTGGCCGCCACGGCTGGCTTTTCGGTGCCGGACTGCGGGGTGCCGGTCTTTGTCGAAGTGGTCTCCTTCGCTGGCTTCATCGGCTCCTTTTCTTCATCCGTCTTAGCGACTGCCGCGACTGCGGGGGCCTTGCCGGCCAGGACGTCCCATTTGGTTTGCTGATCCTTGGAGAGAACTGCTTTGAGCTTCCGCTCGTGTTCTCCTTTGGCGGTCTGGCGTTGCCGTTCGGTCCCTTTGGCGAGCGCCGCTTTGAGCTCTTTGACGAGGGTCTCCACCTGCTTTTTCTGCGGGACTGAAAGGCCGACTTCTTCGGCGATTTTTGGCTCGGCCAGGCTGACGAGCCCTTCGCGGTTGATTCGGAGCTGGGCCAGCTTGGTTTGCTGTTCGGTCGAGAGCAGGGCGAGGCCGAGCTTTTCGGACGCCTTGGCGAAGGCCGCGACTTTGGCGGACTTTTCTTCGGGATCCAGCTCCTTCAGTGACAAGACCAGGTCGCCGGCGGCATCCTCGCGCTGACTGAGCAGCGTTTTGATCTTGGCCGCGACTTCTTCGGAAAGCTCCAGCTCAGCGGCGACCTTGGCATCCTCCAGGAGCGACAGCACGCCGACGAATTCCGCATCGGCTGCGTGAGCGATGCCGCCAGCCAGGGTCGATCCCGTGAGGAGAAGAACGCCAAGGATTGACTGCCTGAGAAACGTGTAGGGCTGCATGCGCAAGCGTCCTGTGATGGCGGCGATTGCCGCGGATATCCTCGCCGCTGGGCGACAACAAAGTAGCCGCTGGGCGGCAAAAAAAACGGCCGCCGGGCGGCAGTAAACCGTTCCCCTCATGGTACTTACTAAAGGGAAGCCTGGAAAGCGAATCTGCCGCTTTCGCAGGATGGGCTTTCGAGCTCGACCCCTTCGCGCGGAACTTCCCTTAACCATTCAACCCGGCTAACATGAATTTGGGTCGCAACCCGCTAGCTCTTAGTCCGGATTTTCTTGGCCGAGACCGCCGCATGAAGCTGCTTTGCTCCCTCTATTCGCGCACGCAGGCCATTTTTCCGGCGATTTTGGTGGTGCTACTGGTTTTGGGCCTGTCCAAATTTTCCGCCGCCCAGTCCGAAAAATCATTCGATCCGGCCCCCTTTGGCTTCGATTTGCCCGCTGGAATCGTCCGCCAGGGAAAAGGAGCGAGCGTCACCACCGCCGATGCCGAGGGCAAGCCCGTCGTGGCCAGGCTGCATGTGGCAATTGGCGAGGGGGCGATTGTGATGCTGCCGGACGGGCAGCTCGCGGCGCGCAAGGCGGGCGAATTCACGTCGACCAACAAGAAGTTTGAGCCGGTTTCCAAGGATGTTCTCGCCAAACGCCTGGATGTCGCGGAGTTTCCCGGCTTCAAAGTGAAGCAGACGCGGCATTACATTTACGTCTACAACTCCAGCGAGGAATTCTTCACCGGCACCAGCCGCATCTTGGAATCGATGCTCCCCGGCGTGACGGCCTATGCGGAGGCTCAGAAGATCGAGGGGGTGCATGCCCCGGAAGTGCCGCTGGTGGTAGTGATGTTCGCCACGGAGGAGGAGTTCCAACGCCACAGCCGAATGCCGGCAGGAGTGGTGGCCTACTATCACACCCTCAGCAACCGGGTGTTTATGTACGAGCAGTCGCGCCTGCTGCGGGTCCGGCCGGACCTGGCCTTGTCGCAGGCGATTTCCACCGTGGCCCACGAGGGGGCCCATCAAATCCTGCACAATATCGGCGTCCAGCAGCGGCTCTCCATCTGGCCGATGTGGCTCAGCGAAGGGCTGGCGGAGTTCTTCGCCCCCACAACGTTTGGCAAAGGGATGAAGTGGAAGGGAGCCGGCCAGGTCAACGACATGCGGATGTTCGAGTTGGAGCAATACGTCAAGAGCCGGGCCTCCGAAAAACCCGACGGCAAGCTCGTCGAGCAGACTGTCGCTGCCGCCCGTCTCACCTCCACGGGCTACGCCTCGGCATGGTCCCTCACGCACTACCTGGCCAAGAACCGCCGTGGCGAATTCGCGGCCTATCTGCGGGCCATCAGCAAAACCGAGCCGCTGAAAGGGGCCCTCGATATCCAGCCCCCCGGCATCGTCCTCGCCAACCTGGACCTCTTTCGCAAGACCTTTGGCGACAAGTTCGACGACCTGGAAACCAAGCTCGTCGCCCATCTCAAAAAACAACCCTACACCGACCCCTTCTCGGACTCGCCTCACTTCGTCGCCGGCCTCATTATCCCCAACGGCAAGCGCGGCAAACGCGAAGTGCAAACCTTTCACTCCGAGTTACTCGCCGACAAATGGATCCGCGAATCAATCGAAAAAGTGCCCGAGGACGACCGCGGTCGCGTGGAGCGAGAGATTCGCCAATTCCCCAACCGGGCGGAGGCGGAGGCGTTTGCCAACTCGTGGATGGCGGGCAGGTGACGCTTTTTTCCCTTGGTTCCAGGCTCTGCCTGGGACCACACGTCCCCGAGGCTCCGCCTCGCTGAACTGGCGAGGCAGAGCCTCGGGCCAGTCCGTGCCCAGGCAGAGCCTGGGCACGAGTAACAAGCGGACTTCACTTGGTAGCCAGTCCGGCTGACGCTTCCACTTTCGACCGCAACGCCTCGGCAAGATCGGCCGGGTCCTGAAAGCAGTAGCCGATGAGGAGAATGGCGTGCAGGCGATTTCCCTTGCGGATGATGGCCAAGTTACCGACCGAGATGTCTTCACCCTGGATCAGGGCGAAGTGCGACTGGTCCGCCCAGGGGACCATGTATTCCTGCTTCTGGGCGGTAGCGCCGCCGATTCTCAGGCCGACGCCATAGGCAGTGATGGCCATGCCAAACGACTCTCGGGCATCGCTTTCGGAGGGATTGATTTCGACGCTGGACAGCAATCTGAAGGGCTCATCATCACCGGACTTCTCTGGATCGTACTCGTACTCAATCTCCAGCGATCCGTCCAAGTTCTTCTTGGCGGTCCATTCCTCCCGCTCGCTGAGCTTGGCCTGCTCTACTCCCCGCGACGCCAACTCAGCCATCGTGAACACCGCCTGCTGTTCCCGCGGGGTCGGCTGGCGCTGGGAGACGCCAGTCATCCCCAGGTATACGAGGCCGGTGCAGCCCAGGCACATGAGTAGGCTGCTGCCTCCAACAATGCCCAGAATGAGAAGGACCGTATTCACGCCCTGCTTCCTTTTGGGCGGGTACGCCAAGGGGGGAGGATAGGGAGAGAAATGGCCAGAGAATTGGTCGGACGGGATGGTCATCGGAGATCCAAACGCTGGGAGGATGAAAACGGAAGGCCCTATCGTACCTTGCCAATCGTATCGCGTTCGTAGACAGCCGACAGCGAGTACGTCCTTCAAAAAAAGAAGTCGCAATCGACCCAATGAGCGAACTGGACACTTAGTCATTACCGCTGTTTTGTATAATGGTAGGATAGCAGGTCCGGGGCGAAGCTCCGCGCGGAGGTCGCTCAGGGATTAGCGGCGGCACTCGCAGGAACGAGTCAGGAGGTCGGGAGTCATTGGCGGAAGAGTTCGAACTTTTGGCGGAGGTTTTTGACGCCAATGACTCCCGACCCCGAGCTGGGTTAGACTTCCAGCGCCGGCTCGCCGACGTAGAGCTGCAGGATTTGGCTCTGGACTTTGATGGCGCGGATCAAGACCCAGATTTGTTCGGGCGTGAAGCGCCGGGGGTCGGTGCGGGCGAGGGTTTCCAGGTCGTCGGTCATGGCGGCGTGCTGATCGGTGGCCGCTTGCAGGCGGAGCCCCATTTCGCGCCACGCGGTGGTGAGCGTGCGGTCGTCCGCCAATTCTTCGTAGTTGTCCGTCGAGTTTGTCAGCAATAAGCAGAGCCGGGCCACGTCGCGGGCGTCCGCACCCGGCTGAAAACGTTCAATCCGGCTGGCAAGTTCCTGGCAGTTCATCATCGGCTCCCGAGGGTCCTCACAGATGCGTCGTCAAAATGTAGGGCGAATCTGGGAAGTTGCCGGCAATCTGCTGAAAAAGGGGTCAGGCTCTCCGACCAGCCGACACTGAAACTTTAGCTTGGAATTGCAAGGCAGGAAAGAAAATCGCAAGTTGGCGAGAAATGCGGTGTTCAGCCAGTAAATACGTGCAATTTGCGCTGCCGTCGCAAGGCTTGTCCCCGCCCCGGCTTGTGAGAGAATGACGGTGGCTGCTGTTGAAAAAGGGGTCAGGCACGTCGCCGCAAACCGTTCTCGCTGCGACAAGTCTGTGGATGGCTCCGAGCCAGACCCCTTTTTCAACGGCCCGTAGGAGAAGCGATGCTACTGCTGGTGGACGGCTACAACCTGCTGCATGTTTCCGGCTTGTTCGGACCGCCGGGCGCACCTCCCACGCTGCAGAATTCCCGTCTGGCATTGCTCGATTTTCTGGCGGCTCATTTGCCGCAGCCGCTCCGCAAAAGGACCACGGTTGTGTTCGACGCCGCCGCGGCTCCGCCTGGTTTGCCGTCCCAAGTGATGCATGGGGAGATTCTGGTCCGATTCGCTCCGCGGAAAAGCACGGCGGACGACTTGATCGCGGAGCTCATCATTGAGGAAGCCGACCCGCGGCACTTGACGGTGGTTTCCAGCGACCACGCGGTTCAGCGGAGCGCCCGCCAGGGGGGAGCGAAGTTCGTGGATAGTGAAGTCTGGTTCCGCGAGCTGAAACAGAGCGCGTCCGCCATCTCAGCCGCCGCACAGAGCGAAAAGCCCGACGGTCCCACCGGCAATCCATTCCCGCCTGGTTACGCGGACGCCGAAGCCGCCGAGTTGCGAGCATTCGACGAGCTGCGTCCCAATGGTCCTTCGTCCCGCCGGCGGAAGTCGTAGCCGATGCGGCGGAGGAGGTAGAAGGTGAAGAGGATGGTGGCGGCGGCGCATAAGTGCATGGAAAAATAGTCTAGGAGCAAGAAGGCCAATGCTACCCACCAATTCCACGGTTCTGGGCCGAACGATTCCGAATGATAGGACAACTCCATCCACGCCAAACCGAGCGCAGGCAATAGGAAATAGAGTCCTATTGCCAGGTGGCGCTGCCATGTCCGGCGGCGTGCCAGTCCAATAAAGAATACCGGCAACACGGTCACGCTCACGAATAGGGAGGTCAGTTCCTCCGGCCGGTGACCGGTCAGTGCACTCCAGAATTCGACCATACTAAAAGTTCGCGGGAGGACAAATCTGCCAAGTGCTAGAAAGGCAGCCAATTCCGTGGTGACAAGCAATAGACGCCGCGTGGTGAACTGCCAGGCGTTTTTCTCTTGCTCCGAGTTGTCGTGCAGGAACTGGCGGCCCAAGCTGGCCCGAACACTGAACAGTACAACGACAGGCGATATCAGAAGTAAGACTAGGGCGGCGGAATACTCCTCGACGAGTCGCATTTGGGACTCCCCTCTGGCGAGATATTCCCCCAAGAATAAGACGGCGAGCAACCAGGCGGTCAGCGCCAAGAACCGCGGAATCCGAAGAAACCAAGGCTGATCGGCAAATGCGCCCCAAGAGGCCAGCAGGGTCAGCTGTCCAATTAGGAAGCCCGCAAACATTGCGGTGAGGAAATGGCCTCTGACGTACTCCTGCCAGTCGCTAAATCCGTGAGGGGCGCGCCACGATTCCACCGCGATCGCCAGGCAAGCCAGCCCAAGATGCGCGACAACCAGTGCCGCCACTTGCTGCCGATGGCCCCAAAAAGGGCGATGTTTTGCCGCGGAATTGGTTGAGTTTTCGTTCATCTGCCAGGCTCACCTCCCACGGGTAAGCCTAATTCCATCAAGTGTTTGCGGCCATGCGGAAAGGTGCGACCGGCGCGATTATTGATACGGCCCGTCCGGGTCTAGGTTTCCGTGGGGGGGCTCAACTACCATAGAGACTCGCCTCGCGGCAAGCCACGCTCCATTGGCCCAGCAATCAACGTGCGAAATGGGCCGAACCGAAGGGATGCAGGCTCCGTAAATGGCCTGTCCGCCTCTATTTATCGCGTTTTCGGTGCCGTAGCCGACTTCTCCAATTCCCCTTTTCAGCACCCTCCCACCAATGCCCGTGGCTCCTCTATTTGCCAGTATTCTGGATTCCGTCCACATTCAAATGGGGGACGCGGTGATTAGCTGGCTGACGCCGGTGTGGGTCATTGGGGTCGGGGCGATTCTGGGCCTGTTGCTTTGTCTGGCGCTGTGGGGAATGGGCAACGCGCTGGGCCGCATCCAGCCCCTGGCGGATCTGGCGGAACAGCCGCAAAAGCGGTGGATTGCGGTGGGCGTGCTGTGGCTCGTCTTTCTGGCCCTGGCCCTCGTACTCTTCGTGCCGTGGGGGGATGCCGCTCGCAACTCGCCTGCGAACCTCGCCGCCCAAGCCGCCGCCGGCAAAGACGGTGCTCCAGTCCTAACCGCGCGCACCGCCACGGAGTTGGCGGGCACGGTGGTCTCCTGGGCCGTCGCCAGCTTGCTGGCCGCGATGGGAAGCGTGGCCCTGATTTCTCGCCGGACCAACTCGGAGGTGCCGCTCGCCGTGCGGGAAGGGGTGCTACTGCCGCTGTTCGTGGTCGTCTGTTGCCTGGCCTCGTTTGGGGTTCTGGGCCTCACCATCGTCCGCAAGCCGTCCGAGCTGCTGGAAAACTTATGGGCCTATCCGAAACTGATTGCCCGCGGCAGCATCACGG
This sequence comes from Pirellulaceae bacterium, assembly GCA_046593355.1. Classification (GTDB taxonomy): domain Bacteria; phylum Planctomycetota; class Planctomycetia; order Pirellulales; family Pirellulaceae; genus SXOA01. Next base: position 13,345 of record JBKJNY010000232.1, on the reverse strand, counting down.
AAAACTATGACATCCCCGCCGCCGCCAGTGACTTCCAGGAACCCAAGGAGGTGTCGATTCCGGTGGATGTTCGCAAGATCGAGCTGGTGCAGATGATCCTCCGCGGCGACCAGCGGATGAAGATCAAGACCGAGTCTTTCGAAAAGTATTCCTTTGCCGCCGAAACCATGAACGTCGCCCCCGACGCCGAACACGTCTGGAGGCGCAACCCCGACGGCAGTTCGCCCTTTGTCGAAGAGCACGTCTCGGAGTTCTTTGTTCGTAACTACGGCACTAAGCCGGCCAGGCTGACGATCACCTTCCGCAACAAGCTGGCCCATCCGGAGATGCTGTCCGTAGTTTATACCGCCGCGGCCATCGCGGCCGTCTTTCTGCTCTACCTGGCCCAGCGCACCTTTTTCCCCAAGCTCGCGGCCGTGGCCCATGCCACCGCCAAGTCGGAAATCGCCCAGCCGCTCTTCGTCATTCTGTGCGCCCTGGGGATTTTCCTGCTGATCGTGTTTGACTTCGTGCCGTATTACACGCTGGGCGAAGACATCAAGATGCTCAAGGGGACCAGCCTGAACCTGATTCTGGTTTTGGCCATCATCCAGGCGATTTGGGCCGCCAGCACCTCCGTGGCGGATGAAATTGAAGGCAAGACGGCCCTCACCGTGCTCTCCAAGCCCGTGAGTCGGCGAGACTTCATCCTGGGGAAATTCGTGGGCATCGCCTGGACCGTGGCGGTGATGTTTGTGATGTTCGGGGCGGTGATGCTGGTCACTGTCACCTATAAAACCATCTACGACGCCCGCGAGTATTCCACCGACATGGACCAGGTCACCTGGCAGGTCTGCCACTACGAAATGATGCAGACCATCCCTGGGCTGTTCCTGGCGTACATGGAAACGCTGGTTCTGACGGCGCTGAGCGTGGCCATCTCCACCCGTTTGCCGATGCTGGCCAACTTCATCATCAGCTTCTCGATCTATGTCCTGGGGCATCTGACGCCGCTGCTGGTGCAATCGCAGGCCATCGCGGAAAACGTTCCAGCGCCCGTCGTGTTTTTGGCAAAAATCTCCGCCACGGTGCTGCCGGTGCTGGACCACTTCAGCACGGAGGCCAGCTTTGCCACGGGTCTGCCGGTTCCCACGGACTACATCCTGTGGTCGCTCGTGTACTGCGCTCTGTACAGCTCGGTCGCCATGCTGCTGGCGCTGACCCTGTTTGAAGACCGGGATCTGGCGTAGTCCGCCGGCCCAGTGCCGCTTTGCCCATTACGGTCGGCTGGCGCGTTAGAAGGCGTCAGGGCGGAGTGTGCCCATGTCAAAAGTGCCCCCCACGCACATCAGCGAAAACGTGGTGCCGCACCAGGCCCAGTACCCGCTGTCGCTGCCGATGGCGACCATCGTGGCCAGCCCCAGCACCACCAGGCACCCGAGATAGACGCCGCGGCCGTAGTCCTGCGCCGTGGAAGCCCGCGGCAGGCGGGCGAAGAGGACGCTGGCGAGGCCGAGGACTTGCACCGCGGCAGCCGCCCAAAACACGAGAGGGTCGACGAACTCATTCATCACTGGCTCCAGATTCCTTTCTAGAACACGCTGCCGGAAGGTCGCTGCGGGGCGAGTGGCAGAGCGACGCGGAATGTAACCGAAAAGGGTGGTTTGAAGCAAGCAAACATTTCTCGGATTTGCCGCGGAACCTCGCGGGAGCCCGAGTGAAGGCCTAGGGCTACTCAGTGTTTTCAACCTGCATCGTGTTCGACGAAACTAACCCGAAGCGTAAGCGAGGAAGAGCCCATGGCTTACGTCGTTTTTCCTCGCTAACGCTTCGGGTTGGTGTCGGGCACAGTTTGAAACTCTGAGTAGCCCTGCCTTACGATGGCAGCACGGTCTTCACCAAATCCTTCACCCCCAGCGACCGCGTGGAGACGAAGGTTTCCCCCGCGTGAAAGCCGCTGGCCGAGCCCGCGATGATGGCGGCGCCGCGGATGCGGTCGAAGACGTGCTCCTTGGTGGCTGGGAACTGGCTGGCGTAGCAGCGGATGGCGGCAATCTTGGCCTCCAGCGTCTCCGTGATGTCTACGGTGAAGTGGCTGAGGAAGCCGCCAAGCGACTGCGGCTCAAAGGCTAAACGGAAGTAGAGCTGAGCGGCGATGTGGTGGACCGGCAGGTTGTCGAAATGCTCCTCCCATTTCGACAAGCGGGAGTAGAAAACGGCGGCATCGGTGATAAGCATCGCCTGCCAATGGTCCGGCGAAGCCATTGGCGTCTTGTCCCCAAAGCCGATGACGATTTTCGGGCGGTACTTGCGGAACTCCTTGGCCAGCAGCACGCGGGCCTCGAACGAATCGAACAGCCTGCGGTTCGGCAGGTCCAAAATGACACGAACCTGCGCGCCAATTGCCTCCGCCGCCGCTTTCGCCTCCGCCTTCCGCTGCTCCGGTCCGCTGGACCCCGGTGTCGGCTCGCCGTCGGTCAGGTCGACAATGCCGATTTTGTAGCCTTGTTTGGCCAGCTTTGCGAGCGTGCCGCCGCAAGCAATTTCCACGTCATCGGGATGGGCACCGACGGCAATGACGTCGAGTTGCGGATAAGAGGCTACAGTATCGGGCATTTTCAGAAAGTCGAACAGGGATCTGAGATTTGTAATTTGAGATTTGAGACAGCGGGAATCCTTGATGTCAGGCCGTTGTCAGCTTCCGGGAATGCCCCGTATGATAACGAATCGCGCGTTAGTTTGTGTTTCGTCTCAAATTTCAAATCTCAGATTTCAAATTCCTCGGATCGCCTCTCCCATGTCCCGCAAAGGTTCCGATTTCGCCGGTCTCTCCGTGGCGATTGTCACGCCCTTCAAAAATGGGGAGGTCGATTACGCCCGGCTAAACGAGCAGGTGGAGTTTCAGATTGCGGCGGGGACGGCGTGCCTGGTGCCGGTGGGGACGACGGGGGAATCGCCGACGCTGGCGCACGAGGAGCATGAGCGAGTGATTTCCGCCGTGGTGCAGGCCGCTCGCGGGCGGGTGAAGGTGATGCCCGGCACCGGCAGCAACAGCACGGCCGAGGCCCTGCGGCTGACGAAGTGGGCGGCGAAGGAAGGGGCGGATGCCTCGCTGATGGTCGCCCCCTATTACAACAAGCCGACGCAAGAGGGTTTTTATCAGCATTTCAAGGCGGTGGCGGAACAGGTGGGAATTCCCATCTGCATCTATAACATTCCAGGGCGGACCGGCAAGAACATCGAGCCCGAAACCATCGCCCGCATGGCCGAGCTGCCGAACATCACGATGGTGAAGGAAGCGACCGGCTCGCTCGACCAGGCATCACAGATTCTGGCCACGACCGACCTGACCGTGCTGTCGGGCGACGACAGCCTGACGCTGCCGATTCTTTCCGTCGGCGGCGAAGGGGTGATTTCCGTCGTGGGGAATGTCGTCCCCAAGGACATGATCGCGCTCGTGAACGCCTTCTTCGCCAAGAAGACCGAAGAAGCCTGCCAGCTTCACTTCAAGCTCTTCCACCTCTGCCGCGACATGCTCGGCCTCTCCACCAATCCCATCCCCCTCAAAGCCGCCATGAAGATGCTCGGCCGCGACACGGGGGATCTCCGCTTGCCAATGACGCCGCTGGAGCCGGACCAGGAAGCAAAGTTGCGAAAGACCCTGACGGCCTACGGGCTGCTGTAGGTGGGGTAGGCTTCCAGCCTGCCCAGACAACGCGGGCCACATCCGCGCATGAAAATGCCGCCGCGGTCCTGCCCAAATGAGATTGGCGCTCCCGTTGCCGGGATTGGATTCGTCTAGCGAATGCCCTGACGCCCCAGAACAAAGATCTCAAATCTGGTACTTGGGCCCGGGCTTGGACCGCTGCGGCAAGGTTCAGGATACCAATGATCGAGCCAAAGTCAATCAAGAGAGCACCTGGGCAGGCTGGAAGCCTACCCCACCTACACAATCACCGTCGTCAGCGCCTGGAAATACGGATGATTGCGAATGGGGTCGAAATCGTGCTCGCGCTGCACGTGCTCGCGGTAGTCCGGCTGAAGGTCAAAGGCCTGGGACAGGAAGGAAACAGCCAGCTTGGGGCTGCCGGCCAGGCTCCAGTAGCAAGCCAGGTTGTAATGCACGATGGCCATTTCCGGCTCGGCTTCCAGGGCTTCTTCCAGCGTTTCGATGGCCAAATCGAGACGCCGGCACCGCTTGTAGCACCAGGCCAGCGACAGGCGGATATGCACGTTCTGCGGCTCATACTCGGCGGCTTCGCGGAGCGGCGCAACGGCATCAGTGAAGTGTTCCATCGCCCGCAGGGCCTGGCCGCGGAGGAACAGAACCTGGGCCTTCATGCCGCCGGGGTTATCAATTCGCTCCAGAGTTTCCAGCGCCCGACTTGCCAGCGTATCCCGCACGTCCGCGGCGCAAGTCCACCGCTCGCCATAGAGCGTAATCAGCTCCAGGTAGCCTTCGGCCTGGCGAAGGAGCTGCTGGCGGCGGATGCGGTTGGGGTCGGACATGGTAGGTGAAATCAATCCCTGGAAACCGTTTTCGGCGGCGTCTTGCTCTGCCTACTGTAAGTCTAATCGGCGAATTGCAAAACCCAAGTTGGCCGGACTGGAAAAATCACCCGAATCTGGCAAATCATGTCAATCATAACGCCGCGCGGTGTACCTGGCACCGGAGGCGCAAAGCTTAAGGACGCTATCAGGCCCGCTGACAGGCGGGAATTTCGCGCCGCCGGCTTGGCGAACGGTTATGATGGAGTGGGTCCGCGCGACATCGCAATGGGGCAGAACACCGACGAAAGAGAAACGTTATGAGCCGGCCAATTCTGGGGATTTCGCGGCAGTGCATTCTCGCGTCGCTACTTTGCCTGATTGCCGGGTCTGCCCTGGCGCAGGGTGCCCGGATGTCGATTCCCAATATCGGCTACTTTAACGGCTTTGGCTCGTTCAACGACGGGGACTTCAAATCGGCGGGCGAGGTGTTCCGTCGCTCGGCCAGCGGCGGCTTCAATAGCACCGAGGGGCGGTGGATCGACTCGATCTGCTTCCACGCGATGATCGGCGAGTGCTATTACCAGATGGGGGACATGGAAAATGCCGCCCAACAGTTCAGCGCGGCGGTCGAGTTGTTTATCGTCCATCGCGACTGGATGCTGCGGGCGCAGTTTTCTCCGATTGAGCCGGAAGCCAATAGCAAGAATCCCGTCACCTGGGGCGTCAGCCAGCGGCGGACGAAGCTGGGCCATTTCCCCGACCATTTTCAAGTCATGCAAGGGAAGACCATGGAGGAAAACGCCCTGGCGGCACAGAGGGGGGGCGTGATCGTGCCGCAAGAGCTTTACACCTGCTATATCGGTGAAATCGTCCGCTGCACGGCCCTGGCCATATCCCGCCGGGCGGAAATCTTGGGCCCGGCCAGCCAGTACGACCCAATCACCACGCAAACTGTCACAGCATTGCAGCGCCGCCCCGGTCTCCCCAACCATTGGTCGCAGTGCTGGATCTCCCTCCAGTTGGGCTGTGCCTACGCCGCCGCGAACAAGCCGCAGGAAGCCGCGTCGGAACTGACGAACTCGCTCCAAGCCGGTGGCAGCTACGATCATCCGCTGACTTGCCTGGGCTTGCTGGAGCTGGGCAAGCTGGCCTTCAAACAAGGAAAGTTCGATGCCGCCCAAACCTATTTCCTCGAAGCGACTTATTCAGCCGCCTATTTCGAGCGGTACGACGTGATGGAGGAGGCCTTCCGTTACGGCTCTCTCACGCACCTCGTCAGTGGCCAGCCAGGGGTCTACGCTCCGCTCCTCAAAGCCGGCATCGCGGCGAAAAAGATCAAGACGTTGCACGCCTCGCTGATGATCAGCCTGGCGGAGCAGCTTTCCACGCGCGGCGAAACCGCCGCGGCTGCCGCGGCGCTGACGCAGGCGCGCGGTTCGCTCGTGGGAAACGAGATGATGCTGGGTCAGACTGGTGCCCGATTCAATTACGAAAATGCCAAGGTGCAGTTCCAAGCCGGCAATGTTGGTCCGGGAAATTCCTCTTTGGCATTGGCGATGGCCTTCCAGAAAGCCGGCTCCAAGCGGCTGTTTCAGATTGGGTTCATCGACAAAGTGGTCGTGGGTGGTGAATTGACGGAGCGGATCGGCGACTTGCTGTATGCCGACATCCTCCGCGAGCCGACGGCCGCGGACTGGATGGTCGAACCGATGGAGACGCTGACCGTGCTCAGCACGCCGCACCCGCTGCCGTACGAGCATTGGCTGGAGATCGCCCTGGGTCGCAAGGAGCTGGACAAGGCGCTGGGCATCGCCGACCGTATCCGCCGCCATCGCTTTCACTCCACTCTGCCGCTCGGCGGGCGCTTGCTGGCCCTGCGCTGGGTGCTGGAGGCCCCTAAAGAATTGCTTTCTCCTGCCGCTCTGTTGCAGCGGCAAGATTTTTCCGTGAAGTACCCAAAATACAGCGAGCTCTCGAAGAAAGCCGCGGCCATCAAGAACGATCTCGATGCGCTGCCGCTGGTGCCGGACAAAGACGCCGACAAAAAAAAGCAAGCCGCGCTCTGTGGAGAGCTGGCGAAGGTCAGCACGTCTCAAGAGATCATCCTGCAGCAGATGGCCCTCCGCCGCGACCCCAGCGACTTCAGCTTTCCGCCCCTGGTTGAGTTCAAGGACATGCAACAGAAGCTGCTGCCGGGGCAATTGGTGCTGGCTTATCTGGCGACGAGTCAAAGCGTACACGGCTTTGCACTCAGCAAGGACAACTATGGGCACTTTCGGGTGGCGGACCCCGCCAAAGTGACGGCTGACATCGTGCTCATGCTCCGCGCCTTCGGCCTGCACGACCGCAACCAGCCGCTCGACGCCAAGGATCTGAAGGGCGAGGAGTGGAAAATTCCAGCCGCCGCACTCCTGGGACAACTGACGAACCAGATGAAGCCGGAGGACTGGAGCAAGTTCAAGGAATTGGTCGTCGTGCCGGATGGCGTGCTGTGGTATCTGCCGTTCGAGGCCCTGCAATTGCCCGGCAAAGCGGGGGGATCCGAGCCGCTGATTTCACATGTAAAGGTTCGCTACGCCCCCACGGTGGCGCTGGCCCTGCCGGACGGCCGCGGTAAAAAGCCGCTGGCCCGCACCGCCGTCGTTGCCGGCCGCCTGATGCCGCGGGACGACGACAAGCCCGCGGCTGCGAGCGCCGCCGAGATTGTGAAGGCGCTTCCCGGCTCTTCCGTGCTCGACAAGATCCCTGCTGCGTCGTCCATCCTCGGCAGCACGATTGACCGCCTGGTAGTTCTCTCGGATGTGGATGACGTGGACAAAGGCTCGTATGCCTTCGCCCCGCTGCAGATGGACCGCGGCAAGCCGGGCAGCACGCTGGCCGATTGGTTCCCCCTGCCGTTCGCCAGCCCCGAGCAAATCGTCCTGCCCGGCTTCCACAGTGCGGCAGAATATTCGCTCAAGCGGGGCGGCACGGGGGACGAAATCTTCCTCAGCCTCTGCGGCCTGATGTCCACCGGCAGCCGCACCATACTCATCACGCGCTGGCGGCCGGCCGGACAAACGACCTTCGACCTGGTGCGGGAATTCGTGCAAGAGCTCCCCCGCACCACCACCACCGACGCCTGGCACCGGGCCGTCCAGCTCGCCCGCTCCACCGAAATCGACGCGGACCGCGAACCCCGCGTCAAACTCTCCCCCAGCGACAGCCTGAAAGCCGAGCACCCGTTCTTCTGGGCGGGGTATCTGCTGGTGGATCGGGATAGTGGGGGCGGTGATGCCAAAGCGGAAGTGAAAGTGATCGACAAGAAAGAGGCGGCGCCCGCGAAGGAGGCTGCCCCGAAAGCAGCCGAGAAGGCGAAGGATCCAGCCGTACCAGACACGGAGGTTGCGCCCGTCAAGAAAGCTGGGCCTGCCAAGGAAATACCTCCCGCCAAGAAGCCGGCTCCGATGAAGCCCGCTGCGAATAAGGGAGAAAAGGTCAAGGGTTAATTCAATCTGGACTCTCGCATGGAAATCAACCCCTACCAAGGCACTCTGCACGGCGGCCAGCCTCAGCCACCGGAGCCAAAGACTTGGCAACTAAAATCCACGCTGCTCGAATGCCTCGCGGTGATCGGCATTCTCGGAGTGCTCATTGCTCTGCTCCTTCCCATGCGCCGCAGTGCCGGGGAAGCTTCGCGCCGAATGCAATGTGCCAACAACCTCAAGCAAATTGCGTTTGCCTTGCGTACTTACGAGGACGTATACGGCGCTCTGCCCCCTGCTCATACCGTCGATGCGGAAGGAAAGCCCCTCCATAGCTGGCGCACGTTGATCTTGCCATTTTTGGAGCAGCAGCCTGTTTATCAGAAGATCGATCTCTCCAGACCTTGGGATGATCCAGCCAACAAAGCGGCGTTTGATTCTGGGATCCCTGCCTATGCCTGCCCTTCGACGAACGGCCTGATGACGAAAACTGTGTATATGGCCGTCGCCGTTCCTGGCGGCTGCTTCCGGCCTACGCAGCCGAGAAAGCTCTCCGAGATTACCGATGGCCAAGCACAGACGGTGATGGTCGTGGAAGTTGACGAGAAGCAGGCCGTCCACTGGATGTCTCCGACGGACTCCATCGACTTCAATTCTCTGAAGCCGGAAACCGGAACCAGGCTCCAGCATCCCCACGGGTTTCAGGTCGTCTTTGTGGATGGCAGCGTTCACTTTTTGAGTGCCGATCTCAAGCCAGAGACTCTTGGGGCGCTGATCACGATTGACGGCAAGGACGTTGTCGGCGATTACTAGCCCACCTTGGGGAGCGGTGGGCTAAAGACGGGAGGGCGCTGGCCCACGACCTGCCAGAACTCGAAAACCAAAAGCGGCAAGAGCCAGCTCATCCAGCACGAAGCTGGATAGACCCAGGCGGCATCGAACTCCAGGACGCTCGCCAGGCCGCCGATGATTCGAATCACGACTGCCGAGCAGAGCAGGATGAACGTGCGGAGCATCCAGCGGCGGTGGTCGGCAATTCTTCTCTGCACGGCCGCTCTCCACCCCAGGGCCACGCAGGCCGCGGTGACGATTGCCAGCGACCCCAGCCCCGCCGCCGCAACGCCCCCCGTGGCCGCGTAGCGGGCCATGTAAAGACCGCTGGGGGCCACCAGCACAAGGACGCAAATCCCTTGAATTCGCCCGAGTCGTTGGTGCCAGGCCGGAGCACCCTTTCGCAGCCGCTCGCTGACCAGAAGGGTGCCGAGAAGGAGCGAGGCAGGCCCCGCGATCACATGGACGAAGAAAGCCCACTGATAGAGGCCCCAAAAATACGGCTCCCGTCCGCGCAAGAAATCCGACTGAAAATTGGGGGGGAAGTAATGGTGATAGTCAAAGAGCACTCCCAGCGCCACCCTGACAATTAAGATCAATGTCACTACGGACAAAGAGCGAGCCAACACGGAGGGTCCGGCTTTCTGCATGATCGCCATGATATCACGTACGGAGGCTGGGCTTCTTGCGATCAGACCGGCACACCGACCGCCGCGTTCTTGAGTTGCGGCCCCACATGCCAGTTTGGACGTGGAATCAACAACCTGATAGTCTGACACCATGGACGAAACCCAAACTGACGAATCTCTCCCTGAGAAAACCCAGGCCGCTATCCGCTCCGCAGCGCGGCGCGAAGAAACGCCGCCCTTGACCGGAATGGAAATCAATCTGGGCGATTTTACCCGGACTCAAGGCCTGATGAAATCCGTGCGACTGACGCTAAACAATCAGATCGTGGTTCAGGTCGAAGAGCTCGCGAGCGGGGTCAGCGACGCAGGGAGAAAATTCAAGATGGGGAACGTTGAGGAGGCCAATCAGGATGTCGGAAGGTTGTATTCAGCCTTTGGTCAAAGGACCAATCAGTGGGAAAGTCAGGCTCGAAGTCTGGTCGAGAAAATGAAAATGCAGGCTGCGAAAAATCCGAAATCAATCTCGATCGATAAAATGAACCAGATGAAATCCGAACAGACGGCGGTCCGCACGCGAATTCGTACCGCGGAAGTTCAATTCCGCAGGCTGCATCAAGGACTGGACCAGGCCTTCACGAATCTCCAGAGACAGCCGGCTCCGGCGACTTCAGAATTGCCCATCGAATTGCCCGCGGGGTTTTTGGCGCCCTTCAAGGCTGCCGGACTCGCGGACCGGCCGGCAATTGTCAAAGAATGTTTTGATACCGAGGCCGTCTTAAAGGTCAATGTCAGCCGAGGCACGACAGCCGGCTACGCTATCAAATTCGATCCCCTGCCGCCGACTGGCCGCCTTTATTTCCTAACCAAGACAGCTCAAGTCATTCGCCTCGATCAACTCAGTCACGTTGTCCTGATTCAAGATTTGGAAACCGGCCAGAAGATTGAGATGAAGCTCGTCGAATTTGTGAAGCAGGTGCAAAGCGCCGTCTGGCTTCTCAAACCCCGCTCGTAAAAGTAGGACGCGGCCCGCGGTTCTACCCGAACAACTCCATCACCGGCTTTCCAGTCGTGATGGGGAGCGAGAGGCCGCTGGTGTTTTGCGGAGCGTTGAGGGGGACGTCGAGGGCGTGGTAGATGGTGGCAGCCAGTTCCTCGGGGCGGACGGGATTGCTCTCGATGGTGGCGGCGTGCTTGTCGGACTTGCCATAGACCGCTCCGCCACGGATGCCGCAGCCGGCCAGGATGGCGGAAAAGACCTGCGGCCAGGCGGTTCGGAGGGATCGTCATCATGCTTCGGGAGGAAATCGCCCTTCAAAGAGCAGGTTTTCTCGCAACATCACCCGCGCGGGATCGTTGATGCTCAGCACCTGAACCGTCACGATTCCCGTCTTGGTCTTGCCAACCAGGATGGTGTGCTCCCAGCGGAAGTGACGGTGCCAGTTCTGCTTTCGAGGGTTGAAGAGCGGATACAGTTTGCCGCCCTGCAGTCCGGCGAGATTCGGACCTTTGGCCCAGTTGCATTCCGCGCATGCCCAGCAAAGCATGTCCGGGTCGTCGATTCCGCCATGCTGCCGCGCGATTACATGCTCTACATGGAAGGCAACAACGTCATAATCTTCGTCGTGAACGCGGCAGTACTCGCAGCGGCGACCTGCCCGCTCCCGCACGAAGGCCCGGAGTGCGGAATTCATCCTTTTCCCGGGGAATTGGCTAGTAGTTGGCGGGCCTTCGACTTTAGGATCGCGACAAAAGTGCTAAAGGAAACGTAGCTGCCGTATTCCGCCTGCTCCTCCGATGTCAGCTCTCCCCGGCTGTGGCGTCCGGCCAAGTCGTCCACGCGCGCTTGCAGCTTCCGGTCGGCCTTGAGCGCCAACAGCCGCCGGGCCGATTCCGGCGTCAGACACTCGCCGAGTGGAGCTACGAGCTGGTCAAGAACAGGAGATGACTTCGCTGTTTGCATGCTGAAATTATACCATCTGCTGGGATCCGAACGAAGGAATCTCCAGCGGCCCGGCACCCGCCGACATCACCCGAACAATTCCATCACCGGCTTCCCCGTGGTGATGGGGCGCAAGATGCCGCTGTTGTTCTGCGGCTCGTTGAGGGGGACGTCGAGGGCGTGATAGATGGTGGCGGCCAGTTCCTCGGGGCGGACGGGATTGCTCTCGATGGTGGCGGCGTGCTTGTCGGATTTTCCATAGACCTGTCCGCCGGCGATGCCGCAGCCGGCCAGGATGGCGGAGAAGACCTGCGGCCAGTGCTGGCGGCCGGGCGGGTTCTGGTCCAGAACCTTGGGGGTGCGGCCGAATTCCCCCATGCAGACGACGAGAGTGTTTTTGAGCATCCCGCGCTCCTTCAGGTCCGAGAGGAGCGCGGAGAGCGCCTGATCCAGCCGCGGGAGGCAGAAGCCCATGCCGTAGGAGCCGTCGCCGAAGGCGTTTCCCATTCCCATGTTGCCGCCGTGCATGTCCCAGCTACTGCTGGGGGGGCCGGCCGTATCGTGCGGCGCCTGCCCGGTCCAGCCGTTGACGGTGACATACCGCACGCCGGCCTCGACCATGCGGCGAGCGAGCAGCAGATTCTGCCCCAGCGGATGCATTCCATACCGCTCGCGCACCTGGACGGGCTCGCGGCTCATGTCGAAGGCCTGCCGCCCTTCCGGCCGGGTCATCGCTTCGTAAGCCTTGGCGCGCAGGTTCGACCAGTCTTTGCCGTTGGCGACCTGGTCCAGCTTGCCGGACTCGATGCTGGCCAGCAGATATTTGCGGCGGTCGGTGTCCTCTTTGTTGACAAAGTCGTAAACCTCCGGCGTCTTGAACGTGTCCATCGCCGGATGGTTGTCGGCCCCGCCAATGAACACCGGGGCATAAGCCGACCCGAGGTATCCGCCGATGCCGATGTTCGGCGCGCAGAAGACGGGATCCCCGACGCACTTGATCAGCCAGGCGTTGGAAACGAGATTGCGTTTGCTCGGCTTGTGTTTGGCCACGAACGAGCCGAGATACGGCTGTTCGTCGGGCTGGCCCTGATTGACCCGCTTGACCGACTGGCCACTGAGCAGGTTGTGCATCGCGTCGAAGTGATTGGAGATGGCCCCCGGATGGGTCATCGAGTTGATGAGCGTGAATTGGTCAGTCAGCTTGGCGAGCTCGGTGTGCATCTCGTTGATGCGCATCCCCGGCACCTTGGTGGCGATGGGCAAGTAGGGACCGCGGTACGACGACGGGGCGTCGGGTTTCATGTCCCAAGTATCGATATGGCTCGGTCCGCCGCAGAGGAGCACGAAGATGCACGACTTCTCGGAGCGGGTGGCGTTCCCCTCGGAGTCAACCTTGTCGTTGCCGATGACAGCCCCCGGCATACCCAAGGTGAGCGCGCCCAGCCCAGCGGTGATGAGAGCCTGCCGTCGGTTCATTTCATAGGTGTTCATGGAAGTCCCTGCGTAATTTGTGATTCAAGTAGTATGCCGGCGCACCACGTAAATAGCAACCTCGACTTCTCTGCGTACGGGCGCGCTGGAGTCCCGCCTTCAGGCGGAATCGGAAGTTGAGTAGGGTGCATAAGCGCAGCGCCATGCACGCGTAAATCGCCTGGCCAACGGAAGAGACTCACCCCGCCCACGGATTTGCGCCAGGGTGAGTACCTTCTGCGATCCAGACGCACCAAGCGTGCATTTCGTGAAACTCATGCACCCTACTTGGCTATCACACCGACGAATGGCATAGGTCATCGTCGCGGTGCCGGCACCCGACTCCAAAGTCGGCGTGCCGGAGTTGACCTCGTAGAGTTGGTCGCCATTTTCCGCGGCCTACGGCTTGCCTATGTCCGACTGTTTCGCTCGCTGAATGATCGCGTCGGCATCCGATTCCAGCAGGTAGCCGAAAACCTCTAACCCCCGAGCATGGAACGTAACCTCACTGACGTATTGGGCGTGATTGGTGAAGCTGTCCG
>JBKJNY010000216.1:0-52703 GCA_046593355.1 Pirellulaceae bacterium | reverse complement strand
ACGGATAGAAGGTAGTTCGGGACGCACTCCCAACTCTTCACGCAGCCCCCGCATCACTACGACGACCCCAAACCACCCCGACCCTTGACACCCGCGCGAACATAGAAGGCTGGTGTCGGCTGTCTCTACCTCTTCTCCCCCAGCGGCACATCGCGGAACTGCTTGTGGCAGGCCGTACAGTTCTTGGCGATCCGATCCATCCCCTGGGGAAAGGAATTGGGTGTTTTCTCGGGGCCGCCTGCGGCAATCCAGTTCTTGATCGCCGTTTCCAAATCGGCAGCAGCGGCCTCCCCTTCCTTCATCAGCTCCTGAAACCGCCGCGGCTTGTCCATAATCTCTTTCGTCCGCAGCAGCTCGGTGAAGTGCTCGCGCAGGAGCAGAGCTTCATGATCGGGCTCCAGCGCCGGCTGGTCGGTGATCGGCTTCCATTTATTCGCGGCAAAGAGCTTGAGGTGGTCGTTGGCGTGTTCCACGCCGACCATCGCCTCGGCCATCGGCGGGAGCTTGGCGGTGGCGGGAAACTCGGCTTCAAGTGCATCGAGCAATTTGTCGTCGATTCGTTTTGCATTTTGCGCCGCCTGATAGAGTCCGCGGTAGCTCTCGCTTGTGCCGGCCACCACCAGCACCTGCCGGGCATCTTTCGGCTCAATCAGCCCCGCCCCCACGCACGCCGCCGAAGCTGCCGAAGGGCTGCGATGTTTGCCGTGGTGGCAATGGATGTAGATTGGCCCCGGCAGATCCCTCACCGCCTTGGCCAATTCCTCCACTCGCTCTTCGGGAATACCGTCATACCCGTGCGGCAGATGGACGTAGCGGAGGCCGTATTTCTTCGCCAACTCCACGTCCGGCTTGGCCCCGTCCACGCTGATCACGGTCTTGATGCCCTGACTCTTGAGCTCCGCAAAACCTGCTTCCCCCTCCGGCTGCCCGCCGGAAATGACCCGCGGATGGACCTGAAGTGCATTGGGCAAATGCCTCGCCGGCAGCTTTTTGAGGACCACCGGCTGAGGATTGCTCTTCGCGGCAGGCTGCCCCTCCGCCACGGCTGCCGCAGTCGCCGCCAAAGCCAACAGCAATAGTGAGATTCTCATAAAGCCACCTAATCGAATGACGCCCGTCACTGTCTGATTTTCCCTCATTTCACCGCAAATGGATAGAGCCGCCAATCCACACTCAGGGCTATCCCACGGGCGCGAGCATTGCCGCGCGCGTCTGTTCGCGGTCCGCTCTATTCCGTGGAAAATTCATCGTGGATGTACTTCGCCGCCGTGTCCCATTTTTTGACGGCTTGGGCGAAATCGACTTGCATGGCATGCACGGTCTGCGGCGTTTCCACCCGCGGCTTGAGCTTGACCGCGGTGCTGAGCGGGATTTGGGCGCTGGGGCCGAGGGCCAGCTTCTCCTCGACTGCGGGGGAGAGGAGGTGGTCCACGAGCTTGCGGGCATTGGCTTCGTGAGGGGCTCCCTTGATGATGCAAAGCGTATTGGGGATGAAGAGAGTGCCCAGCTCTTTATCCTCGCGGTCGGGATAGACAATCACCACGGGTGCGCCGCGCTCCACTTCGATGATGGCGTCGTCGGTGTCCGTCAGCCCGAAGGCCAATTCCCCGCGTCCCACGCCCACGGCCACCTGCTTGTTGCCACCCCGAACTTGAATCTCATTTTCCTTGAGGCTCTGAAAAAACTCCTTGGCTTTGTCGTCCCCCAGGGCCGCGAACAGGCAGGCCGCGTGCGTGGCCGCGGTGCCGAACAGGGGCTTGGCGATGCCGACCTTCTTCTTCCATTTCTTGTCCGCCAGATCGTAGATCGATTTCGGCCACTCCGATTCCGGCATTATCTTGGTATTCACAAGCAGCACCCGCGCCCGCCCTGCAAAGCCGTGCCAGGTGCCCTTCTGGGACTTAAAATACTCGGGATAACTTTCCGCGGAGGGGGAGCGGTACACGGCGAGCAGCCCCTTTTCTTCCAGCCGCAGCGTGTTCAGGATTTCGTTGTTCCAAAAGACGTCGCAGCGGGGGCGATTGGTCTCGGCCATGATGGCCTGGGTCAGCCCGACGGTCTTGGTGCTTTCGATGTCGTACTTGGCGACGACGGAGACGCCGGTTGCCTTGGTGAAGTCGTTCAGAATCGGCTCGGAGAATTCGCGGTCGAGCGCGGCATAGACGACGACCTCGTCCTGGCCGCTGGAACAGCCGGAGAGAGCGAGCAGCAGAACGGAGAGAATTGCAGCAGGTTGGCGCATGGAAACTCACACTCGGGGTGGCATGGCCACTGCTTTGAGTGGCCATGTGACCTGGAATCCACGCCCACGCAAAGCCGTGGGCGTGCCACCCATTATTGATCCTCAAAGCGATTATTTCCGCGCAGCTCCTTACTTCTGCTTCCGCAAATCCACGTACAGCGGCAGTTTGCGGTATTCAACTTCCAGGGAGAGGAGGTTCATGGTGGTGACGTACAGCCGGCCGGCGTGCAGGCCCCAGCGGTCGGGGACGGCCCCGCGCGGGTTCCAACTGCCGGCCCAGGGGCCGGATTGCAACTGCGTATCCCGCAGCAGGGGAAAGAGCTGCTTCTTCCAAGTTTCCCAGTAGTTCCCTTCCATGTGGCACATCACCTGGGTGGCGTAGTACCAGTAGTAGGTGTCCCGCTGCGGATCCCGGGCGGTGCCGATTTGCGGGTAGTGCTGGGCCAGGTATTTCGCCCCGTCCACCATGTTCGGATTACTCTTCTCCCAACCGGTATACAGCCGCATCAGCAGGCCGACGGCGGACATGGTCTTGCTGGGAAGGCGGCCGTGGCGCTGCTGGGCCGTGTCCGGGGCGTAGGGGTTGTAGCGGAAGATGTATGGTTCGCCCGCGGGCCCTTGCGAGACCGTGAGCCATTTGGAAATCTTGGCGTACGAATCCGTCGGCACTTCGAGGTTGGCCAGCTCGCCGCTCTTGAGCGCCATCATCATCCAGCCGGTGACGGAGGTGTCGGTCCCCACGCCAGGTGCGTACCGCCAGCCGCCAAGGTCTTTGTTCTGCGCGGCGATGATGAAGTTGATGGCCTTCTGGGCGGGATCCTTGAGGGCCGGGTCGCCGGTCATGCCATACGCTTCGCAGAGGGCGATGGTGCCGAGGGCGTGGCTGTAGAGCCACACGCTTTGGTTGGAGCGGTCGTCCAACGGAACGAACAGGTCGCCGTTTTCCTTCTGATTGAGGACCAGGTAATCCAGCCCCTTGCGGACGATGTCCTTGTACTGGTGCTCGCGGTGCGTGTAGCCCCCTCCCTGAAATGCCAGGATGGCGAGGGCCGAGGCCCCGGTGTCGCTAATCAGCATGAACTTCCGCTCGTCGGCGGACACCGAATTCGTCGCGTCGTCAAAGCCTTGCAGACTCCAGTTCCCCTCCGGCAATTGATGGCGGGCGAGGAATACCAGGCCCAGCTCGATGGCCGCTTCGGTTTCGGGACCGAGGACACCCTTGCCGCCGCCGGATTCTTTGCCGGGGGTGCGGCCGGAGCGTCGCATGAAGGGTTCGGTGGAGGCGATCACGGCAGTGGAGAGGCTGGGGAGCCCGCCGACCGCTTGCTTGACGAAGCGGGCCGTGGCCGACTGCACGCTTATGCTGTCAGCGCGCGACTGCCGTGTCTTCAGACCGACCTCCGGCGAGTATTCCGCGCCGAGGCCGCCCGGACCTTCGGGAGCTTCAATGTTCACCGCCAGGGCATCGCCGCCGGACTGCTTGGTCATCGGCGTGTTCCCCATCCCTCCCATCATGTGGTCCATCTCGGCCTGGGCGACCGCGGAAGTCGGACCGATCTCCGGCACTTCCGCCGTTGTGCCGCCGCCTGCCATCGCGGCACTTGCGGCGCGGGCGAAGGGAGCGCCCTTGGTTGTCAGATCGCCCACTGCCGGGCCGCTGTCTCCCGCGGGGCCTGCCTGTCTTTTGCCGGGGCCGGGACCGGCGGGAGCGAGCGAGCTGGCCAGGGCCACTTCGTCACCGGCCACCGCGCCACCATTGTTAGCAGCGCCCGTAGCGCCGCCGGCCAGGCGGCCGGTTTCCGTGCCGCGAGCTTCGAGCGGCGCGCCGGCCGGTGAGCCGCTGGACGCGGGAGCGCCGGCGATTTGAACGGTTTCAGCGATGGCGATGGCGGCGAACGTCGGGCCAGTCGCCGATCTAGAAGGTGAAGAAGTTCCGCCACCAATCGCCGGCGAGCCGGGCGCGGATTCAGCCGCTTCGGCCCGAGCCACCGCGACCGCGCCGGGAGCCGATGCGCCCCCTGCTCCCGCGGCCGCAGCGGGCTGGGCGGATGCCGTGGGTGCTCCGCCGGCGGGCGCGCCGCCGGAGAGATTCTGCCGCGACGCAGCCGTGTCAACCGCCGCGGCTTCCAGCTTGGGCGCGCCGCCGTCTCCGGCAGCGCCCATCGGCGAGGCCACTACGTCCGCCATGATCGGTCCGCTCATGGCGAGCTGGGGTGCGCCCCCGGCCGCGGCGCGAGCCAGGCGGCGGGCCTTCTCTTCTTCATCCTCAACACTGGGCTGGCCGGCGCTGGCCCCGCCCGGTGTCCCCTCGGCAGCGTCGGCCCGGCTGACGTCGCTCTTGGCCAGGAGCTGCGCGGAATTGGCAACAGCCAGCGGGCCGTTTTCCTGAGCGGTGGAAGGACCGCCGGTAACGGCTGCGCCACCGGCCAGCGTGCGGGCAGCGCTCGTCGTGGCCGCATCGATAGTCGGCGGCGCGCCTCCTGCTTCACCGGCGGGAGCGGCGACGGAGGCATCGACCTTCGCGCCGGCCAGCGACATCAGCGGGGCTCCGCCAGCCGGGGTGCGGCGGGCATTCTCAGCCGCCTGCGTTTCAAAGTTCATTTGAGGCTGGCCACCTCCCGCCGCGCGGCCGCCGCCGCTTTCAGCCACGACCTGGGTGGGACCAAGGTCCACGTCCGAGACTCCCTGCGGCGCGGTCACCTCGCCGCGAGCCGCCGTGGCATCCGCCCGCGAAATGCTGGCGCTCGCGCTCGCCGCCAGCTCCGTCACGCTTTGCGATCCGGGAGCTGTCGCCACCGCGCCCGCCTCCGCTTGAAGCGTGGCGCTGGGCATGGCGGACTGGGCACGGCTGCGGGCAATTTGCGCAGGGGCGCTCGGCGAGAGTGCATCTCCCGGTGCCGCTTCTTGCGTCGCCTGCGTACGGCGGGCAGCGCCGGAAGCGACCAGGGCCGGGCTATCGCCGCCGGGCGTTGCGCGATCGATGTTCGGCGAGCTGCCGACTCCGGCCGTGCCGCCGATCGCGCGGGTCAACGCCATCTTCGACGGCTGAGCCGCCTCGCTGGCGCTGCTGGAGGCCGCGACGGCGGGTGCGGGACTATCCACGCTGGCTGGCGATGTTGCGGCTGGCGCAGCCATCGTCGCCCGAGACGGCGTACCGCTCGCGGCAAGCTGCGGATTGAGAGTCGGGACCGCGCTGGTCTGCGCGCGAGCCGAGCCGGCAGCGGCTGCAATCGTCGTAGCACTGCTGGCGGACGGCGCGGCCAGGGCCGGCCGGGTCATGCTGGCGGCGGCACCGCTGGGCGCGGTCTGGCGAGAAACGCTGGAGGCCGAGGGACTGGGGGCTCCATTCTGGGCAGTTTGCGGGCCGCTGTTCGCCGGCACGTCGGCCGCGGTCGTCACCACGTTCGCCGCGCCGCTCCTCGTGCTGCGGGTGGACGCGACGGCAGCCGGCGTAGGAGTGGCGGAAGGAGATTCCGAGGGACCTTCCGATGGCGAGGTTGCCCGGCGACTTGCGCTGGGGCTGGTCACCGCCATGGGAGTCGTCGCGGCGACCTGGGCCGGGACCGGTTCGCCCGCGGACGTAGAAACCTGCGGAGCCGCGGTCGCCTGGCGACGGGTCGCGGTGCTGGCAGCAACGATCTCGGTGGATGCCGAAGCCGACGTGCTCGGAGCGGTGGCTGCGGGCTCAATCTTCGTCGCGCTGGGAATGCTCGGTGCGCCGGTCTTGCGCGTGAGCGTGGCCATCGCCGCCGGATTGGCCTGAGCGGACGGGTTCTCATTCGCCTGCGCGCGAGCGACACGGGCGGAAGGCTGCTGGGGGCTGATCGTGCTGGGAGCGGTCGAAGGAATCTCCGAGGCTTTAGCACTTGTCACCTGAGTCGTAGCTCGCTCCACGCGACTCGCCTGGGGCGCGATTTCCGTCGCATTTGCCGACGCAGTCTCCGCGGTCGCTTGCGGTTTCGCCGCCTGAGCCGTCGTGGCCACGTCGGGTCGCGTCGTCGCGCGGGGCTGTCGCGTAGGAGTCGAGGCCGGGCTTTGGGCGATGGTCGGTGCGGTCTCCGCGGGCAACTCGCGTTTCTTGGGCTGCGGGTCAGCCTGGGCCGAAACCTCCGGCGTTGGCTCGGTCGCCGCGCGGGCAATTTCCGGGCTGGCCGTGGTCTTCTTGGTGGACTGCGTATTGGCGGGAGCGAGCGCAGTGGTGTCCGTCTGTTTGGCGGCGGGAGGAGCTTCCACCGCGGCCACCTGCGAGCGGGGAGTTTCCGTGGGAGTCGCCACCTGTTTTTTGAGCGTCGGTGTCGCCGAATCCTCCGCCACCTGGCTCTCCTGCGGCTGCCGTTTGGCAAGCTGCGCGGTGGCTGCCTGCACCGTCGTCGTCGGCTCCTGCATCGCGGCCGCGGCGAGCGTCGGTTCGGTTGTCTGCCGCTCAATCTTGGCGCTGGTCGGCCTCACCTCGACGCCAGCGACCTTGTTCGGCTCCCGGGTTTCAGTTTTGATCAGCTCGCTGATCTTCATTTCCGACGGCCGCGTCTGCTTGCTCAATTTGGAAGCCTGGTCCGCTTGCCGCGGGGCTGCTTCATTCGGCTGCTGGCGGCGGACGATGTTCGGATCGGTCGTGGGGACTGGCTCGGGAACGGGAATCGGCTGCTGCGGGGCTTGCGGCTGCTCGGGCCTGGTTTCCTGGCGGGTAATCTGCTCCGGTTCCGGCTTGGGCTCCGGAGTTTTCGTTTCGACGGGTTTTTCAAAGTCCTGCTTGGGGCGGTCCTGCTCGGGAATGTGCTGATGCTCGCGGTACTCCTGCACGATTTTTGGCGCGCGAGTCTCAATCACTTCCTTGTCCGTCACCAGATCGTCGTCGAACAGGGCCAGCAGAATCGTCTCCTTGAGCTGCACAACGATGGCCACGTGAATAATCGCCGCCAGCACAATCGAAAGCTGCATCGAGCGGCGGAGCCACTCCTGTTGGATGAAATGGAAGGCAACCATGAAGCCGCCGACCAGCAGCGGAATCAGCACCAGGTACGTCAGGGCATTCTCGTACCAGGGTGACTGGCTGAACTTCAAATAAGCCGCCGAGACCCCCATGGAGAACGCGCCAAGCACGACGAGAGCAATCTGGACGGGCCAGGTTTTCTCGTCGAAATAGTCGCCCCGCCGGGCGGGGACTTTTCGGATGACGCGGCGAAGTTTAGCCATGGGTTTCCTCAATGTAGTCTGCTCACTCCGTGAGCAGACATGCCGGCACACGGAGTGTGCCGGCTACTTTTCCCCGCTATCCATGACGGCTGAATAGTCGTGAATTCCCGCCTGGTTGCAGAGATATTGCGCCCGAGCGACGTATTTCCACTGGGCCCGCTCATCGGCCCGGATGCGGACCGCCTGCCGCGCGGGATTATTCACGGCCGAATCGACCAGCAACCTGGCCAGCTCCTGCTCCGTTACCACTTTGCTGCGGACAAAGTACCGGCCGGTCTGGTCAATGCTGATGAAAATCTCCTTGGGCTTGACGGTCAGCGGCATCGCCTCGCTCCCCGCCGGCAGTTGCACGGGCAGATCCCGTTCCTCCTGGGCGAAGTTCGTGATCACCATGAAGAAGATGAGCAAGTTGAACACCATGTCGATCATCGGAGTCAGATCAAGCAGGTTGTTCGCTCGCCCCTTATTGAGTTGGATGGCCATGGTGTTCTACCTCTTCATAGTAGTCCGCTCACTCCGTGAGCGGACATGCCGTCACACGGAGTGTGACGGCTACTTACCTCGGCACCGTCACGGGCTGCTTCTCCTCCACCGAGCCGTTGTCCTCCACCCCTTGGCGGCTGAAGCGGACGCGACCTTCATAACGCTCCAGCTGCGGCAGCAGGCTGAAGACCAGCTCGTCAATCTGGTGGAACAGGGTCGTGATGCGGCCTTCGAAGTAGTGCGAGAACAGGGCGCAGGGAATGGCGACGGCGAGGCCGGCGAAGGTCGTCACCAGGGCCGTGTAAATGCCGCCGGCCAGCACGGACGTGCGGTCGACCCCCTGCTCCATCACGGTCATCTGATGGAACGCCATGATCATCCCCTGGATCGTGCCGATCAGCCCCAGCATCGTCGAAACCCCGGCGCTCATGTTGATCCACTTCACGTTGGCATACAGCTTGTCGGCTTCCCGCTGGCTGGACTGGGTGGCCGTGGATTCAATCTCCGAAATCGGCCGGCCCACTTTGAGCAGCATCGCCCGGATGACGCTGGCGGCCGCGGAGGGATATTGCTGGCAGAGGCGGTAGGCCTTGCGGGGGTCGAAGTTCCCTTGCGCTCCGCCGAGCGAGCCCAGGCCGGTGACCAGCCCTTCCGGCAGCACTCGCTGCTTCCGCAGGCCGATGAACCGCTCGATGGTCATCGTGGCCGCGAGCAGGGACATGCCGAAAATCGGAATCATGAAGATGCCGCCGGCGATCGTCAGGGCGAAGATATCGATGGACTTATCATTCTTGCTGGCGGCGGGGGCTAAGTCCGTGGTGTCCGTGCCCGGCGCGGGAGCGGGCGTGGAACTCGGGCCACCCTCGGTGGACGACGAGCTTGCGCCGGCCTGAGCCCGCGCCTCTTGCTTGCTTGGCACCGCATACACAACCGCCAGGGCCAGAGCGGCGGCGGCCAGGTAGAGGGCCAGCTTGACGCGGGAGTTCGCTGCGAATTGCATCATAGGGTTGTCTTTCATAGTAGCCTGCACACTCCGTGTGCAGGCATGTCCGCTCACGGAGTGAGCGGACTACTTTGGACTACAATTTTGCCAGCACGTCCAGCCGCTTCTTCGCTTCGGCGGCCAGCTCGTGCGTGGGGTGCTTCTCGACGAGGAAGGTATAAAACCGCTTGGCGTCGGCAATGAGCTTGGTCTTGGCGGCGGCGTCCTTCTCAACGCCGATGCGGACCTCGGTGCAGCGGCCCGCTTCAAAGCCGCTCTTGGCTTGCCAGTTCTTGGTCTCCGCGGGGGCCGTTTCTCCACCATAGCCGAACATGGCCCGCTGGAATTCGCGGACCGCCTCGGCATGTTGCTTCTTCTCGAAATAGACCTCCCCCATCATGAACCGGGCCCGCGCGCCGACCTGGTCGCGGGACTTCGTCGCCACGGTTTCGTAGTCCTTGAGCGCTTCGTCCACCTTGCCGGTGTTGTGCCTGGCCCACGCGAGCTCGTACGTGGCTTCGGGAACGAGCGGAGATTCCGGGAATTTCTTGATGACCTGAGACAGCAGCTCGATACTTTTCTCCCACTCCTTCACCTGGGCAGCGCTCTGTCCACCGTGGAGCAGCGTCAGCACTTCCATCGCCGGGGCCGACGCCTTCACTTTCGTAGCCGCCTCGTAAGCCGGCAGGGCGTCCTTGAATTTCTCTTGGCGGAACAGGCACTCCGCCTTCATGAAGACCGCGTCCCCGGCGAGCGGACCTTGGGCGAACGTCGCGGTCTGGGTTTCAAACTGCTTTTGCGCCTCGGCGTACTGTTTTTGTTGGAAGTGCGCCCAGCCTAGCTTGTAGAGGGACTTTTCGCCGAGATCTCCGGCCGGATTCTTGCCGGCGCATGCGGCATAGGAAGCTGCCGCTTCGGCATAGGCTTTCTTGTCGTACTGGTCTTCGCCGACGTGGAACAGGGCCTCTGCCGCCAGCGGGCTCGCGGGATGGTCCTTCGCCAGCCGGGCAAAGTACGGCACCGCCTCGGCGTGCTTCTCCTGCGACTTCACCGCCCAGCCGGATTCGTAGAGGACTTTGTCGGCCCCCGCATACTTGGTGTTGTCTTTGAGCAGCGTGTCGAAGGTGGTGAGGGCTTCTGGGTGCTTCTTGAGGGCAACGAGGGCCAATCCCTTCTCATAGAGCGCGTCTGATTTCTTTTCCGTTTCGGGGTTGGACTTGAGATAGGCATCGAGGTCTTCAATCGCGCCGGGCAACTGTCCCGCCTGGCGACGGCTCATGGCGCGGCCCAGGTAGGAATCGGTGACGAGTTGGTGCTGCGGGTATTTGGTCAGCAAGGCGGTAAACGCCTCGGCAGCGGGGGCGAACTGCTTGGTTTTGAGCTGCGACCAAGCCTTGCCGTAGAGGGCATAGGGAGCAAAGGCGGAATCAGGCGTCTTGGTGATGACGACTTCATACTCCTCGAGCGCCTTTTTGAAGTCGTCCGTTCCATAGGCAAATTCTCCTAAGCGGTAATGAGCCTGGTCGAGCAGGCTGCTCGACGGGAAATCGGCAATCAACTTGGCAATGGTGGCCTTCGCTTCCGCTTTGTTGAGTTTCTTCTGAACCCGTGCGATCAGCAGCAGGGCCTCATCCGTTTGTCGCCATTTGGGATTAGCGGCGACGGACGCGGTCAGAGCCTTTTCGGCCTCCGCAAACTTGTCCGCATAGAACAAGCTGGCCCCCATCAAGAATTGTGCTTCCGCGGCCAGGTCCGGCGATTTAAGCGCGGCGGCCACGGGGCTGAGCGCGGCAATCGTCTCGGGATATTTCTTTTGCAGGTACGAAATCAGCCCCAACCGCACCCGCCACAAATCGGCGTCCGCATGTTGCGGATAGGCGGCGACGATTTCCTTGTAGCCCGCCTCGGCCTCCGGATATTTCTTGAGTTGCAGATTGCACTCCGCCGCGACGTATTTCACATCCGCCAGCAGTTTGTCCTGCGGGTAGGCGGAGAGAAACGCAGCGCTCTGCTTCTGCCCTTCGCCATAATTCTTCAGCTCAAGTGCCGTGAAAGCGGCGTTGTACAAGGCCTGCGGGGCAACCTCGTGCTTGGGATGGTCGGCAGCCAGCTTGGCGTACAGCGGCAGGGACTCGCCGCGGCGCTCTGGGATTTCATAAAGCGCGTCCGCCTGGTCAAGCTTCAGATTCACCAAATACGGACTGTCTCCGCCGGCTATAATTAGTTTGGCGGCTTGGTCTGCGGCTTCGGCGAACTTCTTGCCGCGGATGTGAATCCGGCAGAGCCAATGGCCGGCTTCCGCGGAGTCCTTCGTTCCCGCTCCGGCAGCCTTCGCCAGCCACGCAGCCGCTTCTTCCAGCTTGTCGGCCCGATAGAAGCAGCGGCCCGCGGCCATCGTCGCCTCCGGCAGATAGACGGACTTGGGGAATTCGGCGGCCACGCGGGCATAGAGCCCGGCGGCACCCTCGAACTTATCTTGCTTGGCCACGCAGTAGGCCTGGCGGAAGATCGCGTGGTCCGTTTGGGGAAAACCCTTCACGGCCGCCACTTCCGCGAACATCTTCTCCGCGGCGGCGAAGTTGCCCGCTTGCAGCACCGTCTCGGCCTTCCGCATCCGCACTTCGCTCACCAGCGAACTGTTGGAAAACTCCTTCAAGTAGGTGTCGTAGGTCGCGCCAGCTTCTGGATATTTGCCTAGCTCCTCCTGAGCGACGCCGAGGGCATACAGGGCATCCCCCCGGTGCTTTGTTTTCTCAAACTGCTTGAGCAGCGCCGCGTAAGCCGCCGCGGCTTCCGCCTTTTTGCCGAGGGCGTACTGCGACTCCCCCTGATAGAACAGGGCCGAATCGGCGTATTTCCCCATCGGGAACTGCTTGACCAGGGCGGCAAAGGTCTCCGCTGCCTTCTCGTACTTTCCCGCAGTGCCGGCCTGCGCCAGGGTATATTGGCTGGAGCCCAAATTGTAGAAACTGTCTTCGAGCAGCTCGAATTTCGGGTTATTGGTAATGACCGTCTGAAATGCCGCTGCCGCCTTGTCGTACTGCTTGAGGTACAACTGGCAAACGCCGAGGTAATGCTGAGCCTTGGGCGCGAGCGGATCCTTGGGGTAGTTCTTTAGGAACTTCTCCCACTCTTCCACCGCCACGTCGAAGGCATCGTTGTTTTGGAATGTGGCCGCATCCGCGAAGCTCTTTATGGCTTCCTCGGACGATACGGCCGCCTTTTCCTTTTCCTGGGCGAGAGCAGCCGGTGCCCCCGCGAAAAGCAGCGTCGCCAGTACCAAAACGGCCCATTTCGCGGTTGTCATCAAGCGTTTCATCCGTTGTGATCCTTTGCCGGGGACCAAGAGCCAAAGTCCATGCAGGACAAGCAATTACAGCACGCAAAACCCCTTGCCACACAAGTCCCTTCAGTCTACCGGCTGCTCCCCCAGCGGTAAAGTTATTCGCCCCCAGCCGGCTATGCAGATAAGGGTGGCTGTAACGGCGGTAATTGTTACAGGCGGGGAGAAGAAGAGAAGCGAGGAATGCGAAAATCCCCCGCGGTGGCTTCTCAGAGGTTGTGAAACTTTTAGTTTTTGCCAACGATTGACTTACCGTCACTCGACGAATCTGGCCGAGGGCGATAAAGAGAAGGCATGTCGAAGATGGATCGTTACCTGTCCCCTGTTCCGCGGTCGCAGCAGTTGCTGTTTCTCTTGCCGCAAGGAGAGTCCACGCCAGTCCCGGACGAGTTGGAGGCGACCCGCGGTTGCGGGCTGCCAGCCGTGAACAGATTGAATTTCGTGCCTGCTGCTGGAACGACTTGCTGCCGGAAGACGCCTGGCGGACCGAGTCCCGGCGCGCCGGGATCCCCTTCAAAGTCGCCCAGCTGGAGTCGCCGCTCGATGATTTCGGGCCGGTTATGAATGCGAGCGCCCAGGCCGGTTTCTCTGGCCTTTTTTCGGCGGCAGCGGCGTTTGCCGCGGTGCCGCAGAAAAGACCGCCAATGCAGGCGATGCTGGTTCCGCTCGATCCAGGCGTAGATCGTTTGGGCCGAGACACGGCGCTGCGGAGAATCGGGATGTTCCTGCTCGAGCCGACCCGCGATTTGCTCCAGAGCCCACTCCTGGGTCAGGCGAGTGCGAACGGTTTCATTGAGCTGGGGATCGTCCATCTTGCGGGCCAGAGGACGCTCCCGCCGCCGCCGCTCCGCATGCCGACCGCGGCAAACACTTCGGCTTCGCGCAGGTGAGGCCGATGGCCCCCGCCGCGATGAGCTTGCGGCCGACATCGATGGACTTGTGGCACTTGGCATGGGGCCGCCAGGAAACTCCATGCCGGCGGCAAGCCCCGGCAAGCTCCTGGATGTTGGCCTCCATCGCGTCCAAATCCACGCAGAGCGCGGGGGTATCCAGATCATCCACGGACGCACCGACGAGAGACATGCGAGACTCCACGATTTATGGGATTGGTGCTCAGTAACTTCCATGATGCACTTGAGGGAAACCATGCGTCCGAGAGAATTTGCTTGCAATCCCCTGCGCCATCCGTACAATCATACTCGTCGAATGCGTGGGGGATTCCTCCCACGGTTGAAACTTCAATTCAGCGAGGACTCGAGTCATGGGTAAGTCACACCTGCGCAATCGCCCGTGGTGGAACTGGCTGCTGGGCTGCGATTCAGACAGCCCTGCCCCCCCCCGTTTCCCCATTTTCTCAGCGGCGGTCTAGCTCTGTCCAAAAGGGGCATCGCCGCCCGAATCGTCATCGTCCGCTGGGCTTCGAAACGCTGGAGTCACTTTGCATGTTGACGGGCAGCATCGTGATCTCGGGGCCGGCGAACATTGCGGAGCCGGTGCAGCCCGGCCCGAACACCAGCGCCCAGGTGCAAATCTCGCTGACACAGTACGGCTACGGGGACAGTGGCAGCGTCCACTGGCAGACGGAGTCGGTGGCGGGGGGAGCGACGTCCGGCGTCGATTTTTTTCCTGATTCCGGCACGGTGTACCTGAGTTATGCCAATACTTCGGTGTATGTGAACATCCCGATTCTCTATGATGGAGTCAGCGAACCGCCGGAACCGTTCCGGGTCGTGCTGTCGAGTGCTACCGGGAGCCTGGCCATCATGGTGGAAAGCTGGACCATTGACATTGTCGACTATTACGGCTCTCCCCCTCCGCCTCCGCCACCTCCCCCTCCGCAGGCGCCGACGGTCGCTTTCACGACGGCCGCCCCCGAGCCAATGACGGAAGGGGACATCCGCGTGCTGCACCTGATCCGCAGCACCGCCACCCAGCCGCTGACCGTGTACTACACCATTCCCCAGAACAGCGTGGCCACTTCCGCGGACGTCACTCTCACCCCGGCCGGTTCCGTCAGCTTCGCGGCTGGGCAAACGACAGCCACCATCACGCTGGAAGCGGTGGAC
This sequence comes from Pirellulaceae bacterium, assembly GCA_046593355.1. GTDB lineage: Bacteria > Planctomycetota > Planctomycetia > Pirellulales > Pirellulaceae > SXOA01. Next base: position 38,394 of record JBKJNY010000216.1, on the reverse strand, counting down.
GACAGCCTGATCGAAGTCCACGAAGTCCTGAGGCTGGCGCTGGTCTCGTTCCCCGCCCCCAATCAAGGTCCGGGGGCTTACATCGTCGGCGATCCGGGCGAAGTGGCGGTCAAGATCAGCGACAACACCGAGCTCATCTTCAGCGACCTGACCGTCGACTGGAGATTGGATGAAGAGACCTGGGTGGATTCCTCCGGCAGCGAGATGCTCTGGCAGGAGGACGAGCTCCGCTGGACGGTCACCCTGCCTGCCGAAGAAGTCCCCTTCCGCGATGAGCTCGAGCACCTGCAGCTCCTGAAGCGTCCCCACGGCTACCCCGGCACGCCCTGGGAGGCCGTCACCCCGCAGAGCTTCCAGGCCAATCCTGATAACCTCGCGGAGTTCTTCATCTACGCCAATCCAGGGGTGGGGGATTGGGACGTCACCGTGCTGGGCATTTTCGACGCCGCCATCAACGCCTGGCTCGTCGCTCCAAAACGTCAGCCGGTGGAGGGCATTGTCAGCACCAAATGGGTCAGGCCTGTGGCGGATCCTGAGCTCAGGTTGGGTACCGACCTAGAGGATGCCGTTTGGATGGCCCCACCCCATTTCGGCCCGCGGATTTATCCCGAATATACTCTTCCACCGGAACATGTCCTGAATCAAAAGGACCACACCAAGGTGGATGTCGAGGTCACGTTAGCGATGCCTGTCCCCGCGGGATTTGCCGCGGATCTATATTTGAAAGACTATGACGTCGACAACGTATTTAATGCGACCAGGTCCGAGGATGTTGGGAGCGGATACCACGATCCCAATGATGAAATCCTGGACAACCCCTTCTATCCCGACCCGGCGCCGTCGCCAATCGGCACCGACAACTCCAAGACCTTGAAGCGCTGGCCCAATGACAATCGTGATGGATCAGGCGGCCTTGCCAAGGGTGGCGCTTTGGATACCGGCCATATTGCGTTTCAACCAACCGAAACGGTCAGGACAGTTGGTTATACCATCTCCTTGCCGCAGCCAGGCAACAATTACCGCGTTTCGGTGAGCGGGCACCCCGAAATCATTGCTCGGCATGCTCTTGCCAAAGACGGGATTACCGTGATTACTGCTCCATTAATAATTCCGAAATTCGGGACGGAGGGTGGCGTAGTCCCTGCGATTCGTGTTACGGACACCCTGACGGTGTGGCGAACGCTCCATATCGAGCGCGACTCAATGGGTCCGCCGCCGATGAATGAGGTTTTTGACCCAGCCCAACCATTCGACGACCTGCCGCCAGATCCTTTGGACGTGCGCGACGCCGACATTAGCATGCTTTACGAGTGGTTTGTGCCCGCCAACATCGCCGTTGTGGCTGACTTGTTTAACTATGACGTCAAGGATGGGGCTAACCCCAACTTTTTCATGCATAATATCGAGGATCCTGATTTCGAGGTTGGTCCACCTTCGGGATCTGCATTTTCCAAAATACGCGACATGAGAGACGTAGCGAATAGTGCGTCATTCTGGTCAGTACAAGTTATTGGTGCCTATGAAGGGCGTGTTAATTCGGACTTTGATGATCCCCAACCGGAGAACGCCACGTTTGGCTCCACATCGAATGTCGCGGAAAATCCGTTCTCCATCATTTACTTAGAAACAATTCGCGACTTCACGGCGTTTGTGTCCTATGTGACACTCCAGGCGTACCCGCCCACTTTTGGCTCGAATTCAGCTGAACGCGCATTGATCCTTGAAATGCGCACGACCGTTCATGAGGTCGCTCATACTTTTATCGGCGCTCACACGGGTAATCCCGGTGACGCGAGCGAAACGGCCATCATGGGGGAGGACCCAATGCTATATGGAACCGACGCTGAGAACCGCTTTACGGCAAAACAGCTCGGACTATTGCAGTCGCGAACACGCCCCAATGCGAATGGGGCTCCATAATATTCTCCAAGCGCCACAAAAACGACAAGCGACATGAGGGCGACGAAATGTCGGGTAACACCATAAGCAGGTTCTACGTGATAATCGCGTTATTACTCTTTGCACTTTTGGATATGCACGAAACGCTCGCGGAAGATTCACCACCGACCTTCATGCATGTGAAGCTGATTCTCAGTGATTCTGAAATATTCACCAACGATGGCTTGGCGTATAAAGTCATCATTACAAACATCACGCGCTCCTCGATTACGATTTGTGGTCCCACGGTTAGGCCTCCTTTTGCGTGCGTCATTGAGATGAAAGAGGCTGGCGGAGAGTGGCAGGAAGTTTGGAATTATTCGGAGATGATGGAATTGTTTGTTCGCGGCCCGATCCAAATTGCCGCCGGTTCGACTTGGGCGGAATACGGACAAGTATTTCTCACGAAAGGAAAACGCCATGTTTTTGGAAAAGTCGGAAAGTATGAATTGCGCGGTCGGATTAAGAGCGCTATTGGAAGTTACTTGAGTCATCCCGTGCCACTTGATGTCAAAGCTTGGCCCAAGGGGCAGGAACACCTTGATAAGCGATTCGTGCCGTACGGTCACTTAGTTTTGGATCTGAATACAATCGCATCGCAGCTGCACTCCGCTGATTTAGACACCCTCTGTAAGAGGCATCCTTCGGGTGGAGTTGGCAGGACTCTTAAGATGATGCTAGCTGTTCATTGCTACGTGGAAAGCGGGGAGATAGAGGGAAAGGTGGCGACTTGGTCCGAAGCATTCAAGTCCCTTTCCGTTGGGCTCGATGAAGTCCGCCGTGACCAGCTCGTCCATCTTTTCGCCTTTGGTGCCATGAAGAAGAAACAATGGAAAGATGTCGCGTTCCTCGTCGAGCAATTGGACCACGAAAGTAACTTGCTTCGTAGCAGACGAAGCGAGTTGGAAACAGCGATTCGGCGCGGCGCGATTCTAGAGCCGTAACCCGTGCCTGGTGAACTCGATGGGGCGCAACCGGTCGTCCGCTCCGGTGCTAGCGGACGTTTTCGCGGCGATTGTGGCGGATGGGATCGAAATTGTCCCAAGTTCGCCGGGGATAAAGCCACTTGTGATGATGCAAAACCTCTCAAACATAACCATACAGCCGTTTCTCTTCACGCCACTCCACGCATGATTCATATCAACCACCCCCCGAAAACAGGCCGGAAAACGGCCGCTAGCACATGAGCGGACGACCGGTTGCGCCCAAAAGAATTACGGTTTCGACTTCGGCTTGAAGAGCCCATCGAGCAATTTGCCGGCTTCCTTGTCCAGCATCCCTTTACCTTTGTCCAGCTCCCCCTGGAGGAGGTTCTTCACGCCGCCGCCGAGGATTTGCTTGGTCAGGTCGCTGAGGACGGCTCCCACGTCGGGCTGCGGGGCGGAGACGGTGCCGCGGATGGGGATGTGGATCGTTTTGCCCTTGAGTGCGCCGGCTTTGGCGTCGCGGAGCCAGGCGTCTTGCACGGGGATGCTCAGGACCATTTGCAGCGAGTCGTCCAGGCCCACGCTCCCTTGGGTGCTGACCTGCACGTTGCCGATCTGCATGGTCATCCCCTGGTGATAGACCCGCTGGTCCTGAACCACCACGGGGACCTGCTGCTCGGGAAAGATGATCCAGCCCTTGTTGGAGTCGAGCAGTCCGCCTCCCGCCGGCTTGATCACCGCCAGAACTTTTTGCACCGCCCCCAGGTATTGCTGGGCCAGCGGGCCGGGGCCGACTTGCCCGCCATGAATGGTCAGGACGCTCTTGACCGCCGCCGAACGAGGAGCGAGCAGCGGCACCTGGGCCTGCTCAATGGCGACGGAGAATTTGCCTTCCGCCCGCGTGGCGTCCGCAATCGTCGGCTGGACGTATCGCAGCCAGCCGCGGCAAAGCTCGGGGGAGAGGCGGACGCTTTCCAGCAGCGGGCCTTTGTCCAGCACCACGGGAATGCCCGTCTCATTCAGATAGATCCGCGGAGCGGCCGTGAGCTTCCCTTCGGAAATCGGCACGTCGAGCGGGCCGATGGAAACGAGCCCCTTCTCCAGACGCGTCTCGATGCTGGTGGGTCCGGCAGCGAGGCCGTAGTACTCCGCCGCTTCCCAGCCGATGCCGGCGGAGGCGGTGAGGTCGTTGGGGACGAGTTTGACTTGGAGCGCCTTGCCGAGGGCAGAAATATCGGGCGTGGCGACAGGGTCGGTCGATTTCGCGGCGACAGCGAAGAGCGGCCCTTGCAGCGAGAACTTCCGCTGCTCCTTGCCGGTGATGGTCAGTGTGTTGCCCAGGATGGGCCGCAGCTTTTGGGTGATGCCGGCCATGTCGTAGTTGATTTCGCCGGCCAGGGCGGTCAGGCACTGGCTGGAAACCTGTTCCACGCTACCTGCCGCGGCCAATGCCAAGGCCACGGAATCGAGCCGTGCCGAGCGGAGCTCCAGCCGGTCTTTCTTGGGGTCGAAGGAACCGTCGCCGGAGAGTGTGACCTTGGGTTCGCTCCAAGCAAGTTGCCAAGGGGAGTGAGCGGCTGCGGGAATTGCTTCGATGCCTTCACGCCCACGCAGAGCCGTGGGCGTGCCACCCGAGGGTGTGCGTGTGGAATAGGAGAGGTTGTCGATTTCGGTGGTGAAGTTCGCCTGCATGATGCCGTTTTCCATCGCCGCGTCCGCGCCGCCGACTACGTCGCCGCCGAGTTGCCAGGTTCGCGGGTACTGCGGAGCGCCGAGCCAGGAAGAGAGCACGTCGAGCTTGGCCCGATACTCCACGTGCCCGGCCAGCGATGTTCCTTCGCTGCCGAAGGCGGCTTTCAGGTCGTCCGCCCGGAAGGCAATGGCGGAGGAGGCGAACGTCGTGCTCTGGGAAATGAAGGTCCGTTTTTCGAGGTCGAGAGTCCCGGCCGTTTCGAGGACGACTTTGGGCTCGCGAATGTAGAGCTGCTGGCTCGCCGCGACGAACTGCGTGAGCGTGACTTTGCTGGGCGCGATGGCTACCCGCGACGTTGAGAATTCTCCCGAGCCTTCCGCCGCGATGCCGCCGGAAATCTGCCAGCCCGAGAGCGGCACAAAACTTTGCAGCCGCGGCAGCCAGGAGGCGAGGTTGCCATCGAGCGTGTAGGCGATGGGCCAAGAGCCGGTCATGGAAACGTCGCTTACCGGTTTTTGCAGCTCTGCAAAGAGCTTGTCGCTGCCGGAGAGGACGCGGAAATCCGCCTGGGTGATTTGCTTGACACTTGCCGTGTCGGCCAGTCCCTTCGCTTCGGCATGGATCTGCAGGTTCTGTTCTCTCCAGGGCAACAGGCCCGGTGCTGCGAGCTGGAAATCCTGCACGCTGGCATCGGCCACGGCCGTGAACGCGCTGGCGGGGCCGCGCTGCCATTGCACCTCGCTGGAGAGTTTGCCGGCAAGCTCGATCCCGGTCCAATCGACGAACTGCCCCAGCTCAGCCACGAGCTTATCGAGGTCGGCGGCGGCCGTCAGCTTGCCGGCGTCCAGCGTTCCTTGTCCTTGGAGCGTGGCGAAGCTCGCTTTGCCGGTCAACCGGTCGATCACGATGCCGGTCTTGGTGTGCCGCGCGGTGGCGGCGAATTCCACCGGCTGGTCCCAGACGACTTTCCGCCCAGCAGTTTCGGCGATGATGCGGGTGGTGTTCGCGGTCGCCTCCCAGACCCGCTCTCCCTGCGGCGACAGACCGCTCTTCAGACTGAAATCGAGCTGCCCCTCCGTGAGTCGCGTATCCTGCCGCAGCCGCAGCGTTTGCGGCAGTCGCTGGGCCACTGCCGCGAGGTCAATCTTGCCGGAGACTTCAATACCGTCGTCCTTTTGGGTCGATTGCACCGCCGACAGAATTCCGGCCAGGTCCAAAGTGGGCGTATCCGCGGCGAGGCTTGCCGACAGGTCTGCCACGTCGGTCTGAACTTGCAATTGGTCCAGCAGCAGCCGCTGGCCGGCGATTTCAATCCCTCCGCTGGCGCTGGTCAGGCGGATTGACGGTTTATCAGCTCCTAGAAAAGCTGGCGCTGCGACCGTGAGCTGCGGTGAGGCGAGTTTGACGATTTCCAGCCGCTGTGCGGACGCATCATCTTTCCACTCGTAGACCAGGGAACCCGACATGGCCCCAGCCGGACGGATATCGCTTACCAAGCGGCGGAGCGCTCCTTGCGAGATTTCCACCGGCAGCGATTTAAGCTCGCAGGCGATTTTGCCCGCCCCCAGCGCTTCGAGTTTTCCCTCCGCAGGGGGCGCTGGTTGCCAGTTCAAATCCGCGGCGATTTCCCCCGGCAGGATTTCTGCCGGCGGACTCTTGCCGATGGCGGCCTTGCCGGCAGCACCGGGCAAGTGCTTGACGACCGCGGACAATTTGGCGGTGCGCGGTCCCTGAGCCTTGGGAAAATCGGCGTCGAGTTGCACGCCCGTGATTTCCCAGCGCTGGCCGGCAACCTGGTCTTCTAGTTGGATGGTTCCCCGCGTGACTGCCAAAGAGAAAGAGGGAATTGCGGCAGCGGACGTCGTATCCCGCTTAGGAAACTCCTTCGCGAACTGCGCTATAAGATCCTCGACATTGCTGCCGTCACTACGCAACACAATCCTTCCCTGCGGCTCATCAAGGGTGAACTTCCCCAGGTCACTTTGATTCTGCGCCAGGCTGAGCAGCGTCTTTTCACTTTGGAAGACGCCGATTTGCGCGAGTACTTCGCCAGCTTCGTCCCGCACGACGAGATCCTTCACGACAATCGGCGACATCCAGCCGAGCGACAGCGAGCCGGCATCGACGCGGCCTGCCAGGGGAGGCACGAACTGGCCCAGCAGTGGCTTCCACAATCCCGTCGTGGAAATGATGGTTGGGGCAAACCAGACGAGCGCCGCCAAAATGACGGCCAGCAGCCCTCCTCGCCAGAAGAGCCACCCCATCATCCGTGAAGAACGACGCCTCAAAAGAGGCGAGGCAGGTTCGCCATCCTCATCCGTCTCCACCTCTTCAATCACTTTGGTCGTAACCCGCTTGACCATAGCCGTACCGATCCTTCGCAGAGAGAAAAGAGCAGGGCTTCCCAGCCCATCTTGCCGACTTCAGCCATTCTAAACTTGCCGCCCAGGGACCACCTAGAGCGAACCGACGTTGCGGGCGCATAAAAGAAGCGCGGAAATCATGATAGCAATCGAAGAAAGATGCCCTTGTTGTGGGCTGTGATCGAACTACAGCACGGGGCGGGCGGGCATGGGCGGGCGCTTGGCGCGGCGTTCGGCACGGAGGCGGGCGCGGCGTTTGATTTCGCTGGGCTTTTCATAGTACTCGCGGCGGCGCATCTCTTTCTTGATGCCGCTGCGCTCGACGAGCTTGCGGAAGCGGCGAACCGCCTCTTGAATGCTTTCCTTATCGCGGACAATAAGTTTAACCATCGGGGCTCCGGGGCTTTCTAAATCAAAACGACTGGGGCGGAGAGAATTGGAGAGGATGTAACCGGGGAAAGCGCACCAGTTTACAGTTCCAATCGAGGCGTGTCCACAGGCAGAATTAGCTGATTTTCCGCTATCGCCAGAGTGCGGATGGATTTTGCGGCTTAACGTTCGTTGAATTCGTCTCTATTCGGCGCGGAAAGCATCATCAAGGCGACAAGCAGGACGATGACGGCGGCAAAAGGATACGACACGAGAAGCCCGAACCAGGCCGCAATCGCAGTCACGGCAATCAGCATTGTGCGCAGCGAAAACTGCCACATGGGCCTGCCCCTACTGCTTACGGCGGGCATAAAAAAACCCTGCCGGGGGGCAGGGTTAGCAAGCAAGTATCCCCAAGGGGATTTGAACCCCTGTTACCGGACTGAGAACCCGGGGTCCTGGGCCACTAGACGATGGGGACGACTTCCTTAATGTTGCCACTGGGAAACGAGTTGTCAACACGGGAGAAGGTTCGCGGCTTTCCCGCGACAGGATCTATTTATTCTTCGCATACTTGGCCACCAACCGGTCAAACTCCTCCTTCAGGAAATTATCGTGCAGCAATTCATCCTCGTTGGGCTTGATCTTGATGAAAGTGAGACGTGCGACAACTTCATCGGGCTTGTTCATGCGGTCGTAGGCGACTGCTTCGCCCGCCAATCCGGTGATGCGAAATTCCTGGGCCGTTGATTCGAGCGCGGCAAGTTCGTGGTACGTCTCCAGGGCTTTCTCAACCTTGGCGTTGTTTAGGTAGAACTCTCCCAATCGGCGCCTCGCCCGACGAGACCAAAGTTCATTTTCGGGGTCGTCATCGGAAGGCGGAAAGTGTTCCGCCACCGCTTTCCAGGCTTCCTCGGATTTCCAGGCTTCCTCGGACGGCGTGAAAAAAGCATCCCAATACTGTCGCTCGGCGCTTTCCAGCTTGGGAACAGTGATCAACGTTGAACGCGCCGCCGTGAGCAGCGGCTTGGGGCGCGAGAGGTATGCCGCTCCCACTCCCAAGGGCAAAGCCAAAAGGATGCAGAGGGTGGCCAGCCCCCAGCGGGCACGCTGGGCGCTCAGCTTTTTTTGTTCGACGAGCACGGTGGCGAGCATCTGCGTCGCCTCGGTGCGCGCTTCGCCGTTGGTCACCATCTCGGTGGTGGACCAGCCGGCCAGGTCATGCTGCCATTCGTCCCCCAAGCCGCTGATGGTGAGTGTGCGCAGCTCCTTGAGCACGTCCGCCGGCTTCTGAAATCGGTCCTGCGGACTCTTGGCCAGCATCTTGTGAACGACGCGGCACAGCCCGCTGGGAATATCCGGCCGCAGAGTCTCCAGGCGGAGTGGTTCGTTGCGAAGGTGCTGCACCGCGATGGCCAACGCCGTTTCGCCATCGAACGGCGGGCGTCCCGCGAGCATCTGATACGACGTGACACCCAACGAGTAAATGTCGCTCCGCGGGTCCACGTCCTTGCCTTCCACCTGCTCGGGGCTCATGTAGAGCGGGGTTCCCATGGTGATGCCGATTTCCGTCAGGTTCGGGGCTTCCCCTTCCCGGACGACGCGCGCCAGGCCGAAATCCGCGACCTTCACCTCGCCCGACGGGGCCAGCATGATGTTCTCAGGCTTGATGTCCCGATGGATGATTTTCTCTTCGGCCGCTTTGTGGAGCGCCGCGGCGACCTGGCGGATGATGTTTGCGGCTGGGGCGGCTTCCAAGCCGCTGCCGCGGCGGACGAGCACCTGTTTGAGATTCTGCCCCGCGACATATTCCTGGGCGATGAAATGGATCCCATCAATGCAGCCGACTTCGTGGATTTGCACGATGTTCGCGTGGACCAGCTTGGCGGCAGCTTGGGCTTCATTGTGGAACCGCCGCACATAAGCGGCGTCCAGAGCCAGGTTGCTCCTTAGCACCTTAAAGGCCACCTGCCGCCGCAGGGAGAGCTGCTCGGCCAAATAGACTTCCGCCATTCCGCCCCGGCCGAGACGCCGCAGCAACTGGTAATCTCCCAGCCGCCGCCCGGACAGGTCCGGCTCGGGAAGTATGGTTTGTGCGGCAGGAAGGGCTTGGCTCATGAAAAATGGAACACTGGTTGCTATGATTTCCCAGTATGGCGGTTTGGGCCGCAAAGCGGAAGTCGATGCTCCCTAGTCTAACTGAAACTCCGATTTGTCGTCCCACAAGGCGGCAGTCAAGATCATCGGCCGGCCCGCGGATGCCGCCGGGGAATATTTCTTGCCTCGAGCGTGCCGGAAAACGTGAATCCCAAAGGCCTTGCGGTTACAATCTTGGGGGCGGCCCGTGGCCCCAGAGTAGATCGCAATTCAATTTTTGATTAATTCCATTATTATTGTCGCGGAGTTTCGGTATGAAGAGTCCCCTGGCTCACCCCGTTGACGGACGCAGGCTGGGGTTCACTCTGGTCGAGCTACTAATGGCTATTGCGATCATCGGAGTCTTGGTCGCTCTCCTCCTGCCCGCGGTTCAATTCGCCCGCGAAACCGGCCGCCGAGCACAGTGCCAGAACAACTTGAAACAGGCGGGCATCTCGGCCCATACCCATCACGACACCATGCGAGTCCTGCCACCCGGTTATCTGGGTTCCCTGGATTCCGACCCGCTCCGGGATACCCATCATCTGGGCAACAAAGTAGCGCAGTGGAACGGGTTGTTTCCGCACCTCCTGCCGTTCATGGAACAGAATCAGATTCGCAACAAGATGGCCGATCTTTCCTTTGAACTCGACAAACTCGACAACTACTGGTACTCGCCCCCTTTGACCTTCAGTAATACCACCTACAACCTGCCCGCACTGGTCTGCCCCTCGACGGACCCCTATGCCGGCAATACCGGCGTTTCGGCTGCCATCAATCCGTACTTGTCGGGTCCCACGTCGGGCACCTTGATTTTGTATTACTGGGCGACACCGATCAATAGTGCCTTGGGACGCACCAACTACCTCGGTAATGCCGGAGAGCTTGGCGACATACCTGGCTTCCGTCTCAAAGAGGGGCCCTTCACCCGCCGCAGCAAGAACAGTTTGGCCGCGATAACCGATGGCACGAGCAATACCTTGCTGTTTGGCGAAACCACCGGCGGCAAACAGAGCCAATTTGGGCACGTCAAGTACAGCCATTCCTGGATGGGGTCGGGCGTGCTACCCACTGCCTGGGGAATCAACACCGTGCCAGCCACCGCAATCCCTGGCGACGGACTCCTGGCCAGCAAATACTTCTGGTACAAGTATGGGTCGGAGCATCCCTACGTCGTCCAGTTCACCATGGCGGACGGTTCCGTCAAGGCCCTCAGCCAGAACATCGACCTGGAGACGTTCCTCCGCTTGTCGGGCATGCGCGACAATCTGCCGATTTCGTTGCCGTAGTCGCGATCCAGTAGATAGGGCTCGGTGTTTGCCTCTTGCGTTGGCAAGGCGCGGTCTGGGCCGCGCCGTACCTCATCCGTGCCTGCGCACCGTGATGAGAATTCTCGCGCTGGCTCGATGTAATTTCGTCCATGCCATAGCCTGAGCGCCCGTTTTCGCCGGTGGCGGCGGGAACGGCGAAGTCAAGAAGTACGACGGTCCGTTCGTCAACGCGCCTCCCACCGCAGCGAGAGCTACTCGCCCCAAAGATGTGGATTGTGCGGCGGGAAGGGCTTGGCGCATGGAAAATGGAACGCTGGTTGCTTTAGGTTCCAAGCAGAATGGTTGGGCCTTTCAAAGGGAAGCCGATGCTAAAAAGCAACGCAGAACTCGCTGGGAATCGCCCAATCAGCAGGCAGGAGCAAGCATCAGGCGGTAGCACGGGGGCGGATTTGTTGCCGCCTTGCCGGAATTCTTGCCGGGGCGGGACCGGAAAAAAAACGAGAATTCCGAGAACTTCCGGTTGAAAAAGCTTGAACAATTATTTTGCGACAGTTAGAATCCGTGAGGTTGGTGAGAAAAATAGGAACAGATAGGCAATTGTTAGTTCTTAATCATTTTTGTTTGTTTCTTTGTGGAGTTCTAAAATGAAGAGCCATTTGGTTCGCAACGTGGGCGAGCGCAGGCTGGGGTTCACCCTGGTCGAGCTGCTGGTGGTCATTGCGATCATCGGAGTCTTGGTCGCTCTCCTCCTGCCCGCGGTTCAATTCGCGCGCGAAGCTGGCCGCCGAGCACAGTGCCAGAATAACTTGAAGCAAGTGGCCATCGCGGCCCATACCCATCACGACACCATGCGCTTTCTGCCGCCTGGTTACTTGGGGGCCTTGGATACCGACCCCACCAGGAATACTGACCATTTGGGCACGATTGTAAGGCAGTGGAATGGCCTGTTCCCTCACCTCCTGCCGTTCATGGAACAGGATATGATTCGCTCGCGGATGACCGATATGACCTTTGAAGTCGACCAGTCTGCACTTGCCGGCCAGCCTGACGCATATTGGTTTGCCACCGCCCCCAACTTCCTGACCTTGAATAATTCTCTATACAACCTGCCGATGCTGGTCTGCCCATCGACCAACCCGTACACCGGCAATACCGGCGTTTCGGCTTCCTTTAGCGTGTACCAGCTACCCCCGTCGAGCGGCACCTTGATTTTGTATTATTGGCCGACACCGGAAAATAGCGCGCTGGGACGCACCAACTACCTCGGCAGCGCCGGATACCTTGGCGACATACCTGGCTTCACACGCTACGAGGGCCCCTTCACCCGCCGCAGCCGGAACAATTTAGGCGCGTTGACCGACGGCACCAGTAATACATTTCTATTTGGCGAAACCACCGGCGGCAAAGCGAGCGCTTTTGGGCACGACAAATACAGCCACTCCTGGATGGGTTCGGGCATCATGCCCACCGCCTGGGGAATAAATACCGAGCCGGCAACCTCCCCTCCTGCTGGTAACGGCCAACTGGCCAGCAAATACTTCTGGTATAAGTACGGGTCGGAGCATCCGAATATCGTGCAGTTTGCGATGGGAGACGGTTCCGTGAAGGCCATCAGCCAGTCCATTCAAACGACGACGTACAACCGCTTGTCGGGCATGCGCGACAACCTTTCGGCTTCCGTCCCGCAGTAATCGGACTGGGCAATGATCGCTGTTGTGGTTACAGCGCGGCTAGGGCCGCGCTGTCTTCTTTGCACATCACCAAAAAGGAAATTCTCATGTTGGCTCGATTTGGTTTCGCATTCGCCATTGTCTTGGCAACCGTCCTCGTCGGCTGTGGCGGCAAGGAAGAAGTCAAGAAGAACGAGGGAACCCTCGTCCATACGATGCCCACAGCGGGAACCCCTGCAGGTGGTGCTCCCGCCCCGGGTGCTCCCGCAGCCGGGGCGGCCAATGCTCCGCCGGCGATGCCGGCAATCAATGAATAGCCTCCCCATTGGCCCGTGAGGCAGACGTTAATGCGTTAGTCAGGGGGTTCCTCGTCGGCATCGAGTGGCGTACCTTACTTGTTGAGGTAATCACACCCCCTAGCAGCGAGGAACCCGTGGAAACGGAATGGTACAACCGGGCGGAAGCGATTCGGCAGCGCATCACTCAACTCCGAGACAGTCTTTGACTACGACATCAAAGAAGCTGCGGCTGGTCGGATTGAAAGCGAGATGGCGGCACCCGATTTTTGGGCGAGCCAGGAGCGGGCCCAGGAAACCATTGGCCGCCTCAAGAGCCTTCGCGCCGTCGTCAAGCCCGTTTCCGAGGCCATCAAATCAGCCGGCGATCTGCCGACCATGCTGGAACTGGCGGAGGAAGACGGGGACTACGCAGCCGAGGTGCGCTCCGAAATTGAGCGCCTGGAAAAAGCGCTCGACGGCCTGGAGCTCAAGGCTCTGCTCAACGGTCCGCACGACTCCTCGGCAGCGGTGGTCAGCATCAACGCCCGCGACGGGGGGACCGACGCCAACGACTGGGCGGAAATGCTGCTCCGGATGTACACGCAGTGGGCCCAAAAGAACGACTACGTTATTGCGCTCGTTGACCGGCAGGATAACGAGGAAGCGGGCATCAACAGCGCCACGATCACGGTCCGGGGCCCGATGGCCTACGGTTATCTGAAAGGGGAGAACGGCATTCATCGTCTGGTCCGAATCAGCCCTTTCAACAGCGAAGGCAAGCGGCAGACCAGTTTTGCCGCGGTGGACGTGGCGCCGGAGGTTCCGGACGAGGAAGAGATCGAGATCAACAAGGAGGATATCCGCGAAGATACTTACTGCGCCAGCGGAGCCGGAGGCCAGCACGTCAACAAAACGGAAAGCGCCGTCCGCCTCACGCACCTTCCCACCGGTGTTGTTGCCGCTTGCCAAAACGAGCGCAGCCAGCACCAGAATCGGGCTTTGTGTTACAAAATGCTGCGCGCGAAGCTTGTTCGCCGACGTGAAGAACAGCAGGAGGCAAAGCAAGCGGCCAAGTACCAGAGCCAGTCCAAGGTCGGTTTTGGATCGCAGATTCGCAGCTACTTCCTGCATCCCGATCAGCGAGTGAAGGACACTCGAACCGGTTACGGCGAGACGAATTTCCATAGCGTCCTGGACGGCAATTTGCAGGGCTTCTTTGACTCCTATCTGCGGTGGCGGATGAAAAACATCGGCCCCGGCGGCGGTGACCAGGAGGAATAGTATCTGAGCGCCGTCCTGGGTACTCTCGAGTCATCCTCCGCCAGTGGCCATGTCCTGCGCCTGGTTCTGGAGCAAGCCGCCGACCGCGTCGCTCATCGGATTGAGGTTCTGGATCCAGCCGCGCGCGTGCTCGCCGAGCTGCGAAGCGTTGAAGGCTCCAGCGCCGAGCATTGGCCTCCCAGTCCGGCTCTGCAAAGCTGCAGCGTGCAAGAGATTCGGCCCGGGCAGACCGCTGCATTTCTCGTCGGCATGGCGGGGAAGAGCCACTGGTCGGCGAGCATGGAGGCGGTTCCTCACGAAGGTGCTGTCGTATTTGATTTCGCGTGCCGCGTGCAATCGATGCCGCCATGGCTCGGCAATTCCTACGACATTCACATACGCTCGCCACACACTGGTGTCCATATCCAGGTATCGTCCGCGGGAATTGGCATTCACGCAAGTACGCCAGCTCTCGGACCGCGCCCGGCAAACTCAGACCAGCCGGGCGTACAGCCGCTTCGCTTCGCTTGCCCTGAGGCAACGCCGGTGAAGTTTCCCACGACGCTGCGCTGGCAGTATCGCATCTACCTGACGGCGGCGGCAAATAGCTGATTGCTCGACCACTTCCGCCTAGTTTTGGAATGCACCATCATTGAGCCATGGACGCCCACCGATGAGCGACGACTTCTCTGCCGCCGACCTCGCCGCGATCGAGGCAGAGACTCAGGCCATCGGCCGCCACCTGTTCGCCAATCTGGACGATTCGCGTCCCCGCATCTGGAATCGCCGCTGGTGGGATGACCGGATGATGGCCTGGTCGATGCAGGACGAATCGCTCAAGGTGCAGCTCTTTCGCTTCGTGGACGTGCTGCCGATGCTGGACTCGGCGGACAGCGTGACGGAACATCTGCATGAGTATCTGGCGACGGTGCAGGACAAGCTGCCGGTCGCGCTCAGAGTCGCACTCGGCGTGGCTCGCCGCACTCCGTTCACCCGGGCCGCGGTCGCCAGGGCGGCCAGATTGAGTGCCCAGGACTTTGCCCGACGGTTCATCGCCGGCGAAAACGCCCGCCAGGTTCTGAGAGCCGCCAAGAAAGAGCGCCAGCTCCGCCGCGGCTTCACGCTGGACATCCTGGGCGAAGCGGTCATCAGCGAATCCGAAGCTCAGAGGTACTTTCAGGCCTACCTGGACCTGCTGGAGGCCGTCACGCCCGAGGTGCAGTCCTGGCCGGCTGATCCTCTCATCGACCAGGACGACCTCGGTCCGATTCCACGCGTCAATCTCTCCGTCAAACTGTCGGCTCTCGATAGCCAGTTCGATGCTCTCGACCACGCAGGGACCACGCGCCGCGCCGGCAGCCGGCTGGGGGAGTTGTGCCGCGCCGCTCGCTCGCTGGGGGCGTTCATCAACGTGGATATGGAGTCCCATGACAAGAAGGATCTGACGCTGCACATTTTCAAGACGGTCCTGGGCGAGCCCGAATTCCGCGACTGGACCGATGTCGGCATTGTCATCCAGTGTTACCTCGAAAATGCCTACGCCGACCTCAAGGACTTGCGGAACTGGGCCCGGGCCCGCGGCGCTCCGGTCTGGGTGCGGCTGGTGAAGGGGGCTTACTGGGATTACGAAACCATCAAGGCCAAGTCCAACGGCTGGTCGATTCCCGTGTTCCAGAAGAAGTGGCAATCCGACGAGAGCTTCGAGCGGTGTACGCGGTTCGTCCTGCAAAACTCCGCGCACCTCCGCTGCGCTCTCGGTTCCCACAACCTCCGCTCCATCGCCCACGGCATTGCTACCGCGCGGCATCTTGGGCTGCCGGCAAACGCCTATGAGCTTCAGATGCTCTACGGCATGGCGGACGCCGAAAAGCAGGCGCTCGTGGACCTTGGCCACCGGCTGCGGATTTACATGCCCTATGGCGACCTGATTCCCGGCATGGCCTATCTGGTTCGCCGCCTGCTGGAGAACACCTCGAACGACTCCTTCCTGCGGGCCGGCTTTGTGGAGAAGATTCCGCCGGAGACGCTGCTGCGGGAACCAGTCGAAGTGGGGCGGGCTTCCAGCCTGCCCAATGGTAGCCTGCACACTCCGTGTGCAAGCATGTCCGCTCACGGAGTGAGCGGACTACTAATCCCCCGGAGCAATCCGATGACTGCGACATCTACTTCCTTCACCAACCAGCCGCCCGTCGATTTCGCACGGGCCGAAAACCGCCAGGCCATGCTCGAAGCCTTGGCCATCGTCAAAGGCCGTCTGGGCCGCGATTGCCCGCTCATCATCGGCGGCCAGCCGGTGGAAACCGCGGAGAAGCTGCAGTCCCGCGATCCGTCACTCCGCTCCCGTATTGTCGGTACGTTTTCCCTCGCCGGAAAGGACCACGCCGCCGCTGCCGTTGCCGCGGCCAAGGGAGCCCAACCTGCATGGTGGGCCATTGGAGCCGAAGCTCGCGCCGAGTATCTCCGCAAAGTCGCGGAAGAGATTCGCCGCCGGCTCTTTGAACTGGCCGCTTGGGCCGTGTATGAGACAGGCAAAGGCTGGCGGGAAGCGACTGCCGACGTCGATGAGGCCATCGACTTCTGTGAGTATTACGCCACGGAGGCAATCAAGCTGCAGGATGCCGGCGGCGTCGACGTACCGGGCGAGGAGAATCGCTTCGAGTACATTCCTCGCGGAGTGACCGCCGTCATCGCCCCCTGGAATTTCCCGCTGGCCATCCTCACCGGCATGACCACCGCGGCTCTGGCCACCGGCAACACGGTCGTCATGAAGCCGGCGGAGCAGTCTTCCATCGTCGGTTCGCTGCTGATGGACATCTTACTGGAGGTCGGCATCCCGGCCGGCGTCGTCAACTTCTTGCCTGGCCGGGGTGAAGTCGCCGGCGCAGCCCTGGTCGAGCACTCCGACGTCGCCATTATCGTTTTCACCGGCTCGCGGCAAGTGGGGCTGGCGATTAACGCCGCCGCGGCCCAGGCTTCCACCCGCGGCGTCGTCAACGTCAAGCGGGTGATCGCGGAGATGGGAGGCAAGAACGCCATCATCGTCGCCGCCGACGCAGACCTGGACGAGGCCGTCGCCGGGGTGATGAAATCCGCCTTTGGCTATCAGGGGCAAAAATGCAGCGCGTGCAGCCGGGCCATTGTGATGGCCGAAGTCTACGACACGTTCTTGCATCGCCTGGTGGAGGCGACGAAGAGCTTGCAACTCGGCCCCGCCGACGACCCAGCGACTTCCGTCGGCCCCGTCATCGACGACGAATCCCTCAGTCGCATCCAGAGCTTTATCGAAATCGGCCAGCAGGAAGGCCGCCTGATGCTGGCGATGGATGCGGCTGAACTGGCCCAGCAAGGCTGCTTCGTGGGGCCACACATCTTCGCCGATGTCGCTCCGAGCGCCCGCATCGCCCAGGAAGAAATCTTCGGCCCAGTCCTGGCGGTCCTTCGCGCCACGGATATGAACGAAGCTCTGCGAATCGCCAACGGGACCGACTATGCCCTCACCGGGGGCATCTTCTCTCGCAGCCCCGTTGCCTTGTCTCGCGCCGAGCGCGAGTTCCTCGTCGGCAATCTCTATCTCAACCGTCCCATTACCGGCGCACTCGTCAGCCGCCAGCCTTTCGGCGGCTTTAAGATGTCGGGCATCGGGAGCAAGGCGGGAGGGAGCGACTACCTGTTGCAGTTCGTCCTCCCCCGCACCATCACCGAGCACACCGTCCGCCGCGGCTTCGCGCCGCCAGTGAGTGACGGAGAGTAGTCCGCTCACTCCGAGAGCGGACATGGGGAAAAATACTCAACACTGACGGCCGAAGGCCTGGGTATGAGGCGACCACCCAGCCAATCCCCGCAAGGAGGCGATCATCCGTCCGACGCACTAGCGGGCCCTTTCAGGGCTTGGATTTCGCGTGATTCGCGTACCCAGGCCTGCGACGGCTTTGCCGTCTTTGGCCTGGGCTATCGCAGCGCCAGCCCTGCGGGCCTGAGATCGTGTCAACAAATCGTGGTCGGAGAAATACTTCCAGGCCCCCCATCCGGGGACTTGCCGGACACTTAGGTTATGTGTACAATTGAGTTTAATCGGGCCGGCGAGAAACCGGTAGGATCTTTGACAACTTGAATGGAGATTGTGTTAAATTGAGGAGGAGGCTGCGCGCAGGAGGAGAAAAGGATTTGAGACAACCTGAATCGGAATGTCCCCTGTCCCTGCTTCAGTCCCCGCTTTCGGGGAGGGGGGTGGTGAAAAAGTCGGCCGCATGAAAGTCACAAGTGGCTGCCGGCCATTTACTTGCGAAATTCGATACGACGACTTTTTCGCCACGGTTTTTTTCGAGGACCTATCGACCTACTTTCCAAACCCCTTTCGCCGCTGCTCGCTGTAGCGTTGCAGGGCGTCGGTGATGATGGGGAGGGCGAAGGCGGAGGGTTGGAATTCGTCGACTTCGACGGCTTTCATTTCGAGTGTTTTGTAGTCCTGGAAGAAGCGCCGCAGCATGGTCAGCCGGTGCATGGGGAGTTCGCTGGCTTCTTGGAAGCCGTTGAACTCGGGGTCGTCGGTGGCGACGGCCAGGATTTTGTGGTCCTTCTTTCCGCTATCGATCATCGTCATCACGCCGATGGCCCTCGCCCGGACCAGCGTGAGCGGGTTTACCGGCTCCTGGCAGAGGACCAGCACGTCCAGCGGGTCGTCGTCTTCCGCCAGCGTCTGCGGGATGAAGCCGTAGTTAGCGGGATAGTAGACGGCCGAGTACAAGATGCGGTCGAGCTTGAGCAGGCCGGTGGCCTTGTCCAGTTCGTACTTCACGCTGGAGCCGAGTGGGATTTCGATCACGGTGGTGAATTCCGCGGGCAGATTTTGGCCGGGGATGACGTCGTGCCAGGCGTGGGTCATGGGATGCTTTCGAGAAACTCCAATGCGGGGAACTTCGCGGGTGGCCAGCACCCAGGATAGGCTTGCGGACCGGACTTTCGATAGGGGCACCGGCTGTTTCTGCGGTTTCAGAGCGGGCTTTTCGGTCATTCCGGCTGTACCGATTCTGCCACCGCACCCCCTTTCCCATGCCGCAGAAGTTCGCACTTCCTGCTGCACGGCGGTTTGCCTGACCGCCGAAGAGAAGCTATGCCGGTCACGGAAGACGAGGCGGCTGCGCAAGACGGTCCCAAAGGGAAGGTTCTGCGACAGCGGCAAAATCTCAAGGAGGGGAGGCAACCTCCTCTTTCCGCGACTGTGCCGTGACCAACAAATCCGCCCGCCATCTCAGCCTCCTGGCCGACAGCCTTCCCTCACGCAAGGAGACCGCGCCGGGCTTTACGCCTGCCCACACGTCTGCCGAAGGCTCATTCGAGCAATTGGCCAGGTCGTTTGCCCAAGCGAGCGGCTGGGAACTGCGACTGGGCGGACCGATACCTGACGCGGGAGAAGTCTGGTCGGTGCCGATAGGCGCTGGGGACGGCCAGCCGGAGCCCAAGCTAACTCTGCTGGCGTCGGAGGAGCCGGTGTCTTCTCGCCTGCCTCTGGAGCAAGTTCGCCCGCTGGCGCTGGCCATTGCCCGCTTGCTCTCCGAACAAGCCGTTCTGCGGCAAGCGCTCTGGCAGCGGGAAGCCGAGCTGGCTGCGGGAGTGCCGGTTGCGGCGCGGCCCGATGACGAGGAGCATCTGGCCGAGAGATTAGCTGCCATCCTGAAAGGAGGCGCGGATGCCGTCGGTTGCCAGGGGGCCGGCTTGTACCTGCTCGACGAAACCACCACGACCCTCAAGTTGCGGGCCGCGCACAATTTGCCGCACGGCCGGCTGCTGGAACCAGCCCGGCCGCTGCGCGGAGCAATGGCCGACCTGGAGGCGCTCATGGGCCATGCGGTCGTGCTGGAGGACACCGCAGTACTTTCTCACTGGAAGTGCCCCGAGGATTTTCCGGCGGCCATCTGCGTTCCCATCACCGGCAGCAGTGCTCCGCTCGGCACGCTGTGGTTGTTCGCCGACCAGAATCGGGACTTTACCAGCGAGCAGACCAACCTGGTGGAAATCATCGCCGGGCGGATTGCCGCGGATCTGGAGCGGGAAATGCTGCTGGCCGAAGGGGCCCGCTCGAAGCGCCGCGAAAGACATCTGGAAGCCGCCGCCCGCTGGCAAGCCTCCCGCCTGCCGAGCGTCACGCCGCTGCTCGACGATTACGAGGTCGCCGGCTGGACTCTACAAGCCGACGGCGTCGGGGGGGACTTCTACGACTGGTCGGTCCTCGCGGACGGTCGCCTTTCCATCTCTCTGGGAGATGCCCAGGGAAAGCTGATCGAAGCCGGACTGGGGGCCGCCGCGGTGCAAGCCGCCCTGAAGTCCCACGCCGCCTACCCGCACGCAGCCGCCGAGCTACTCGCACGGGTGAACGAAACACTCTGGACAACCTCAGCCGGCGATCAGTTTTGCTCCCTGGCCTATGGCCTCATTGACCCTGCCGACGGACAGGTGGAATTCTCTCTCTCCGGAGCCGCCGCCGCGATTCATGTGCGGCGCAGCGAGCGCGAGATCCTGAAGTCGACGACGCTGGCGCTGGGAACGGATCCCGACACGCGGTTTGAAACCCTCTCGCGCCGGCTTCATGCTGGCGAGTTCCTGATCATCCTGAGCGAAGGAGCCCGGAATGCTGTCGATGAAGAAGGACTGCGAATTGGCGAGCTCGCCATGGCCGCGCTGGTCAGCAAAAACCTCCGCGACTCCGCCGACGGCATCCTGGCCAAGATCCGCCGGCTCATCGACCGCGGCCTAGCGGCACAACAGGACGACATGACTTTATTGGTGGTCAAGCGGCGAAAGTAGCGCCTACGTCCTCCTCGCGCTCCCTACTTCCTCCCACTCAAGGCTGGAGTGAAGCGAAAGGCCCCCAACAATCGAGATAGCATGGTGGACGCTCTGGGTGATTCGTCGGCGGCAAACTGGATTGGCTTCGTGAGCAGCGCCAGGCAATAGAGTGCCGCCACGATCAACAGCAACGCGTTGATCCCCGTGACGAATGTCGCGGATTGCAGAATACCGCCGACCAGTGCGCCCAGGAGGTTAGCGCCCAGCGCGGCGTCCTTCCGCTCCACCTTGGCAAACGAGTCGATGAAGATCAGGCCGCTGAACAACATCGGCAAGGTCGTCATCGCCCCCACGAGAATGGACTTGGTGACAAAGGGGAGGAAGGCGATTTGCGATACGTCGAAAAAGTACAATCCCAGGCACGAGCCGAGCAGCCCGATGGCGGGAATCACTGGCGGGAGTCGCGGGATTCGGGCCGCAACCAGGTTGGAGAGCAGGATCATCACCAGGATGCCCGACACGATCACAGCGCTCACCAGCCAGGTGTTCCCCAGGACCACCGAGGCTTTGCTGATGCTCTGCACCTCCAGCAGCAGGAAGGCCGCCCCCATCAGGAAGAAATGGCAATGCGACCGGTTCCAGCCGGCAAGCATCTTCCTGGTCTCCGCGTGGCGGCAGCCGTACCAGGCCAGGCCAGCGAGCAGCACGGCCAGTAAGTAATACAAGGTCGGGACGCCTGGCTGCTCCAGGTAAATGTAGGGCCAGTCGTCCGTGGCAACGCGCGTGGCGTGGGTCAGCGGCAAGGGGCTTTCCGCCTGCCACTGGGCGACCCGTTCCCGCAGCCGTTCGTTCTTTGCCAGTTGGCCGCTGATGACCGACTGGTCCCCAGCGACAAACAGGGTCCCCCCCCAGCCGGTCATGTTCGGCTTGATGCGAAATGCCAACGGTGCTGCTCCAAACACTTCCTGGAGGCAACGGGACATCCGATCGGCGATGAAGTTTCGCGTGGCGTCGAAGCTCAGGACCATCACCCCGTCTTTCGCCAACAGGCTGCTGGCGCGTTGCAAGCTTTCGCGCGTGTAAACGTAGTGATCCAGCCGGGCGTTGGTCATCGAAGTCGTCGTGTGGGAATCCAGAAGCCCAAAGATGATGAGATCGAATTTGTCCTGGCAGGTGGCAAAATAGGATCGCGCGTCGTCGATGACGACTTGAACCCGTGGAGAGTCGTACGGACGTTCGGGATGGAAGCGGCGGCCGAAATCGATGATCGCCGGGTCGATCTCAACGGCGGTCACGTGCTTGGCTCCGCCCCGCAGCGCGCCGGCCACGTCGTTGCCAGCCCCCGCGCCGACGACCAGCACCCGCTCGGGACGGTGGTGGAACGCGGCCGGCACGTCATACTGCGTCAGCCCGTGAAACTCCGGGGCAACTTTTGGATTGGCACGGACCGCGGCGTCGCTATTGTCAATCAGGGCCTGATACCCGACGTTGTTGACCAGGATGAAGTTGGTTCCCTCCCAGTACTTATTCGTCGCGGGAGCAAAAGTCAGCTTTTGATAGGGGGACCAGGCGATTTCAATCGCCCGCGGCTCGCTTCCCGAAAACCCGGCCAGCAGCACGGCCGTCCCCAGGAACCCCACGTTCCACAACGGCTGCGGCTGGCTCCAGGCCAGGAGCGCCAGCAGGACCGCGGCGACCCCAATCCAAACCAGGGGCCCCGTGGCCAAACCGCTCAGCAGGACGAAGAGCCAGATTCCCAGCAGGCTCCCCACCACGTTGACCGAATAGGCCCAGATCGTGGAAGGATGATCCGCCATGGCCTGCCCCAGCAGGCGTCCCATCGGCAGAAACAACTCCCACAACAGCAACATGATGCCGAACGTCACGGCGAGGGCCAAAATAAAATTCATCCAGCCGGCCCAGGTCGACTGGGCAATTGCTGCTTCCCAAATGACGATGCCGCCTTGAGTGCCGAGGGCATGCGTCATCCATTCCCCAATCGACTTCAGAAATGGCACGGAGATCAAGCCGATCAGGATCGCCAGCGCCGCCAGCCCGCGGGTCAGGCGGACCGGTTGGCGGCAGGTGAAGCAGCCGACGCCGAGCCCCAAGAAGCAGACGATGAGCACCGTGTTCTGGAGATACGCGAAGATGCGAATCTCCGTCCCGATCCAGCGAATCAACATCATCTCCAGGAGCAGCCCGACGACGCTCACCAGAAAAACCTTCCACAATAGCTGGCGAGCACTGGGGCCGGTTTCTGGCTGGTGGGCTGGCGACTGAGAGCTCTCTGAGGTCATCTGCGACTCCGGTTCCGCGACAGGTTGGACGAAGGACCGACCGGCGCTCGACGCGCCGTGGTTTCGCAAGCTTAGATTGCTACTTAAGGAAGCGGGCGCCGAATCAGCCGGGTGGATACCGATCGTGGCGTTTCGAGCGACCGTATCGGTTTTGAGGTGCAGCCGCGCCAGCTTGCCCAACCGTCAAAAACGAGCAAAGTCGCAGCGGGCAATTGGCCGATAAACGAAAGCGCGGACTACTCATCGCGCGGCCCTGTGAACGAAGATGACGGAGCTTGCCATGCCAGCGGACTCGCCCGAACTCATGCAGCAGATTACGGATTGGGCCAAGATCCTCCTGGAGTGGGTGGGCTTTGGGACGCTTGCCGGGCTGCTAGCAAAGGCCATCATGCCCGGCAAAGATCCGGGAGGAGCGATTGCCACGCTGGCGATGGGGATCGGCGGCACGGTCATCGGCTGCGGCGTGCTGTCGTTCTTTTCGCAGGGAAAGACGCTGATTACTCCGATCAGCCCCGCCGGCTTTTGCGTGGCCACCGGCGGAGCCTTCATTATCCTGTTCTTCTACAAGCTCCTCGGCGGCTACTACTTTCAGGAAGGGGAAGGCCCCATCCGACGTCGCCGAGGGCATGGGCAACGTGCCGGTGGCCGAGCACCGACCGTGGTGATTAACGAGGATTAATACTACTCCTCACGCGCTTGTCTCAGAGCAGGAAGCGCCGCTAACGCCAGTCGCCAATCGCTGTACTCGCGGGCGTTTCCTGCGATCTTTTTGGTCAAGCCAGGTCCGAGGCACGCGGACTAGAACCCGAACGAAAAGCCGCCGCGCGGGCCGTACAACTGGATCACGCCACCGCCACCACGGCCGTAGTTGTCGTAGCACCGGTCACCATATCCGGAGCTGCGTCCATAGCCGCTTCCATAACCATATCCGCCGCCGCCATAGCCGTAACTCGGCCGGTAATGGCTGTATCCGCCCCCATATCCGCCGTGATGAGGATGGTGTCCATAGTTCCCGTGATGCCCGTCGCCGTGATGCCCACCGTGATGGCCGCCACCATGACGTCCGGGGCCGGCCGCCATTGCCGAACTCGTGAACGAAGAACCGAGCGTGATCGCCGCAACTGTCGCCAGTGCCATTAAGAACCTTTTCATGACAATCTCCTTTGCCAAACCAAGGGGGTGAGAACTTTGCCAGTCTCTCATGGGCTGGCATGGAGAAGACCTATCGCAGCCCGAGTGCCGAACTTTTTCATGGGCGTATGCAAATAGTGGTGGGGTAACAACTTGCGGTGTCTTTGCACGCAAATGCCAAGTTGCGGCTTCGCGCAAAAGTGTCGTCACGTTGATTACTCACAGCGCCGTAAAGAAGACATGTGTGCAACTTGGGACTGAACCCTGCGAAATTCCATCGCGTACTAGAGCGGGCTCAAACCCAGGGAGGTATCCAGTGCGCCGCTTCTTTCAGTTCCACCTGCGAACTGCGCTCGCTTTCATGTTTCTCTGCTCGCTCGCCTTCGGGTGGGTCGGCGCGAACTTGCGGGAATGGCAAGCGGAGCAGCAGGCGCTGGCGGCCATTGGACCGGCTTCGATTGAGTACAACAGCGGCCCTGTTTACATTGCCGCCGCCCCCTCCGAACCCGCCGTTCACTTCTATCCCCCGGTTCCCTTCTTTCGCTGATCTGACCGCGTCTCGGCCCGCGTGACGGTCCGTTCCAAAGGGTTCAATTGGTGGCGGCAATTGGTTGACCGCTACAAGTTGCAAATGTTTCGCCGCGTGATGCGGGTTTACCTCCACGGCACGCAGTACAAGAGTGACCTGCTGCCTGAGCTCGCAAAGTTGAACGACCTCCGGGAACTGGAATCGTTTGATACGTCCATTTCCGATAGCGACCTGGAGGCCTGGTCGAAACAACATCCGCACGTGGTCGTGACCGCAACCCACAATATGCTTGCGCGGTAGCGCGCCGACCTACGTCAGCAGTTCTTTGATCGGCCCATAAGCCGGGTCAGCCATGGGGATCTGACGGCCGGCGATGTCAAAGGGCTGGGTGGAATCCATGCCCAGCGCCTGCAGATAGGTGTGGAACATGTGGCCGTGGTCGACCTCGCGGTCGGCGACGGCCGTGCCGTTATCGTTCGTCTTGCCGATGACCGCTCCGCGGGCGATTTTTGCACCGCCGAGGCAAACGCTCCAAGCAGTCCCCCAGTGGTCGCGGCCGTAGAGGTGGTTGATGTTCGGCGTGCGGCCGAATTCCGAGAGCACGACAATCAACGTGCTGTCCAGCATGCCGCGAGCTGCGATGTCCTCCACGAAAGTGGCGAACGGACGGTCCCACTCGCCAAGCTGCTCCAGGTGAAAGTCGAAATTCTCGTTGTGCGTGTCGTAGTTGCTGTGCGTGACCTGCACGAACGTGACGCCGCTTTCTAAAAGACGGCGGGCCAGCAAGCAATGTCGCCCGAAGTCGTGCTTGCCGTATCGCTCGTGGTCTTTCTCCGGCTCCTTGGTGGTGTCGAAGACCTCGCCGCGGCGCATCAATTCCAAGGCTTGTTCGTGGCTTTGCACGTAGGCATCGGTCTGGGCGGTGCGGCGGCGCTGGGCGAAGTGGTCGTTGGTGCCGCGGCGGAACGCCTGCCGGGCGTTGTCAGCCGCCTCGGGAATGTCGGCGGGCCGGGCGGAATTCTGGGGCGGCTTGCCGCTGTCGAGCGTGATGCTGGAATAGCGCGGGCCGAGGTAGGCGGCGTCGTTGCCGCGGCCGCCGCCGCCACCGGGCGAGACAATGATGTGCCCCGGCAGCGAATTCGCCGGCGATTCCAGGCTGCGGGCCATCACCGCGCCGATCACGGGATAGTCCGCGCCGGGCGTCTGCTTGCGGCCGGTAAACATGGCATGATGTCCGCGGCCGTGATCCCCTTCCTTGGTGTTGATGCTGCGGACAATCGCGAGGTGGTGCATCTGCTTGGCCGTGAACGGCAGCAGTTCGCTAATGTGGCTTCCTGGCACGCTGGTGGGAATGGACAGGAAGGGACCGCCCGTGTTCGTCCCCGGCTTAGGATCCCAGCTTTCGAGCTGGCTGAGCCCGCCGGCCATATTGAAGACGACCACCCGCTTCTGCGTCTTGACCAGTTCCGCCGCCGCGCTCGGCCGGGCGAGCGTTCCCAATCCACCCACGACGGCCGCCATGCCACCCAGGAACGACCGCCTCGCAATGACGTGCTCGCTCGATTTGCAGGAGTATTCGCAACGCATGGTGGTTTCTCCGTGGGGTAGGCTTCCAGCCTGCCCAAAAAGTTTCAGGGCAGGCTAGAAGCCTACCCCACCTATCAATGATTAAACCGGAACTCCGTCGAACTTATCAGTCCCCAAGCCATCTCTTGCACGGCGACCGGCTTGTCGGTGGGTCGAGCCGCCAGGTATCCGTTCACGGCCGCAATCTCCACTTCGGTTGGCTTGCGGGAGAGGACGCTTAAGTAGAGTTCGTCGGCGAGCGCCTTATTATCGGGCAGGGTCATCAATCGCTCCGTCAGATTCTCGCCGCTGGGAGCGAGCCACCCCTTCACCACGCCACCGTTAGCAAGGAACAAGGCCTGGTCGACAGTGGCGAAGAAGTCGCTTTGCGGCGCTCCCGCGCTGTTGCCGAAGAGTTGCACAAAGATCGTCACGCTGCCGGCCAGCTTGGCGTACACCGCCTTTTCCAGCTCTCGCTGTCGCTCGGCCATTTTCGCGGGGTCGGCTCTGTCGGCGTCGGTCAGCGGTTTGGCTTTGTCGAGCTCGGCAGTCGTGGCGATAATATGGTTGCGATAAACCCCGGTCACTTGCAAGACGCTCCAGCCGAACTGCTCGGGGGAAAGCTGCTTGAGCGGACGAACCGCGTAGTTAGCAGCAAACTCCTCGGGCAGCTTCCTGGCGAGGAGGTCGAAGGACGCTGCTTCCACCTTGGCTTTTTCCGCGGCCGGCGGTTGCTGGGCTTCGAGCGCGGGAATCTGGGGAGTGAGTGCCGCCATCTGGGTTGTATTAGCCGTCAATGCCGCGGCGGCCGCCGCGAGTTGGGCAACCGCGGTCTTCAGGGCTTCGTCTTTCGTCGTCAGAATCTTTTGAGCTTCGACAACTTCTAGGGCCAATTGATCGCCGCGAGTCTTGAGCGCCAGCGTCGTGGCGGCGAGTTCGGCGTCCAGCGGCAATTTCGCGCTGGCGGTCTGGGCCTTGGCGAGAACCTCGACAAACTCCTTCATCGCGGCTGCTTTGGCATCGACCAATTGCTTGGCCGCGGCCTGGGCTGCAGTGGCCTCGTCATTGGCTTTTTGAGCGGCGACTTGAGCGGCTTGCACGGCGGGCAAATCAGCGGCGAGTTTCGCAACTGCGGCCTTCGCCGCCGCCAAATCAGCGGCCAGCTTGGTGACGTTCGCTTGAGAAGCTTGTGCCGCGGCAGCGAGCGCCGCGTATTGTGCCAGGTCCTTGGCGGACGCAACTTTCCGCTCCGCCAGCTTTCGCGCGGCCGCGTCCAGCCGATACTTCGTCCCGGCTGCGTCGTGCGGCTCTTCGAGCGCGATGACCTGCTTGCGGGCGGCATCCAACCGGCCATTCACTTCAGCGACCGCCGCTTGAACCGCGGCCAGCTTGTCGCTCGCCGTCTTGGCTTCGGCTGTCTTCTGCTCGACCACTTTGATCAGAGCCGCCACTTCGCCAGTCACCTGATCGGCTCGTGTTTGAAACTTTGCCGCCGCATCCGCTAGATCCTTTTCCGCCGGCAGCTTGGCGGCTGCTTCCTTGGCTTTCGCGGCGGCTTCGGCCAGGGCTTTCAGAATGTCCTGTTTTGGGGGGACGGCGGCGGTTGCGTCTGCCGTCGATTTGGCTGCGGCATCGGCAGCTTTTTTCGAGTCCGCGATCGGAGCCGAGGCCTTCGTGAGTTCTTCGGTTACCGCCGGAATCGTCTTGCGGGCAGCGGCCAGATCCGTATCGAGCTTACCCGCCGCCGCGCTCGACGCAGTCGCCGCGTCCGCCAGCTTCTTCTGCTCCTCTTCGAGCGCCGCTAGCCGAGCTTGCGCGGACGCCGCTTGTGCCGCAATGTCCGCCGGCAGGTCCATCGCCCGCTGATACGCCTGCGAAAGGGCAATCTCCCGCAGGAAGCCCTTGATGTCGTACTTCGTCGCCGCGAAGTCATCCGCCAGCGTCTCCAAGAGCTGCGGATTGCTTGGCGGATTGGCCGCGTACTGGAACTCGACTGGTTCCACGAGCGCCCGCCCCAGCATGTGCCCCCAGAGCCGATTGACAATGTTGCGGTTGAACGGTTTGTTCGTGGGCACAATCTGCGCCGCCAATTGCAGCCGCCGGCTGTATTTGGGAACGTGCCGCACTTCCTTCGCCGGAGCAACGGCGTACTCCTCGCCGGGATTGAACTTCGGCTCTTCCACCTGCTTGCCGCCGGGGACGCGAGGCCAGGTGATTCCCTTCGCCGCCGGGTCAAAGACCGACTGGTAGGAAACCTCGCCGTCCGCCATGTCCATCAGCACGGCTTTCTTATCCTTGCCCGTGAAGAGCTGCGTCCGGTTCACAAAGGCAAAAATGCCGTAGTAATCCGGCTGCAGGTAGTCGTCAATCAGCGGATGGTTGTGGCACTGGTTGCACTGGTAATCACGGCCAAAGAAGATTCGCCCGATGTCCCGCGTGAGCAGGTTCGGTTCCACTTCGCGGTCGAGAAAGAACTTGGCCGCCGGGCGAGTCGCCGCGTCGGTGCCATCGGATGAAAGAACCTCGCGGGCGAGCTGGTCATACGGCTTGTTCGCCGCGAAGGAATCGAGCAAATACTGTTGCCACTCCGCAGCCGGCACATGCTTATCCGGCCGCCGCTCCATCCACATCACGTCAAACACGTTCGCCATGTGACGGACGTACCGCGGACCGGCCAGCAGTTGATCAATCAGCTTCGTTCGCTTGTCGGCGGAGGCATCCGCCACAAAAGCCGCCAGCTCCGCGGAGGACGGAACCATGCCGGTCAGGTCCAAGTAAATGCGGCGGACAAACTCCCCATCGCTGGCGGGAGGTGCCATCGGCCCGACATGAGCCTGCGTCACCAGCTCATCCATCCGCACATGCAGCGGCGGAACTTGGGCGAAGAGATCCGGAGCAAGACCGGCCAACAGAGCCAGCAGTATCAACACCTTCCCCGCACGCCGCACGAAAAGAGCGACTATCGGGCAGAGCATCGTGCTAGCTCGAAGCAAGACCACGGGGCCGCCTTGGTCTGGAGGGTGGGAATAAAAGGCACCGCCATGCGTGGCGGAATTGAGGTGGGATTTAGTTGTGGAGGGATAATTCAGGCGGGAATCTGACCGCGGCAAGTCAGCTACCATTCATTTCGGCAGCCGACTCCCAAACGCATCAGAACTAGTTGATAGGTTAAGCCAAGGGCGCAGAAGAGTCAATACAGTCGGCAGCCTTACGTTCTCTGACCTTTTATCTCATACCAGTGAACCAGCGTGTGCCGCCTACTATTTGGGATGCCATTTCCTGCCGGTTGCCAAACAGAATAATGGGAGCCGAGTGATCCAAGGGGATACTGAACGCATTCCGGCTCAGCTATTCTGAACGTTAGGCATTTCATCCTCCCCTGGCCCCTGTACTTACTCCTGCTCATGTCTCGCATCTCCACCAAGACCCTGATCCAGCTCTGCCGCCGAGTGGGGACGAGCATGAAGGCCGGGGTGGAGCCGCGGCGACTGTGGGAGACCGAGACGCGGCATGCGAGCGGGCCGCTCAAGAGGTCGGTCGAGCGGATCAAAGACGGAGTGCTCCGCGGCGAAAGCGTGGCGGATTCCATGCGGGCTTGCGAAGGCTACTTCCCACCCCTGGTGACGGAAATGGTGGAAGTGGGGGAAAGGACTGGCCAGGTGGACGCGGTCTTTTTCAGGCTGGCTGACCATTACGAACACCAGTCCCAGCTCACCCGCGGATTTCTGTTTGGAATCGCCTGGCCGGCGCTGCAATTGGCGATGGGCATCTTTGTCATCGGCCTTCTAATTCTGATCCTCGGGGCGCTTGATGCCAGGAGCATCGGCACGGGAGAGCCGATCGACGTGCTGGGCATCGGCCTGAGTGGAGTCTCGGGAGCGATCGCATTCTGGATGATTTGCGCACTGTTCATCGGGGGAGTGGTGCTTGGCGTTCTAGCGATCATTCGGGGCTGGCTGGGGCCGACCCCGATGTCGCTGGCCATGCGAATCCCGATGCTAGGAACGGCCCTGGCCAATCTGGCGTTGGCCCGTCTTACGTGGTCTCTGGCCATGGCGCTCGATGCGGGAATCGACGCCCGGCGGAGCGTGGAACTCGCGATGCGGGCCACGCAAAACCCTCTCTTCATGTCCCGCGAGCAGTTGGTGACTGGTGCAATCGTCCGCAACCTGCCGTTTCATGAGGCCTTTGCGGAAGCGAACTGCTTTCCCAGCGAGTTCCTGCAAATGATGGAAACCGCCGAGGTCTCAGGGACCACCACCGAGTCCATGAACGCGCTGTGCAAGGAGTATGAGGAGCGGGCTCGCTCCGGCCTGCGCTGGCTCACCTGGCTGACCGGGATTGGAATCTGGATGTTTATTGGAGCCATCATGATCCTCGTGATTTTCCGGCTCTTTATTGTCCTCTATCTCGGCCCGATCAACGACGCTCTTGAGATGACGAAGCATCCGGGGCGAATCTAGGAGACCTGACGGCAGCCTGTCTTAAGCGTGCATTTCGCTGGCGCTCATGCACCCTACACCCTTACCGTCTTTCCGGTCTTCACCGACGCCTGCTGTTTGTGGCAAAGCACGATCGCATCGCGGGCCAATTCGCCCGAGAGAAGAGTGGAAACTTGGCCGCTCTTCACGCACTGCGCCACTTCCTTGACCTCGGCGGCGAATGCGGTGAGCATCGGGTCGCCGGCGGGCATTTGCGGCTGGTCGGCGTTGCCCTTGCTGTCCAGCACTGTGAGCGGCGTGGAGAGCATTTTGCCTCCCGCGAGGACGGCGAAGTCGAAGAACATGGTTCCCTTTTCCAGATGAATTTCAAAGCCGTGCGTGAAGGAGCGACCCTGCTGGTTGATGACGCCGCTGGCGGCGCTGACGGCGAGGGAACGATCCTCGAATTGGAACTGGGTGTTGCAGTACTCCACGACCTCGCCACGCATGCGTCCCTGGCTTGTGACGGCGGTCGGCATTCCGAACAGCAGGCGGATGAAGTGAGCGTCGTGGACATGGAGGTCCACAAGCGGTCCACCGACTTTTTTTGGATCGAAGAAATCCTTGAGCCAGAGCGGATCCGAAATGACTCGCTTGAAATGTCCGCCCAACAGCTTGCCGTATTTGCCACTGGAAATGAGCTTGCGGGCGTGCGCGTATTCGGGCAGAAACGGCAGCACATGGCCGACCAGGATTTGCCTCCCGGCTTTCTCGGCCGCCTTGACCATCTTGTCGCATTCGGCGGCGGTCAACCCCATCGGCTTTTCGACGAAGACGTGCTTGCCCGCCTGCAATGCGGAGATGGCGGCGCTGGCGTGCAAATGAGGAGGCAAGCAGATATCGACGACGTCGATTTTGGGATCACCCAGCAGTCCCGCCAGGTCCGAGTACTTGGCCACGCTCCGCAAGTCCACCTGTTCCCCAGGCGGGCCGAAATTTCCCTGAATTCCCCGCCAGTCGCCGGCGAGCCGCTTGGGATCGCGCGTACACACAGCGGCCAGCTTGACCCCTTTGACCTTCTGGTAGGCCAGGAAATGAATCCAGCCCATGAAGCCGACGCCGACGAGACCGATGTTCATGACAGGAGGGGGTTGAGAGGGCAGAGGTTAGAGGGCAGACGGCAGAAGACACCAAAGGGCAGACGAAGTCAAGTACTCAGTACTAAGTACTGAGTACTAAGTACTGAGTACTGAGTCCGTACCAGGCCCGAGCCCCTTCGTCATCTCAGCAGCTTCTTGAACCGCTCATACGCCTCATCCCAATGGGCGGGATGCTTGGGCGCGTACTCCTGGACCTTGAAGCTCGACTTAATCACTTCCCTCGCCTGGGCGATGGACCCGACAGCGCCCGAGGCGACGGCTTGCATCATGACGTTGCCGATGGCGGTGGCTTCGACCGGGCCGGCGATGACCTGACGATTACAAGCGTCCGCGGCCATCTGGTTAAGCAGCCGGTTCTGCGCGCCCCCGCCCACAATGTGAATCGTATCGAGCCTTCCGCCGACGAGCTCCTCCAGAAAGCCGAGCACCATCCGGTAGCGCAGGGCCAGGCTCTCCAAAGCGCAGCGGATGACCGCCCCTTCCGTCTCCGGCACCGCCTGGCCAGTGCGGGAGCAGTAGTCTCGAATGGCGGCGGGCATGTCCTTGGGCGAGCTAAAGCTGGGGTCGTCTGGATTGATGAGAGATGCCAGCGGCGTTGCCTTGTCGGCACGTCGCGTCAGTTCTTCCCAGCCGTACTCGTGGCCATCCTGCTTCCAGATGCGCCGGCACTCTTGCACCAGCCACAGGCCGGCGATGTTCTTGAGCACCCGCGTCGTTCCGCCCACGCCGCCCTCGTTGGTGAAGTTGAGCTGGTAGCAGCGGTCATTGATAATCGGCCGGGGCGATTCCACCCCCATCAGCGACCAGGTGCCGCTGGAGATGTAGCACCAGGTCGGCTTCGCGCCCGGCTGGCTGGCGGCTGGCACGGCCATCACGGCGCTCGCCGTATCGTGCGTTCCGGGCAGCACGACAGAAACGCCGGCCAGGCCGGTATCTTCCGCAATCTCCTGGCGGAGCGGGCCGAGCCTCGTCCCCGGCTGGAGCAGCGGGCCAAAGATGTGTGTGGGAATGCCGAACTTCCTGAGCATTCCTTCCGCCCAAGTATTCGTCAGGGGATTGTAGAACTGGGTCGTCGAAGCGTCCGTGAACTCGTTTCCCTTTTCGCCGGTCAACAGCCAGTGGAACAGGTCCGGCATCATCAGGAACGACTCCGCGGCATCCAGCAGCGGAGAGTTCGCCAGCTTCATCGCCAGCAGTTGATAGAGCGTGTTGAACTCCATGAACTGGAGGCCGGTCTGGGCGAAGATTTCTTCCCGCGACACGATGGCGAAGGCCTTGTCGAATATGCCGGCAGTGCGCGCGTCCCGATAGTGATAGGGATTGCCGAGCAGCTCGTCGCCGCGACCGAGCAGCCCGAAGTCCACGCCCCAGGTATCCACGCCGATGCTGGCCACCTGGCCGCCATATACTTTGCCGGCGGCCCGCAGCCCGCGCTGGATATGGCTCCACTGGTTGAGCAAGTCCCATTGCATCCGCCCAGCGAGCTGCACGCCACCATTGTCGAAGCGGTAGACCTCTTCCAATGCTAGTTTGCCGCCCGCGAAGAGGCCGGCCACGACGCGACCGCTGGAAGCCCCCAGATCGGCCGCAAGAAACACCTGTGCCGTATGGGCCATAAGCGAACCTAATGACTTCTCATCTCCAAGCGAGAAAAAAAACGCTCAGGGCATCGTGCCGCGCGCGGGGAAGTGAGTCAAGTATGAACACCCGTGAACACTGACTGCCAACCGCGAAGCCGTGCGAGGTCGACTGTCAGAAAAAATGGCGAATTTGCCAGATAATATTGTTCGAATCCCACGGCGAAATGCCGAAACTCCGGCAACTCGCCGCGGTTAGATTCCCCGTCAGCCTGACCATCAAGGCTGCTAAAGAGACTATCCGAAGGTCGTCGCGGTCGAGGGGGAGGCGCGGCCAGATATGAGAGGCGGAAAGAGTGGACCTGGTCAATTATCCGGTGGCGATGTTTCAGGGGTATCTTCTGGCAAGTTTTGTTCTGGGCCTCATGCTATCCGCCAAGTGTTTGGTGCAGATGGCTTTCCCCCAATGCCGCGCCTCAAGATGGGTGGAGGCGATTGCCTGTCTGGCAGCGTTTGTGATAGCGTTCGTGCTTAGTCTCGACGCGCTGGGAAATGGCGGTGTGATGGTCGACTTGGCCCCTCCGCTTCTCGCGTTAGCGGCCCTGGGGACAAGCTTGATTCTTGTGGTCTCGCACCTGGGTGTGTCGCTGTTGCATGCGCGCCCCCGGCAACTCGCCCTCCAGCCCATGGCCTGGGTGGCCGTTGCGCTCACGCTCGCCGCCACGGGTTGGTCGTCGCACCGATACAGTGCCGGCAAACTCCAGACTGAGATAGAAAAGTTCGAGTACTTTGCCGGCGGCGGCGACCTGGAGACAGTTCACGAATTTGTGGGAATGACGGACCGCGGACGCGAAGTCTTGCTCTATCGCTGGCTGCCGGAGGACGGAGTTGGCTTCGGCATTCCCTATCCTTTTCAAAACTCTGCGGAAGACGGTCGGGCCAATTGCCACGGCTGGGTGTTTACTGGCGGAAAGCATTTGCTGTGGCGCGACGGGGTGGAGCGAATCCTGGAAGACAACGGCTATGAGGTTTGCCAGACGCCGCGGCCGGGGGACTTGATTGTCTATCACAGCGCTGACGGCGAAGTTACGCACACCGGCCTAATCAAAACGAGGCTGTTCGGTGGCGGGCTGATGATCGAAAGCAAGTGGGGGGTGGGAGGACGGTTTGTCCATCGGCCTCTCGCGCAGCCCTATGGCAACAACTACAGCTACTATCGTTCCGCCCGGCAAGGTCACGCTCTGGCGATTCGCCCGGCCAAGCCAGCGCTTAAAATCGCCAGCCTCTAGGGCAAAATCACCGTGCCCGAAGGGTAGCCGCCATAGTAGTAGGTCGCCGGCGCGGGAGCGTAGTACTGCACGGCCGGGACGGGAGCATAGTAAGTAGTCCGTATTGCCCGGCGGGGCGAGAGGATATTCATTCCCGGAGCAGAATAGTAGGCCGTCACAGGGGCCGGCGCGACCACAATGGGAGCGCCATAATAAGCAGTGACCGGCGCGGGGGCCACCAGCACCGGGCGGTAGGCTCCGCGAATCACGACGGTCTCTCGCACCACGGGAACGCTAGCGGTTCCGTAGTAAGTGCTCACGCGGTAGCGTCCCCAACCGGCTTCCACCGGACTGGCGAGTGCCGCGGCAAGTGCCACGATAGTAACACTCAAGACGATGAAATGCTTGCTCATTGCTGGTCCCTCTACTTCGGAGTTCCGTGGCTGATTTGCTGACGAGACGAATCCATTATCGCCTCTCACTTTACTATCCTACGTCGCGGCGGTCCGCAATCAAGGGCCGCCGGTTCTCGTAATCGCAGTCTCTACTTCAGTCCTTCAAAATTCGGCTTCTCGCTGGACGCCTGCTCGGCCCCCTTCCGCAGGGCGTCATGAATGTTGGGTGCGGGTCCAGCGGAGAGGCCCTTGCGGTCGGACAGGCGGAACCACCAGTAAACGACAAAAAAAGTTCCCGCCGCCAGGATCATGGCCGTGGTGGCAATTGTGCCCGTGTAGCCAGAGAGCGGATTCCCCTTCTGAATCAGGCGCACCTCGGAGGCCATCAACAGCGGAGCCGCCTGCCGCTTGTTCTTCTGGGATGCGTACGAGGACTGATAGGTCCACAGCTTATAAAAGGTCGCGGCGGCGGCAATTTCGTCGTGCAAACGCTCCCCTTCCCGGAGATTGGCAGGCAGCCTGGGGACCAACAGCACCACGGGAAAGTCGTTGGCGTAAAGCAGCGCGTCCTTGTCCTGGGCGCTCTTGGCCACTTTCATCGGCTTGTCGAGGACGACCGAGACGTCAATTTCATAGTAGTGGTCAATCCCGAACCGCTGGCGGATGTCTTCGGCCGAAACTGTCACCTTCGTAATCCGCCGGGCAATCCCGCGGACCTTCATGCGGCTGCCGAGCGCGGTCTCGGCTCTTTGCAGGAGCAGGGGAATGTCCACCGAGTTCGCAGGCTCGGGAAGCTTCGGCCCTTTTTCGCCGGCGAGGACGGCCAGCGTTTGATAAAACGGCTCGCGGTCCGGTCCGCCGATGCCGCGTCCATTTTCAGCCTTCACCACTTCATACAGCCCCCAGTCCACTCCCGCCTGGGCCAGCGCCACCTGGTCGGGCCCGATATGAACCTCCGGGCGAGGCTTGTCGGGATGCCAGGCGATGCGCTCCGCGGCAAAGATGAGCGGCGGCGGCTCGGCCGCGGCGTCCCCCACTTTCAGGAACAAGCCATCCACGGACACGGGTTCATCAATCTCGGCATCGAGCTTCCAGGCGGCGGGCAGAAAGCGGGCATAGACTAGCGCCACCGACGGGGAATCGTGAATCTTGACGGTCGCCACAAAATAATGGTCAAATTCCAGCCGTTCCGCGATTTCGGGCGCGAGCATGAACTTGGCGGCGTGTGTGGCGCGGCCGCGGAAGTGATGAATCTCTCCCCGGTGCTGAACCGGCTCGGCCACCACCTGATCCCAGGTCACCCCCTTCTGCCGCCACGACTCCACATTCTCTTGGCCCAGCCGCGACCAGCGATAGAGGATTTTCGCCAGCACTTCCTGTTCCGCGGTGCCGAGCGGTTGGCCGCTGAAGAAGCCGCCGAGTTGGCTGTCGCCGATGTCAAATTTTCGGAGGATCTCCAGCGCGCTCCCCGGCGGGCGGAACGTTGCCGCGGGCCGTTCCTGCGCGGACATGCCGGCGATCAGGTTCGCGAGTAGCAGCGCTGCCAGAATGTTACTTCGCATCGGGCATCTCCTTGGCCAGCCTCTGGAGCGAGTCCTGCAGTGCCTCTGGCATGTCGGCCTTCTGCAACTCGGCGACACCGGCGAGGGACTGCTCGGCAGCGAGTCTTCGATTGGCGACCGAGCCGCGCCGCGTGGTGAAGTAGACCACGATCACCCCCACTGCGAACAAGACGGCCGAGGCAATGAGACTCTCCCACCAGATTTTCTGTCCGCGGGCGGATGTAACCAGCGTTCCCTCGGGCGGAATCCAGGCGGGGACGTTGGCCAGAATCAGCGGAGCCGTGTAATTGGCATCCTTGCCGCGATACGCTCCCCGTTTGAAGAAGTAGCCGGTCACCACCACGTCCTCATGCAGGGCCGTCATGCCGCTGGGGTGGTTCTGCTCTTTGAGGCGCGGAAATCCAGCGGGCAAATTCAGGCTATACACAATCAGCGGCTTGTCCGGCACCCCTTCCGGCGCCAAGTACAAGACATTGAACTCTTTGATCCCCAGATAATTCTTGATCGCGGGAACGCGGTACGCCCACCGCACCTGGGCCTTTACCGTCACCACCTTCCCCCGATACGCCTCCGGCTGGTTGTACATCGCGCTATAGCCGACGATGCCAACGCTCTTGGCCTTCAGATCCGCCGGCGAATGGGCCTGCAGCTCGTGCAGCAGATGGAACCAGATCTGATTCTCGTCGGGCCGCAGGAATGTGGCGTCGTCCCGCACCTCCACCAGGCAGAGCTGTTCCACGTCCCGCTGAAAATCGGCAAGGGTTGTTCGCTCCGCCGTGGAAGGGTTCCCGCCGAGGGCCACCAGTTGCAGCGCGGGCCGCAGCTCCTTGGACCAGCGGGCGTTGACCTCGCGGAGGGTCTCCTCCCATGGCGCCTGCTCACTCACCGGGAGTTCGGTGACTTCCTGGAAGGCGGCGGATTGATGGGCGGTCCACAGTCCGTCAATCGTTGCAATGGCTTTCTGAGCCCGGCTGGAATTCTCGGAGCTGAATTGCTTGTCGTCCTGGGCCGTTTCGACCAGGCGGAAGACGAGCGACCGCTCGTCGCTCCCCAAGTCGCGCCAGACCGACCTCCAGGCAGCCTTCCACGATTGCCGCGCGGGTGCCCTTTCCTCGGCCGGTTTTCCTGGCAGCACCTTCTCGTTCCCCTTGTTGAGGAAGACCGTTTCCGGCTCCGAGGGTCCAGCCTCCGCGCGGGCCAGGCGGTTATCAATCGGCTTCTCCACTTGCTCGGTGTTGCCCTTGCGTCCCAGCAGCCAGTTCCAGCTCGCCGGATCCCGCAGCTTCTCCGCCAGCGCCAGCACCAAGATCAGCGCTGCGACAATCCCAAACAGCCGCAGCTTGGCATTCCGCGAGCGATAATCAATCGGCTGCCGCACGGAGGGGCGCGGCAAATCCGGTGCATCGAAATTGGGAAATTCAGCCGGCATTGGATTCTTTGGGAAATGGGCATCGCCGTACGGTGGCCCGTTGTTCTCATTCTATCAGCTTATCACCTACCCTCGTAATCGCTTTCCTCCGCTGGACTTATTGCCGGCTCGTCGCCGGCGGTGTTCAGTTTTCAGTTTTCAGTTTTCAGTATTTTGCACTCTGAACACTGAACACTGAACACTGAACACTGAAAACTCCGCCCTCTGCCCTCACCACACCGTGATCACCTTCCGCTTGTCCCGCACGGGCGGGCGTTTGCTGGGGATGCTGCGGTCGGAGTAAATCATGTACGGATAGCCGCGCTCCATCCACATCTTGGGGCTGATGGTCTTAGGATCGGGGATGCCGGTCACTTGATGCAGCTCCAG
>JBKJNY010000190.1:0-34208 GCA_046593355.1 Pirellulaceae bacterium | reverse complement strand
GAAAACCCTGGGCGTGAACCCACGCCGGGCCATGGAGCAGATCGTTGAATACAAACACGACCCTGGCAACGGCTACACCAAGACGCTGCTTTGCTTCGTGCAGCTGTTCATCGTCAGCAACCGCGACCGCAGCTACTACTTTGCCAACAACAACGCCCGGCACTTTGCCTTCAACGCCGACGAGCGCTTCCTGCCCATCTATCAGTTTGCCGACGAGGCCAACAAGAAGATAACCCACCTCGACAGCTTTGCCGAAAGCTTTCTGGCCAAGTGCACGCTGGGCGAAGCCATCAACCGCTACATGGTGCTGGTAGCCAGCGAGCAGAAGCTGCTGATGATGCGGCCGTACCAGGTGTATGCAGTGAAGGCTATCGTGGACTGCATTCACCAGAACTGCGGCAACGGCTACGTCTGGCACACCACCGGCAGCGGCAAGACGCTCACCAGCTTCAAGGCCTCCACGCTGCTCAAGGCCAATCCTACGGTTGACAAATGCCTCTTCGTCGTCGACCGCAAGGATCTGGACCGCCAGACCCGCGAAGAGTTCAACCGCTTTCAGGAAAACTGCGTCGAGGAGAACACCAACACCGAAACCCTCGTCCGCCGCCTCCTTTCCGACGACTCCGCCGACAAGGTCATCGTCACGACCATTCAGAAGCTCGGCCGCGCGCTCGACCCGTCCCGGTCCGATTACCGCCAGCGCCTCCAGTCCCTCCGCGACAAACGCATGGTCTTCATCTTCGACGAGTGCCACCGCTCGCAGTTCGGCGATAACCATCAGGCC
Source organism: Pirellulaceae bacterium (assembly GCA_046593355.1). Taxonomy (GTDB): domain Bacteria; phylum Planctomycetota; class Planctomycetia; order Pirellulales; family Pirellulaceae; genus SXOA01. Next base: position 33,424 of record JBKJNY010000190.1, on the reverse strand, counting down.
ATCAAGGACTTTTTCCCTAAGGCCCAGCTCTTCGGCTTCACCGGCACCCCCATCTTCGAGGAGAACGCCGCCTACAAGCGGATCGAAGGGGACGTCCAGACGCTCAGAACCACGCAGGACCTCTTCCAGCAACCCCTGCACGAATACACGATCACCCACGCCATCGAAGACCGCAACGTCCTCCGCTTCCACGTCGATTATTTCCGTCCGGAAGGGGAAAACGCCCCAAAGCCGGGCGAAACGCTCGCCAAGCGGGCCGTCGTCGATGCCATTCTTGCCAAGCACGACGCCGCCACGGGCAACCGCCGGTTCAATGCCCTCCTCGCTACCGCGTCGATCAACGACGCCATCGAGTATTACGCGCTGTTTGACGCCATCCAGAATGGCCGCAAGCTGACCGACCCGGATTTCGTCCCGCTGAGCATTGCCGCCGTCTTCTCCCCACCCGCCGACGTCAGCCCTGACGTCAAGCAGATTCAGGAAGACCTCCCCCAGGAGCAAGAGGATAACAAACAGGACCCCGAGCACAAGAAAAAGTCCCTGGGGAACATCATTGACTTTTATAACCAGCGTTTTGGCACCAGCCACCGCCTTGAGGAGTTCGACCTCTACTACCAGGACGTTCAGAAGCGCATCAAGGACCAACAGTTCCCCAGTGGAGACCTCCCGCAGAAGGGGCGCGAAAAGCTCGATCTCACCATCGTCGTCGACATGCTCCTCACTGGCTTCGACAGCAAATACCTCAACACGCTTTACGTCGACAAGAAGCTCCAGCACCACGGGCTGATCCAGGCCTTCAGCCGCACCAACCGCGTGCTCAACGACACCAAGCCCTACGGCCACATCCTCGACTTCCGCGGCCAGCAGGACGCCGTCGATGCCGCCATCGCCCTCTTCTCCGGCGTGAAGGTCGACCAGGCCCGCACCATCTGGCTCGTCGACACGGCCCCCGTCGTCATCGACAAGCTCAAAGAGGCCAAGGCCGCGCTCGACAGCTTCATGCAGTCGCAGGGCCTCACCGGCCAGCCCGACGACATCGCCAACCTCAAGGGGGACGACGCCCGCGCCGCCTTCATCAAGCACTTCAAGGAGGTGCAGCGGCTCCAGACCCAGCTCGACCAGTACACCGACCTCACCCCCGAGCAGGAACAGACGATCCAGGCCATCCTGCCCCAGGACGACCTGACCGCCTTCCGCGGCCAATACCTCGAAACCGCCCAGCGGCTGCGGGAACATCGCGAAAAGCCGGGGGAGAAGACCGACTCCGCCGTCGATCAGCTCGATTTCGAGTTCGTCCTCTTCGCCAGCGCGGTGATCGACTACGACTATATCATGAAGCTCATCACCGACTTCCAGGCCAGGCCGGCCGGCACGGCGACGATGAGCCGCGAGCAACTTATCGGCCTGATCGCCGCCGACTCCAAGTTCATCGACGAGCGGGACGCGATCACCGAATATGTCCGCGGCCTCAAGGCTGGCGAAGGCTTAGGCGAAGCCGCCATCCGCGCCGGCTATCAGCGGTTCAAGGACCAGAAGCACGCCGCCGAGGTTGCGGAAAAGGCCCAGAAGCACGGCCTGCCGCCCGCGTCGCTCCAGACGTTCGTCGACACGATTCTCGGCCGCATGATCTTCGACGGCGAACAGCTCACCGAACTGCTCGCCCCCCTCGAACTCGGCTGGCGCGCCCGCACGGAGAAAGAACTCGCCCTGATGGCCGACCTCGTCCCGCTCCTCAAGAAACGCGCCGCTGGCCGCGACATCTCCGGGTTGAAGGCGTACGAGGAATAAGCCATGGCCAAGGACGACAAACGAACATTGACGCCGAGGCTGAGGTTTCCCGAGTTTCGGAAGCGGATGGAGTGGGAAACGGCGCCACTCGCAGACATTGCCGAACGTGTTTCAGAAAAAAACTCTGATGGAAGCGTCACGCGCGTCCTGACCAACTCGGCCGAGTACGGCGTGCTGGATCAGCGAGATTATTTCGACCGCGATATCGCTAAAGCGGGCAAGATTGATGGATACTATATCGTTGATAGGGGTGACTACGTCTACAACCCGCGCATTTCAACCATTGCACCTGTTGGTCCAATCTCGCGTAACAACATCGGCAAAGGCGTGATGTCGCCACTCTACACGGTTTTCCGATTTTCGGCGCCTAAAACAGACTTCTACGAGCACTACTTCAGGTCGACTGGCTGGCATTCATATTTGCGAAGCGTCGCGAGTACGGGCGCGCGGCATGACCGCATGAGCATAACAACCGGCGCGTTCTTGGACATGCCGATTCCGACCCCTCACCCTGCCGAACAACAGAAGATCGCCGACTTTCTGACGTCGCTGGACGAGTTGGTCGCGGCGCAGAGGCGGAAAGTGGAGGCGCTGAAGGCTCATAAGAAAAGCCTGATGCAGCAGCTTTTCCCCCGCGAAGGCGAAACCCGCCCCCGCCTCCGCTTCCCCGAGTTCCGCGATGCGCCAGAGTGGCGAGTCGATCCGCTTGGCGAACTCTTCGAAACAATGACAGGAGGTACGCCGGACCGTGCTGTAAAGGAGTACTGGGGCGGTTCCATTCCGTGGATCACGACGTCACTCGTGGACTTCAACTTCATCCACGCCGCTCAAGAGTTTATCACCGAAGCGGGTCTAGAAAACTCGTCGGCGAAGCTATTTCCGAAGAACACCGTCTTGCTCGCGCTTTACGGACAAGGAAAGACCCGCGGGAAGGTCGCACTATTGGGAATCGAGGCCACAACCAACCAAGCCTGCGCCGCGATTCTCCCAGTCGACGGGATCGATCCAGTCTTCACCTTCCTGAGCCTCTGCGGACGCTACGACGAGATGCGTGGGCTAAGCAACAGCGGGGGACAGGAGAACTTAAGCCAAGGTCTCATTCGGGAACTTCCGTTCCGTTACCCGAAGGACGTTGCCGAGCAACAGCGAATCGCCGCCTGCCTCTTCACACTCGACGCTCGGACCGCCGCCGAAGCCGACAAGCTCGCCGCCCTCAAGACGCACAAGAAGGCCCTGATGCAGCAGATGTTCCCGAATCCCCAACTGCCCGGCCCCCCTCTCCCCGCCGCGGGGAGAGGGGCTGGGGGTGAGGGGCTTTCATGAAACGCAGCCGCGCCCGAGCCCCGGAAGCCATTCAATTCGCGCGCGACCAGCGCGCCGCGGCCAATGAATTCGCGCAGACCGTCTGGCAATGGGTTCGCAATCGGCAAGTCTGCCGTCAGAAGTTTCGCCGCGAATATCCCCTGCCTCCCTACACGGCCGACTTCTGCTGCGTGGAACTGAAACTCATTCTGGAAGTCGACGGCGCGGACCATGTCACCGAGGCAGGCAGGGAGCGCGATCGGGTTCGCGATGAGGCGCTGGCCAAGCAGGGCTATCGGGTGGTGCGGATTTCCGGTTTTGACGTGTTGCGCGAACCGGAGCGGGTTTGCCAATGCATTGAGGAGCGGGTGAGAGAGCGAATGCGGGAGCTGGGAGTGGGATAGAGACTTTACCCCCCTCCAACCCCTCACCCCCGGCCCCTCTCCCCGCGGCGGGGAGAGGGGAGACCAGAATTAAGAGACCAGAGAATTCAGAACGAAATCCGGGACCATGACCGACCTCGACCAAAAACAACTCGGCAAGACCCTCTGGAACATCGCCGACCAGTTGCGCGGGGCGATGAACGCGGACGATTTCCGCGATTACATGCTCTCGTTCCTGTTCCTGCGCTACCTCTCGGACAACTACGAAGCGGCGGCGAAAAAGGAATTGAAGCGGGATTACCCCGACCCCAATGCGATCGGCAACGGCGGGAGGACGCCCCTTTCCGTGTGGTACGCGGACAACCCGGGCGACGTGGCGGCTTTTGAGAAGCAGATGCGCCGCAAGGTGCATTACGTCGTCAAGCCTGATCACCTCTGGGGAAGCATCGTTCACCTCGCCAAGACGCAGAATGAACAACTGCTGAACACGCTGCAGAAAGGGTTCAAGTTCATTGAGGAAGAGTCGTTCTCCAGCAACTTCCAAGGGCTGTTCTCGGAGATCAACCTTGGCTCGGACAAGCTGGGGCGGAAGTACGACGACCGCAACGCCAAGCTCTGCTCGATCATCAGCGAGATCGCGCGGGGGATGGCCCTCTTTTCGACCGATGTCGACACGCTGGGGGATGCCTACGAGTACCTGATCGGGCAGTTTGCGGCCGGGTCGGGCAAAAAGGCGGGCGAGTTCTACACGCCGCAGCAGATTTCGAGCATTCTGTCCGGCATCGTCACGCTCGACAGCCAGGAGCCCAAGACCGGCATGCGGAAGAAGCTCAGCACTGTGTTCGACTTTGCCTGCGGGTCGGGGTCGCTGCTGCTGAACGTGAAGCGCCGCATGACCGAGTCGGGGGGGAGCATCGGCAGGATCGTCGGGATGGAAAAGAACATCACGACCTACAACCTGGCGCGGATGAACATGCTGCTGCACGGGGTGAAGGACACGGAGTTCGAGATCTACCACGGCGACACGCTGACCAACGACTGGGATACCTTGCGCGAGACGAACCCGGCCAAGATGCCCAGGTTCGACGCGGTCGTCGCCAATCCGCCGTTCAGCTACCGCTGGGAGCCGAAGGACGAGGCGGCCGAAGACGCGCGGTTCAAGAGCCACGGCGTGGCTCCCAAGAGCGCGGCCGACTTCGCGTTCCTCCTGCACGGGCTGCACTACCTGAAGGACGACGGCGTGATGGCGATCATCTTGCCGCATGGGGTGCTGTTCCGGGGGGGCGTGGAAGAGCGCATCCGCACCAAGCTGCTGAGGGACGGCCACATTGACACCGTGATCGGCCTGCCGGCGAACCTGTTCTATTCGACGGGCATCCCGGTCTGCATCCTGGTGCTGAAGAAGTGCAAGAAGCCGGATGACGTGCTGTTCATCAACGCGGCTGAGCACTTTGTCAAGGGAAAACGGCAGAACCAACTGACGGACGAGCATATTGAGCGAATCGTCGAGACGTATCAAAAACGTCCCGCCAAGCCGATCGAGCGATACGCCCGCCGCGTGAAGATGAAGGAGATCGAGGCGAACGACTTCAACCTCAACATTTCCCGGTACGTCAGCACGGCAGAAGCGGAAGACGAAGTCGACCTGGCTGCGACTCATCGTGAACTCGTCAAGATCGAGAACACGATCCGTGAGGCAACGGCGAAGCACAATGAATTTCTGAAAGAACTCGGTTTGTCTCCGTTGCCATAATGCTGACAACGCTCACGTCCCTACCGCTGATAAATCGGCAGGAACCCCTTGTCGAGCTGTAGCATGATGAGGTTGCAGGAGGTGACATAGATGGGGCCGTAGTTGCCGGTCCAGGTGCCGTCGGCGAGTTGCTCGTTGACGATGCGGTTGTAGAGCTTGTCGCGGAAGGGTTCCCAGTCCTTGGCACCCTGGCGGTACATCACCTGCGAGTAGTAGAGGTAGGTGTAGTGCCAGTGGCCGAAGGCGTTGGGGCCTTCGCCGAGATCCTTGAGGTTTTTTTTGCAGTACTCCAGCATCTCGGGGACGTGCTTGCTGTCGTAGTCCCCCGCGTTGTACAGCGACGCCAGGGCCGCCGCCGTGATCGCCGCCCGGCTGCTGCCGCGGTTGCGGCTGCTGTAGGAGATGCCGCCGTCGGCGTTTTTGCAGCCGTAGATGTAGTCCTTGGCCTTGTCGATGGCCTCCCCCGGCACCACGATGCCCGCGTTGCGGCAGCCGCGGAGGCCCTGGACCTGCGTGATGGTGGTGGAGCCTTCGTCGAAATTCGGCTGGTCCTTGGCGCTGACGTAGCCCCAGCCGCCGGTCGCGGCCTGGGCCTTGCAACTGAAGTCGGTGGCCTTGGTGAGAGCCTCGATCAGTTCCTCGCGGCGCTCCTTGTCTTCTTCTTCCCCCAGCACCTGCGACAGGAACAACATGGCAAAGCCGTGGCCGTAGGTGTAGCGGTTGTCCTGCTGCATCGGGTCGCCGATGAGGCCGTTATTGCGGAGCTTGCTGAGCAGATAGTCCACCACTTTGCGGACATTCTTGGCGTACGGTCCTTGCGTGGTTGTTGAACCTTGGGAAATGAGGGCGGTGCCAGCGAGGGCGCTCATCGCGGTGGGATACGTCCCGTTCGCGGTCCAGTGGCCGATGGAGGACTGGGTCTTGGCCACCCATTTGAGACCCTTTTCGATGGACGCTTCCCACTTGGGATCCTTCTTGGCGGCGAGGGCCGGGCGGGGGAGCGCGGTTATTAGAAGAGCACCGGCACCGGCAGCGGCGAGGGTTTGGAGGGCGTGGCGGCGGGTGAGCGGCATGAGGAACTCCTGGGTGCTCAGTGCTGGGTACTCGGTACTCGGTACTGGGCGAATCGGCGTGATCGTGAAAGCTGATATCATTATCGGCGACGGGGCCGATTCAAGCAATGGAAATAGGGGGTTCTTCTCGGCTTGACGAAGAACAGTCTGAGTATAATAATTTGTACAGTATGCCCCACGCCTCGCAACAATCCCTGTTCGACGCCGCTCCCGATCCTTGGGAGCTGGACAATGCCGACGAGCAATTGGCCGCGGCAGTGGTGTTTCATGAGCCGCCGCATGGGCCGTTTGATTACCGGGTGCCGGAGGGAATGCGTGGGAAGCTGCAAGCAGGGCAGCGAGTGCGGGTGCCGTTGGGGCGGGGGAACCGCGCGGTTGTCGGATACTGCGTGGGTCTGGCCAGCAAGCGAGTTGGGACGCGGCCGTTGAAAGACATTGAGGCTCTGGTGGATGAGGAGCCGCTCCTTTCGCCGGCCATGCTGGAACTGACGGCTTGGATGGCGGACCACTATCTTTGCACGCACGGGCAGGTGCTCAACAGCGTCATTCCGGCGGGGGTGAAGTCGCAGGCTGGCACGCGGGAGATGACGTTCCTGAGCGTGACGGATAAGGTCAAAGCGATGCTGGCGGCGGGCGAGATCAAGTTGCCGCCGAAGCAGGCGGATGCGCTCAAGGTGCTGGCCGAGTCGCCGCGCCCGCTTACTCCGCCGGAACTTGCAGCGGCGGCGAAGTGCGGCATCGGGCCAGTGGTCGGACTGCGGAAGAAGAACCTGGTGCAGGCCGAGGTCCGCCGCATCCAGCAGCTCGAAGTGACGGAAACGCCGGCTGCACGGGAAGAGAATCTGATTCTAAATGCCGACCAGCAGTTGGCGCTCGATACGATTCTGACGCCTCTGAAGGCGGGGCAGCACGAAACGATTCTGATTCACGGTGTCACCGGCAGCGGCAAGACGGAAGTCTACATCCGGGCGATTGAGGAAGTCATTCACTACGGGCGGCAGGCGATTGTGCTGGTGCCAGAGATCAGCCTGACGCCGCAAACACGCAGCCGCTTCCGCAGCCGCTTCTCGCAGGTCGCGGTGCTGCATTCGCACCTCAGCGACGCCGAGCGGCACTGGCACTGGCAGCGGATTGCCGCCGGCGAGGTGCAGGTGGTTGTCGGGGCGAGAAGCGCGGTCTTTGCGCCGGTGCAGAACCTAGGGCTGATTGTCATCGACGAAGAGCACGACCATTCGTTCAAGCAGAACGAGCAGCCGCGATATCACGCTCGTGAAGTGGCCTTGCAGCGGGCGATGCTCGAGAAGATCCCGCTCGTGCTCGGCTCCGCGACTCCTTCGCTGGAAAGCTGGCAGGCGGCACAGGACGGAAAGTTCCGCCTGGTCGATATGCCGCGGCGAGTCAGCAACCGTCCGCTGCCGGACGTGAACACGATTGACCTGCGGGACGAGGCCCGCCATCGCCGCAGCTCTTCCGCCATCAGCCGACAATTGGCGAAGGCCATGGAAGACGCCCTGCGGGACGACGGCCAGGTGATTCTGCTGCTCAATCGCCGCGGCTATAGCACGCACATTCAGTGTCCGTCGTGCGGATTCGTGGTGAAGTGCCCCAACTGCGACTTGGCCCTGACCCATCACCGCGAGGGAGAGAAGGTCCTCTGCCACCAGTGCGATTTCGAGGATTTCGCCCCCGCCAAATGCCCCGAGTGCCGGTTCGACGGAATCCGCTACGCCGGCTTCGGCACGCAGAAACTGGAGGCCGAAATCAAATCGCGTTTCCCCGACTATCCGGCCCTGCGGATGGACAGCGACACGATGCAGAAACCGGGGAGCCATGAAGAGGCCCTGGCGAAGTTCCGTGCGGGAGAGGTGCGGATTCTGCTTGGTACGCAGATGATTGCCAAGGGGCTGGACTTCCCCAACGTCACGCTGGTCGGCGTTATCAACGCGGACACGGCCCTACATCTGCCAGACTTCCGCGCCGCCGAGCGGACGTTTCAACTCGTCACGCAGGTTGCGGGCCGCACCGGCCGCGGGGACAAAGGGGGCCGCGTCCTCGTGCAGACTTTTGCTCCCGATCACCCGGCCATCGTCGCCGCCCTCACGCACGACTTTCACGCCTTCGCCGCTGCCGAGCTCCCCACCCGCCGCGATCACGGCTATCCCCCCGCCACCAGCATGATCCGCCTCATCTTCCGCGGTGACGACGAAAAAGCGACCGAGCGTTTCGCGGTCCTCTCGGTCGAGATGCTGCGGGCAGGGCTGGCGGTGCAGGGGTCAGGGGTCAGGAGTCAGGAGTCAGGAGACAGGAGACAGGAGACTGAGCCGTCTCAAATCTCAAATCTCAAATCTCAAGTTTCTTCTCCCGAGCCCCGAGCCCCCAGCCCCGAAACCCGCCTGCTCGGCCCCGCTCCCTGCCCTTTCGCCAAGCTCCGCGGCAAATACCGCTACCACGCCCTGCTCTTCACCACCACTGCCGACGAGGTCCGCAAAGTCGTCGGCGAAATCGTCGCTACTTTCGACCCGCCGGAAGGCGTGCAGTGGGTAGTGGATGTGGACCCGCTGGATTTGATGTAGGGTAAGATAGAGGTGAACCTCGCAGGAGAAAGCGTATGAACCAAGTGGATCGAGTGACTCTTAATCCGGCAGTGATGGGGGGCAAGCCCTGCATCCGCGGCCTGCGCGTCACCGTGGGAATGATCATCGGCTTGCTGGCCTCGAAACGCTCGCGGGAAGAAATTTTGCGCGCTTATCCTTACCTCGAAGACGAGGATATTGACGCGGCCCTGAAGTACGCAGCATGGCGTTTGGAGGAGCAAGAGGTGGAAGTGGCTGTGCCATGAGCCTCAACATCGTTGTGGACATGAATCTGTCGCCAGACTGGGTGGCAGTCTTTCAAAGCGAAGGATGGCCGTCAGCGCACTGGTCCATGATCAGCGACCCGAAAGCGACCGATCAGGAGATCATGCAGTGGGCACTCCTCAATGGATATTTGGTCTTTACGCACGATTTGGATTTTGTAACGACTTTCGCCCTGACTCGCGCGATTGGGCCAAGCGTTGTACAACTGCGAAGCCAGGACGTAATTCCCTCTGCAAGCGACCGGTTTGTCGTTGCTGCAATCCGCCAGCATGAAGGACCGTTGCTGCAAGGAGCGATACTTGTCATTGATGATCAGCGCTTGCGGGTGAGACTGCTGCCGATCAAGTAATCTTGCATCGTGGCTGCAAAATCATGAGACTTCCTCGACTTCAGTTCAGCCTGTTCGGATTGCTCGCGGCGATGGCCGGCTTCGGCGTCGCGCTGGCGTGCATCGTGAAGTTTGGCCTGTCGCTCCCAATGGTGACCATCCTCTGGAGCCTACTTCTCTTCACGCTCATGGTGATGCCGGTGTTGGCATTCGTGGGAAAGCTGGAGCGGCGGGTGTTTCATGCCGGCTTTGCCTGGTTCGGTTGGATCTACATTCTGATCTACACGATCGGATTTGTGACGCACTCCCCGAATTCATTCTCGTCGATTTCTCCGATTCGTTTTCCGCAGATGTCGATTGAGCGAGGGATTCTTGTGGTCTACAAGTGGGTTGTGCCCCCTGCCTCGCGGATGTTCACCAGCGAAAACCCAGAATGGCATTACATCAACTTGGCCGCTCAATACGACAGTGGTATCACGACTCCGTTCATTAAACCTCCCGCGCCTTCAGTCCCCAATCTCGGCCCGCCCGCCGGATTTGCGCCGGCACGCGGAGGATTCGTTGGTGGAACAATTTCCGCGACAAATGTACCGCCGCCGCCAGTACTCCCCTATCGCTACGTTCCCTGGGAGCTCTTTCGCGACATCGCTCATGCCCTACTGGCCCTATTTTGGGCGATGGTGGGCGGCGTCTTGGCTCTTGTTCTGGCTCGCCGAAATGCTCGCCGCGAACGAGCAACTCTCAGCTCCAGCGGAGTGCGCCCGAGGTAATTTTCGATGTCCCACTACGACGCGATCGTTCTCGGCACTGGCGGGGTGGGGAGCGCGGCGGCGTTCCATCTGGCGCGGCGGGGAGCGCGGGTGCTGGGGCTGGACCGCTTTCCCGGCGGGCACGACCGGGGGAGCTCACACGGGCAGACGCGGATCATTCGCCAGGCGTACTTTGAACATGCCGACTATGTGCCGCTGCTGCGGCGGGCTTATGAATTGTGGTTCGAGCTAGAAGGACTCTCGCAGGAGCAGCTATTTCATCAAGTCGGCCTGTTGCAAATCGGCCCGCCGGAGGGCATCGTCGTTCGGGGCGTGCTTACTGCGGCGTGGCAGCATGGCCTCGCGGTCGATAAGCTCACCGCTGCTCAGTCGCAAGCCCGCTTCCCCGGCTTCCGCGTCCCTGCGGGCATGATGGGAGTCTTTGAACCAGCCGCCGGATACCTGAGAGTAGAGCGGTGCGTTCTCGCCCATCTCGCCGCGGCCAGGCAACACGGAGCCGAGCTTAGGACCGGCGTGACCGTGCAATCCTGGAGTTCGGACGAAGGGCGAGCGTCAGTCAACACGGACCAGGGGGTCTTCACCGCGGACAAGCTCGTCATCACTGCCGGGGCGTGGGCACCGCAACTTCTGGCGGACCTCGGAATCCAGATGACCGTACGGCGGAAGCATCTGCACTGGTTCGAGTCCAATCGCCCCGTCTATCGCGGCGCACAAGCCCCGACGTTCTTCTATGAAATGCCCCAGGGCCTGTTCTATGGCTTTCCAGCGATTGACGAGATGGGGGTGAAAGTCGCAGAGCACAGCGGCGGGGAAACGATAACGGACCCGCTCACCGATCCGCGGCCGCTGGAAGAGCAAGACCTTGCCCGCGTCCGCGACTTCGTCCGCGAGCAACTGACCGGCATCGAAAGGTCTGCTCGGCTCACGCAACACGAAGTCTGCTTCTACACCATGTCCCCCGACGAGCAGTTCATCATCGACACCCATCCCCGGCACAAAAACGTCGTTTTCTCCGCCGGCCTTTCCGGCCACGGTTTCAAGTTCACCAGCGTGCTCGGGGAGGTTATGGCCGACCTGGCGCTCTCGGGCACCAGCCCGCTACCGATTGGCTTTCTCGGCGCCGGGCGGCTCTGTGAGGATCGGAGTGTGGATGCGGCGAAGTAAAATGTGTGGACAGTGAACCAACCGGCCTCCAGAATGAACTAATTAGCTGGCACCACCTTCCCTCCCGCTAGGAATTCTTGCATGTTCCGCCCCCTGACTCTCGCGCTCGCGGTCAATTTGGTATTTGGGCTCGCTTCCCAGGCGTCGGCTCAAGTTCCTGTTCAAGCTGGCGGGAGCGGAGGCGGTGGGGCGCGGGCCGTTTATCCCTATGGCGGGCAGTCCCTCTCTTACATGCTCTATTACCCGCAGATCCAAAAGGAAATTGAGATCATCGACGACCAGAAGGCGGAGTTGCAAAAGATTCAGTCCTACATGTCGACCAGAATGTCGGAGGCGTACAAGACGCTCAGCGTTCCACCGGATGGCGACCCGCAGGAGCGACAGAAAAAATACATGGAGGTCTATCAGACCATCGCCAAGGAAACGGAGGAGAAGGTCAACAGAGTTCTGCTGCCGCACCAGAAGAAGCGGCTCAGCCAGATCATGTTGCAAATGAAGCTGCAGCAGAGTGGTTACGGCTATGGCTTTGCCGGGGCGCTAGGCGAGGAAGAAGTGTCCAAGGAGCTCGGCATCACGGATGCTCAGAAAGAAGAGCTCCGCAAGAAAGAAGAAGAGGTCCGCGCGGGCGTCCAGAAAAAGTACCAGGAATTCTACAAGAAACTCAGCGAGGAAGCCAAGGAAGAGCTGATGAGCGTCCTGACCCCCGCCCAGCGAAAAAAGCTGGAAACTTTGACCGGATCCAAATTTGAATGGCAGCAGTGGCAGCCGGCCCAGCCAGCGGCGAAGACGGAGAAGAAGGGGGATTAATCGCCAGCGCCAAATTCAGCGGTTTGTAACAGAAGGGAACGAAGGAAACGAAGTAGAGGGAGCGGAGTTTGTTGAGCGCGACCCACAATCGTCGCATTTTTTCCGTATCGGAGTTTATGCCCGCAGATTTTTGGCAAAGAACTCTTTCACCTTCCCCCACATCTTCTCGCTCAAAACGTGCCCCGTTTTCTCCTCAATGAACCAGGTAAAATTCTGGGCGGCGTGCATGGACTCGTATGACTTGCGGATGGTTTCGATGCCGCGGCGGACTTCGTCGATGGGGCTGCCGCTGTCGAGTTCGCCAAAGTTGAGGTGCAGCGGGCGTGGGGCGATGAGTGCGGCAATGTCGGGCGTATCTCCGTGCTGGTGCAGGCCGGGGACGAAGTTGGGAAAGCAGTGCAGAATCTGCTCCCGGTGGATGCCCGCGTACGTCGGCAGGCAGCAGTTGCCGCAAAGAGCTTTCAGCCGCGGTTCCCAGGGACCAACGAGCCAGGTGTGCGTGCTTCCCATCGAATGGCCGTAGCAGCCGAGGCGGTCCGCAATCACTTCGGGCCGGCTGGAAAGGAAATCGACAGCCCGCCGCATGTCCAGAATGTGCTTCCAGGCGAGTGATTTGCTGGCGACGACGTATTGGAGAAACAGGAACCGCTCCAAGTTGCCGCCACTCTGCTTGAATCCCTTGCTCCGCTCGCCAAAGCCGTAAGCATCCGGGCAGAGAACGACGTAGCCTTCACGGGCCAATGCCATGCCGGTGTGATGCTCCTTCATCCCCGCCAAACCCGCCGGCTCGGAGGCTCCCAGCCCCCATGCGCCGTTGTGCTGGTGCCAGAGGCAAATGCCGGGAGCTTTCTTGGCAGCGCTCACTCCGTCGGGAATCAGCAGATAGGCCGAGACGCTTGTCTCGTGGCTCGCATCCCCCGGTTCCGCCTGATAAGTCACCTTCAGGCGGCGAAAGCCTTCTTCCTGCTTTTCCTCCAGTACCTGGGGATTGAGCTCGCCCCCTTTCGGCCACGCGCCGCCAAGCCCCGCCAGAAGCCGGTCCCGAAAATCACCGCTGGCCATGAGATCCTCCATTCGACGTGAATCCTGGCCATCATAACTGGTTCCCTGGCAACCTGCTTTGGTCTGCCAGTAATAAAAGTCTTGCCCCGGAATGATAGAATGGGTCTATGTCGCCAGACACTTCTGTTCCGTCCTCATTTCCTGCGGCGGATGCCGCGGCGGATGTAATTCGCTGGCTCAAGCAGGTGCCGCTGTTTGCCGACGTGGAAACCGAATCGCTGGAATTGTTTGTGTCGGCCATGTTGGCGCGGGAATACGCGCCCGGCGAGGTGCTCTTCCGGCAGGGTGATACCAGTAGCGACGTGTATCTGGTAACGCGCGGCGAAACCGCCATCCGGATTGAACAGGATGGTCGCGTGGTGGCCACCGACAATGTTCCCGCGGGTAGCTGCGTGGGGGAGATGGCCGCTCTGACCGGCAAGCCCCGCAGCGCCACGGTCGCCGCCGGTAGTCAGGGGGCAGCGGTACTGATCGTTCCCGGCCCGCGGTTCCGCGACTTGCTGCTGCTCCAGCCGTCGCTGGGGGTCAACATGTTGGCCATGATGAGCGAACGATTGCGGCAAACGGAGTTGCGAAAGCAGAATGCAGCGCTTTGCCGGCGGGCCGACGAACTGGGCAAGGACAAGGAAGCCGCAGACGCCGCTATGCGAGCCAAAGCCGACTTGCTGGCGAGCATGAGCCATGAACTGCGCACGCCGCTGAACGGTATCATCGGCCTGACGGAGATGGTGCTGGGAACCAGCCTGACATATTCGCAGCGGGAGTACCTGAATCTGGTACGCGAGTCGGGTGAATCGCTTCTGGGACTCATCAACGATGTGCTCGACATGTCCAAAATCGAGGCCGGCCGGCTGGAGCTGGAAATTGAGCCCTTCGAGCTCCGCGACCGTCTGATCGAAACGCTGAAAACGCTGGCCGTGCGGGCCCATCGCAAGGGAGTCGAGCTGGCCTGCCGCATTGGCCCTGAAGTTCCCGATTGCCTGCTCGGGGATCTGGCTCGGCTGCGGCAGATTGTCGTCAACCTGGTGGGCAATGCGATCAAATTTACGGAGCGCGGCGAAATCGTCGTCGAAGTGACCTGCCCGCAGCGAACAACAACCGCCATCACGCTGCAGGTGACCGTAAGCGACACGGGAATCGGCATTTCCAAGGAGCAGTTGGCTCCGCTCTTCAAGCCCTATGCTCAGGCGGATGCGAGCATTGCGCGTCGGTTTGGCGGCACTGGGTTGGGCCTGTCGATTTCGGCGAAACTCTTGACGGGGATGCGGGGGCGGATTTGGGTGGATAGCGAAGTTGGCGTGGGGAGCGTCTTTCACTTCGCGCTGGAACTCGACATCGACCCCGAGAGAAATAATCAGGCCACGCCAGCCGGACTGGTCGCATTGGCCGGCAAGCGCGTTCTGCTGGCTGAGCCGCAGGCAACAACAGCGCGGATTCTGGAGGAATTGCTCCGCGAATCGGGCTTGTCCGTTGTGATTGTCGGCAACGGTGCAGATGCGGCGCGGGAAGCCGATGATGCCGTCGCCAAGGGCTGCCCCTTTTCCTTCCTGCTCATGGATGTTCGCGTTTCCGAATGTCTGGCTTGGATGCAGAGAATCCGCGACGGCAGAAATCTGCCGGCTGTAATGCTGCTGACGGCCGACCGGGTACACGAAGGAACCCGCTGTGATGAGCTACAGGTTCCACACCTGCTCAAGCCGGTCAAGCCGTCGGAGTTACTGAGTACGCTTGCGGCATGCACGGGGCGGGTGGGTGCGCCGTCTGCGGTTGCCGTTGCTGAAGCCGCATCGGGTGATTCAATGAGGGCCGTCGCGCCTTTGACCATCGGCGCCAAAATCCTGCTGGCGGAAGACGGATTGGTCAATCAGAAGGTGGCTTTGGCGCTGCTTGCCAAGCAAGGGCATCAGGTAACTCTGGCCGCCACCGGCAAAGAGGCGCTTGCCGCCGTCGAGCGCCAGCCGTTTGATTTGGTGTTGATGGACGTGAGGATGCCGGAGATGGACGGCCTGGAAGCGACCCGGTCTATTCGCAGGGGTGAACAAAGGACGGGGAAATACCTTCCCATCATTGCCATGACCGCCGGCAATTCCGTGCAAGATGTTCAGCGCTGCCTGACGGCGGGAATGGACGCCTTTGTTTCCAAACCGATCCGGCAGGAACATCTGTTTGCCACGCTGGACGAATTCCTGACCGGGCGGGCGGCAGGCGAGAGTGCGTCGTCCGCCGGAGCGGTCGATTGGCCGGCCGCATTGCGACAAGTCGGTGGCCGGCATGAACTCTTGACGGAGCGGGTCGCGCTACTTCAGCAGGAGCTTCCTCGGGTGGAGAATGACCTGGTCACCGCCGCGGCCCAGAACGATTCCACTTCCCTGCGAATTGCGGCCCATACTCTCAAAGTCGCCCTCGGCGCATTCGGCGCTCCGCGGCTGGTACACCTGGCCCAGCAACTGGAGGAGGCGTCTCGTCAACAGGACAACCCCGATACCAAGGAGTTAGTGGCGGCCTTCCAGCAGGAGTCTCAGCGGTTGGTGGAGGCCCTCCGCCAGTTCAGCGGTGCGACGGCACTGTAACTGGAAATCGGCCTTGGCTCATGCTTCCAGCAAAATCCTCAGCATCCGCCGCAAAGGCTCGGCTGCGCCCCAAAGAAGCTGGTCGCCGCAGGTGAAGGCGGAAAGGTAGCGGCCGGGGGCCGACTTGTCGAGGTCGAGCTTGCGGAGCCGGCCGATGGGGACGCTGAGCGTGCCGGTGACGGCAGCGGGGGTGAGCTGGCGGATGGAGGCTTCCTTTTCGTTGGGGACGACCTGCACCCAGTCGTTGGCGGCAGCGAGCATCCCTTCGATTTCGGCCAGCGGGACATCCTTCTTGAGCTTGATGGTGAGCCCTTGACTATGGCAGCGCATCGCGCCGATGCGGACGCAGACGCCGTCGACCGGAACGAGGCTCTCGCCAGCCAGGCCGAGGATTTTGTTCGTCTCCGCCTGGCCCTTCCACTCTTCCTTGCTCTGGCCGTTTCCCAGATCCTTATCAATCCAGGGGATGAGTGAGCCAGCCAGAGGGACACCAAAGTATTCCGTGGGAAAGCCGCTCTCCCGCAACGTAGCGGCAACCTGGCGGTCGATGTCCAGGATGGCGGATGCGGGGTTTGCCAGCAACTCCGCGACTGGAGCATGGGCGGCACCCATCTGCTTGATCAGCTCCCGCATGTTGTTGGCTCCCGCGCCGGAGGCGGCCTGGTAGGTCATGCAAGTGAGCCATTCGACCAGGCCCGCTTTGAACAGGCCGTCGAGCCCCATCAGCATCAGGCTGACCGTGCAATTGCCGCCGATGTAGTTCTTCACCCCCTTGGCCAGTGCCGACTTGATCACCGGCAGATTGACGGGATCCAGGATGATGACCGCGTCATCTTTCATCCGCAGCGAAGAGGCCGCGTCGATCCAATATCCGTTCCAGCCGGAGCTGCGCAGGCGAGGATAAACGTCGCTGGTGTAGTCCCCTCCCTGGCACGTGATAATCACGTCCATCTTCTTCAGGGCATCCACGGTCCCGGCATCCAGCAACTTGCCCGTTTCCTGGCCCCCAATTTTCGGTCCCCCTCCCCCCACTGCCGAGGTCGAAAAGAACACCGGCTCGATCTGCGCAAAGTCGTTTTCCGCCTGCATCCGCTGCATCAGCACGGAGCCGACCATACCACGCCATCCGACCAGACCGACACGCTTCACGGGACACATCTTTCTACAAAAGAACCTTTCTGCCGCAACTTAGAAGACACGCTTCATCGTAATTTCGGGGACAAAAACGAGCTATGGGGCGAACGGTACGTGCCAGCCCAAGGCGGACTATGTTTCAAAGAGTTCAAGCACCGCTTTTAGGTCTCGCAGTAGGTTCTGGTGAATTACGGTGCGGTCGGCAGTTTGCTCAAGCAGCGAATTGAAAACAGACGAGAGACTTCTAAGACGCTTAAGTAACTCCTCGGTTCGCGCCTCGGCATGCCTCTTTCGTCGATGTTCCACCAATTGCGGGCGATTCAGGCGCAATTGGCGGATTGAGAACGAACCAATCGCATTCAGGGGATGCAATTGGCCGTTGTCTCCAAACGCAAAGTATTTTGAGCCCGGTTCTTCGCGAGGATTCCACAGCGGCGACTGCTGCCCGCCTGTTGACCAATAGTCCGCTTTGTAGATATTGCAGCGAAAGCACGCGTATACCAGGTTAGACGCCTCGTCGGCCCCACCGCGGCTCTTGGGACGAAAGTGATCGACTGTGAATTTGCCTCCTCCGCTGATTTCGGAGACGCCACAGAATTCGCAAGCACAAAGTGCTCGCAATCGAACCGCCTCCCAAATCGAGTCGGGCAGCGTCATGGCTGAGAGATGGCAAATTTCTGGGAGGCGCGCTGCTCTAGCACGGCGATTTCCTGCCGTAATGTTTCGTTGTCACGATCGAGCTTACGGAGCCTTTCCGCCGCAACAGAAATCTTGGAAAGCATCTCGTCGATTTTCTGCCGAAGCTCCACGACTTGTTCCACGTTGGAACTTGGGGCAACCGATAGAATCTTTGCCTCGTCAGCATCCATTTTCGCGTACCAAGCTTCCAGCTCAGTGCGCTCTTCCGGCGTCAATGGCTGGTTCTGCACTGACCGGCAGTGAAGTTCTTGCCCGCGCTCATTTGGGATCATATCTGAACCCTCCGGTTCTCATTCTACCCAGCCCCATGGCCAATTCGAGGCCAAACGTCGCGATTCACGTCACATTTTTGCAATCAACTCCAGGCAAATCCTCCTCACTTCGTTCGGGTTCGCGTTCGGATTCCGCTTCTTCGCCTGGCCCAGCAGCGCCCCAACAGCTTGCTGCTTGCCGGCTTTGACGTCGGCGACGATTTTGGGGTTGGCGACGACGAGCTCCTGGCAGATGTTTTCAAGCTCGGAGGAATCGACCTTGGCGATGCCGAGGGCGGCCATGGAGGCGGCGGCATCGCGGCGGTTTGCGACCATGTCGTTGAAGACTTCTTTGGCTCGGGTAATTTCGATCTCGCCGCCGGCGACCAGCTTGACGAGGTCGGCAAGTTGTGGGGCGGTGAGCGAGAACTGTTCGAGGGTGATCCCCTGATCGTTAAGGACGCGCAGGATCTCTTGCGTCACCCAGTTGCTCGCTTTTTTGCCGTCCCCGCTCAGTTTTGCGACTTCTTCGTAGTAGCTGACGAACGGAAGCCCTTGCAGCACGATCACGTCGCTATCGTAATCGCTGATTCCGTAGGTCTTTTCCAAGCGTGTGCGGATGGCGGCGGGAAGCTCGACGAGGCCAGAACGGACTTCTTCAACCTCGGCCTTAGGCGTGATGACGGGGACCAGGTCGGGATCGGGGAAGTACCGGTAGTCGGCGGATTCTTCCTTTTCCCGCTGCGGCAGCGTGATGCCCGCGGCGTCGTCCCAGCCGCGGGTCTGTTTGGGGGAGTCCTTGATGGTGCGGCCGGTTTCTTCCCACACTTCGTACTGCCGATTCGCCTCGTAGGCCATCGCCCGCTCCACATGCCGAAAGCTGTTGAGGTTCTTGATCTCGACAATCGGCGTGGCGACCTTGCCGCTGGATCCTTTGATATGGATGTTGACATTGGCATCCACCCGCAGGCTTCCCTCCTGCATGTTGCAGTCCGAGACCCCCAGGTACAGCAGCATCAGCCGTAACTGCGTGAGGTAGACGCGGGCCTCCTTGGTGCTCCGCATGTCGGGGGCGGAAACGATTTCCAATAGCGGCGTGCCGGTGCGGTTGAGATCGATCCGCGTGTCCGCTTTCCCGGCAACTTCGTCGTGCAGGCTTTTGCCGGCGTCCTCCTCCAGATGGGCCCGGATGATGCCGATCCGCTTGGCCGCGAACTCCTTTTTTGGGTCGCTGATTTCCAGCCAGCCGTTTTGCGACATCGGCAGATCAAACTGGCTGATCTGATATCCCTTCGGCAGATCGGGGTAGTAATACTGCTTGCGGTCCCACTTGGTGAACTCGGGAATCTCGCAATTCAGGGCAATCGCCGTCTTCAACCCCAGCCGAAACGCCTCGCGGTTCATTACCGGCAGGCTCCCCGGCATCCCGATGCAGACCGGGCAGGTCTGCGTATTGGGCGGCCCGCCAAACTTCGTGCTGC
The DNA here is from genome assembly GCA_046593355.1 of Pirellulaceae bacterium. Classification (GTDB taxonomy): domain Bacteria; phylum Planctomycetota; class Planctomycetia; order Pirellulales; family Pirellulaceae; genus SXOA01. The sequence goes on along the minus strand of JBKJNY010000190.1, from coordinate 14,001 downwards.
AACGGCAGAAGAGTTTGGTTTTGGTCTGAAGCTGCACGTGAACTTCGAGACCGACGATGAGGTCGTAGGGGTGGGGCATGGGGGCTATTCCTTCGCAATCGCCTTCTTCTGCTGCAATCGCCGCTGATTCAAGTAGTTTTCAATGCGCGTGTGTGCGATGGGATGTTGATTGATGACGAGATCACCTGATGTCCTGAAGTAAGCGATCGTGCCACCGCCCCCCTTTGTATCCCAAGTGGAGGGCAGGACATCCGTTTCAATATTCGAGACAAGAAGATCTGCAGAGAGTTGCACGTTTTTGGAGTCGTTTTCTGTCTCAAGTAGGTCAGCCACTCGGTAAACTCTCTGCACCCAGTTGGAATTCGGCTCCTTCACGAGCCAGGCTTCCTCTCCCTTCTGGAAACCCACTTGTTCGCCTACCGTCAATCCTCGCCGGTAAGCCGCCAGTCCAAGGGCAATCGAAAGGAACGTCCATAAGAGTGTCCGCAAACTGAACTGCAGCCACGGGCGAGACTTAGGTTTGTCCATGACGGCCACCTCCATGAAATGGGACAGTCTGATTTATGGAAAGTGTCAATCTTCGCGATCGAAGAAATCCTCCAGAAGCTCTGCTCGCGAATTCCAAGGTTTCAAAATTTCTCCGACGTGAACTGGCTTGATGTCTCGAATGCTGTGCGGCCCTTTCCCTTGACTAAAGTTTGCCGCGAATTTCTCGACTATAAAAAGAATCAATTCATCGAGCGTTCTATTTTGCGACTTGGCGAGTCCTTGCAGCTTCTCATGCAACTCGTCGGACACTTCGATTGTTAGTTGCTTGCTCATCGGTGTGGCTACTCATTGTCAGCTAAGGCTTGGCCTCTTCGTATGCCAATCCGTCCCCCGCTGAAACATGGCGGCGGCGCGGAGGAGGCGGTCTTCGTCGAAGGGGCGAGATTGGATTTGCAGCCCGATGGGGAGTTGAGTGCCGGTGGTTTTGCCGCTGGTGAAGCCGCAGGGGATGCTGATGCCGGCGATGCCGGCGAGGTTGGCGGTGACCGTGTAAAGGTCTTCCAGGTACATGGCGAGCGGGTCCCCCGATTTTTCGCCGATCCGAAACGGCGGATTGGGGGCGGTGGGACCGATGATGAAATCGACTTCTTGGAAGGCCGCATCGTAGTCGCCGCGGATCAGCCGGCGGACCTTGAGGGCCTGCACGTAGTACTTGTCCGCGTAGCCGGCGGAGAGGGCGTAAGTGCCGAGCATGATGCGGCGCTTCACCTCGGGGCCAAAGCCCTCCGCCCGCGTTTTGCGGTAAAGGCGGATGAGAGCCGTATCGAGATTCTTCAGCCCCTTCTCGTCTTTCTTCGCTTCCAGGGCTTTCCGTTCCGCCTCCAGCTCCGCCAGCATCTGCTTCTCGTCGGTGCGGTAGCCGAAATGGACGCCGTCGTAGCGGGCCAGGTTACTGCTCGCTTCGCTGGGGGCGATGATGTAGTAGGTGGCGATGCCGTACTTGCTGTGCGGCAGCGAAATGTCCTTCACGGTCGCGCCGAGTGACTGGTAGACTTTCACTGCCTCGCGGACGGCGGCTTCGACTTCGGAATCGAGGCCGGGGCCGAAGTGCTCTTTCACGAGGCCGAGCTTCAGCCCCTGGAGGGGCTGGCTAAGCGAAGAAGTGTATTCGGGGGTGGGAATGTTCGCGGACGTGGAATCGAGCGGGTCGTGACCGGCGAGGACTTCCAGGAGCAGTGCGGCATCTTCCGCCGTCGCCGCCAGCGGGCCGATCTGGTCGAGCGAGCTGGCGAACGCGACCAGACCATAACGGCTGACGCGGCCGTAGGTCGGCTTGAGGCCGGTGACACCGCAAAAAGCGGCCGGCTGGCGGATGGAGCCGCCGGTATCCGTGCCGATGGAAAGCGGGGCCATGGATGCCGCCAGGCAAGCCGCCGCCCCACCGCTCGAGCCGCCGGGGACGCGGGTTTTGTCCCAAGGATTCGTCGTTTTGAAGAAAGCGGAGTTCTCCGTGGAGCCTCCCATCGCGAACTCGTCCATATTCGTCTTGCCAATCAGGACCGCGTCCGCTTCCTTGAGCCGCTTGACCACGGTGGCATCATAGGGCGGCACAAAGTTCTCCAGCATCTTGCTGCCGCACGTCGTCCGCTGTCCCTGGGTGCAGATGACGTCCTTGATTGCGACCGGAAGCCCGCCGAGTTTGCCCACCGGTTTGCCAGCCGCCCGCCGCTCATCGATTTCCTTGGCCCGAGCCAGGGCCGCTGTGGGATCGACGTGCAGAAAAGCCTTCACCTGGTCGTCATGCTGCTTGATCTGGTCGAGATACGCTTGCGTCAGCTCGACGGAAGAGAGCTTGCGGTCCGAGAGGTCGCGGAGGAGGTCGGTGGCGGAGCGGGAGATCATGGCTATTCCCCCAACACCGCGGGCACCAGGTAGCACTCCGCGTCCTTCTTCGAGGCGTTCGCCAAAGCCGATTCGCGGGGGAGGCTGGCACCGAGTGTGTCTTCCGCAAACACGTTGTGCATCTCCAACGCATGGGCCATCGGCTGGACGTTGTCAGTATTGAGCTCGCTGAGCTGCTCGATGTAGCCGACCGTCCGTCCCATCTGCTCGGTCATCTTGTCGAGCTCGGAATCGCTGAGGAGCAATCGCCCCAGCAGCGAAACTCTTTCGACATCGGCGCGGGTGAGAGACATGATTGTTAGCGGCTAAGCCTTGGCCTTCACCGGCTTGGCGACGGCTTTGGGGGCCATGGCCTTCGGCGGGGCAGGCTTGGGCCTGTGATCCACCGGCAGTTTAAAAGGAGCTTGCTTGACCGCTTTGCGGACAATCCCCTTTTTCAGGCACCGCGTGCAAATCAGCACCGTTTTGTTGGTGCCATTGGGGGTGGTGATCTTGATCCGCTGCAAGTTGGGCTTGAACTCGCGGCGGGTGATGCCGGTCACCTTGGTGCCGACGCCGCCCAGGTATTTGGCTTTGCCGCGGGTCGTAATCTGGTTGCCGACGCTCTTCGTCTTTGCGCAAAACTCGCACTGGGCCATCGTAAAGTCCTTTGTGTCAACCGGTTATGTCATTGCCGCGGCGGGCGGTAGCCGCGATTCGATTTCTAGGCGAATGATTGAAACCTCAAAGTATAGCGGTTTTTGGGCAGGCTGGAAGCCTACCCAAAAGTAGTCCGCTCACTCGTGAGCGGACATACCTGCACACGGAGTGTGCAGGCTACTATGGCGGGTCGTCACCGCCACGGCAGAAGGGGTTGCAGCGGCAGATGCGGCAGACGCCTTTGAGACTGCCACGGATGGCCCCGTATTTCTCCACCGCACCGATAAAGTAGTGGCTGCACGTCGGCTGGAAGCGGCACTGCCGGCCGATGATCGGGCTGAGAGTCCACTGGTAGATGCGAACGAGGCCGATGAGGACGAAGCTGGGGAGACGCAAGATGAACCGCAGCAGACTCACGTTCGGTGCCTTGCGATCTTGCGCAAAATTCTGGAGGCAAGCTCCGGCAAAGAGCGAACGATAGCGTGGAAATCAAGCACCGCTTCTTTCTGCGGCCTGATCACGAAGTCAACTCCTACGGGCAATAGGTCGCGCGATAGCCGAAACGCTTCGCGGATGCGGCGCTTCCAGGCGTTCCGAACAACGGCATTGCCGACTTTGCGGGAGACGCTCAGTCCCAGCCGCGGATACGCGAGCCCATTCTCGCAGCCGTTGACCACCAGCACGTCATCCGCGGCGTAGACGCGAGCGGCGTAGACGCGCTGGAAGTCAGCCTCCTTGCGAAGGTGATGGTTCTTGGGGAAGCGAAGGTCGGGCATAAAGTAATGTCCGCTCACGGAGTGAGCAGACTACTAGGGCTCGTCGTCAAACTTCTCTCCCGGCTGGAGCGGCTGGGGAGACCAATCGCTGGTGCCAGGACGCGGCGTCGGTTTGTGGTAGCTGGTGCCGTACATATAGCGGCGGGTCACTCGCGCACCGAGCCAGATAAGCAAAGCCATCGCGAAGCCAAGGATAATCAGCCCCGCCAGAGCCGCCAGCACCTTGGCCCGGGTCGCGCCGTCCAACTTTTTGAGCGGTATTTCTTCCGCCAGTAGGAGCAGTTGGAAGGCGAGGAGGTTCATGGTTCGTAGTAACCCGCTTTAGCGGGTTAATGGCTCGTGAAACGAAACAAGTGAGCTAACCCGCTGAAGCGGGTTACTACAAACTTACCACTTCAACTCTTCCCTCGGCGATTGTTCCTGTCTGTTCTCAAACTTGCGGATAAGCTCGGCGCTGGCATCGTCAATCGTCTTAGGAAGGGTAATCAGGATTTCCGCGTATAGGTCGCCGCGGGTGCCGTCCTTGGTCCTCGCGCCGTAGCCTTTGGCGCGAATCCGTTTGCCGCTGCTGGTGCCGGCGGGAATGGTCATGGTGATGGTGCCGTGCGGCGTGGGGACATCGACCTTCGAGCCGAGAGCCGCTTCGCCGATGGTGACGGGAACGCGGACGTGCAGGTTCATTCCGTCCCGCGAAAAGAACGGATGCGGGGCGACCTTAATCGTGACGAGCAGATCGCCGGCGGGACCACTACCGGGGGCGGGTTCCCCTTGGCCGCGGAGGCGGATGGTCTTGCCGCTGTCGATACCGGAGGGAATTTTGACCGTGAGGGTTTCCACTTCGCCGCTGGGACGCCGCAGCCGGATGACGACTTCGCCCCCTTCAATGGACTTAGCGAAGGGAACCTCCACTTCATGGACAACGTCGGCACCAGGCTGAGTGCTCTTGCGGCCTCGGCGGCGCGGCGTGCTCCCGAAACTCTCGCCAGCACCACCGTGGAACCCGCCGCCGGTGAACTGCCGCAGCAGATCCTCGATGTCCGCCGCAGAGGCCCCCCCTGCCCCGCCGCCCGGACCACCGAACTGCGAGAAATCGACCCCCTCCCACCCTTGTGGCATTTGCCCGCCGCCGCCGGCTGGGCCCTGGCGGATGTTCTCGAACTCCGGCCCGAACTGGTCGTACATCTGCCGCTTCTTCTCGTCGCTGAGCACGTCGTACGCCTGCTGGACCTCCTGGAACTTCTTTTTAGCTGTCTTGTCGTCCGGATTCAAATCGGGGTGGTACTTTTTGGCCAGTTGGCGGTAGGCCTTTTGGATTTCATCCTTCGACGCCCCGCGGCTGACGCCCAAGGTCTTGTAGTAGTCGCTGGTGGCCATGAGGCGGGAGTTCTTGTAGGACGGAGCAATGCTCCGTCCTACTTGCGGTGGAGATTTGTTCCAAGTGTTCAGGTTACGCGAGAAGCAATTGTCCTGCCAGTGTGGATTGGCGGAACACTTCCGGCAAATTCCGCGTGCTAGACTTGCGAAGCAACGCAATAGCGGCGGTGCGGAGCATGCGACTTCCTTCGAGGTGAGGCGATGACGACACTTCAACGACTGGCGACGATTGCGATTCTCATTCTCTTGGCACTGACCGCGCCGCTCTTCGCTGCCGGCGGCAAAGGGGAACTGGAGGTGCGGGTGATCGACAAGGACAGCGGCCAGCCGATTGCCGCGCGGATGCATTTGAAGGACGCCAAGGGAAAGCCGGTGAAGGTGCCCAAGGTGCCCTACTGGCACGACCATTTTGTGTTCGAGAACAAAATCCGCCTGGAGCTGCCGCTGGGGACGTACACGTTTGAGATGGAGCGGGGGCCGGAGTACCGCACGATGAGCGGCCAGTTCACGCTTGAAAAAGGGGCCAACGACGCCAAGGAAGTCGTGCTCTCCCGGTTCATCGACATGAGCAAAGCCGGCTGGTGGTCCGGGGATCTGCACATCCACCGCGACCCGAAGGAAATCGAGCTGCACATGGTCGCCGAGGACTTGCACGTCGCCCCGGTCATCACCTGGTGGAACGACCGGAACGTCTTTAAGGAAAAGGGACCGCCGAAGGAAACGCAAGTCACGTTCGCCAGCGACCGGATGTACAACCTGCTCGCCGGGGAAGATGAGCGGGAAGGCGGCGCGCTCTTGTACTTCAACCTCAAGGAACCGCTGCCGCTGATGGGCTCGAAGCGGGAGTACCCGTCGCCACTGAAGTTCGTGGAGCAGGCCCGGATGAATCCGGCGGTGCATATCGATATCGAGAAGCCCTTCTGGTGGGACATGCCGACCTGGGTGGCGAGCGGGCAGATGCACTCCATCGGCCTGGCCCACAACCACATGCACCGCAGCGGCGTTTACTCCGGCGAGGCCTGGGGGAAAGCTCGCGACACGAAGCTCTATCCCGAGCCTCGCGGCAACGGGCGGTGGACGATGGACATCTACTTCCACCTGCTCAATGCCGGCATCCGCCTGCCGCCGTCGGCCGGGAGTGCGTCGGAGGTGCTGCCCAATCCGGTCGGCTACAACCGGGTCTACGTCCACTGCGGCGAAAAGCTGACCTGGGAAAGCTGGTTCGAGAATCTGCGGAAGGGCCGCGTCGTTGTGACCAACGGCCCGATGATGCAGCCGCGAGTCCACTGCACGCCGGCCAAGGCGGCAGGGCAAGACGTGGACCCCGAAGGGGCGCTGCCGGGGCATGTGTTCCAGGTGGAGGAAGGGGAATCCGTCGAGCTCGACGTGGCCCTCAACCTCTCTACTCGCGACAAAATCCACTACCTGGAAGTCATCAAGGACGGCAAGGTCGCTCACGAAGTGCGGCTGGACGAATGGGCGAAGAAGGAAGGGCATCTGCCGCCCATTAAGTTCGAGAAGAGCGGTTGGCTGGCCGTGCGGGCCGTGGCCGATGCCGAGAAGACCTACCGCTTTGCCATGACCGGCCCGTACTACGTGCAGGTCGGTTACAAGCCGACAGTCAGCAAGAAGTCGGCCCAGTTCTTCCTCGACTGGGTCATCGAGCGAGCGAAGCGGCTGAAGCTCGACGACGAGACGCAGAAAGCCGAGGTGCTGGAGTACCACCGGATGGCGAGGGACTTTTGGAAGAAGAAGGCCGACGAAGCAAATGCAGAATGATGAATGCAGAATGATGAAGGATGAGGTGCTAGTTCTGCACTGCCGTCCTACCCGCCGCTGGGCCATTCGCCTATCTTGAAATGAGCGCGTCCATCGTCTGCCTTTTATCATTCTGCTTCCATCATTCTGCACGTACCAGTTGTGTGGAAATCGCTCTATACGTTCGAGTCCCACCACCACCTCCTCGGCTCCTTGCGCTATCACTATCTCGGCGAGGGTGCCGGCCAGCCGCTGCTGTTTGTGCATGGGAACCCGACCTGGTCGTTCTACTGGCGGAATCTGATTCTGGGTTTGCGGGACCAGTATCGCTGCATCGCGGTGGATCACATCGGATGCGGACTTTCGGACAAGCCGCAAGATTATCCGTATACGCTCACACAGCACATCGAGAATCTCGTCACCCTGGTGGAGCAGCTGGATCTGCAAGGCGTGACGCTGCTGGCGCATGACTGGGGCGGGGCGATTGGTCTGGGAACAGTGCTGAAGCTGCCAGAGCGGTTCAGCCGCATTGTGCTGTTCAACACCGGCGCGTTCCCGCCGCCGTTTGTGCCGCTGCGAATCGCCACCTGTCGGATTCCGCTCTTCGGCACCCTCGCCATCCGCGGCTTCAATGCCTTTGCCCGCTCGGCACTGACGATGGCCGTGGAAAAGCCGCTGGCCAGGGATGTGCAGGCGGGTCTCATCGCGCCGTATGACTCGTGGGCCAACCGCATCGCTACCCAGCGGTTCGTGCAAGACATTCCTTTCACTTCGCGGCATCCAACGTGGCGGATCCTCGAGCAAATCGAAGCCGGCCTTCCCTCGCTCGGCGACCGGCCGATTCAACTCATCTGGGGCATGAAGGACTGGTGCTTTCGGCCCGAGTGCCTCGACCGCTTCCTGACCCACTGGCCGCAGGCGGAAGTCCATCGATTCGATGACTGCGGCCATTACGTCGTGGAAGACGCCCCCGAGCGGATTTTGCCACTGGTGCGGGAGTTTTTGCAACGGGGTCGGGAGTCTTAGGCGAGAGAAGCTATGCCACTTGAAAAATCCATGCCGCCTAAGACTCCCGTCCCCCTGACGTCGCCTCTGTCCATCGGCCAGTGCGCCACGCTGGCCTGTCTGCTGGAAGCGACGGCGCCAAAGGTTGGCAACGTGCATCGGGGGACGGACTTTGAAAACTTGACGTTTACGGATTTCTTGGTCAGCGCCGTCGCCATCGGCCCAGCGTTGGAAGCTTGTAGTAACCCGCTTCAGCGGGTTAGCGTCGGCGCAACCATTCTCGAAGCCATCCGCGCCACGCGGCAACTTGTGGACACCAACACCAATCTCGGCATGGTCCTGCTGCTCGCGCCGTTGGCCGCTGTTCCGCGGGATGAGCCGCTGATTGGCGGTGTTGGAAAAGTGCTCCGAGGGCTGACACCCGAAGACAGCCGGTTTGTGTATGAAGCCATTCGTTTGGCCCAGCCCGGCGGCATGGGAAAAGTCGAGAAAATGGATGTCACCGCGGAAGCCCCCATAAATCTGCTTAGCGCCATGGCCGCCGCTGCAGAGCGAGACCTCATCGCCCAGCAGTACGTCACGGACTTTGACCTCGTGCTCGGCAAGATCCCTCCTTGGCTGAGCGAAGCCGCCAGCCGCTGGTCGCTGACCGACGCCATCATCCACACGCACCTGCGGCTGCTCGCGGAACATCCCGACAGTCTCATCGCCCGCAAGTGCGGCCTGGAAACGGCTCGAGAAGTCAGCACCTACGCCGCCGCCGTCCTGTCCTCCGGTTCCCCTGGAGACGACGCCTATCACGAAGCCGCCGCCGATCTTGACTTCTTCCTCCGCAGCGACGGCCACCGCCGCAACCCTGGCACGACGGCTGACTTGATTGCCGCGGGGCTGTTTGTGTTGTTCAGGGACGGTAAGCTCAAGGTTCCACTCCGCTAGTGCTTTATGAGTCGCAATTACATACGATTTGTGACTCGTCTCAAGGATGCGGAAACCTCGAAAGACCTTGGAATTTTTCAGGCTTTCGGAAGGTTGGAAGATAAGGACAAATTGGAAGGCTGGGCGCAAGAGCGTGGCAACGCTATCTGTAACTGGTTTGATCAAAACTTGAAGGCTCCCAAAATGAAGGGGGCTCATTGGCGAGCAGTCTTCTGGTTTCGTGCCGATCAGCAAGAGATGGTGAAGATGCTTTGGGAACTTGTGGCTATTCTGGAAGAACACGGTGTGATCGTAGCACTCAATTCGACCGACGATCCAGGAACGATCGTGTACCGCGATAGCTTTCAAGTGGCGGCTGTGCCATTCCGTCGAAAGTCGCAGGCCAAGAAGTAAGTCATGTCCACCCGCTACCACATTCGGCTCGACAAGGAGCACCACATCTTCAGCGCGGCGCATTTCATCACGTTCGCGGGGAACGTCTGCGAACGGCTGCACGGGCATAACTATCGCGTGGCTTGCGAAGTGCATGGGGAGCTCGATGAGAATCAGTATGTGATGGACTTTATCGCCGTGCGGGATGAGCTGCGTAAGATTCTCGAGGAGCTGGAGCACCGGATGCTGCTGCCGACGAGCCATCCGCTGATTCGGGTGGTGGCCGATGCGAGGGAAGTCACTGCCACGTTTCTGCCCGATGGCCGCCGCTGGGTCTTTCCCGCGGACGACTGTGTGCTGCTGCCCCTCGCCAATACCACGGCGGAGCTGCTGGCCCACTGGATTGGCGAGCGACTGCTCGCGGCTCTCGAAGAGCGCTCCGGCCACCGGCCAGAGCGGGTGCAAATCGGGGTGGATGAGAACAACGGCCAGTGGGGCATCTGCGAATTGACCGGGGAATAGCGGCCAGAAATTGACCTCGACTCTCCTTTCCCATTTGCCGATACTCTCGCTTGTAGTAACCCGCTTCAGCGGGTTAAGTAACCGACTGAAACGGTTACTAGGAACGGACTTAACCGGCTGAAGCCGGTTACTACCAACATGCCCGCCGAACTTCGTAAAGCCGCCATCCTGCTGACCAGCTTGCCGGAGGATCAGGCGGCGCTGCTGCTGGCCAAGCTCAACTCCAAGCAGGTCGAGGCGGTCACGATTCAAATCGCCAAGCTCGGCCGGCTGTCGGCAGAAGAGCAGGAGGGCGTGCTCCGCGAGTTTGGCAACTCGAACCCGCACACGCTCGGCGGTGAAGCGGGGGGCGTGGAGATCGCCAAGAGCCTCGTCGAGAAAGCCTTTGGCGACCAGGCCGGCACCACGCTGGAAAACCTGCGGCACTCGATCGAGGCCCTCCCGTTTCACTTCCTCAAGAAGGTCGATCCGCAGAACCTGCTGACCTTCATCCTCGACGAGCACCCGCAAACCATCGCCCTCATCCTCTCGCATTTGCCGCCGCCGATTGGGGCCGAGGTCGTGAAGGGGCTCCCCGCCGACCGGCAACTGGCCGTCATTCGCCGCATCGCCCACATGGGACAAACCAGCCCCGAAGTCATTAAGGAAGTCGAACGCGGGTTGGAAAGCCGCATGGCCAACCTGATGACCCAGTCGTTCCAAAAAGCGGGGGGCGTGCATAGCGTCGCGGAGATCCTCAACGTGGCCGACCGCGGCACCGAGCGGGCCTTGATGGAGAACCTGGCCCAGGAAGACGCCGACCTGGTCGAGGAAATTCGCCGCCTGATGTTCATCTTCGAGGACCTCTGCAAGCTCAACGACAAGGACATTCAGAACGTCCTCAAGAATATCGAGACCAGCCAGTGGACGATGGCCCTCAAGGGAGCCAGCGCCGAGCTCAAGCAGAAAATCCTCGGCAACATGTCCAGCCGGGCCGCCGCCAACCTGCAGGAAGAGATGGAATTCCTCGGCTCCGTGCGGCTGTCGGAAGTCGAGCAGGTCCAGCAGCAAATCGTCGACGTCGTTCGCAAACTGGAAGATGCCGGCGAAATCACCGTGCATCAAAACGCGGAGGCGGAGGAGCTGATTCAATAGGCATCTCTTCTTCTCTCTTTCTCTCCGTCTCTCTCTCTCTCCTTCCCTCCTCCTCTTCGCGTCTGTGCGCCTCCGCGCCTTTGCGTTAAAACCGCAGACATGCGTTCCTTCAAGCTCACCCTCGCCTATGACGGCACCCACTTCACCGGTTGGCAGCGGCAGCCGCGGCGGAGGACGGTGCAGGGTGTGCTGGAGCAGACGCTGGGAAAGATTCTGCAAGAGCCGGTGATTTGCAAGTCCAGCGGCCGGACCGATTCCGGCGTTCATGCTCTCGCTCAGGTCGTCGGCTTTCAGTCCGCCACTCGGCATCCGCCGGAGGCCATCACCAAAGCCCTGAACGCGGAGCTGCCCGACGACATCTTCGTGTTCGAGACCAGCGAGACGAGCGCGGAGTTTCATCCCATCCGGGACGCACTTCGCAAGCGCTATCGCTATATCATCCAGGACGGCCGGGTGCGAGACATTTTCGACCGGCAATACGTCTGGCAAATCCACACGCGCCTGGACGTGGAGGCGATGCAGCAAGCGGCAAGACATCTTGTCGGGACGCACGACTTCATGAGCTTCGAGTCGCACGGCTCGTCGCGACTGACGACGGAGCGAACCATCCATGAGCTGCTCGTCGAGCGTCGGGAAGCGGAGCGGACCGACCGGGTCATCATCGAAGTCGAAGCCGACGGCTTTTTGTACAACATGGTCCGCAACATCGCCGGCACGCTGATGCAGATTGGCAAAGGGAATCACCCGCCGGACTGGCCGCTGGAAATCCTGGCCGCCAAGGACCGCCGCGTCTGTGGCATGACCGCGCCGCCGCAAGGGCTGTTTCTGATGTGGGTGGAGTATTGACATCGCCAGAAAAGTACTCCTCACGCTCCGCGTGAGGAATCATCTCGCGGAGCGAGATGAGTACTTTCACGCCTTCCTGATAAAATTCGCCGCATAACTCCGGATGTGATGCCCATTCAGCACATGCATCATCCGCATCTGTTGGATCACGCCGTCGCCGAACTGTCCCAGCGGAATGTGGACGAGCTTCTTGCCAAAATGCTTGGCCAGCTTGCGGAAGCCGGCTCCGGGCGGCACTGGACTGACGAGCGCGACGTGCGGGCACTGGCTATGCAGGCAGCCCGCCGCCACCAGCCGCTCCTCCAGCGTCTCGGTGAAGTCCAGGTCGCGGTCCCGCCAGATGTCTGGGATGTGGACGGGCGGGAACAGGAACATCGCTCCGCCGTAGGTGGATAGGGCAATGCCGGGGCCGACCAGCTCCTTGGCGAAATCCGTGGCGTAGAAGGCCAGCGTCGATTCCTCCTCGTGCTCCGCGTACCACGTCGTCCGCCACGGATAGTCCCGTGGGTCCGCCGGGGTGTCGAACAGCATCACCACGCAGTCCAGCTTGCCGCGGCTGGGGGGCATTACCTTCACGTAGATCTCGCCGTCGTACCAGTGGCGGAGCGTATCGCGGATATCGATGCCGTCCATGATGCTCGTCGTGAATTTCTCCGTACGGGCCAGGTCCGTCCCCAGCACGGCCCGCGCCCGGTCGAAGACGTGGGCCCGAAAATCCTCGATCTTCTCGTCCTCCGGCGGCCAACTGCATTGCGAGTAGGGGTTCCACCGCATCTCCCACTGCTCCCGCTCCTTCCGCTCCGGCCGCCGCTGCAATTCCAGCGTCCGCCACGTCATCGGCGGCCCGGGCAGGCGGCTGACGAGGCCGACGATCTCGCCATCGGGCAGCCGGGCCTCGTCGATGCCGAGCTTGATCGTTTCGTAGGGCGGAGCACTGCTTTGCTTCACCCGGTACTCGCGGGCGGTCTCGGCGACGTGCAGGGCAAACTGATCGCCGCAGACTTGCTTGGCGGCGATGACCAGCGTATACAAGTCCGGCGTAAAGCGGTTCTCCAGCAGCGACAGATTGCGGATGTACTTCAGGCACTGCCGCAACAGATGCGGCGTGATTTTGCGGGCCCGCTTTTTCATCTCCGCGAGATAACCTTCGCGGGCGGACAGCAGCAGCTCCTTCACGCCGTCCACGGAGAGGTTCTCGTCGTCCTCCAGGTCCGCCCGCGCCTGCTCATACAAGCTGGTGATGAACGGCAGCTCCCCCAGCAGGAACAGCAGGGTCTGGGGATCGGGCTGATAACATCTGGTTTCCTCGACGTCCGCGTCCTTGAGAATGGCCGGCGTCTTCTCCTGATACGCCTCACGAATCCACGGCCAGTCCAAGACCGAGCAGATGCATAGGATGGACTTGTACTTTCTCTCGAGCTGCCGCAGCCGGTGGGCCATGTGAACGATACGGGCCTCGTGCTGCTTGCCGCTGGGCCGGGGAATCGCCGGCAAGAGGGCGGCCGCAAACTGATCGATCGCAACCGTCTTCAGCGCATAGGCATCCGGCAGCACCGCTTCCGCCGGCTCATACGCGCCGGTTTCCAAGTCAATGAAGGCCCGGTCGATATGCTCCGACCGGGCGGCCCGCAACGCGGCAATCACCCCCTGACAAGGGTCGATCGGCACATAGCTCGTCCACCGCACATACTCGCCGAAGTCGACGTCATCGTCATCGTCGTCGTCATCCTCTTCCGGATTCCACTCCGCCTCGAATTCCCCTGCGTCAAACTGAATCACCAGGCTCGGCGAGGGGAGAAACTCAATCGCCTTTTCGACATCCTGCTGAAACGACGGCGGGAGCGGCACCGCCACGCAATCGAACTTCTCCTCCAGCATCACCCGCCGCACCGCCAGCGCAAACTCCCCGCTGCCGTGAATGATCGGCAGCAGCGTGATGCGCGGCGTGAGTTGAAGGATGGGGGACATGGAGTGGGGTTCGATTCTCTGGCTATCCGGGTAAATTCTATCAGCTTTCGCCTTTTCTCTTTGTACCCAGTTTTCAGTACTCTGCACTTTGCACTCTACACTTTGCACTTCCCTCCCCCCCTCACCACACCTGGATGACCTTGCGCGTATCCCGCACCGGCTCGCGTTTGCTGGGGATGCTGCGGTCGGAGTAAATCATGTACGGATAGCCGCGCTCCATCCACATCTTGGGGCTGATGGTCTTAGGATCGGGGATGCCGGTCACTTGATGCAGCTCCAG
>JBKJNY010000093.1:0-8721 GCA_046593355.1 Pirellulaceae bacterium | reverse complement strand
AACAACGAGACCGGCGCGATCCAGCCCCTGAAGGCCATTGCCGAAATCTGCCACGAGCGGCACGTGCTGCTGCACACCGACGCCGCCCAGTCCGTGGGAAAAATCCGCACGATGGTGGACGAGCTGGACGTGGACCTGCTGACAATCGCCGGGCACAAGGTCTACGCCCCGAAAGGCATCGGCGCACTCTACATCCGCCGGGGCGTGCCGCTGGAACCGATCATGCACGGCGCGGGGCACGAAGCGGGGCTGCGAGCGGGGACAGAAAACGTGCCGCACATCGTTGGCCTCGGCCGGGCCTGCCATCTGGCCTTGAAAAGTCTCGACGAGTCGCAGCAGCGCCTGCAAAAGCTCCGCGACCGCTTATGGAACCTCCTGCAAGCCGGCGTCGGCGACGACCTGAAGCTCAACGCCCAGCTCTCCCCGCGATTGCCCAACACGCTCAGCGTCAGCTTCCCCGGCGTCGTCGGCCACGAGCTGCTCGACCGCATCCCCGAACTCTGCGCCTCCACCGGCTCCGCCTGCCACAGCGAATCCGCCGCCGTTTCTCCCACCCTCGCCGCCATGGGCATCTCCGATCCCCAGGCCCGCGGCACCGTGCGATTGAGCTTGGGCTGGTTCACGACCGACGACGAAATTGTGCGGGCGGCGAGTCTGCTCCTAGGGGCGTGGGAGGCTCTGAAATAACTGGGTTCGCCGAGCGTTACTTCCGGCTCGACGCCAGCGCCGGCAGCGAAGTGACGAGGTAATAGGCCCGCGGAGTGGACATCTCCAGCAGGTCGTCCACCGAAAGCGGGCCGCGGCTGGCGCGGGATTGCATCCGGGCGAAGTCGTCCAGGACGACCCCCTCACCGACATCGCCGCCCCCGGCATCGACATCCGCCCCGCCCAGCCCAACCTGGAAGACGTTTTCGTCACCCTGGCCAAAAACCAGAAGAACGCGGCGTGAGGGGCAGGGCAGTTTTCAGTGTTCAGTGTTCAGTGTTCAGAAGTGTTCTGTGGCTGAACACTGAACACTGAAAACTGAAAACTTCCGACCCTGATTTTGATACCGCTTTTCAATGTCCCCACGTCGGGAAAAAGGCGTTCTAAGATTCGCCGCAACTCCTTGCCGCCTCGCTGCTTGCAACTGCCACTCTGATACCAAAACGATGCTTTTCGCTCGATTCTTGATACCGCCCTCCCTTCCCAAAAACCCGCGCACGTCCCCCTGGGACACATCCAACACAACCAAGTTGCCAAAGAGCTGCCATCTCATGCTGAACACTGAACACTGAAAACTGCAAACTTCTGCCTCCTGATTCACTGATTCGCGCCTGTTTGTTTTTGATTCACTTGATTCACATTATCGCCCTAACTCCTTATTCTCCAGCCACTTCGGATGATTCACGGCTCGACCAGCCCCCTGAATCACCCCCTTTCTTGATTCATCGCTTTCTCCACCACTCCGTGGTATATCTTAGCGATTTAATAACCTGTTATTCACACACTTACGCAGTCTCAGCCCTGTCTCAAATCTCAGATTTCAAATCTCAGATCCCGCCCCTCCTTGCCTCCGCGCGCAGCCTTTCCCTTCGATCTGTTACTCGACCATCTTCACTTGTCAAAGACCCCGCCGGATTCTCGCCGGCCTGACTAGGCTCTATTGTACACTATAGAGGCGTTCGTCAAGGCTCCAAACGTCGGCGGCTGGCAAGAATTCTAAGAAACCTCGAACACCTTGAGGACTTCGTCGCCGTAGTGGTTGATGACCTTCACGGCAATTTTCCCCGTTTCTGGAAGGGAAAAGGGGCGGCTGACGGTCTGGTAGAGGCTGCTCCAGGCATCTTCGTTGATCTCGGCGCGGAGGGCCCGCTTGAGCTTGTCATAGGGCTCCTCGGCCCCGGTGAAGTAGGCGTGCCGCACGAAGAAGCTTTCTCCGTTGTAGTTCGTGTCGATGAACCAACAGGCGATATCGTCCGTTGACGAGTTGCGGATCTGGCCGGTGGTGGGGTCGTAAACGTCGAGCCCCTTGATCTCCACTTCGATCTGCTCTTGCTTAGCCGCCGCGTCCACGCGGTGCTGCGGCTTTTTCCCGGTCTCGCCCGCCTTTCCCCGCGTGGACGCGGGGGCTAAGCGTCGAATTTCCACGTCCGGCTCGCCAAAGACCATGAACAGGTTCCCCGCGCCGGTCTTTTTGAGCAGCTCGTCCCCCATGGCCAGGTCGGGGTTCATCTTCGTGGGGAGAACCGTCAACTTACCGTACCGTTTGGATTCTTCGCTGACCGTGGGATCAAAGGCGAAGCCGCAGACGATGAGCAGGTCGAAGCCGACCCCTTTCACCGCTTCTTTGGCCGCCTCCTTGATGAGCATCGCCCCGACGGTGCCATGTTCGGGTCCGATACAGATTGCGGCCCGCTTCATCACCGCAGAAGTTTCGTCCGCAGATTTCGCAGATTTCGCAGATTTTGTGAATCCTGACTTCAAATCTGCGTCCATCTGTGAAATCTGCGGACTGCTTTCCATGTACGCCCCGACCCCATGAATCCATTCCCCGGCGTAGGGTTCCAAGGTTTCAAACTTCAATCGTTCGTTCTTGCGGGTGTTCTGCACCCCCGCCTTGCGGAGGTTTTCCAGGATCATGTGGCCGAAATCATCGGGACCGATGACCTGCAGATTCCGGCCGTGCTTGAAATGCTCCGCCCGCTGCCTTTTCTCGTCGACACTGATGGTGCGGTGCGGGCTCAGGCTCTCCACCCAGAATGGCCCGCAGACCCGAACCCGCTTGTTGTCCTCGTAGGGCTGGTCGAAGAGCGTCTCCGTCTCGGCGTGCCGGGCGATGGCCGCGTCAATGGCCTCCCGCGTCATCCCTTCCTGGATGTCCGGATTGTTGGCAATCGACTTGAGCGTGACATGCGGCACGCGCTTGTAGACGAAGCCTTTCTTGATGTCGCCGATCTCTTGCTTAGCCGCCCCGTCCACGGGGCGAGGGGTGGAGACTTCTCTCGACGTGCCCCCCACACTCCGCTCGTGGACGAGCGGGCTAAGCATCCGCTCCTTGGCGGCCCCCTCTGGCGAATCGGCCAGCAGATAATACGAATATTTAGCCCCCATCAGGCGCGTCCGGGCCAGCGCCAGGGCGACGCGGCTGGTGTCGCAGGTAATCCACCGCCGCCCCCACTGCTCGGCGACATACGCCGTTGTCCCACTGCCGCACGTCGGGTCCAGAACCAGGTCGCCGGGGTCGGTGGAAGCAATGAGGCATCGTTCAATCGCTGTCGTCGTGGTCTGAACTACATACCATTTATCCGAAGCGCCACCAGTATCAGCCCATAGCGAAGTGAAACGCGAGACAGGGTAATCATCTTGAAGGAGGATTTGTTGCAAACCGTTTCCGGCTGCCTGTAACCGATTCGCTGCCGCCATTTTCTTCATTCCGTCATGGTCGGTTTTCCAGCAGGATGCTTTGGGCGGCGGATACTTCTTCCCTTCAAACTCGAATGCGAAATCTTGATTCTGCCGGTACTGCGCCGGAAGCATCGAGACCAGTCGGTAAACTCGCGCACCTTTGGGAAGCAGACGGTGATTGTTTATTTCTTCACTTGTCAACTTTCTTCGTGAGCCATCTGTCATTTGTGCCCATGACCACAAAGGATCGCCTTCTACAGACATATCTCGGTAGAGCGGACGTGTTTTGACATGATCGATGCTCTTGGCGTACCAAAGAATATAGTCGGATACCTGCTCGAAATAATCCGAACCAAGAGGCATCGTCTTCTTTCGGAACGTGATGAGCGAACAACAATTCTCACTCCCAAACACCTCATCCATCACGCTCCGCACCAAATGCACATTCTCATCCCCAATCTGCACGAAGATGCTGCCGGTCTCGGTCAGTAGCTCGCGGGCGGAGACCAGCCGGTCACGGAGGTAGGCGAGGTAGGAGTGGATGCCGAGCTGCCAGGTGTCCCGGAACGCCCGGACCTGCTCCGGCTGGCGAGTGGCGTCCTCGGCCTTGCCGTCCTTCACGTCCCGCTTGCGGGTGCTGACCTGCCAGTTGCTGCCGAACTTGATGCCGTAAGGAGGGTCGAGATAGATGGTCTGGACTTTCCCCTTGAGCCCCTCCTTCTCGGCGAGGCTGGTCATGACCAGGAGCGAATCCCCCAGGATCAGGCGGTTGGTCCAGTTCTGCTCGTGATGGTAGAAGTCGATCTTCTGCTCAAACTCCTGCGGCCCGCCGTTGAAGTCCGCCCAGAGAGCGGGCTGGAAATCGCCCCCTTTCTCGATCCGCGGCAGCGCATCGATGATCGCCTGCGGGTGAATCTTTTCCTGGATGTAGATGGGGACCACCGGCACCGCCAGATCCTTCTGGTCCTGCTCATCCTTCCCCTTCCAGACCAGTTGCGGATCGAGCGAGGGATCGCGGGGATACAGCATCGTCCCCGGCGCTTGCTCCTCCTCCGTCACAAAATCCCGCAATTCCTCCGTGGGGATGTTCGTCCGCTTGTCCTTGTGGCGGATGGACTCCACCTTCGTGGTCGAGTTTTTCTTAGCCATGAGGATGATTACTCCGACTTGGGCGGAAGTTTTGGCTGGGGTTTGTCGGTCAAGTAGTTGTCGCGGGTGATGACCCTGCGGCCCGATTTGGCTTCCAACTGGCGACGGGCATTGCCCGCGACCGAGCCCCCTGCTCGGGCCGCCTGTTTGTTTTCCGGGAGGCCCCGCGCGTCTTTGTTGCGCGCGATTTCGGTGGTGGCGGCTTCCCCGAGCATGGTGAAGATCAATTCCAGGTCGGTCATGTGATCGCGAAGGTTTTCCCGCCGGAGCCCCTTCAGCTTTTTGTAGTCGGCAGGAGTCAGGCCAAACGTGGCTTTGGATATTTCGGCGGTCAGGATGGCGAAATCCTTTTGATCCTGAATTCCGCGTTTCTGCCATTCGCCGGTCAGTTCGTCACGGACGGCGATGCCACGCACGCGTTTTTCGATCCAGTCGGGGGGATAGCCCTTGTCCTGATAGAGTTGCCGCATTCGCTGCTGGGCCAACTCGGGGTTTTCGATCTCTTGGACGCGCTGGTAGCCGACTTCGGCCAGCCAGCGTTTGAAGGGTTCAGCCTTGGGGCTGGGGATCGACTGAATGATGCGAAAGGCGTCTTCGGTATTGACGCAATCGGTTTTGTAAGTCTTGCCGTCCGAAGAGGTTAGTTTCAGTTGTCTACAAAGTGTAGACAACTGAATCCCGCTGGCGCGCTCTTCCCGCCGTTTCATGGCAGTCCAATATTTGCTCGGTGCGTCGCTGTCGGTCAAAGCAGCAATGATATCCACGACGGAGAAATACCACTGCTCATCGTGCCACACGCGGCGAATCTGCTTGGCTCCGAACACGATCATCTTGCCCTGCGAATCGGAGGGTAGTTGCTCGCTCATGAAGTTGCCCATTTCTGAAGGCTGGCGCGGATGGGACCTTGGGCGTTCCAGGGGTCGGCGACTTCAATGAACGCCCAGCGGCCGAACCCGCCGTGATTATTGATGGCCGGGACCCAGAGCGTGCGGGCGGTGGAGACCTTGGCCGCCTTGTCTTTCTTCTTCTCGCCGGTGACTTCGACCAGCAGGTTCAAAAGATCGTCCGGGCCGTGGCCGTCGTCGAGGCAAGCGATGAAGTCGGGTGTGTATTGTTGTTCTTCACCGTTCAAAGCGTAGGGAATCGTGAAGCCCAGATTGTGGTTCTTCACGTAGCGGACGACCTCGGGCATTTCTTCCAGCACCTGGGCCATTTTCTGCTCCCATTCTTTCGTATCGTTCACGACGTGCGAGATGTGGCACTTATCCTCCCGCGTGGCGAAGACGGGGCGAGTCGTGTCGAAATCGACGTAGCGGGTGCTCCCCAGCACGTCGTAGGGGCGGAGGATCGGCTTGAGGACTGCCGTCCCTTCGCTGGACGAGACGATGGCTTTGTAAATGCGGTCGGCAGCGTCGTGGGCGAACTCGATGAGCAAGAGCAATTGCGGAAACGTGTTGTCCTTAAGCGTGACGCAGTCCGCCAGCCACCGCCTGGATATCGCCAGGAGTTGCGGAAAGAGCCAGGGCTTGTCGTTCCCCTCGTCGTCGCGGAAATACTTCTCCAGCGTCAGCTTGGCGAGCAGAAAGGCGACTTCGCTGAGGCGGCGGCGCTTGAGCTCGTCGAGAGTATGGGTGCTGGACTCGCCGACGATGGGGTCGAGTTGCACCTTGGTCGGAATGTCCGCCGTGGTGAGCGCGAGCTGGGAATCTTCGCTGAAGGTCGCGGTAAGCTGCTCGCCGGGAAGGTCATAGCGATATCCGACGACACGAGGAAAGCTGATTTCGCAGTCGATGCGGTTTTCCAAAGCGCGGACCCGCGTGGGGAGCGGGCCGGGCTCTGGATCTTGCGTCGCGCCGCTGCACGGGATGAAGGAAAACGGCACGCCGTAGACTTCCGCATATTCGGGGTCAAAATGCCCCTTGTCGTTAGCGGCATAGCTCATGCGGCGGAGTGCGCGGCCTACGACCTGCTCGCAAAGAAGCTGCGTGCCGAAGGCTCGGACGCCGAGAACGTGGGTCACCGTGTTGGCATCCCAGCCTTCCGTGAGCATCGATACGCTCACGACGCATTTGACCTGCTCACCCAATTTGCCGGCCTTGCCGACGGTGTTCATGACCTCGCGGAGCAGGTCTTCGTCGGTGAGATCCTCGGCATCGCGGCCGGGAAACCGCGCGCGATATTCGGCCTTGAACTCTTCAATTTCGCGGGCGGCGATTTTCTTGAAATCGTCGCTCATCGCCTCGCCCGATTCAAGCTGCTGACTGTCCACGAGAATGGTATTGGGACGATGGAGCCAGCCGCCATGCTCGTCGTCGTTGCGAAAGATCGGAAGTTGCCCGGCCTGCACGACCGTTTCTTCGCCAATCTGTTTTTCCCACCCCGCGATGTAGTCGAATACGAGCTTGGAGACGTTGGTGTTATTGCAGACGACGATAAAGGCCGGCGGAGTCAGGCCGCGGGCGCGGGCCTGGGCATTCTGTTCCCACAGGCGGTAATACTTTTCGTAGTTGCCATAAAGGCTGAGGAGCGCTCCTTGCAGCTCGACCGGAAGCTTTGGTTCGCCTTCCAGCGCCCCGGTCTTGCGGCCCTTCTTGGGGAGATCCTCGCGAATCCGCAGCCAGAGATCGCGGTACGTAGGCTGGTCGCCGGTCATGGAATCATCGGCCACCGGCACCCGCGGGACTTTCACAATGCCGGCTTCGATGGCGTCGATCAGCGAAAAATCGGATGCCACCCAGGGAAAGAGGGTCCCTTCCGAATAGCCCGAACCGCGGAGGAAGAACGGCGTTGCCGATAAATCGTAAATGGCTTTCACACCGATTTTGGCCTGCACCGCTTCGATGCCGGAAATCCAGATACGCGCCTCTTCGTCCCGGCGGCGGGCCTCGATCCGGTCATCGCCAGTGAGGGTCTCTTCTTCCGCATCGGGCTTGCGGCGGTAGCAATGATGGGCCTCATCGTTGAGGATAATGATGTTCTTTTTGGTGCCGAGCTCGCGGCAGACGCGGCGAACCATTTGGTCGGGCGTTTCCGTGAAGGGGCTGGATTGGCCCTCGGCCAAGATTGACTTGGTGATTTTGCCGGCGGAGACTTTTTCGCGCAGGCCGAAGGCGTGGTAGTTGGTGATCAGGATTTTCGCCTGGCCGAGCTGCTCCAAGAAGTGAGCGGGCACAATGTCCCGCTGGCGGTAGTAATTCTCCGGGTCACTGGGCAACAGAACGCGGAGACGGTCGCGGATGGTGATGCCGGGGGTGACAATCAAGAAGGTATCCCCAAAGCGGGCGTCCTGCGGACTGGCCTGCTTATTGAGCGTATTCCAGGCGATGAGCATCGCCATGACGACCGTTTTGCCGGAGCCCGTCGCCATCTTGAACGCCGTACGGGGGAGGCCAGGGTTGGCTAGATCGTTCGCCTTGCGCAAATCGTTTTCGATCCAGGCATCGCCGAACTTTTTCCCCACCTCGCTGATGTAGATGGCCGTTTCCAGCGCTTCGATCTGGCAGAAAAAGAGCTTCTTCTCGCGGCTGGGGTCGTTCCAATAGGCGAGGAGCCGTGCGGTTGTGGAAGTAACGCCCAAATAGCCCCCGGTTCTCCAGAGGCTGACCCGGCGGCGGATGTCGTTGACGAGCTTGTTTTCTTCGATGCGATCCTGAGTCCACTCGGTTTCGAAGACCTGCTGCTTGGCCCCCTTTTTCTTAGGGCGAGCGATGGGGACGAAATAGGAGCTGGAGCGGCGGCCGTCTTCGATGTGGTTCGTGATTCCTTCGTCGCTGAAGCGGAAGTGACGCGTCGGCTCGTCGAATGGCGAGTTGATGATCGGGTTTTCGATGACGACCTGGGCCATTTTGCTGTGGGCGCTACCGAGGAGGGCAAATCCGTTGAGTTTGCGAGCCGATTATAGCAAGTATTGGATTCCCAGATGCGGTAACAAGGCGAGCGGAGTACCGTAAGTCCCTCACCCGGCCTCTCCCAAGGGGAGAGGAGAAATATCAGGGGGCTGACGCCCCCCGCTCGCCATTCCTGCACACGGAGTGTGCAGGCTACATTAAAGCCATGCTCCCCTCGTTCTCCTTCCAACGCACGTTTTCCGTGGCTCGCAAGGAGCTGCTGCATATTTTTCGGGATCCGCAGACGCTGTTTTTTACGCTGGTGATTCCCATCGTCGAGCTGTTCATGCTCGGGTAT
>JBKJNY010000213.1:0-31652 GCA_046593355.1 Pirellulaceae bacterium | reverse complement strand
GTGTTCGACGAAACTAACCCGAAGCGTAAGCGAGGAAGAGCCCATGGCTAACGTCGTTTTTCCTCGCTAACGCTTCGGGTTGGTGTCGGGCACAGTTTGAAACACTGAGTAGCCCTGCGACGAATCCGGCGACCCCGTGCAATTGCGGCGACGTGCAACTATCATCCCTCTATGAACACCAATCTCTCCCGCCGCACACTTCTCGCTTCCACCGCCGGCCTCGTCGCCGCGGGATCCCTGGGTACTTCCATGACAAACGCCGAGGATTCAAAACTGGAGGCGAAACCGCAAGCGGATGCCACCTGGAAAATCGAAAAAGGCCGCATCAATCAATCCGTTGTGAGCTGGTGTTTCAACTCCATGCCGGTGGAAGAGCTGGCCCGGGCGGCGGCGGCGATGGGGCTCAAATCGGTGGAGCTGTGCGACCCCAAGCACTGGCCGCTGCTCAAATCGCTCGGCCTGACCTGCGCCATCGGCAGCACGCACGGCTTTGTGAAAGGCTGGAACCACAAGGAGCACTGGGCTTATTGCCAGGAGCGGATGACCAGCGTCATCCAGGCCGCTGCCGCCTTCGGCTGCCCGAGCGTGATTACGTTTTCGGGGATGAAGGGGGATTTGAAAGGGCCGGAAGGGGACGAAATCGGCAAGCGGAACACGGTGGAGGGGCTGAAGACCATCCTCAAGCTGGCGGAGGAAAAGAAAGTCACCATCTGCCTGGAAATGCTCAACAGCCGCGTAGACGTGGAGATGAAAGGGCACCCCGGCTACCAGTGCGACAGCATCGAATGGGCCGCCGACGTCTGCAACCGCATCGGCTCGCCGCGGGTGAAAATCCTGTTCGACATCTACCACGTGCAAATCATGCAAGGAGACGTCATCGTCCGCCTGCGGCAATACAAAGACCTCATCGGCCACTACCACACCGCCGGCGTCCCCGGCCGCGGCGAGCTAGATGGCAACCAGGAAATCAACTACCCCGCCATCATGAAAGCCATCGTGGAAACCGGTTACACCGGCTTCGTGGGGCAAGAGTTTATCCCGACGTACAAGGATCAGATTGCGAGCCTGCGAGAAGGGGTGCGGGTTTGCGATGTCTAGCGACCCTATCAATGTCGCGTCGGACGATTTCCTCAAGCAACTCGCGGCTATCGAACCAGGGGTGTATGGCACCCCCTGCTCCGTAGTGCTCAAGGATGGAAGTTCGTTCGAAACATGTCTGGCCTGGAAAAACCCGCGTTACAGCGACAAAGGGGATTGGATTCACCCGGAAAAAGTCGCGTTCATTGTTGAAGCACCTTCGCGAATGCCAGCCCGGTTTGCGCGACTCTTCGGGCCGGGTGAAGAATCTGGAATGGGGTACATTTTGTTTGTCGTAGAGCTTGCCGACGGCACCAGCTTTGTTCAGGTTGGCGGCGGTGGGGATATCGATTTCCTGAACCTTCCGCCTGGCTACACCCAAAAGAACGTGGTAGATGTTCTGCCGCATGCGGGACGCGAACAGTCCTCAAAGGAAGGATATCGCCTAACTCCAAAGTTCGCCTCACTTGAGTATTGTCGGCCTCCCTTTCTGCAGTCGATTACAAAGTAACTTCTTCCTCTGCGTCCCGCGCCTCTGCGTGATGCTCCCTCTGAAAAGCAATGCCTCACGCAGAGGCGCAGAGACCCCAGAGAGTTAATTCGGGCCAAGGACGCTTACGGCATAACCGCTTCAGCGGATTTCTCCGCCGGCTTCGCCTTCTCGCCAGCGGGCACAATCGCTTGGCCGCATTTGGAACAGAATTTCGCCCCGGAGTTATGCGGCTCGCCACAGTGAGGGCAATTGGCCGTGGCCAGCTCCTTGACGAATGCCGGCGAATTTACGTGAAAGCCGACGAGCAGCCATTTCTCGCCGACTTTTTTGAACTTTACCGAAATCGTGCCGGCTCCTTTTTCAAATGTCCCGCTGTAAACGACATCTGCGAACCGATTGGCGTTCAGTTGCTGAACATTGAAGCGGACCAGTTTTTTGGATTTCAGCTCTCCCAGGTTCGTGTTGATCAGCCGACCAAGCTGGGCATACTGCTCGCGAGTGGACACCTTCTGAAACTCGGGCGTCAAGTGCGTGTCATAGGTTTCAGCGAACTTGTCGTTTTCAATGGCGACGAATAGCTCGTCGACCATGGGGGATATCTCCGAGTCCATCATGCGAAATGAATAAACCAGGGTGCCGGCACAGAGCGCGATCAACGAAAGAAACAGGCCCCCAGCCAGGACCAGGACCAGCACGATGATGGATTTGGTTTTCATGGAATCCGGGGGGACTTCAAATTTGAGATTTGAGATTTGAGACGTTGGCCTTTCAATGCACTCGCATTCCCGGCTTGGCACCTTCATCCAGCGAAAGCAAGAAGACTTCTTCCCCGCCCGGACCGCAGGCGGTGACCATCCCTTCCGAGAGGCCGAATTTCATCTGCCGCGGCTGGAGGTTGGCGACGACGATGACGAGGCGGCCGACGAGATCTGCGGGCTTGTAGGCGGCTTTGATGCCGGCGAAGACCTGGCGCTGCACGTCGCCGCCAAGGCCGAGCGTGAGCTTGAGGAGCTTCTTCGCGTCGGGCACTTCCTCGGCGTTGATTACGCGGGCCACGCGGAGATCGATCTTTGTGAAGTCGTCGATGGAGATCAGGTCGGTGACGAGGGGCTCGGTGAGCAGTGCATCGCCCGAATCCACAACTGTCCCCTGTCCCCTGTCCCCTGTTCCCTCTGGCTGGGCAGGCTGGAAGCCTACCCCACCTTCTTTGCTTTCTTCAATCATGGCGTCAAAATCCTTCAGTTCGAGGCGTTTCATCATGTGTGAAAATGACGCTACCTTGGTGCCGGCGAGAGGAGACTGGGCCTGCTCCCACTTGGAAATCGGCTCATTGAGTAAAGCGCCCGCCTGTTCCGCCAATTTCGGAAGAACAGGCGAGAGGTAGACGACAATCTGACGGAACAGATTTAGACCAACAGTGCAGGCGTCCTGAATTTCCTGAGCGCAGGCCGGATTCTTGGCGAGCTTCCAAGGCTCTTTCGCGTCGATATACACATTCGCGCACGCGGCGAGCTCCATAATCAGCCGCATGGCGCGGGCGTAGTCGCAGCCTTCGTAGGCAGCGGCGATTTCCTTGCCGGCGGCGATCCCCTGCGTGAACAGGCCGCCGTCGTCGGGATACTTCGCCGACAAGCCGCTGGTCTGTACAAATTTCGCACAGCGGCTGGCGATGTTGACGACCTTGCCGACCAAGTCCGAATTTACCTTGTCGATAAACTCGCCGGGGTTCAGGTCCAGGTCATCCAGCCGCGGCCCGAGCTTGCTGGCGTAGTAATAGCGCAGGGCGGAAACGTCGAGATGCTTGGCATAAGTCTCGGCTTTGACAAACGTCCCCTTGCTCTTGCTCATCTTCTCGCCGCCGACCGTCAGAAAGCCGTGGATGTGGACCCTGGTCGGCAGCTTGGATTTGGCCGCGTGCAACATGCCGGGCCAGAAGAGCGTGTGGAAATAGGTGATGTCCTTGCCGATGAAGTGATGAATCTCCGCACCGGCACTCTCCGCGCCAGCTCCCTGCGGCCACCAATCGTTAAACTTCTCGCCGGTCTTCTGACACCACTGCTCGAGCGAAGCCATGTAGCCGATGGGGGCGTCGAACCAAACATACCAGTAATTGCCGGGGCTATCTGAGATTTCAAAACCGAAATACGGAGCAGGGCGGGAAACGTCCCAGTCGCGGAGCGGCTCACCGAGGAAGTGGCCTTTGAGGTAGTTGGCGACTTCCGTTTGCAAATGCAGGCCGGACTGAGTCCACTCTTGCAAAAACGGATGCAGCTTTTCGAGTTCGACGAACAGGTGCTTGGCGGAGCGAGTCTCGGGAGTGGCCTTGGTCAGTGTGCTGTAAGGATTCTTGAGGTCCGCGGGAGTGTACGTCGAGCCGCACTTTTCGCAGGTATCCCCGTACTGATCGGGAGCGTTGCATTTGGGGCAATTCCCCTTCACAAACCGGTCCGCAAGGAACGTCCCCGCGACCGGATCATAAAGCTGACTGACGTCTTTCTCGACAATCAGGCCTTCCTTGCGCAGCGCCGACCAAATCCGCCCGCAAAGCTCGCGGTTCTCCGGGCTGTTCGTGCTGCCGTAGTTGTCGTAGGCGATTTGAAAAGTCCCAAAATCGCGCTGGTGCTCCTCGTTCATCCGGGCGATGAACGCTTCCTCGCTCACGCCGGCCTTCTTGGCGCTGATCATGATGGCCGTGCCGTGCGTATCGTCGGCCCAGATGAAAATGCAGCGGTTGCCCAGCAGCTTCTGGAAGCGGACCCAGATATCGGTCTGGATGTATTCCACCAGATGCCCGATATGGATCGGCCCGTTGGCATAGGGCAGGGCCGCGGTGACGAGGATCTTGCGGGGAAACGTCATGGACAAGAGGAGAAAGAGTGCGATTAGGGTCGCAGGAAATTGTAGAGCAGCGGCCTGGAATCAGGGAGGGCGGCGTTGAGCGAAAGGTTCGGTCTGAACCTGAAGCGGCAGCAGAAGGATGGGAACAGAAGGAAACGGAGGAAACGAAGGGAGGAGAAGAAGCGGGTGGAGAAAGAAGGTTCCTGATCTTCCTCTTCGTTACCTTTGTTTCCTTCTGTTCAAAATCCGCGATACGTCTGAGTCCGACGCCCCTCAAATCCTCAAGAACAATTTCCGCCGGTACATCCAGAAGAGGATCAGCCAGTAAACGAGGAGCACGGCGAGGCCGAGGAGGAGCGGTTCCAGCTCGCTGCC
This sequence comes from Pirellulaceae bacterium, assembly GCA_046593355.1. Lineage (GTDB taxonomy): Bacteria > Planctomycetota > Planctomycetia > Pirellulales > Pirellulaceae > SXOA01. Next base: position 26,869 of record JBKJNY010000213.1, on the reverse strand, counting down.
GAGGAACTGAAAGAGCTGCTTGCCGAGATGGATGTGCAGAGATTTTTCAATGAAGTCTTCAAACAAATGGGCGATCAAGTAGGCGGCGATGGAGTTCACGCCGATGACGGTCAGCGGGAAGGCCCAGGAGCGGAAGTTTCGCACGTCCATCACGGCGTAGAACGCCGCCATGAAGAGAAAACACCAGCCGCCGCTGTAAATCGTCCAAGCCGGCGTCCAGATCCGCTTGACGCTGGGGCAAATGCCGAAATAGTCGAGGCCGAAGCCGAGAACGAGACAAATGAGCCCGGCCAGGGAGAGTTTCAGTAGTTTCTCGCGGGGTGATTTGTCCCTTTGCAGCCAACCTCCGGCGATCAGGCCGAGAATCATGGTCCCGAGCGTCGGAATAAAGCTGAGCGTGGCATAGCCGCCGCCGTTGTGGGTGACGGTCTTGGCGTGCGGAAATACGTTGAGCAGCCAGGTGTCAAACGCCCAAGCCAGGTTCGAATTCTTGCTCCAGTGGGCCTGAAAACTTTCCGGCGGATAAAGGTACGGCCAGTCGGCCGGCACGCCGAATTTATCGTAGGCGAACTCCGGCCCCGGCAGCGGGTAGAGTGCGAACGCCCCCCAGTAGCCGACGAGAACCGCGACGAGCGCCATCCATTGCCACCGCTGTTTTGACAGCCCGAGCAAGTAGAGAAAGAAATACCCCAGGCCGATTTGCGAGAGCGTGTCTTCAAAGGTGAATCGCGTCTGCTCCGAATGCGTCGAGCGCAAGAATACGCCCAGCGCGATCAGCAGCAGCGCCCGCCAGGCGGCATGAAGCGTCGCCCAGCCCAGGCTCTGCCCGTGGCTGATGCGATTGGCGAGCGAAAACGGCAGGGCCACGCCGACCAGGAACGAGAACGACGGCTGGATCAGATCATGCAGGGTGCAGCCAGTCCATTCGACGTGCGACTGGTTGAGGGCCAGGAACCGCCAGATGGGTTTCCATAGGGATTCCTCGGGCCACTCGCCGGCGACGGCCGAGAGATGCAGCACCTCCGCCATCATCAGCAGCATCACGAAGCCGCGGTAGGCATCAATGGAGCCCAGCCGCACCGGCGGAACGACAGCGGTGGAAGGAGCGGGTTCAGGACGCATATTTCGCCGTGAAGACCACCGCCTCCAGATTTTCAGCCGCGGCGTCGTAGAAGTCCTTGAGGTTTTGCAGGCAAAGCCAGACGGCCATGAACGCCTTTTCGTCCTTGGGCGCTGTAAACGAGGCGGGAAGCCCGAAGTATGACTTGCGAAGATTCTCCTCTTGAATGTCCGCGATGGCGTCCGCCACGAAGTTGGTCATGTCCGGTCGCACGAGAGCCGCCACATAGTCCCCCCCCTGATGAAGCTGCTTGCCGCCGAGGACCACATGATTGAGCGGAAACTCGCCGGCAGAGGAGTCAAGTTCCCCTTCCGTCAAACAGCGGTGCATGGCCTCCCAGTGGATGCCGCTGTCGAACAGGCGGCCGCTCTTTTTCATGCCGGGATCGGCGATCAGCTCGTCCAGGAACTTCCGCAGGTTTTCGTCGTCCTTCTGCCCGAACAGCCGCTTGGCATGTTCCCGCGAAAGAGCAATGTGATAGCCGCGCGAGACCACCATAGCACCATGAGTCCTTGTTCTGGGCGAACGGGGAGCGTCAGCTCCCTGATATGATCGCCCGTAGTTTTGCCTATTATCCTGTGGGAATCAACCCCCGCCTACCTCCAAAGATTATCGTCTGCAAACGGATGCGCCGCCCCCAGGATCTTCGGCTTGGGAAGCGCCTTGAGCATCGCGGCGGCTATCCGCAGATCGTCTCTGGTCGTGATCTTGATGTTCATGGCCGAGCAGGGAACCACCGTCACCTTGTGCCCCAGCCGCTCGACGAGCTGAGCATCATCGGTCGCCGGCGTGGCACCGCGGCGGGCGTAAGCATCGATGAGTAATTGCCGGGCGAAAACCTGCGGAGTCTGTGCCTCCCATAGTCCTTCGCGTGAGACAGTTTCCGTGATGGTCTGGTTCGCGACCCGTTTAAGCGTTCCGCTGATCGGCGCGGCCAGGATGGCAGCGCCGGACTTCACGGCAGCGGCAAAGACAGCGTCGATCCATTCCGCGGCGAGGCAGGGGCGAGCCGCGTCATGGATGGCGACGAAATCGATGTCCGGCCTCACCCGGGCCAGGGCATTGGCGATGGAATCGGTCCGCTCCTTGCCGCCATCGACGATTTCGATTCCCAGCATGGCCGCGTTCGCACCGAGCTTGTCTTGCAACTGCTCGCGGTCTTCCGGGGCGATGACCAGAAACGTCTGCTGCACGTCGTTGCGGTTGGTGAACTTCTCGGCGGCGTGCAGCCAGACCGGACGGTTTTCCAAAGGGATGAACGGCTTTTTGTAGTTCTGGTCCCGGAACCGGCTGCTCTTGCCGGCGGCGGGAAGAATCACGGCGAAACTGGGCACGGGCCGTAAACCTTGGGTGGGAACGGAGTATCCGGGACTTCCGCCATTGTTTGGAGTTTTGCGGGGTCAGTCAAGCTGATTTGCTAGCGGAATCTTTGCATTTCCCGGCCGCGGCAAGCGGAGAGGAATAACCGCGGAGCACGCGGAGGATCGCAGAGAGCCAGAAAGGAGAACTTGTATTGGTTTTCTCCGCGATCCTCGGCGTGCTCCGCGGTAAATCCCTCCGGTCTTTGTTTGCGAAGCTGTTGCCAACGCTAGCACTCTACCGCTAGCGTTGTCTTGAAAATTTACTGAAATCTTTCGCTCCAAATGCTTGTAATTCCGCGGACGCTCGTTACACTGTGCGACTGGAAAAAGTGCCGGCTCGGAATCGCAAGAACGCGTTCCAGCCGGCGAGTCCCTGTTTTTCAACTCTTTTCATTCGGGAGGGAACCCATGAGCCGAACCCGCATTCCGCTCAGTCGTGAAGAAGAACGCCTGCGTCTCATGTCGGAGCGTTTGGAGATGAGCACGGCCGAGATCGGCCTGACCGTCCGTACGACGAACTGCCTGGAGGAGAAAGGCATCTTCACCGTCCGCGACCTGCTCAACAGCCCGCCCGAGGAGCTGCTCGGCATCGCCAACTTCGGCGAGAAGACCCTGGAAGAAGTCTACAAGTCGCTGGAGAAATTCGGCTTCTTCCGCGCCAGCCGCCGGCCGGCCATGGCGGCGTAAATAGTAGTCCGCTCACTCCCTGAGCGGACATTCCCGCACAAGGAGTGTGCGGGCTACTTTGTCCGCTTCAGTTCCACCACAATATTCCGCCACGGCGAATCTCCGACGTTCGTGGCGGAATGTGTGGCTCGCTCCGCGCGCGGGAGATTTCCCAGATACCGGAAATGGCTTACGCCTTTCGGTCAAACAGCAAGCCCACCAGCGCCTCGGATTCCAGCCGGATCTTGAGAGCGAAGATGGAAACGCGGGCCTGGATCTGGGTCTTGATCAGGTCGGAGACCGCCTTTGTGAAGTCCACATCGCGGATTTCGCTCAAAGCGGCGGTCGTCTGAATGATGGCGTCCGGCGAAGCGCCGGGAGTATGCTCGAGAGTAATCAGATCCCGTTCGAGCTGCGTGGCCGCGACCAGTCCCGCTGGGTCGTCGCGACCCGAGTTGATCCGCAGCAGCGTGGCCATTTGCAGCGCCACCCCGTCCAGGCGCGAGAAAGCGGCGTTCACCGCATTAATCGCGGTCGCCGTGCCTGCGTGGATAGAGCCTAAACCGGACACAAGAAACTCCGCTTGCGAAGAGGCCATCGGAAACGTAGGTCACAAACTGGAAAAGCATCCAACTATTTTTTCTCAGCGTCCCAACGGGACCAGACCCCGCAGCGTCCCCAGCGGATCGGCGAGCGGCGCCGCGCCCGGCACATACGGACCGGCCAGGCCATCGCCATCCAGATCGAGCTCGGGGTCGGTGACGCCGAATTTCTCCAGATGCGAGACCTTTTGGGCGTATTGTTCGTGGGCCTGAGCCTCCATGCGATCGGCATTCGCCGCCAGATTGGCATTGCCGTTTCGCTCGGCGATTTCCCGCAGATGCTCGGCCTGAGAAATCTTTTTGTCGCGCTGTCTTTGGAAGTTGGCGAGCTGCTTTTCCTTCTTGTTTGCCGCGTCGTCCGCGTCGCCGTCTGGCGCATCGTCGCCGCCCGGCGAGTCCTCGGCCGTCTTTTCCTTGGCGGATGTTGCAGTCTTGTCCTTGGCCGTCTTGTCCTTAGCCGGCTTTTCCTTGGCAGTCTGTTCCTTAGCCGGCTTGCCCTTGGCAACCTTGTCTTTTCCGGGCTGATGGCTTTGGGCAGCCTGGTGCTTCCCAGCGCCCCCTTGCCCGCCGCCAGGGGCTTTCTGACCGCCTCCCCTGCTGACGTGGCCTCCACCGCCACCGCCACCCTTCCCGCCTCGGGCGTCAACGGGGCCAACCAATCCCAACATCAGAAGGAACACGACCACGGACACGAGTGATGGAAAACGCATAACTGGCTCCAGTTCAATGGTGAAGCTGCGAAGGGCAGGCCCGTGTTCCCGCCAACAGAAAACCTACCTCAACTTGCGCCATCGGGCCGGCAAGCGCTGCCGATCATGCCGATTGTCCCGCGCTTGCCGGCGCACGAACGTCGATCATTCCGCGCATTCCATGTAATGCTCGCCAATCAAGGCATTCCTTTGTCGCTCGGAAATCTCCTGTAGCATTGCATGCTTCCTTGTGGATTCCGCGGTCCCTTTGGGACAGCAGATGGCTCAAGGGCGGACTCGCGGCCTACTTTCCCATCGCGATTCGCTGCTGGGCTGCCTGCTCGCGCCGGGCGTGCTCACTCTGCACGGCCTCTGCATCGGCCAAGATGGAAGCGCTATCGGCCGTGCGTCCAGCCGCGGACAAAACGCGAGCCAACTGATCGAGCGCCTTGGCAATTTCCGGATGCGGCGAGGTGAGTTTCTCCTTGCGAATTGCCAGAGCCTGGCGGGCAGCTTCCTCCGCTTCCGGGAACTTGCCCTGGGCCAGTCTTAACTCCGCGAGGGCTTCCCAGTATTTCGCCATCCGCAAATGATTCGGTTTGACGGTCGCCCGCAGAATGGCGAGGCTGTTCACCAATTCTTCCTCGGCGGCGGGGTACTTCTTGGCCTCGGTCAATACGCGGGCCAGCTTGTAGTAATCGGCGCCGACCTGGGCATTCTGCTCACCGACCGCGGCCTTATCCATTTTCAGCGCTTCGCGGAGCATGGTTTCCGCCGCGGCATTCTGCCCTTGTTCCGACAGCAGCACGCCAAAATTGCCTTTCACATCCGCCAGCTTGCGGAGGTCTTGAATCGGCTCATTGCCAACGATCGCGAGCGCCTTGTCAAAACACTCGTGAGCAGGGTCGAGCTTTCCCCAATTGCGATACAACTCCCCCAAATCGTTAAAGCGCAGACCGACTTCAAACGACTTTGCCCCGTCCTGCTGCTCCAGGATGGCGATGCCGCGCAGATGCCAGTGTTCCGCCTCGATGAATCGGCCAAACTGCCGGCAAAGTTCCCCCTGACGGCCATAAGCGACTCCCGCGGCCTTCGTTTGGGGATTGGTCGACTTCTCATAAATGCCAATGGCCTTGAGATAATCGGCTTCCGCGGCTGGGTAGTCACCCAGTTGATTCTGGCAGAGCCCCTCCAGTTGCAGGCAATCCGCCAAGAGGGGGTCTGTGGGCTTGAGAACGGACTGGCGCAATTTGCGGGATTCGACCGCCAGATCATTGGCTTCGCGGAACCGGGCCATTTTCTCAAAAATGAGCGCCACGCTCAGCAGGTTTTGGGCGTGCTCCAGTTTGACATCGTCGGTGTCCCGTTCGGGGTCGAGCAACTTGTAGTGTTCGAGCACCTTCTTGGAGATCTTTTCAATGATTTCCGCGTCGCGTTTCTGGTCGGGGGCCAGGCTCTTCCGCAAATCCTCCAGCAGGAATTCCACCAGTTTCTGAGAGTCGTGAGCCCGCTGTGTCGCGCTTTTTCGTTGATGCTGCGCTTCCTCGAAATTGCTCTGGGCGATGCGAAATTGCGAGAAGCTGATCGACCAGCCGCCGAGCGCCGCCACGCTAATGGCAAGGAGAGTAGCTACGACCAATTGATTCCGCAGCCGCCGCTTGCGTCGGCGGGCTTTGGCCGCCGCTTGCGAGGCCTCGATATACTCGATTTCCCGGCTGGTCAGGTCGCTGCGCCGGTCCAACAGATGCAGGCCTTCCGCGAGAGGCTTCCCCTCTTGCAACAAAAATGCCTCCTGCCGTCCTTCCTCGATCCAGCGGTTGGCTGCCGAGTCAATGCGGGCACGGGTGCGGAGGAAGTCACGATTGCCGTCAATCCATTCGGCCAACCGCGGCCAATGCTTGAGCATCGCCTCGTGGCAGATCGTCACCACCGGCTGCTGTTCGTCGTCACTATCCGTAATGAACAGCCGGGCGGCAATGAGTGCATCGACGAACAGCCGGCAGTCGCCAGGAGCGCGGATTCGGTCGAGATAGGCATACAACCGCACCACCGTCCGGTCCGCATCGGGATTCAGGCCGACGAGCGCGCTAAAGATCGTGGAAAACGTCGCTTCGGTCCGGTCCCCCAATTCGCGGCGGACTTCCTCGATCGTCTCCTCCGCCCGGGTCCGCAGCGCTCCCGTCATCCCTCCGAGCTCGTCATAAGCGGCAAACGTGAGCAGCCCCGTCTTCTCAGCGTTGCTCTTCTTGTAGATTTCATCCAGCGTGAACTGCAAGAGCGGAAGAGCTGCCGGATCCTCAGCGGCAGCGTCCTTGAGAACTTCGTCGAGCGAGCCCCGGTCGGGATGACTTTCGAATTGCAATGCCGCCAGTTGCGCGGGCAGGCGGATCATGTGGCTGATTTCCACCGACGTCGGCGGCGCGAGATGATACTGCCCCTTGCCTTCCTTGAGCGCGAGCAGCAGCGGGTGTTCGCCACAGCGATCATAGAAATCGCTCCGCATGGTGCTCAGGATCCAGACCAGCCCGGAACCCGCCAGCGCATGCAGGGCGGCAATAAACCGGTCCCGGTCTTCCTTCGTCGAACCGGGGCGCGTAAAGACCTCCTCCAGGGGATCGATGACGACGAGCAGCCGCGCACCTGGAGTGGCACGCGCGGCGGGGTCTGTCGTCTCACCGGTCGCGGACGGCGACAACTGCCCGAGTTCCCGCCGCAAGAGCGGAATCGCCGCAGCCGGGGATTCACGCAGAATTCGCGCGAGCTCTTCTTCCGTGGCCCCTTGCAATAATTCCGGCAGGGCGTCGCTCGTTACTAAGGCCGCAGCCAATCCGTCGAGCAGGTCGCCGGTGGAATCGCTCGGCTCGAAGATCGCTCGCCGCCAGTGGCTCACGCCTTGCATCACACCCGGATCCGTCAGAAACGGGACGACACCCGCCCGCGCAAAGGACGACTTCCCCACGCCGCTGTTGCCAAACACGAGCAGGAACGGCATTCCGGCCGCGGCTTGCTCGCGAATCGCTTCCAGGGCCTGCTGGATGGCTTTCGTCCGGCCGAAGTAGATGAGGGCGTCCTCGTATTCAAAGCGTTGCAGCCCGCGAAAAGGCGAGCCCTTGTCCCACAGCCTGCTGGCGAGTCGGGCATCGGCGGCTGATTCTCCGCCGCCAGGCGCTTGACGGAGGATTTCCTCGACCAAGTGCCGCAAGTGCTTCTCAAGCCGCTCTTCATATTCGTCAGCCGATTCGAACTGGGTAAAGGCCGCTTTGAAGGAACCATCTTTCGCCAGAAACCAGCGGTCGATGAACTGATCCACAGCCTTCTTCTGACGCGAAATATCGAGCAGCTCGTCTTCATTTCCACGCATTTCCACGAGCACGCGGGCCGTCTTGCGAAACACCAACAAGTGCGGCAGGCCGCGTTGTTTGGCGGCAGCCACGGCATCCTCGAATTCGTACTCCGTCCCCGAAGCATAGGTGGTTCCATCCGCCCGGCGGACATCGCTGGAGAGCCGCGTCCCAATCCGGGACCAGAGAATCATCACGACAATATCGAACTCCGAGGGCCGAGGTATCTGCTCCTGAAATCCCGCCGAAGCCCGCATCGGCAAATGCTCCCACAAGCAGGCTTCAAAGTGGACGCGGCCGGCATAGCGAAACTGCAGCCGCTCCACGGTCGCTTCCGTGATGCGACGTTCTTCGCCGACATCCCCCGGCGAGGAGATGAATAGTCTGATTTTTCGCATGGAGGGAAGGACGCCTTGTTGTCAGTCTGGTGTAACTGCTTGAAACTCCCTCTAGGAGATGTGACAGAACGCGCTCTTCGCCCCTCTTGCCAGGGATGAGTATTGTCCAAGGGCAGGGGCAATTCAAGGCGCTGCGCGACACATCGCGGGGGCGACGCCAGAGACTCTGCCCCAAGGACTCATTAGCAAACGTGAATCCAAATCGTCGCCATTGCCAGGACCGAGAAAAATGCAATGGTTCGCGTGAGGTGAACCCATTCAGGGAAAAGCAGAAAGCCGGCAATTGCATTTAGGCCCAGAATGCCGCCAATGACCGCACTTGCGATGACCCTGCCTCTCGTTGCCTTCTCAATCCACATGTCCCTAAGTCTACCCGCCCGCACATGAGAAAAGAGACCCCGCGATGCGACGAGATGGCTCATAAAGAGTAGGGCTTCTTCCCTTTGAGAACTCTAGATGCACAGAATCTAGGCAACTGGCAAACCTCTTCATGCGTCGTACCGCCTCAATATCGCCTCTGGAACCCAAAGCGCAAGCCAAATTGCGGTGGCAACACAGGCGATGAAAAACACCAGCCCGAGTAAAGAGAATTGGCGGCGGCCAATCGCGAAGGCGATGAATGCAACAGAGACCGTGACGGGAAGCGTTAGAATCAATGCCGCGATAAAGAGTGCTGCGTCCATACCCCAATTCTACCAGCGCAGCAAAAATCCCCGCTACGCTTGCGGGACAAACCGGCCTAGGCAAAGAGGTCATTGAACGTCCACAACCGGGGCGAGATTGCTCGCGAGGGCCTAGAGGCCCAGAGGGAAACTATCGATTACTTGAAGAGCCGATTGCCCAACTCTTCCGCACCTGCCCCAAATCCGCCCAAGCCATGACCCATGAAATACACTCTCCGAAGCCTGCCGTGAGCGACAAGGTGAAACGCCGCTGGTATCAGTTCAGCCTGCGAACGCTGCTGGTAACAATAGCGGTTCTCGCGGTAGGGCTGAGCGTCTGGGGACGCATCGCCTTCTTACGACAGCGGGCTCAGTTTCACGATGCAGAGGCTCTGCGGTGCATTGAGTCACAGATGGCAATTGACAAACGACATGGATCGCCGCGCATGCTTGTTAGTCTTGAAGAAACATATGGCCCCGAAGATGCCGCGCGACTGCTAGGGCTAACTCTCAAGTACCGAAGGCACAGCAACTTGGCCAAGAATTACCGCTCTGCAGTGTTTCGCCCCTGGACTATCATTGACGAATCGATGCCGGAAGCCGCCCCATGAGATGCTCCAACCGCGACCTGCTGCTGGTGACGGTGATCGTGGCCCTGGCCATGGGGTGGTTCTTGGACCACCAGAGGCATGCGAAGCTTACGGAGAAGCTGACGAAGCTGGCGGAAGAAAACAAGAAGCTCCAGATTCAAGCAGATTTGGTCGCCATCGATCGCGCCGTTCAAAGCCGAGAATTTGAGCAATACAAACTGAGGACGCTTGTCGAATCGCTCCAATCCCAAGCACCCGCCCCGATTCCGCACATGCCGTGACCCATGAAGTACAGCCTGCGGAGCCTGATGTGAGCGACAAGCCCAAGCGCCGCTGGTATCGGTTTAGTCTACGAAAGTTGCTTCTTTTCGTTGCCGTCGCCCCACTTTTGCTCGCAGGTTGCTGGCAACTCTGTCGGCTGATGCGGCGGGAGGCGTGGGAGCCGTCGGTGCTGATTTCGGCGACGGTGGAAGGAGAAGATGTGGTTTTCCAATTGCAACAGCGGAACACTCTGGGGCTATTGGCCTTTCAAGTCGACGAGTTAGGCGGTGACGTACTGTGGAAGATGGATTTGCCGTACAGCCGGGAAAACGCCCTCGTTTATGGCAAGCTTCCGGCGAAAGTTGGACCAATTGCCGCCTATCAAACCATTTCCGGTAAGGGTATAGCGCCTCCGCCAATTCGCGGCAAATCAGTCGTCGTCACGGTAACCTATCGGCGAAACGAAAGATTCCCGAGTGCCGCTTCCCATCGCCAACGCTTGAGGATTCCGCCGCCATGAAATCCTCCATCCGCGACCTGCTGTACCCATGAGTGACAAACCGGTTGGAACCGTCGAGATATGGGTAAATGGCCAAAAGGTTCACACCTTGGAAATGGCGGACATCGGGTCCATTACCGCCATGTTTAGCTGGAGTCGCTTTCCAGTTCGAGGTACTTCGCTTCCCCCCCGCGATTATCTTCATCTCGACGCGCAGCATCCAATGAAAAACGGGATGACGGGAATCCCACAGATAGCCCTCAAAATCGGCGACGAAGTTGCCATTCGCATCATCGGCCCTGCCTGACGCCTATCGTTACCGACTTCCGCCTTCGCGCTTAACAGCAGGACAACCCCATGAAATTCTCCATCCGCGACCTGTTGCTGGTGACGGTGATCGTGGCCCTGGGCTTGGGGTGGTTCTTGGACCACCAGAAGCATGCGAAACTTACGGAGAAGCTGACGAAGCTGGCGGAAGAAAACAAGAAGCTCCAGATTCAAGCAGATTTGGTCGCCATCGATCGCGCCGTTCAAAGCCGAGAATTTGAGCAATACAAACTGAAGACGCTGGTCAATCGCTCCAATCAAGAGCACCCGCTCCAAATCCGGCTAAGGCGTGACCCCTATGAAGTACAGCCTGCGGAGCCTGATGATTGCCGTGGCCCTGCTGCCGCCGCTGCTTGCCGCCGCATACTGGCTTCTAGAAAGCCTACCTGAAGAAGTGGTAGGAGGCGCGATTCTTCTCACGGGCTTCTTAATGGCAGTTTTGGCCCTATCCACAGTCTGGGTACTAATCCTGAATCGCCTATGAAATTCTCCATCCGCGACCTGCTGCTGGTGATTGTGGCCCTGGCCTTGGGGTGGTGCGTCTTCCTACCCAGGGCTGCGCCCGGCGAAGCGCCGGGCTCCACCCTGGGCTACCTTAGCGCCGCCCCTGTGGGGCTGAGAGCTTGGGGGAAGGATTCACCTTCCAGGATTGCGAAGATTCTCGCTATGCTCACCTAGCGCGCCCCGCTCGTGCGAAGAAGGGGCGGTTTTGGGCAGGCTGGAAGCCTACCCCACCGGAAGTACTAGACACTTAGGCAGAAGTGCCATTCTGTATAATAGGGGAACAAGGGGCGGAGCTCCCCGCGAGGGCTAGGGAGGGTAAGGTCTTTGACAATTTGGTTGTGAGCGGAAGTTTTCAGTTTTCAGGGTTCAGTTTTCAGTGGGGGACGGGAGAGTCACGCCCCGAGGGGCTTTGAAAAAGAGGTTATCAGTGCCGGTAGTTTTGGTGAATCAAAACCGTCTAAAAAGAGGGTGATGAATCAAGACTTACGGCAAGGCCCCTGGGTGGAACATGCTCTCCCATAGCGAGTTCGGTTGATTCATCACGACGTAAGTCCCGCGAGAATAGAACCTTGTGAATCATGAATAAAAACACCCGCAAGGGGGGTTATCAAGCGCTTATCACCGCTCGCCGCGGAGAGGATGGACGATTCTGTAATCGTGTTTGAAAAACAGCTTATAAAATCGCTGATACATCCCCAGGAATAGCAGGGGGTTGGGTGTATCAAAAAAACCTGCCGTGTATCGCGCGGGTCACGCGAAGCGTCGGCGGAAGTCGCACGGGGATAAGGAGTTGTGCGCGGGTTGCTGATACACATGGGGCGAAAACGGGAACTTGAAAACCGGTATCAGCGGAGGGTGGTACGCCGCTTATAGTGCTCACGGATGGGGAACCGGGTTTCCGGCGCGTTAAGGGGGACGGGTTAGACCCTCACCCCAGCCCTCTCCCAGGGGGAGAGGGGGTTAGGCAGCCGGAAGTCAACGACTTCCGGGTTTACCTGGTAAATCGAATTCGCGCGGTCCCTAAATGCAGAATGAGAGGAAAGGAAAAGGCATCGGCCTGAATCAGGCGGCTCGGTGGCGTCCACCGCGGGCAGTTCTTATAGTGAAGCGATGCGACAATTCGCTTCCGCAATCGCGATTTCCGTCCTGAGTCTTTTAGGCTGGGCGTTCTCCTTCGGTTGGCCCGCTCTCGCCGCCGAACCCGATTTCGACCGTAACATCGCCCCGATCTTTGCCAGCCGTTGTCTGGATTGTCACAACACAGCGGAGAAAAAGGGGGGGCTCGACCTGAGCCAGGTGACAACAGCCCTCGCAGGCGGCGATAGCGGCAAGGTGCTTTCCGCCGGCAAGGTAACGGAAAGCCTGCTCTGGGAGCGTATCGACAAGCACGAGATGCCCCCTAAAAAGCCGCTGCCGGAGAACGAGCGGGCGGCCATCAAGGCCTGGATTGCGGCGGGGGCGAAGTGGGGAACGAGTCCAATTGATCCGTATAAGTACTCGACGGCAACGCGAGCCGGATATGACTGGTGGTCGCTGCAAACGCTGGTTCGGCCAGAGGCTTCGCAGCTCAAAAACGTCGTCGGTGCGAAGAACCCCATCGATGGGTTCGTCTTTACGAAACTACAGGCGCGCGATCTCGCTCCTTCGCCTCCCGCCGACCGCCGCACGCTAATTCGCCGCTTGTATTTCGATCTCATCGGACTGCCGCCCTCCCCCGAAGAAGTTGAAGCCTTCGCCAAGGATGAATCGCCCGATGCCTATCCGCAACTCGTGCAGAAGCTGCTCGATTCGCCCCGCTATGGCGAGCGGTGGGCCAGGCACTGGCTTGATGTGGCTCATTTTGGCGAGAGCGACGGCTTTGAATATGACCGGATGCGGCCGAATGCCTGGCGCTATCGAGACTGGGTCATTGAAGCCTTCAATCGAGATCTGCCTTACGACGAATTCGCCCGCCTGCAAATTGCGGGAGATGTGCTGTGGCCGGAAGACCCGGCGGCGGTCACGGCTACCGGCTTTCTCGTCGGCGGAGCGCACGACAGCCTGCTGCCGAAGGGGGATGTGATGCGGGCGATCATGCGGCAGGATGAGCTCGAAGATATCGTCGCCATTGTGGGGCAGACGTTTCTCGGCGTAACCGTCAACTGTGCCCGCTGCCACGATCATAAGTTTGATCCGATCAAGCAGACCGATTATTACCGCCTGGCATCGGCACTGGCCGGAGTGCGGCGCGGCGAGCGGAGCTTGCCGCCTCAAGGAGCGCCGGCGGAACTTGCCGGTCGGCGCGAGAATTTGCGCAAGCAACTCTCCGCGATCGAAGAACCCATTCGCACGGCGATTCTGGCCGAGCGCGAAGCGGCAGCGAAGCAGAAGCCAGCGCCGCCCAAGCCGTATGCCCACTGGGACTTTGACGGGGACTTCAAGGACGGTCTTGGCCGGCTGAACGGCGAAGCCAAGGAAACAGCCCGGCTGGAGAAGGGTGAGCTGCTGCTTGATGGAAAAAACGGGTACGTCGTCACCGCGCCGTTGCCGACGGACATCCAGGAGAAGACTCTGGAAGCGTGGGTCCGCCTCACGAACCTGGAGCAGAAAGGGGGGGGCGTCATCAGTATCCAGACGCTGGACGGCACTTACTTTGATTCCATCGTGTTTGCCGAAAAGGAGCCTGGGCAATGGCTAGCCGGCAGTAACTTCTTCGCCCGCACGCAGTCGTTCTCGGGGCCGCAGGAAGAGCAGGCGAAGGATCGCCCCGTCCATGTGGCAATTGTCCATTCTTCGGATGGCACCATCACCGGCTACCGCGACGGCCTCCCCTATGGGAAGTCCTACAAGAGCAGCGGGCCGCTGGGGTTCAAGGCGAAGGAGTCGCAGATTGTCTTCGGCATGCGTCACGGGCCGCCGGGGGGCAACAAGCATCTGGCCGGAGCCATCGAGCGGGCCAATTTCTACAGCAAGGCGCTCTCGCCGGAGGAAGTGGCCGCCTCCGCGGGCGTTGCTTCGCGGCATATCCTGGAGGAAGAGTTGGCCGCACGATTGGAACCGCCGCAGCGCGAGCACCGGAAGAAGCTACTGGGGGAAATCGCCGATCTCAGCCAACAACTCGCGCGCTGGAGCGACCCCAAAGCTTTTGCCTGCACTCCGCAGCAGCCGGCGGAACCTTCGCACTTGCTGATTCGCGGCAATCCGCAGGCCAAGGGAGAACCCATTGCCGCAGCCGGCCTGTCCGCGCTGACAGGCAGCGGGAGCGAATTCGGCTTGGCCCCTGACGCCCCCGAAGGCGAGCGACGAAAAAGAATGGCGGAGTGGATCGCCAGCGAGAAAAATCCGCTCTTTGCCCGGACCATCGTCAACCGCGTCTGGCAATACCATTTCGGGCGCGGCCTGGTCGATACGGCGAATGACCTCGGCTTTAGCGGCGGGGTTCCAACGCACCCAGAGCTGCTTGACTGGCTGGCCAGTGAGCTTATTCGGCAGAAGTGGAGCCTGAAGGAATTACACCGCACGATTGTGCTCTCGGCGACGTGGCAACAAGCGTCCTTGCCGCGAAAGGAAGCCCTCGTGCTCGATGCGGATAATCGGCTGCTGTGGCGCTACAGCCCGCGGCGCATGGAGGCGGAGGCCATACGCGATGCGATGCTAGCCATCACCGGCCAGCTCAATTCGACTCTTGGCGGACCAAGCTACAAAGACTTTCGTCCGTATGAGCATAAAGGGGGTCAATTCTACGAGCCGCAAGACTTCGTCGGACCCGAGTTCAACCGCCGCAGCGTTTATCGCATGTGGGCCCGCGGGGGGAAGAATCCGCTGCTCGACACCTTCGATTGCCCGGATCCTTCCACCGCCGCTCCCAAGCGTGGCGTCACGACGACTCCGCTCCAAGCTCTCTCGCTCCTCAATAACTCCTTCACGCTCCGCATGGCGGACGACCTGGCCGCCCGTGTCACTCGTGACGTCGGCGAGGACAAATCCAAGCAAGTCGCCCGGGCCATTGAGTTGGCCTACGGACGGACGGCAACAACTGTTGAAATTAGCACCAGCCTGCCGCTCGTCGAGAAGCACGGCCTGGCCCCTTTCTGTCGCGTGCTGCTGAATACGAACGGGTTTTTGTATGTGAATTAAGTGGGGTAGGCTTCCAGCCTGCCCAGAAAACTCCTAAGAGAACACATGTCAACTTCTGGACCTTTTAGGGCAGGCTGGAAGCCTACCCCACCTACTCGCCGCGACTTCTTCTCCTTCGCCGCTCGCGGCATTGGGGCGGCGGCGTTTGCGAGTCTGCTCATGCGGGATGGCGTGGTCCGCGCGGCTGGACTTCCGGGAGAGGCCAAAGACCCGCCGCCCCATCATCCCGCCAAAGCCAAACGGGTCATCCACATCTGCCTCTGCGGCGGCATGAGCCATCTCGATTCCTTCGATTACAAGCCAGAGCTGGCCCGGCTGCACGGCAAGCCACTAGGCGGCAGCGAGAAGCCGGATGTGTTTTTCGGCCAGGTTGGCCTGCTCCGCAAGAACGACTGGGAATTCAAACAGCGGGGAACTAGCGGCCTTTGGATCAGCGAGCTGTTCCCGCACATCGCCGGCGTGGCCGATGAATTGACCGTCATCCGCAGCATGGTCGCCGAATCATCAAGCCACACCCCCGCCACGCTGCACGAGAACAGCGGCTTTCGGCTCAACGGGTTTCCCAATCTCGGCTCGTGGCTCTCCTATGGAATGGGGAACGAGACCGACGAACTGCCAGCGTACGTGGTGCTCCCCGATAGTCGCGGCCTGCCCGCCGGCGGCACCAACAACTGGTCCAACGGCTTTCTCCCCGCGCAGCACCAGGGTGTGATGTTCCAGAGCAAAGGCCCCGTCATCAGCGACCTCTTCCCCGCCCGCGAAATCCCCGCCGACATCGAAGCCGCCAGTCGCGAGTTGCAGGCGAAGCTCAACAGGCTCGACCTGGAAGCTCGCGGCGGCGAAGGGGAACTTTCCGCCCGGATGAAAGCGTATGAGCTGGCCGCCAAGATGCAACTCGCCGTGCCGAAGGTGACGGACCTCTCCGGTGAAACAGCCGATACGCAAAAGCTCTACGGCATCGACCAGGACGCCACCAAGGACTTTGGCCGCAGTTGTCTTCTCGCCCGGCGGCTGTTGGAGCAAGGGGTCCGCTTCGTGCAGCTCTTTTCCGGCGGCTCCTTCGGCTCTCCGCGCATCAATTGGGACGGCCACGAGGACGTGAAAGAGAATCACACGCGCGAGGCGAAGCTCATCGACCAGCCGGTCGCCGGCCTCGTCAAAGACCTTCGCCAGCGGGGCCTGCTGGACGATACGCTCGTCCTCTTCACCTCCGAGTTCGGCCGCACCCCCTTCACCCAGTCCTCCGCCGACGTCGTCGGCACCGGCCGCGACCACAACCAGTACGGCTTCTCCGTCTGGCTCGCCGGCGCGGGCCTCAAGCACGGCCTCGCCTACGGCAGCACCGACGACATCGGCTGGAAAGCCGTGGAACACCGCACCGCCTGGCACGATTTCCACGCCACCGTCCTCCACCTCCTCGGCATCGACCACACCCGCCTCACTTACTACCACAATGGCATCCAGCGGCGGCTGACGAATGTGCATGGAGAGGTAGTGGAGGGGATTTTGGCGTAAACCCGGGTATTCATGAGTGCCACTGCCACCGAAACGCCGTCAAAACCCGCTTCCCGGCGCTACGGTCAGTTCACGCTTCGTGCCCTATTCTTTGCAGTGACGTTGAGTGCCGTCTCACTCACTGCTTGGCGGTACGCAGGGAGTGTCGGACTGTCATATGTCGCGGTCTCCATCGTTGCAATTTATCTGGCAAGAATTTGCGTCGCTACTCATCACGGCGCTTTACTTGGGATTCTCATCGGCGCGAATCTGGTCTCACTCCTGGGAATCACGCTGGCCTACCTTGAAGATTGGACGTACGGATTCACCTTTGTTATGCTTGCAATCCTCATGACGACTGGTGCGTTGGTTGGTTTCGGCAGTGCGGCATTTGCTTGCGTGCGCAATCGGAAGTGGGGCCAAATGCTCTTAGGCGGGCACAGTTGGCTACAAATTGTTTTGCTGGCCGTTTCTGGGGTGATTCTGGGATTATGCACGGCATCACCTTGGGCTTTGGAATGGCACAAAATGACGAGGCCTGAAGCCAACATCACAACATACGGTGTTGGAGATGAAGGCGAACAAGTCTACCTGTTTCTTGGCCGTGGAATGAACGACCTTTTACTCGACGATCGTCTTATGGACGTACCTGTAAATGGGCGTCACTCGTTTGTCTTTCACTACACGACGGTGAGCGATGAGTCGATTAGACGCCTACGGCAATTCAAGAATACTGTCTCACTTGACCTGCGCGGCACTTTGATCACTGACGAGGGTGAAAGAGAGTTGGGAGTTGCACTGCCAGGCTGCAAGTTTCGCCGCTAGTAGTTGGATGGCAAACGAGCCAATGGACAAGCTGATAAGATATCGCGACGTCGTTGAACAAATCGTCAAGGACTATGCCTCGTGGAAGTCCTCGTATGGGCAGATCGAATCCGAAGCCATCATCGACCGCGATAAGGACCACTATCTGGTGGCAGATTTCGGCTGGGATCGGGTTCAAAGAGTTCATGGATTCGTCATTCATTTGCAGCTCATGCATGGAAAAATCTGGATTCAGTGCGATAACACCAACCGCCCAGTCGCCGAAGAACTCCTTGCGGCTGGTGTTCCCAAGGAGGACATTATTCTCGCCTTCCACCCCGCGGAACTCTGGCAGCACACCGGTTTTGGCGTGGCATCATCAACAACTCCAGATTCGGCGCGATAGGTTCGACATATTTCTTCTCGCTCTGCGGCCTCAGCGCCTCTGCGTGATGCTTCTCTTGGAGCATCACGCTAAGGCGCAAAGATCGCAAAGGAAAGACGGACTCTCCCAATCCAGCAACCACGATTTATGCCCAAGCGCAGTCCCCTCAAACCCACCGAGTCCGCCCTTCACAAAACGGCTCTGGCCTACCCGCAAGCGACCGAGGATTTCTCTTGGGGCCACCGGGCATTCAAGATCAAAACGAAGCTCTTCCTGATCTTGTCCTACGACAAGAACCTCTTCAACGTCACGGTCAAGCTCCCCATCACCGGCAAGCAGGCTTTGGCGCTCCCCTTCGCGACGCCCACCGGCTATGGCCTGGGAAAGAGCGGCTGGGTGACGGCCAGCTTTGGGCCGAAGGACAAAGTTCCGGTCGAGCTGCTGGAGGATTGGATCGACGAGAGCTACCGGGCAATTGCGCCTAAGAAACTCGTGAGCCTACTGAAATCCAAGAGCGAAGACTGAGCCGCGCAACGCTGTCCATCTCTTGCATACGTCCTCCGCGCGTCCGACAATCAGCGAACCTGAGATCTGTTAGGCCATTGCAATCGCAATTGCCCCAGGTGTTTTGACCGAGGCATTTGTTCCCAGAGGTGACGCATGATTCGTGACACGCTGGCACTGGCCATCGCAGTGACGTTCTCGCTAGCGGTCGGAGTAACTCGCGGGCAGGAGGAGCATCCTCCCGGCGGGCATGGGATGCCTCCACACTCCGCCGCCGAGCATGGCCTGCATGTTGAGCACGGAGTTGAAGAGATGGGGATGGAGGAAGATCTTCCACCGGAAATTCAGCAGAACTTTCTGATGTGGGTCATCAGCAGCCTGGGGTGGAGATATGTGCTTCTTTTGCCCGCGTCGACCCTGATGTCGTTTGCGCTCACAGCGCTGCTCGTCGTAGTCGGGAAGGGAAAAACCACCGGCGCTGCTCTGGGCTTCATTGTCGCGATTCCGTTTCTGATTGGCTTATTTGGAATGTTTGATGGCCTCATGTGTTCATTTATGGTCATCGCAGCTTCGACCGCGATGCCTAAGCCGTCCATACTTGCCGAGGGAATCAGCATGAGCATCGTGACGCCGCTGATCGGCATGTTGTTGATGGTCCCCAGCTATTTGCTGGCGACCGTGGGGCTGGCCTTCCGGGCAATGAAGAACGACCCTAAGCCATAAGCCGGCAACTTGACCTTCCGTTCCCTGCACCCCGTTGAACGGAACTCGCCGCTGCGGAATAATCCGCTATCTCTCCCGTTGGTTTCATTCATACAGCATTCAAGGAACCTTCCATGCATCCCGTCCTTAATCGCAACCTGTTCTTCGTCAAAGAGCACGCCGGAATGTTCAAGGCGTCCAGCAGTTACGACGTGCTCGACCCCAACACCCAGGAAATCATCATGAACTGCCGCGAGGAGCGGCTGGGGTTCTTCACGAAAATCATGCGGTTCACAAAGTACAAGAAAATGACGCCGTTTGAGGTCATCATCCGCACCCCCGACGGGCAGCCGATTCTGTGCGTCAAGCGGGGCGTCAACCTGTTCCTTTCCAAGGTGGACGTGCTGGACGAAAACGGCCAGCGGATCGGCGGCTTCAAGCAGAAGCTGTTTTCCATCGGCGGGGCGTTTCAGGTCCTGGGAGCCAACGATGAGCCGCTCTGCGAACTCCGAGGCAAGATTCTGGGCTGGGACTTCACGTTCAAAGCCGGCGACCAGGAGCTCGGCAAAGTGACCAAAAAGTGGGCCGGGTTGGGGCAGGAACTTTTCACCAGCGCGGACAACTACATGTTGTCGATCAACGAATCGGTCCCTCCCGACCACACCGTGCGGCAGATGATCGTGGCCGCCGTGATGTGCATTGACCTGGTGCTGAAAGAATAAGGTTCGTAGTAACCCGCTTCAGCGGGATAGCTTGGTGCCGAAGTCAATAACCCGCTGAAGCGGGTTACTACGAACGGAGTGATCAGCTAAAATGGTGGAGAGGTTTCATCATGCGATTCACCAAAATGCAAGGCTGCGGCAATGACTATGTTTACGTCAATTGCTTTGAGCTGCCGCTGCCGAAAGATCCCGCGGAGCTGGCCCGCAAAATGTCCGACCGGCATTTTGGCATCGGCAGCGACGGCCTGATCCTGATTTGCCCCAGCGACAGCGGGGCCGACGCTCGGATGCGGATGTTCAACGCCGACGGCTCCGAGAGCGAAATGTGCGGCAACGGCTTGCGGTGCGTCGCCAAGTACGTGCATGACCACGGCATCCACCGCGCCCCGCAGTTGCAAATTCAGACGGGCCGCGGCAACCTAGCCGTGGATTTGGAAGTCAAGGCAGGCAGAGTCGAGCGTGTGACGGTGAATATGGGCAAGCCGATCCTGGAAGGTGCGATGATTCCGACCAAGCTCGCCGGCAATCCGCCGGTGGAAGTGCCGCTGGTGGTGGCCGGAGAGTCGCTCCACGTCACAGCCGTCTCGATGGGAAATCCACACTGCGTCACTTTCGTCGAGAAGGCCACCGATGAACTTGTGCTTGGCCTTGGCCCCAAGATCGAGCATTCGCCGATGTTCCCCGCCCGCGTCAACGTGGAATTCATCGAAGTCATTTCCCCCACCGAAGTCCGCCAGCGGACCTGGGAGCGGGGCTCGGGTGAAACGCTCGCCTGCGGCACCGGGGCCAGCGCCGTTTGCGTCGCCGGCGTACTGACCGGCCGGACGAAGCGACGCATCATCAACCATCTTCGCGGCGGCGACCTGGAGCTCGAATGGCGCGAATCCGACGGCTGCGTTTATAAGACCGGGCCGGCGGTGGAAGTGTTTTCGGGAGAATGGCCGGAGTGAGGCGAATCGATTTGAGATTTGAAATCTGAGATTTGAGATTGTTATCGAGTTCTCGTTGCTGCTCTCTGTCCCCAGTCGTCCCAAGTCTCAAATTTGAAATCTCAAATCTCAAATCCGCCTGCCGCGCTTACCGTTTCCCAGCTCACCGCTCTCCTCAAAGGAACGGTGGAAGAGAGCTTCCACGATATCTGGGTGAGCGGGGAGGTCACTGGCGTTACTCATCATCGGTCCGGTCACATTTATTTCAATCTCAAGGACGACGCGTCGAAGATTCGCGGTGTGGTCTGGCGCAGCACTGCGCAGCGGCTGAAGTTCCAGGTCAAGGATGGGATGGAAGTGCTCTGTCGCGGCGGGATTGAGGTCTACCCGCCGCGCGGCGATTATTCCCTGGTCTGTCGGCAGATGGAGCCGCGCGGCCTGGGCGCATTGCAGCTCGCCTTCAAGCAGCTTCAGGAGAAGCTGGCCGCAGCCGGCTTGTTCGATGCCGCCCGCAAGCGGCCGCTGCCGCGGTTTCCGCGGCGGATCGCGTTTGTCACCAGTCCCACCGGTGCGGCCATTCACGACTTTCTACAGGTCTGCAATCGCCGCTTCCGCGGCACGCACATTCTGGTCATCCCAGTCCGCGTGCAAGGGGATGGTGCAGCCGCGGAAATCGTGCGCGGAATCCAAATCGCCAATCGCCTGGCCGAACCGCCGGATATCCTTGTCGTCGGCCGCGGCGGCGGCAGCGTGGAAGACCTATGGTGCTTCAACGAGGAAATCGTGGTTCGGGCGATTCACGCTTCAACGATCCCCGTCATCTCTGCCGTAGGGCACGAAGTTGATGTCACGCTGGCCGACCTCGTCGCCGATGTCCGCGCCCTCACTCCTTCGGAGGCTGCCGAACTGGCCGTCCCTTCCGCTCAAGAGCTCCTGGCTCAAATCGCCGTCCTCCAGCGGCAGCTCAACAAGGGTCTTGACAACCGCGTCTCGTCCGCCCGAATGCAACTCCAGCGCCTCTCCAGCCGCCCCGTCCTCGCCAAACCCCTCAGCCGCCTCCGTCTCCTCTCCCGCCGGCTTGACGACCTGGATGAATCCTCCACCCGCTCCCTCCGCCGTCGCCAAAGCCGCTTCCGAGAAAAGCTCGCCTCCCTCTCCGCCCGGCTGGAAACCCTCAGCCCCCTCGCCACCCTCACGCGGGGCTACAGCGTGACAACTCGCGAGGATGGGAGCATTGTGCGGGACAGTAGTGAAATTCGGGAAGGAACCGTCTTGGTCACTCAAGTGGCAAAAGGCAAGATTCTGAGTCGGACAATCGAGACCCAGGAGAGACTTGCGGATTCTGGCATCCAGCGGTCATAATAACGATGGAGCAAAAGCACTTAGGGACTTAAGACAATGGTCACAACCAAACAGCAAATACTCTCGGCTTTTGATTCCCTGCCGGACAATTGTTCGATAGCCGAAGCCATCGACCATCTCTATCTTCTCCAAAAGATCCAAAAGGGACTGCAGGACGCCGACGATGGCAAGCTGATGGATCACGACGAGTTCTTTGATGAGCTAGAGCGAGAAGATGAAGAAATTCCGAGTAGCCTGGACCGAACAGGCGCGCAATGATCTTCGGGAGATTCGAAAGTTTATCGCCAGGGACGCTCCCCTCACGGCGAAGGCGTATACTTTGCGCCTTCGTCAAGACGCAAAGAAAAGACTTTCGACTGCTCCAAATGCTGGCGCAATCGTTGCGGATGAGGCGGGTGAGACGCTGCGCGAGATTTACTTTGGCAGCTATCGCATCATTTATCGCGTTCGTGCGAAAGTAGAAGTCATCACCGTCTATCACAGCGCCAGACTCTTGCGAACGGACGATTTGGATCGTTGCTAACTCTGAACATCGATTGAATTTGGGCACTCTCACCCCACCCTCCGACCCTCCTTCCTTCGAAGCGGCTCTCGCCAGCCTCGAAGCCATCGTCCACGACCTGGAGGATGGCGACCTGGGCTTGGCGGAGGCTCTGGCCCGGTACGAGCAAGGCATCAAGCACCTCCGCCACTGCTACGACCTGCTGGAGCAAGCCGAGCGGAAAATCGAGCTGCTCACGGGCATCGATGCTGAAGGCCGGGCGAAGACGGTTCCCTTCGCGGAAGTAGAGCCCCCCGCGGAGGAACCCTTGGAAGACGAGCCGGACGCCGTCAAGCTGCCTCCCCGCCGCAAACCGCGGCGAACCCTGCTGGACCTGGAAGACGACGCCGAAGTGTAGGAGGAAGTGTAGAGTGCAAAGTGCAGAGTGTAGAATAAAATACGCTTCGCACTCGACATCCGAATTCTTCACTTTGCACTCTACACTTTACACTCCGCACTCTTTCCATGCCTAAACGCAAACATCCCGCCGTCGGTATCGACCTGGGGACCACGTTTTCCGTCATTTCCCGCCTGGATGACCTCGGGCGGCCGCAGACGCTGATGAATGCGGAAGGGGACAAGATCACCCCCAGCGTCGTCTTCTTCGAGGGCGACAACGTGGTCGTGGGCAAGGAAGCGAATAAGGCCGTGGCCACCGACGCCGACCAGGTCGCCGAATGCGCCAAACGGGACTTGGGGCACCGCTTCTTCCATCGCCTGCTCGGCGGGCGGCAGTATCCACCGGAGACGCTGCTCGCCTGGGTGCTCAACAAGCTCCGCGCGGACGCCGAGAAGCAGATCGGCCCCATCCAAAAAGTCGTCGTCACCGTCCCCGCTTATTTCGACGAAGTCCGCCGCAAAGCCACCCAGGACGCCGGCTACATCGCGGGCCTGGAGGTGATGGACATCATCAACGAACCCACCGCCGCCGCCGTCGCCTTCGGCTTTCAGCAGGGGTACATGAACCCGGCCAACAAGGACCAGGAGCGGAAAAAGATCCTGGTCTATGATCTCGGCGGCGGCACTTTCGACGTGACGGTGATGGAAATCGGCGGCCCCGATTTCAACGCCCTGGCCACCGACGGCGACGTGCAGCTCGGCGGCCGCGACTGGGACCAGCGCCTGGTGGACTTCGTGGCGGAGGAGTTCATTCGCAAGTTCAGCGCGGACCCCCGCGAGGATCCCAACGCCGCTGGCCGCCTGTGGCGGGAATGCGAGGACGCCAAACGGACTCTTTCCGCCCGGCAGAAGGCGGGCATCACTTGCGATTACAAGGGGCACGCCGTCCGCGTGGAAATCACCCGCCAGACCTTTCACGAAATCACCCAGGACCTGCTGGACCGCACCGCCTTCACCACCCGCCAGACCCTGCAAGCCGCCGGTCTGACCTGGGCCGATATCGACCGCGTCCTCCTTGTGGGCGGCTCCAGCCGCATGCCGGCAGTGGTGGAGATGCTCCGGCAACTCTCGGGGAAGGAGCCGGACCAGAGCGTCTCGCCGGACGAGGCGGTGGCCCACGGAGCGGCCCTGCACGCCGGCATCCTGCTGGCTTACCACGAAGGGAAGTCGCCGAGCTTCCACATCCGCAATGTCAACTCGCACAGCCTGGGGGTCGTCGCCACGGACATCAAAACCAAGCGGGCCCGCAACGCCATTCTCATCCCCCGCAACACGCCGCTGCCGGTCGTGGCCCGCCGGGTCTTCAAGACGCACAAGGCGGGGCAAAAATCCATCCTGGTGCAAATCGTGGAAGGGGAAAGCCCCTCCCCCGACGACTGCTCGCAGCTCGGCAAATGCTCCGTCCGCCACCTTCCGCCCGACCTCCCCGCCCAGACGCCGATCGAAGTCCGCTTCAAGTATGAGGAGAACGGCCGCCTGACCGTGATGGTCAGCGTGGAAGGGACCAAGAAGCAGCTCAAGCACGAAATCACGCGGGAAAACAGTCTCACCCAAGACCAGCTCGACTCCTGGCGCAAATACATCTCCGGCCTCGACCCCGCCGAGCCTCCCGCCCCCGCCAACCTCTCCGGCGAAGTCCGCACCGCCCCCCCTCCGAAAGCCATCAAGGAAACCCTCGACTACTCCCCCGAAGTCGACCTCGACAAACCCGAAAAACCCGGCAGCAAGACACCGGATTCGGGAGGGAGCTCGCCGTCGGGGATTAAGCGACGGTGGAATTAGGATTAGCTACGAGCGTTCTTCCGAGCCAAAGAGTAGTGAAGTTCGTGAGTCGTCTCGGCGATGTGATCAGTTCGACACTACGAGTTACCCGCGGAGAATTGTTGCGCCATGTCATTCCACGTATTTGAGCATCGACCGCCACAAATCGAAATAGAATGTGTTGAACAGCTCATTTCCGAAGCCCGTGCCCTCCGCGACAGTCTCTCCATCGGTCCAAATCGCTCGGGAGGTAGACTTTGGTTTCGCGGCCACGGTGATGCGGCGAACTATCGGCTAATTCCCGCCATAGGACGGCGGCATAACTTCGGTGGTAGTTACAAGGACTTCGATAGCTTTGACGAAGAACAACTTTTGCACAGATTTCGACGATGGTCCTACGGACATGAGGGCCCTGTAAGAAATCTTGTGTCAGCTAGCAGAATCAGGTATTTTTCAGCACCTCTTTCTGAATTGGAGACTGACGCATGGATGCGATTTTACGTTCTCGCGCGGAGCAGCTAGCAACGGAGTTTGCCAGCCAGGCCACGACGGCCCAAGAGCTCAACGACTTGGTGGGGCTGATGGTGAAGTCGGCCTTGGAGCGGATGCTCAACACGGAGTTGGAGGTTCACTTGGGCCGTAAGACGTTGACGACGACCGCCATCGCGGTCGAACCGTTGCCCGACGTGCCGTCCACCGACGCCGCGTCGGTCGGCAGTGCCGGCAAGCGTGTACCCAGCCGTCGCAACGGGCATTCACGCAAGACCGTGCAGGGCGAAATGGGCGAGCTGACCCTCAGCACGCCCCGCGACCGCGACGGCACGTTCGAGCCGCAGTTGATTGGTAAGTACCAGCGGCGGGTGCCGGGTTTCGACGAGAAGATTCTCGCCCTCTACGCCAAGGGCATGACCACCCGCGACATTCAGGACATCGTGCAGCAACTGTACGGCGTGGACGTTTCGGCCACGCTGGTCTCCGAAATCACCGCCGATCTCGACGCCGAGGTGACGGCCTGGCGGACGCGGCCGGTCGCGGCGGTCTGGCCGATCGTGTACTTCGACGGGATCGTGGTGCATGTCCGCGGTGCCAACGCGCGCGTGTCGCAACACACGGTTTACGTGGCTTTAGGCGTGAATTTGGAGGGGCAGAAGGAATTGCTCGGCCTGTGGCTGTCGGAACACGAAGGGGCCAAGTTCTGGCTCGGCTGTTTGACCGATCTGAAGAACCGCGGACTGCACGACATCTTCGTGGCCTGCATCGACGGCCTCTCGGGTTTCGCCGAGGCCGTGCATGCGGCTTATCCGTTGACCAAGGTGCAATTGTGCCTGGTGCATTTGGTGCGGGCCGCGCTGCGTTACGTGACCAGCCAGGACAGCCAGGCGGTGGTGGCCGACCTGAAGAAGATCTATCAGGCCGCGACGGTCGTGGAAGCCGAGCCCCGGCGCGCCGGGGGAGGCTTTCGCTCAAGCCTGGGACGCGAAGTATCCGACGATTGCCAAGATGTGGCGCGCCAAGTGGACCGACATCATCACGCTGTTCGATTTTCCGCCGGCGATCCGCAAGGCGATCTACACCACCAACGCGATCGAATCGGTGAACTGCGTGATTCGCAATCCCGGCGCGCCGGGACGGAAGATTTATCCCAACGAGGAGTCGGCCTTGAAGATCGTCTACATGGCGATTCGCGAGGCCAGCCGCAAGTGGACCCTGCCGATCCGCCACTGGAAGCCAGCCCTCAACCACTTCGCCATCCTCTTTGAAGGCCGCCTACCCCAAACCCACAGCAAATGACGTTCCCTGCTCGACTGACACAAAACAAATTACAGGGCCTTCACTGGCGACGCTGACTGATCCGCCGTGAAGTTGGGCAATCCCCTTAAACATCGCCAGCCCTAATCCGGCTCCACCCATGTTGACCGACCGCGATTTGTCCGCGCGAAAAAAGCGGTCGAAGATGTGCGGCAACATTGTCGCCGGGATGCCTTCCCCGGTGTCAGTGACGTGAATCACCAATTCAGTAGTTCCAAGTTCGAGAAATTGAGATAGGTGAACGCAAGAGGCTTCCTCAGAATGGTTTGTGTCAAATCAAGACCAAGCCAAGGAGAGGCCCCATGCGTTCCAGGACGAGTC
>JBKJNY010000021.1:0-9668 GCA_046593355.1 Pirellulaceae bacterium | reverse complement strand
GGCGGAACTTCGCTACTTGCAAATGGCCTATGAAGCCGGCCCCAGCGATCTGGAAGTCAACCGGCACTGCGGGCGCTCGCTGGCCCGGATGAAGAAATTTGACGAGGCCATCAACTCCTGGCAGAGAGTTTGCGAGTTGGCTCCGGCCGACGAAGAGGCGCCTCGGCTGGTGACCGCACTGTCCATTGAAAAGAGCCGCCAGCGGGGGGAAAAGGAGCGGCCGCCGCTGCAAAGGGAAGACGATGATGAGCCGCAGACAACACGTCCTCGTCCAACAGCGCCTTCCCAAGCATTTAAGACTAAGAATCGCGATCACGACACCGGCGAGATTGACCTGGCCGCGGCCTCCTCCGGCCAGGCGATTCCCATCGTAGTCAACGCCGCGGCCACTCAGCCCGCCGAATTCCGGCTCACCCCCGTGCAACAGTTGGAAGCAGCTATTCGGGATTATCCTTCCAATCCCGATTATTACGTCGACCTCATCCCTAAATACCTCGAGATGGGGCGCGACTACGACGCCGAGCGGCTGCTTGCCAAGGCGAAGACCGCCACCGATGACCATCGCGTCCGACAACTGTGGGAGGACGTGGTGATGCTCCGCATGAGCCGCAAAATCGCGCTGGCCCGGCAACTCGCGGCCAAGGATGGCGATGAAGAAGCCAAGGGGCATCTGGATGAGCTCTGCCGCGAGCGGGACAGCTTTGAAACCGAAGTCTTCGTCAGTCGTTCCTTGCGGGAACCTAAGAACGCCGCCATTCGCTATCAGCTTGGGTTGCGCTTGCGGCAAGCGGGCAAACCCCGCGAAGCACTGCAATGCTTTGCCGAGGCCTTACATGATCCTGTGCAAAAGCCGCTGGTGGCACTGGAAATGGGCCGCTCGCACGAAGAGTTGCGAGAATTCCCCGAGGCACTGCAGCGCTACCGCCTGGCGGCGGAATCCGCCATTCTTCCCGAGCAACTCGAAGGCAAAAAGCAGGCCCTCTACCTCGCCGGCAGCCTCGCCCGCCGCATCAAAATGCAGCAGCTTGCCAAACGCTACCTGACCGAGCTGGTGCGGCTCGACCCGAGCTACAAGGAAGCGGCCGCATGGTTGAAGGAGTTGCCTCGGTAGCGTAAAGTTAAATTCTCACGGGTTCTCCGAACCTGTGGTCGCCCGTCCCTCTCCTGCTAGGAACGGCCGAGTGATGTTTGGGCCAGAGTGGCGGAATGGCAGACGCGCTGGATTCAAAATCCTGTGACCGCAAGGTCGTGGGGGTTCAAGTCCCCCCTCTGGTACTCTCGCGGAAGATGTTTTGGACGTGTCTTCTCGCTCCTATCACGGTCCCATGGCTCCGTCTAGCGACCGCAATCTCCTGTTCGGCATGCTCGCCTTGCAGATGGATTTCATCACGCGCGAGCAGCTCCTGGCGGGAATGCAGGCTTGGGTGCTGGCCAAGGAGATTTCGCTGGCCGAGCACCTTATCGGAACTGGGGCGCTTCAGCCCGAGGACCGCCAACTTCTCGAACCGCTGCTGGACGCTCATATTCGCCGCCATGCCGGCAGTCCCGAGCAGAGCCTGGCATCCCTCCGCTCGCTCGATTCTCTGCGCGGGGAACTGGCCGGCCTGAGGGACCAGGAGCTCGAAGCCTCCATCGCCCACATTCCCAGCAGCGCCGCTTCCCCTGCCGAGACAGACCCCTATGCCACGCTTGCCGGCGGCTTGGCGAGCTCCCAGACGATGCGGTTTCGCATCCTTCGTCCGCACGCCGAAGGAGGTCTGGGAAGGGTTTTTGTCGCATACGATAACGAGCTGGGCCGCGAGGTCGCCCTCAAAGAAATCAAACTCGAGCGCTCCGACGATCCGGAAAGCCGCGGCCGCTTCATCCGCGAGGCGGAAGTGACCGGCAGCCTGGAACACCCCGGCATCGTTCCCGTGTATGGTCTGGGGGCTTACCCCGACGGACGACCATTCTATGCCATGCGGTTTGTCCGCGGCAAAAGCCTGAAGGAAGCCATCTCCAAATTCCACCACAGGTTCGGCCGGGGACGAGCGGCGTCGGCCGGCAAGCAGCCGGCGGGCGGCAGCGCGGCCGGGAGTCTCGAGCCCACGGATTCTTCGTTCCCAGGCCGAAATCTCACCCCCACCGACGAGAACCTCGAGCTCCGCAAGCTGCTGCAGCGTCTCATCGCCGTCTGCGAAGCAATCGACTACGCCCATAGCCGCGGAGTTTTGCACCGGGACCTCAAGCCGGGCAACGTCATGCTGGGGAAGTACGGCGAAACGCTGGTGGTCGATTGGGGCCTGGCCAAGCCACTTGGCCAGGTGCCGGCGGAAGTGGCCAAGAAGCGGCCGGTGAATACGACCCTCAGCACCTTTTACCTGCCGGAACCGGCCCTCGAATCCTCCATCAGCGATGGCCAGTCCACCCTGCTGGGGTCCACGCTCGGCACTCCATCCTTCATGAGTCCCGAGCAGGCGCATGGACGGCTCGATTTGCTCGGTCCGGCGAGCGATATCTTCAGCCTCGGGGCGATCCTCTACGAAATCCTTACCGGCCAGCCCCCATACGCTGCCGGAACTCGCGAAGAGTTGCTCCGCAAAGCTCAGACCGCGGACTACGCGCCCCCGCGCTCCCTCCGCAGCGGCATTCCGCCCCCGCTGGAAGCAATCTGCCTGAAAGCTCTCGCCCCGTTACCCGCAAACCGTTACCTCAACTGCGAATCGCTCGCTCAGGACATCGAGCGCTTCCTGGCCGACGAACCGATCACGGCCCATGCGGAATCCCCCGCCCAGCGCCTCTTCCGCTTCGCTCGCCGCCACTCATTTTGGGTTCCAATCGCAGCAATTACCGTGGTCTTTGTCTTGTTGTTGGTACTCATCGGGATGGCGATGTTTTAGCTTAGCCCCCGCGACGACGCGGCGTTCTCCCGGCGTTGACGCGGGGGCTAAGCTAAAACATCGCCCGTCCCTGCTTGGGTAAGATCCGTAAGCTATAATGACGGGTGGTTTGTCCGTTCCCAACACAGGCTCAAGTCGGCCTGGATAACGCTTTCCCGTCAAATCCCGTGAACCAAGCCCTCGGCATCCTGGAAGTTACCGGCTTTACGCCGGCCATGGTCGCCCTGGACTCTATGGATAAGGCGGGGGACATTCGGCTGCTCCAGACGGAGTCCAACGACTTCTATGGGGTGGTCCTGAAGGTGCAAGGGAGCGTGGCCAACGTGATGGCGGCCATTGCGGCCGGCAAGGCGGCTGCCGAGCAGATGCAGGGAAAGCCGGTCGCCACCATTATCAACCGTCCGGACGACCGGGCCTGGGCCGCCCTGATGAGCCCCCCCGAGACAAGCCCGCTGATTCAGCAACCCGTGGTCAAAACGCCGGTGTACGAGAGTGCCACCGGCTCATCGCTTCGTAAGGAACCCGCCGTGGCCGACAACAACTCCTTCGCCCTAGGCTTCATCGAGACCCAGGGCTTCACCGCCGTCTTCGAGGCCATCGACAGCGCCTGCAAAGCCGCCAACGTGGAAGTGCTGGGCAAAGAAAAGCTCGGCGGCGGCTACATCACGGTCATCGTCAAAGGTGACGTCGCCGCGGTGATGGCCGCGATTGAAGCCGGCACAGCCAAGGTGCAAGGGCTGGGCAAGCTCATCGCCAGCCACGTCATCCCCCGGCCGAGCGCGGCGGTGCTGGCGCTGTTGCCGAAGTAAGCTCGCCCGTAGTTCACTAGCCCGACGCGCTAGCGAGGGAGAGCACCCGTTTACCCTCGCTTGCGCGTCGGGCTAGTGAGTCGATGGGACCGAAGCGCAAAACGCGGCCTGTCTGTCGCATTTCCGTGGCGCACAATGGGCGTCCCAGTTTGATTGCGGGCACGGGCTGACTGGACCATAATTGGGCCATGTCCCAAGTCACCCGCATCCTATCGCAGATCCAGCAAGGCGATCCCCAGGCCGCCGAGCTGCTGCTGCCGCTTGTCTATGACGAGCTGCGGAAGCTGGCCGCGGCCAGGCTTGCCCAGGAGAAGCCGGGACAGACGCTTCAGGCCACCGCGCTCGTCCATGAAGCCTACCTCAAACTCCTGGATACCGAGAAAGTTCAGGACTGGAACAGCCGTGCCCACTTTTTCGGAGCCGCTGCGGAAAGCATGCGGCGGATCCTGGTCGACCTCGCTCGCCGTAAACAAAGACCCAAACATGGCGGCGAACGGCAACGAGTGAACCTGGAGGACGTCTGCTGTCTGACGGACGACCGCGCCAGCGAGTTACTGTCCCTCCACGCCGCCCTGGAAAAGCTCGAGGCGGAATCACCTGAAAAGGCTCAACTGGTCAAACTACGGTACTTCGCCGGACTGTCCCACCAGGAAGCCGCCCAAGCCATAGGGATCTCGCGCGCAACCGCCGACCGCCACTGGGCTTACGCAAAAGTTTTTCTCCGCTGCGAGATGGCGGACGAGGAAAAACCAGAAAAGTGAGTTTCCCGCTGAGGCAAAACGGCGTCGAAACTCGCCACTATCATTGACCCTCAGCAGGAAAACGCATTGTGGAAAATCGCCCTTCCAACATTGATGACATTTACCTCGCCGCCATGGAGCGGTCGAGCGCCGAAGAGCGGCTGGGTTACTTGGAATCTGCCTGTGCTGGCAACCCCGAGCTGCGCCGCCGCGTGGAACGATTGCTGGAGGTTCAGGGGAATATAGGCAGCTTTCTGGAAGCGCCTGCCCCGGAAATCTGCCCCACTCTCACCCAGCCAGTCAGCGAGAAGTCCGGCACACAGATCGGCCCCTACAAGCTCCTGCAGCAGATTGGCGAAGGGGGCATGGGGGTCGTCTACATGGCCGAGCAGTCTGAGCCGGTCCAGCGGAAGGTCGCCCTGAAGCTCATCAAGCCGGGCATGGACAGCCGGCAGGTGATCGCCCGCTTTGAGGCGGAGCGGCAGGCGCTGGCCATGATGGACCATGTCAACATCGCCCGCGTGCTGGATGCCGGTGCCACCGAATCTGGCCGCCCGTATTTCGTCATGGAGCTCGTCCACGGCGTGCCAATCACCAAGTACTGCGACGACAACCGCCTGACGCCGCGGCAGCGGCTGGAACTGTTCGTGCCGGTCTGCCAGGCGATCCAGCACGCTCACCAGAAGGGGATCATCCACCGCGACATCAAGCCGTCGAACGTGATGGTCACGCTCTACGACGGCAAGCCGGTCCCCAAGGTGATCGACTTCGGCGTGGCCAAAGCGACCGAGCAAAAGCTGACCGAGAGGACCCTGTTCACGCAGTACGGCACCATGGTCGGCACACTGGAGTACATGAGCCCGGAGCAGGCAGAGATGAGCGCCCTGGGCGTCGATACCCGCAGCGACATATATTCCCTTGGAGTTCTGCTCTATGAACTCCTGACGGGCAGCACGCCGCTGAGCAGCAAGCGGATGAAGGAAGCAGCCTTTGCCGAGATACTCCGGCTGATCAAAGAGGAAGAGCCCCCCAAGCCGAGCACCCGCCTCTCCGATTCCGGCGAAGCTCTGGCCTCTATCTCGGCCCAGCGGCACACAGAGCCGGCCAAGCTCTCGAAGCTGATGCGCGGCGAGCTGGACTGGATCGTGATGAAGACGTTGGAGAAGGACCGCAACCGCCGCTACGAGACGGCCAACGGCTTCGCGGCGGACGTGCAACGCTACCTGGCCGACGAGCCGGTGCAAGCATGCCCGCCATCGGCGGGGTACCGACTGCGCAAGTTCGTGCGAAGGAATCGAGCCGCGCTGGCGACGACGACGCTGCTGCTGTTGATGCTGCTGGCAGCAGTGGGCGGCGTGGCGGGCGCTATCGGTTGGGCCTTCCGAAATCGCACTGCTCTGGAGCAAGAAGTCGCCCACGACCGAGCGACCCGACAAGCCATCCTGGTCAAGGAAGTGAGCCGAGCGCTCGACGATACGGCGGCTTCCTACCAGCGTGACAAGGTGCCCGAAGCCCTGACCGAGGTCAAACGGGCTGCGGGTCTTTTAGCTGGCGGCAAAGCGGACGCCGAATTGTCCGAGCGCGTCAAGAGATGGCACACGGATTTGGATTTCGCCGTGCGCCTCGAGGAAATCCCCCTCGAACGAGTCGTGCTGCGTCAGAATCAACTCGACTGGGCGGCGTCGGACTCGGCCTACCAAAGGGCGTTTCGAGACTACGGACTCAACCTGGCCACGCTCGAGCCCAAAGTCCTGGCAGAGCGAATTCGCCAATCGGTAATACATGAGCGGCTGATCGCCGCCCTGGACGATTGGTGGCTCTGCAAGCATGTCGGCCGGCTGGACGGCAAGGAGCAACTGCTCGAAGTGGTTCGTCAAGCGGATGCGGATCGGCTGCGCGTCGGATTCCGTATGGCCTTCGAACGAAAAGACAGCGCTGCTTTGGCGCAGCTAGCGGTTGATCCCAAAATCGGGACTCAGCAGCCTGGGACCGTACATCTCCTGGCAGTGATGCTTGCCAATTTGGACCAGGTGCCAAACGCTGTCAAGCTGCTGGAAGAAGCGCAACAGCGCCACGCCAGTGATTTCTGGATCAACTTTGAACTCGCTACCTACCTGCGCGAGTTGAAGCCCGCTCGGGACGCGGATGCCATCGGCTTTTATCGCGTCGCCGTGTCGCAGCGCCCGGATAGCGGCCTGGTCTATACCAGCTTGGGATTGGCACTGCTCAGGGAGAGAAGCTACGCGAGTGCTCGAGCAGCCCTTGAGCGCGCTGTGAGCATCAAGCCCGACTACGCCTGGCCACGATCCAACCTGGCTTGGATTCTGGCGAATAGTCCTAACCCCAGCTTCCACGACTTGCCTCTGGCTCTCGAGCACGCCCAGAAGGCCACGGAGTTGCTGCCAAACGACCGGCTGCGCTGGAATCACCTGGGCGCAATCCAGTATCGCGCAGGAATGTGGCAGCAGGCCCTAGAGACACTGCAAAAAGCCGAGCGGATGGAAAGCACCCCGGACAACTACCACCGGGTCTACCTCGTGATGGCAAACTGGCGACTGGACAGAAAGCTGGAAGCCCTCAAGCATTGGGTGCAATTTGTTCCATGGATGGATAGCACCGTGCAGGACAATCCCCTCCTCCACGAGGAACTCGGCAACCTCCGAGCCGAGGCGGAAGTTCTGTTAGGCGAGTATCGCCACCTGGACACTGCCTTTCTCGAAATCCTCCGCGTCGAACCGAATTCCGCTAGGGCTCAATACGGACTCGCTGATTACTACTACCGATCGCGACAATGGGCCAAGTCCGCCGCCGCCTACGTCAACGCCCTGGAGATCGAGGATCCCATCGACTCGCGGACGTGGTACGACGCATCCTGCACAATCGTGCACTCGGGAGATGCCGAGGTGTATCGCAAACTTTGTGAAAGGATGGCGAAGCGTTTTGGTCAGAGCCGGGACCCCCATCAGATTGTGTTCCTGGCCCATGTTTGCGTCTTGGCCCCCGACGCTCTCGCCGATCGCGACCGCGTCGTGCAATTGGCCGAGCAGCGCAAGGCTTTGACCAAGGAGATCGACATTCACAGACTCTGGTCAATGCATGTAATGGGACTCGCTCACTACCGGTCGGGACAATTTGAGAAGGCCGTCGCAAGTCTGGAAGCCGCTCACAAGGACCCCGGCTACCAGATGCCGAATTTCAAGATGAGCAACTGGCTCGTGCTGGCGATGTCCCGCCACCGGCTGGGTCAAGATCCCGAAACTGCGGCCGCGCTCCAGAGTGCCCGGGCGATCCTGGCGGAGGAACAGAACGAAGTCTATCGGCAAGACCTCAGCGTCCAATTGCTCTTCCGTGAGGCCGAAACGTTGTTGCGCAAGCAATGATGCTGATTGGAATACAGAAACAAAACCGGCCGGTGAGGCCACGCCTGCAAGCAGTTTCCTCACCGGCCAAAGCATGCTACCGGCGCTTGGTCTGCGCGCCGACGGCTGCCATTTTCATTGTAACGCAGACCATCTCGAAAGGAGATGGATTATGAATTCGCGCTTTCGCAAGCTGACCGTCGAATCGCTGGAGGGGCGCAGTGTGCTGAGCACCACGGCCTTCGCAGACTTCAACAACGACGGCCTTCTGGACATGGCGGCGATCACCGACCCCAACACCATCACGGTCAGTCTGGCCAATCCGGACGGCACCTACTACGTGTCCGATATCCTATCGGCACCCAAGAGTCAGCCGATCCAGGACCTTGGCGTGTGGGATCAAGATGCCGACGGCGACGTGGATATCTACGCCGTCGGCTCGAAGCACTCGGGGAGTTTCTATTCCGTGAACTGGCTGAACAACGGTGATGGCACGTTCCGCTATATCGAGCCGTTCAAGTGGAAAGGTCCGAAATGGGGGGGTTGGTGAGGACTTTGCTAGGCGGCAGGGCCTCACGAAGCGGGGTTTCGAATCAAGCTTAAACCCACGGGCCGATCCGCGATGTTCGCGGTGCCCCTCCGGGCGCTCCGTCTCCGCAGGGGAGAATTCGCACTGTTTTAGAGTTTTGATCGTAAGCAGGTGTCTCATTTCCTAACTACAAGAGGTTTCCCATGTATTTCTCTTTCCGAAAAATCCTCGTCCTCGCGGCCGTAGTCATGGTCGCAATCGCAGTTGCGTCACCGTCCAGAGCGGCGGGCCGCATCGTCGCCAGCACACTGGTCGCGGCTCCGCACGGCACATTCAACGGAGTCCAGTACACTCGGTATGAGGCCATGTTCGAGGGGGTCAGTTCCAACAAGCGGCCTTACCGGGTCCCTTGCCAGATCATCGCCCCGCGTCGTCCGAGCGACGGGAGCGGGCTGCTCCTGTTCGACTGGCTCGTCCAGAGCACGATCGTCACCGCGGTTGGGCAAGAGCAGGCAGATGCGCGATACACAATGACGGACGACTTCCTCTTCGGCCTCGGCTTATCCTATGCGACCGTCCGGTGCGATCCGGCGGCCATCGGGACAAGTTCTCCGATCGAAGACCCGACCAGGCCGTGGTCGGATGACCTGCTCGACACCTCCTCGGAGTTCATCAAATCGGCCGGTGACGAATTCGACATCGTCGTGGATTATGTGAAGGCGCTGCGGACCGATCCAGTCGCCCTCCAACTTCTCGGCACAGTCAATCGGAGGGCGGCGTTCGGCTACTCAGCCTCGGGCGGACGTCTCCGCGGGCTGCTCAGGCTCCAGATGGGGAAGGGATTGTTCGACTTCTCGCTCGTGGGGGGAAGCGGCGTCGGTTACAGCCACCCAGCGGGGAATGGCATTGGCGATAACTATGCGGAGAAGGCACCGCTGGCCGGGGCGGGTCTGGAAATCGATTTCATCACGGAGACCGATGTGCTTCTCCTGGATGGCTACAAGACCAGGCACGACGAGCCGAACTACCGTTCCTACGAGTTCGCAGGGGCCTCCCACATCCGGAATATTGATGTGGCTGAGTTTGGTCTCCCGGACCCGCAGAAAGCCAATCCGGCCGAATGGTCGCCATTCATCCGGGCGCTGTTGGTTGCCGGCTACAACTGGTGCGACGGAATCGAGCCGCCGCCGAGCATCTGGCTCGGCGCGCCGAACGATCCGACGATTGTCCGCGATGCCAAGGGTAATGCACTGGTCCGCTTTGTCGGTGGCCAGCCTGTGGACACCACCGCCTACCGGCTGCCGGAAGTCGCTGTCGGCGAGAACCAATATATCCCCATCGACCCGTTCTAT
>JBKJNY010000005.1:0-41124 GCA_046593355.1 Pirellulaceae bacterium | reverse complement strand
CGGGAAGCACAAGTCGCAAAAACCGCGGAGACAATAGAGCCTGGAAAAACCGGGTCAGTGATAGCAACGCGAACCAATGACGTAACTCCTTACGCATCAAGCGGCAGTGCCATTCGTGTCAGGAACCTTTAAGAAGGTTCTGATCTCTGCCCTCTCCCCACTCAAAGCTCGCCACACCTCTCCCGGTTGAGCCTTGAACGCTTCGCCCCTCCAAGCGCTGCCGTGAGCCGCCGAGCCGTTTGATGCCGAGCGGGATCCACCGAGGAGACGCAGTGCAGTAGGCAATGACCGCCGGATGACTGGTGGTGATGCTGATGCGGAAGCCGCGGGCGGTTTGGTCCTCGCAGACGCGCTCGGCCAGGCGCAGGCCGATGCCGGGAACGGATACGGTGTCAGGAACCGTTTATTGGAGAGAACGCACCTAGGACGCCCAAACAATACATGGAAACGGTTCCTGACACAGTATCCTTGGCTTGGAAGACAATTCCCGTACCCAGTCCATTGCGCACCCCCCTCTTGCCGGTGGTTACTGGACACTTAGGCAGTAAGGGCCGTTTTGTATAATACCATCAGGCGAGGCGGAGGTTCGGTCGGGGGGCGATGAGGTGGGAGAGCAGGGGAGCGGCTTGTTCAATTTGAGATTTGAGATTTGAGACTTGGGACTTGGGATTTGGGATTTGGGGAGAAGTCGGTCCTCCCGGTTACAGGGGGCGAGCGGAGCTTGAAAAAACGGTTATCAGTCGCCCAGATTCGAGTGAATGAAGAATCGACGATTTTCGGCAGGAATGAATAAACTCTCGACGGTTCGCGGTGACGTAACGTGTTGTCGGAGCAAAGGATATGGCTGGACTATTCGACGTAGGATCGGTTGGGACATTAGCTGAGAATCATGAATAAAACAGGCTTTGCCTAAAAACCACCCGGTTGCCCAATAACCTCGGCACTTGCCCAAAAACCTCATTGTTGTCGATTTTGGCAGGACTTGGCGGTGGCTGACGAAAAACAGTGCCGTTTTTTTGTAAGTTTTTGCCGCAAGTTTATGGCGGAGGCCAAGTTGCGCTGATAAGATGAACTATTGACGTGGCGGAACTGTCTGCTAGACTTCGTATGGCGGTCAATGGCCGCGTTTGGAGCTGGCACGGCCGCCTGATGGCGGCCTTAGTTTTGCGCGTTGAAAATGGAACCAAGCGAAAACAAACCAGAGACAGAAAACAAGCCAGAGAAGGGTGCCGGGGTCGCTGCGGTCTTCAAGGAATTTAAGCTGAAATTCAAGGAGCCCGGCGCGGCTATTTTTACAAACAACATGCTCGTTCAGCGTGACGATACGGTCGCCTACGTTTCCTTTTATCAGACGATACCGCCGTTGATGATAGGAGATGAGCAGGAGCAGAAGGCCGCCATTGAGGCTCTTGACAGCATCGAGGCGATACCCGTTGTCCGAGTAGCAATCCCGCTTGGAAAGCTAGAAGCACTAATCGGCGCACTAAAGACAATTCACGATACGTTAGGTGGCAAATGACCTTTCTCACGAAACCAGATGATCGTTTTCGAGCGACATGCTACAAAGCTGCGGTCGTAAGCGCTATCGTCGTTGCTTCGTACAATCCGGCAACTGCCGCAGTGGAGGATGTCGTGAGGTCCGATCCTTCCAATCGAGCGGCGAGTGGCTATCGAAGCGCACAGCAAGCCGCCAGCAGACAGCCGCAGCTTGCCGATATTGATGCGGCATACAACGAAATTGAACTCACTGACGAGCAAGCTGACGCCTTGCTTGCCCAGAGAGCTTCCGGTGCCGCGCGGGCCACTATCCCACTGGTTCGTTTTGCCAGACCGTGATGCTTTCTGCCATGTATCATGCCAATCGAGCTAGTGCCGCGAAACTTCGATCAGGCATGTTTGCCGCTAGTCAGTGCTTTTGACTGCGGCCAGGATAAGTTTGGGAAGCTCGCCACCGACTGGATTCGTTGCGTTGATCCACTGAATTGCGCGATACAGGCTATCAGGGACCGGCAAACGCAAGTGTTCCTCTACAATAACCTTGCTGGAGAACTGGTTGGCTTTGGCTCTCTTGGGAAAACGACGCGAAAGCTTAAAAAAGTAGAGGAGGAGTGGAGCATCGTACCTCATTTTGGCATCGCTATTCAGCTTCGCGGATTGCCTGCGGGTGCAATGTGGCAAGACCGATATGCAGCGTCGATAATGGGTGACTTAATGTCGCTTGCCAGAGACCACCAGACGCCAACTTTAATGCTGAAGGTTCACCAAGAGAATACGCCGGCCATGAAATTGTACGGCCGCCTTGGGTTCAAGCAGTTCTGCGGGCCTAATCAGGATGGATACTTGACGCTTACGATCCAGAATCACGCCTGAACCTTTTTCTTGTATCGCCGTCTTCTAGGCATGTCTTCCATAATCCAAGACGGCATTCGTGGCCGCTAATGCGGCTCTTCTTTTCGCTATGTCTTAGCGTTTCGTCTCGCCTTGGCGTCCAGGGTGTCCCGTATCCATTGGGACAGGGTTTTCCCGGCTGAGGTGGCTGCTTGCGTCCAGCGGGCCTTGTCGTCAGCGGTAACGCGGATATTCAAGGCTTCCGGGATTGTCGTCCCTTCTGGCTTCGGCGGTCGTCCTCTAGCTTTCCCCATATAGGTAATTAGCGTAACGACGAAAAATCTTTGGGTCAACCCCTTGTTTTTTGTCTTTACGGTATTTACAATAAATCCCGTCGGCTGACGAATAGCCAATAACAAACGGGAGAAACGCCATGACGACGAATGCACGGGATCAAAAAGCACTGGTAATCGCCGCGACTTGCAACCTGCTAAAGAAGGGCGGTTGCTGGCACGTCCCCAGCCAGACCGGGCAGGGAAAGTATTACGTTCGCCCCGAAAAAGAATCCTGCACTTGCCCCGACCATCAGGAATCCGGGTTCGAGTGCAAGCATATCCGTGCGGTAAAGATTGTGATCCAGCGCGAGCTATTCCCCGGTGGTATCGAAGTCGAGACGAAAACCGTCACGATGACCGAAACCGTTGTGCGCAAAACGTACCCCCAGCAGTGGCGCGAATATAACGCCGCGCAGGTGAATGAGAAGGACCACTTTCAAGTCCTGCTCCGCGATTTGTGCAAAGGACTGGCGCAGCCCGCGAAGTACAGCAGCAAGGGTGGCCGCCCTAAAATCCCAACGGAAGATGCAATCTTCGCGGCCATCTTCAAGGTCTATTCGACTGTCAGCGGTCGCCGGTTCATGTCGGACCTGCGCGACTCCCAGGAAAAAGGATTTATCAATCGGCTGCCCTGCTACAATTCGATTTTCAACGTCTTTGAATCCGAAAACACCACGCCTATCCTTCACGCCCTGATTGAAGCGACTGCTGCCCCATTGAAAGCGGTTGAGACGACTTTCGCCGCCGATAGCTCCGGCTTCTCCGCCTGCCGGTTCGACCGCTGGTACGACAAAAAATACGGGGGCATCAAGAGTCAACGGTCGTGGGTGAAGTGCCACCTGATGTGCGGCGTGAAAACGAACGTCGTCACTTCGGTCATTATTTCCGACGCCGGAGACTGCCCCCAGTTGCCCGCCCTGCTGTCAGCCACCCGCAAAGCCTTCCACGTCAAGGAGGTCTGTGCGGACCTCGCCTACAGCAGCGAAGCGAACCTTTGCGAAATCGTGGGCAACGATGCTGCCGCCCTCATTCCTTTCAAGAGCAACACCACCTCAGAGAAGGGCGGGTTGTGGGCCAAGCTGTTCCACTTCTTCAAGTTCAAGAGCGAAGAGTTCCTAGCCCGGTATCACCAGCGGAGCAACGTGGAATCGACTTTCAGCATGGTCAAGGCTAAGTTTGGAGATAGCGTGCGGTCAAAGACTGACGTAGCGATGGGGAATGAAGTGCTGGCCAAGATTGTCTGCCATAATATCTGCTGTCTGATTTCCGCGATTTACGAACTGGGAATCGACCCGGTAGGTTTTTGGGCAGAAACCCCAGTTGCCCAACAACCGGCAGCTATTTAGAGGTTTTTAGGCAAAGCCAATAAAACACTACTATCGGGGGAGGCGAAAGGGCTTATCGCGCGAGGGCAGGAAGTGACTCCGGTACGAACCCGAAGCGTCAGCGAGGGCGGACCATCCCTCGCTGGCGCTTCGGGTTAGTGAATCGCCCTGTTTTCCACAACGCAGCTATCCTTTTTCACGCCAGGGCAATTAGACTAGAAGATTCACCACAAGTATTTTCCGCTCCTCCTTTCGAGGACTATGCCATGTCGCGTCGTCATCTTCTCTCCGTCCTTGCTCTTCTGGGCGTTGCCTGTTCGCCGCTGGCGTCCATGGGTCAGGTCAGTAAGCAGGGGCTTCTATCGTCCGAAGGGGCGCGAAGGGCCGGGCTGACACGGATGTGGTTCACCCATTTGGAAATGGATAGCGCGCGCGGGAGGATGCAGGGGATTACCCATCACGTCAGCAGCGTGCAGTCGCACACCGAGTTCGAAGTCACCTTCCGCGGCCGCAGCTACGTGTTTTCCGAGCGGGAGATCGACGCTTTCGGCAATCCTGTCGGCGTGGATGGCGCGAAACAAGCGGCGGAAAAGAAGATTGCCGGATTGACTCTGCTCGCCACTCCCGCACCTGCCGCCGGCGCTGTACCGCCGGCTAACGCAGCGCCTCCCGCGAACCAGGCACTCGCTGCCGGCGAACCCGCCGCTGCCGCGCCAAAGCTGGAAGCGCCGAAACTACTGATGCATGTCATTCCTGAAATTACGATCTACGCCACCTCGGAGCGCGGGCTGGTCCAAGCGATTGACGGCGAGACAGGCAAGACGAAGTGGGCCAGCTTCGTGGGTGATCCGCGGTATCCCACGTCCAACTGCGGCGCCTCCGACGACATGGTTGCCGTCTTTAACGGTTCGAAGGTGTATGTTCTAAAGGCCAGCGACGGCACTCTGAACTGGGAGAAGGCAATTTCCGGGGCACCCGTGCAAGGGCCGGCCGTGACCGAGGACTATGTGTTTGTCCCGCTGCTCAACGGCAAGGTCGAGGCCTATCAGGTGAATTATCCCAGGCGGGCCGCCAGCACGTTCCGCACGATGGGACGTCCCACCACGCAGCCGATCGTCCTCAACCACAGCGTGGCTTGGGCAACCGACCGCGGGCATGTGTACGTGGCCAACGCCAACGACGCCAAACTGAAGTATCGCCTGGAGACCAAGGACAATGTTGTTTCCACTCCCGGATTCCTGCCGCCCGACAAAATCTTCGCCACTTCGCAGGACGGATACGTCTATTCGTTGCGCGAATCGCGCGGGGGCATTGCCTGGCGGTTTTCCACCGGGGAATCGATTACCCACGCTCCCGTCGGCGTCCATGACACCGTCTATGCCATTGCCGACAGCGGCACCATGTATGCGATTGACGCGGAGAGCGGTTCGGAAAAATGGACCACCTCCGGTATTCGCGGCTTCATCGCGGCCAGCACCGACCGGCTCTATTGCACCGACATCACCGCCAGTCTGGTGGT
The DNA here is from genome assembly GCA_046593355.1 of Pirellulaceae bacterium. Taxonomy (GTDB): domain Bacteria; phylum Planctomycetota; class Planctomycetia; order Pirellulales; family Pirellulaceae; genus SXOA01. Next base: position 35,617 of record JBKJNY010000005.1, on the reverse strand, counting down.
CCTCGACGCTCGCTCCGGCAGCCGCGTGGCGAGTATTTCCGCTCCCGAGCTGGAAGTGCGGATGATGAACACGGAAACGGATCGCATCGTGGTGGGCACGCCTTCGGGCCTCTTGCAGTGCTTCCGCGAAATCGACCAAAAATGGCCCGAGATCCGGCTGATGCAGGATGCCGGGCCGCGCAAGGCCGCGCCCAAGACCGGCGAGAAAAAGGAAGAAGCCGGCAAGCCCAAACCTCCGGTGGATGATTCCAAGCCGGTCGAGGACGATCCTTTCGCCAAGCCCGCTGCCGGTGCCGCGAAGCCCGCGGCTCCGGCTGAAGGAACGCCGCCCGCGGAAGGAGTCGATCCGTTTGGAGAGAAAAAATAGTGCCCATCGTCGATGTTCACAGCCACACCTGGCGTTACCCGGAAGACTTTAATGAAGACTTCCGCCGGCAGGCCAGGCGTGCCAAGGCGGGCCTGGAGATGGACCTGGCTATCCGCTGGGAGGACTACGAGCGGCTCTCGGTCCCCGATGTGACAACCATCGTCTTCGGCGGCAAAGCCCGGCTCAGCGGGCTGTGGGTGGACGACGCTTACGTGGCCAATTACGTCGCAGCCCATCCCGATAAGCTCATCGGTTTTCTCTCCGTCGATCCGACGCAAGAAGGCTGGGAGCGCGAGCTGCGCGCCGGCCATCAAGATCTCGGCCTGGCGGGCATCAAGCTGATGCCGATGTACGGCGGCTATCGGCCTGATGACGAGCGACTTGATCCCCTCTGGCGCTACGCCACCGAGCACCAGTTGCCAGTCCTGCTCCACACCGGCACCACGTTCATCGCGCAAGCTCCGCTGGAATGCACTCTGCCGCGGCACCTCGACGTGGTCGCCACCCGATTCCCCGAAGTCAAGATGATCCTGGCCCATCTTGGTCATCCGTATGAAGGGGAATGCGTCGCCACCATTCGCAAGCATCCAAATCTGTTTGCCGACATTAGCGCGCTGCACTACCGGCCGTTCCAGTTCTATCACAGCCTGATGCTGGTGCAGGAATACGGCGTGTGGGACAAGCTCCTCTTCGGCACGGACTATCCCTTCACCAATGTGCAGGCCACGCTCGACGGACTGCGGAGCCTGAACAACATGGTCGAAGGGACCAATCTGCCGCGGCTAAACATGGAGGCCGTCGAGCGGATGATCCACCGGGACAGCTTGGCGCTACTTGGCATTGCGAGAAGCTGATCGCTTCGATCCAAAAATGGGTGGCACGCCCACGGCTTTGCGTGGGCGTGGTTTCCAGCGCACACGCCCACTCAGAGCAGTGGGCGTGCCACCCGAGCTTACGCCAGCACCTCCAGGTTCCAGCCCTTCCGATACTCCCGCTTGATGAACCTGTCCGCTTCGGGAGCATTCGGGCATTTGAGTTCGGCAGGGTTCCACTCAATCTTCTTCCCCACGCGGTAGGCCACGTTCCCCAGGTGGTTCGCTTCCGTCAGCCAGCCGGAATATTGGAAGTCGCAGGTGGTCGGCTCGCCGGTTTTGCAGGCGTGCAGCCACTCGGCATGGTGTCCCTTCGACGCCGGAATGAACGGCTCGGGCCGCTTGAAGTCCGTGAACTTCTCTTCCGGCAGCAGCACATGCTTGCTGTAATCGGAGAGGACCATCCCGTTGTCGCCAATGAACAGCGCCCCGCTGTCCCACTGCGGAATTCCCTTCATCTTCCAAATCTCCGGTTTGTTCACCCCTTGATACCAGGTGAGCTTCACCGCCGGCAGCTCACCGCGCGGGCCGTACTCATAGGTGGCCTGCATGGAAGCCGGCGCAAGCTCCGCATGAGGCGGCGGGCCGGCGGCTTCGATGGTCAGCGGCGCTTGCAGCTTCAGGGCCCAGAACGGCAGGTCGTTCCAGTGGCTGCCGAGGTCCGACATCGTTCCGCTGCCGAAGTCCCACCAGCGATACCACTTGGGCCCGGGGAAGTAGACGTTGTTAAAGGGCCGCTCCAGGGCAGGGCCGAGCCACAGATCCCAGTTGAGGCCGGTTGGAATCGGGTCGGCCGCCGCGGGGCGGTCCTGGACGGAGACGATGTCGCCGTACTTCTTGGCGTCCGCTTCGCTTTGCAGGCCCCACGCGCGGCCGACCCATACATGGGCCTCGCGCACCGGGCCGATTGCGCCGGTCTGGATGAGCTCCACTACGCGGCGGTAGTTGTCCATCGCGTGGATTTGAATCCCCATCTGCGTCGCCACCTTCGCCTTCACCGCCGCCTCGCGGATGATGCGAGCCTCCCAGATGTTGTGCGTCAGCGGCTTCTCGCAGTAGACGTGCTTGCCGAGCTGCAGCGCCGGCAGCGTGGCGAAGGCGTGGGTGTGCTCGCAAGTGCTGACCACGACGGCGTCGAACTCCTTCTGATGGTCAAACAGCCGGCGGAAGTCCATCTCCTTCCGCGCCTTGCCATGCGCTACAGCCGCCTTGTTCAGATTGTTCTCGTTCACGTCGCAAATCGCGACGATGTTCTCCCCCGACACCGAACCTAGATTTCCCCCGCCCCGTCCGCCGACACCGATGCAGGCGATGTTAAGTTTGCTGTTGAGGTCTCTGCCGCGAAGGAAGGCGGGAGCGCCAGTCAGGAATGCTCCGGCTGCAATTCCCGCGGCTGAGGATTTGAGAAAGCAGCGGCGGGAAGCAATGTCAGAGGCGGCTTGAATTCGGTTGGTCATAAAGAATCCCTTGTTTGAGCGTCCTGTCCACGTGCATCAGCCTAGGAGAGGGAACAACCATTTGTCAAATGCGCGGTGAACGCTCAGCAACGCCATTTGGTGTAGAATTAACCCTATACGGTGCCTGACGAGACGACGACCATCATGCCGCTAATTATCCCTGACAACGTTCTCGAGCAAGCCGGATTAACGGAAGCTGATGGACAAATTGAAATTGCCTGTCAACTTTTTGCGGCGGCAAAGCTGAGCAAGTCGGCCGCCACGCATTGGCTTGGACTTACACGAACGGAGTTTGAACAAGAACTTCTAAAGCGCGACCTTCCGTTGACTGTCTATACGGCAGCACATCTTACACAAGATCTCAAAGCCCTCTGACCGCTCATGTACCCCATCGATCTCCGCTCCGATACCGTCACTCGCCCCAGCCCCGAGATGCGCCAGTTCATCGCCAATGCGCCCGTAGGAGACGATGCGATTGATGTGGACCCCACCTGCGATCGCCTCCAGAAGCTCGCGGCGGAGTTGCTCGGAAAAGAGGCCGCGGTCTTCATGCCGAGCGGCTCGATGACGAACCAGGTGGCGGTTCGCATCCATTGCAAGCCGGGGGACGAGTTCATCTGCGAGGCTGGCTGCCACATCTACAACTATGAGCAAGGGGCCTTCGCCCAACTCAGCGGATTAGTGGCACGAACGGTGGAAGGGAAGTTCGGCGTGCTGCACGTGGACCAGGTCCGCGGGCTCATTCGGCCGGACAACGAGCACCTGCTTCGGACGCGGCTGATCTGCCTGGAGAACACGCACAATCGTGGAGCGGGCAAAATCCAGCCGTATGAGGACGTAGCGGCCATCTGCGAGTGGGCGCATGAGAACGGCCTACGGACGCATCTCGACGGGGCCCGGCTGTTCAACGCTGTCGCAGCGACTGGCATCGAGGCGGCCACCTGGAGCCAGCACTTCGACACCGTGAGCGTCTGCTTCAGCAAGGGACTCGGCGCTCCCGTTGGTTCCGCGCTGGCGGGAACCAAGGAGGCGATGAAGGAAGCCCGCCGGCACCGCAAGCTCTTCGGCGGCGGCATGAGGCAAGTCGGCATCATTGCCGCTGGTGCGCTCTACGCGCTGGAGAACAATCGCGGCCGCCTGGTGGAAGATCACGCCAACGCGCAAATCCTAGCAGAAGCCATAAGCCAAACGGACGGCCTGACCCTCACCCCCGACGTAGTGGACACTAACATCGTCATCTTCCGCGTGGAGGAAACTCTCGGCACCGCCGCGGAGTTCGCCGCGGAACTCAAGGAGCAGGGCGTCCTCTGTTTCGCCATCGGCCCCGCTCAGGTCCGCCTCGTCACCCACCTCGACGTCAGCCAGGCTCAATGCTCCGCCGCAGCCGAGATCATTCAATCCACAGCTGCCGCGATGGCCAAGGGAAAGCGGAAGGCGAAGCTGGTGGAGGCGGCGTATTGACCAAAAGAACTTGTCATGCGAAATCAAGGAGAAGCGAACGGATCAAGAATCTGCACCGTGTCGTACGTTGCACCGGCAGAGAGGTCCTCCGAATAGAGCAAACTAACGCCGGTCAACAAACAGGCGGATATTAGCAACGAGTCCCAATGGCTGAGACTGTAACGGCTGCGGAGATCAAACGACTTTTCGAGAATAATTGGTTGGGGTAGTTGAATAGGGAATAGAGTCGTGCCCTGGGCGAAGAATAAACGCGTTTCACCCGCGGATATGCGATTGGCATTCTCCCACCTACGAAGACAGGCCAGGAATTCACAAGCGACTTGCCAGAGCATCACACCCTGACCAGAACGCCCAAGACTGTCGATCACGTTCTTGGCGATTTCCTGCTTCGAAGGCTCATTAATGTCAAAGGCGTAGACCAAGACATTCGTATCAATCGCGATCATAGAGCTCATCTCGCGTGAACTTCAGCCCGCCCGATGAAATCGGATGCTCGGTCAAGAAACGCTCAAATTCCGCAAAGCGATCTTCCCAAGCTCGCTTTGGAGCGGGAAACGGTTGAATCACCAAATGCACGCGAGCCCCTTCAGGGAGAGTAAGAGGGTCATCGGGACGAAGCACGCCGTGTTCGTAGGTTGCCTGAATTGGGGGGTGCATAAGGGGCCTTCTTAGGTTGGAATCTACAACCTATTCTCCCTCCCCCTCTTCAGCCGGTCAATCAGAACCGCGCCCAGGATGACCATTCCCAGCACCACCATCTGTTTCTTATCGGTCAGTTGGGCCAGATTCATCGCGTTGCGGATCACGGCGATGATCAGCGAACCGATGAGCGTGTTGGCGATTTTGCCTTCGCCTCCGGATAGCGAAGTGCCGCCGACCACGACCGCCGAGATGACCATCAATTCATACTGTGCGCCGGTCAGCGGGTCACCGGTGGAGAAGATGGAAGTGGGAATGATGCCGCCGAGACCGGCTAAGGCGGCGCAGAGGACGTAGGCGATGGTCTTCACGCGGGCCACGCGAATGCCGCTCAGGAAGGCGGCTCGCTCGTTCCCGCCGACGGCGTACAACTGCCGGCCGTAGACGGTCCGCGACAGGATGACGTGGGCGATGCCGTAAAGCACCAGCATCAGCAGCACCGTCAGCGGTATTCCCAGGAGGCTGCCATGGCCGAGTGCCATGAACTGGCTGGGGACCGGCAGTTTATAGCCCTTCTCATTTTCGCTGATGATGAACGCCAGGCCGCTGCCGCTCATCATCAGGCTGAGCGTGACGATAAAGGACGGCACTTGAAAGCGAGTGACCATCATGCCGGTAAACGCCCCGATCAGGCTGCACAACCCGATCGTCAGCAGACAGGCCAGCCACATATTCGCCGTCTGCACCCAGCCGCTGCCGCCGAACTGGAGGATGAGCGTCGCCACGATGACGGAAGCGAGGGCCATGATGCTGCCGACCGAGAGATCGATCCCTCCCGAGATAATTACCATCGTCATGCCGATGGCCATAATCGCGATGATGGAAACCTGCTCCACGATGTTCATTAGGTTGCCGGCCAGCAGAAACGTCGGCCAGTAGTAGGCCCGTGGAGCGACGACGTGCATCTTCTCCACCAGCGGGGAGGCATAGCTTTTTGGCTCCAGAACTGTTTGCGTCGACGCCCCCAGTGACGCGACGACCACGTCAATCCGCTCCCCGTTGGCAATCGCCCGCTGGATGGCCTCCCTCGTGTCCGACGGCAGGCCGTTTGCAGCCGCCACGACTTTCACGCCCCGCTGCTCGAGCCCTTCTGCCACTGCCGCCACAAACGCCCGTTCCCCATCGTTTGGCAGCCCCACCACGAGCGCCGCTCCCCCCGGATGCTGCTCTGCCACCTTCGCCGCCAGAGCATCCGCCGTCCAGCGATCCGTCGGTTGCTGCCTGGCAATCGTCGCCAGACTGCACGCCACACACAGCAGCAGCAGGACGCCGAGCATGCCGTAGTTAGAAAGCAAAGTTCGGAGCATCTTTCCCATGGCTGAATTCAAACCTGGAGACTACTTCAGCTCAGGATCCTTGTCCCCATCCGCCTTCCGGTACAGCTCCGTCGGGATGAGCTGCTGCTTCTCGACTTTTTCGCCGTCAAAGTATTTGAGGATCGTTTGTACGGTCATTCGGCCGATGCGGTCGGGGTACTGGATCGGATCGGCGTAGATCTTGCCGTCTTTGATCGCCTGCTTGCCGTCCGGCTGCCCGTCGAAGCCGATGATTTTCACCTGGTCAGCTTTGCCGGCTTTTTCCAGGGCGGCGCGGGCACCGAGGGCGGAGGGGTCGTTGATGGCGAAGATGCCGGCGAGGTCGGGGCTCGTCTGCAGGGCGTCCTGCGTGCATTTGTAACCCTGGTCGGTGTGTCCTTCGCCCGGCAATTCAGAGACGATCTCAATCTTACCGGTCTCGCGTTTCTTGTTGTGGGCATCAATGACTTCGCGGAAGCCTTGCACCCGCAGCAGGCATGACTCCGCTTTTTTGAAATGCAGAATGACCACTTTGCCTCCCGATTCACCCAGGGCCTCGATCATCGCTTCCCCCGCCTGCTTGCCGCCGGCAAGATTGTCGGTGGCGATGTGGGAGACGACTTCCGCCTTCGGGTCCAGGCAAGCCAGGTCCGCGGTAAAGACCGGGATGCCAGCAGCGTTGGCCTCCTGAATGACCGGGCCAATACTGACCGCATCGGTCGGGCACAGGACAATCGCCGAGCACTTCTTCACGATGAAATCCTGCACCTGCCGCCGCTGCTCCTCCACTTTCATATCGCCATCGGTAATGATGGTGTCGTAGCCCGCCTTCTTGGCCTCCGCCTCGATGTTGTCCGCGATGACCTTGAAGAACGGGTTCCGCATCGTCAGGACGGAGACGCCGATGGTCCCTTTCGACGCAGCTTTCGTCCCCGCCTGTTTACCCTGCTCTCCGCCACATCCGAGAAGACCGACGGCGAGCGCGACCACGCAGAAGCACCTCCCGTGAGTTAGGATATTCATTTTGCTCTTAGCCGAAGTCTTCATTTTTCTGTCCGCCATTTTACTGTCATCAATTCGCGTAAAGAAAGCTGACAGGCGAGCCGCCTGTCGCTACGGTATCGTACCAGCTTGCGTTTGGAGACTCACTATGTCGGCCTTCCGAATCTTGCTTTCCCTGGCTGTAATTCTCTCCCTATCCCTGCCGACGGCAGCGGATGAGTCCAAGCCGTCCCAGCCCACCAACATCATCCACATCCTGGCGGACGACCTGGGGTATGACGAAATCGGCTGTTATGGGGCCAAGGATGTGAAAACGCCGAACCTGGATCGGCTAGCAAAGGAGGGGATGAAGTTCACGTCGTTCTATTCGCCCGCGCCGGCGTGCTCGGCTTCGCGCTGTGCGATTTTGATGGGTTGCTACGCGGAGCGGCTGAGTCTGCCGATTGTGCTCTGGCCGCATTCCAAGGTCGGGCTGCACGAGAACGAAACGTCCATTGCCGAGCTGCTGAAAACGAAAGGCTACGCCACCTCGCTCATCGGCAAGTGGCACCTCGGCTGCCAGGCGCAATTCCTGCCCAATCGCCACGGCTTCGATCATTCGTTCTGCATCCCCTACGCCAACGACCATGAGCCGGAAAGCACGAGCTGGATCAGGATCCCGGAGAATAAAGACTGGCGGCCGCCGCCAATGCCCCTCTACCGTAACGGCGAGCTCGTGGAGGAACCAGCCGACCTCCCGGCCCTGCCGCTCCGCTTCACGCAGGAGGCTGTCAAGTTCATCAAGGAACACAAGGACCAGCCGTTCTTCTTGCACCTCGCACCTATCGAGACACATACCCCCTGGTTCGTCTCGCCGCGATTCATGGGAATCTCCCAACGCGGCCCTTACGGCGACGCCATCGAGTCGCTCGATTGGACCATCGGGCAGGTGCTGAGCACCGTCTATCACCTCGGCCTGCAGGACAACACGCTCGTCGTTTTCAGCAGCGACAACGGCCCGCTGACGAAGCTCAACCCCAACACCTTCGAGCTCTATCGCAAGTACGCCCAAGTGGACGAAAGCCGTACGCATGTGCTGCGCGGGTCGAAAGGAACGATGTGGGAAGGAGGAGTGCGGGTCTCCTGCCTGATGCGTTGGCCGGGGCACATTCCGGCCGGCAGCGAATGTAAGGAATTGGCCGCTGGGTTCGACCTCTATTCCACCTTTGCCAAAGTCGCTGGCGCGGAAGTGCCCCAGGACCGCAAGGTTGACGGCAAGGATCTAAGCGCGCTCATGACCGCGCAGCCGAACGCCAGAACGCCGCACAACTACTTTTACTACTATCAGAACTTCCGCCTCGGTGCCGTCCGCTGCGGCCAATGGAAGCTGGTCTTTCCCCAGCCGCAGGCAGGGCAGAAGGGGAAGGCTGCCAAAGCGCCTTTGCAGCCGGAGCTTTACGACCTCGAATCCGACGTTGCGGAATCCAAAAACGTCGCCGCGGACAACGCCGAGGTCGTGGAGCGTCTCACCGTGCTGGCGAATCATGCCCGTGAAGACCTGGGAGACAGCGCCCGCAACATGACCGGCAAGAATCGCCGCGAGCCGGGACGCATTGAGGAGTAGCGTGGTCATCGATACAGAGGACACGATTGCCGCGATTGCCGCGGCGGCCGGAGGCGCGCTTCGCGGCATTGTCCGCATCAGCGGTCCGCAGTGCATGGAGGCGGTCTGGCGGATCTTTGAGCCTGTCGATGCAGAGAACTCGCGAGTTCAACTTATCCGACTTCCATCGGTCATTCTGGGCCAAATCAAACTTCCCGCGCTGGAAACTTCCCTGCCCGCCACCCTCTACCTCTGGCCCGGCAGCCGCAGCTATACGCGGCAGCCGACGGCGGAGTTGCATACCGTCGGCTCACCGCCGCTGTTGGAAGCGGTGCTGGCGGAGGTTTGCCGCCAGGGAGCCCGGCTAGCGACGCCGGGGGAGTTCACACTGCGGGCGTTTCTGGCGGGGCGGCTCGATTTGACGCAGGTGGAGGCGGTGCTGGGGGTGATCGACGCAGGGAGCGAGCAGCAGCTCAAGGCGGCGCTGTCACAACTGGCGGGCGGAATTGCCGGGCCGCTCTTTGCCGTACGCAGCAGTCTGCTGGACTTGCTGGCGCACTTGGAAGCCGGGCTGGATTTCGTGGACGAGGACATCGAGTTCATCAGCCGCGAGAGCCTGCTGGCGGAATTGCTTTCGGCCGCGGAGCAAGTGGAGAAAATCGCCGGACAAATGCAGTCCCGTGGCGATGCGAGCAGAGTCCCTCGCGTCGTGCTGTGCGGCCTGCCCAACGCCGGCAAGAGCAGCCTGCTAAACGCGCTGGCGGGAGAAGAGGTGGCTTTGGTTTCCAGCGTGGCCGGCACCACGCGCGATTTCGTCTCGCGGCGAGTTTGTTTTGAAGGGATGGAGCTGGAATTGATTGATACGGCTGGACTCAATGACGCAGCCGCGGACGAGATTTCAACGCATTCTCAGTTCACTGCTCGGATGCAGTCCGCAAACTGCGAACTGCGTCTCTGGTGCGTAGAGTCGACTCCAGCTTCGGCAATGGAGTCTCCAGCCGACGACTCTCGAGCACCGGAGTTGCGCATCCTCACCAAATGCGATCGGCTCGACCCCACGCAGAGCATGAGGAGTACTTTTCTTCCCACCAGCTGCCGCACGGGAGAGGGAATTGCCGAGCTCCGCCGCCGTATCGCCGCCGCACTTTCGTCGCAGCCGGGCGATGCCGTTGCCAGCACCGCGGCTCGTTGCCGGGAAAGTCTGGCTTTGGCCTCCGCCGCGCTGCGCCGCGCCATCGACGCGGCCGAGGGAAAAGCAGGGGAAGAATTCGTCGCCGCCGAAGTCCGTGCCGCACTCGACGATCTCGGCCGCGTTCTCGGCGCTGTCTACACCGAGGACATCCTGGACCGCATCTTCAGCCGCTTCTGCATCGGCAAATAGGTGCACGTCTTAGACACAAGCCTGAAGCGCCAGCGAAGGAAAATGCTGCTCAAGTGCGTTCGCGTTACAGCCCAATCCGGTTGGACGCGCTTTCCTTCGCTGGCGCTTCAGGCTTGTGCTTGACATACTTCGGCTGGTAGAGCTGGACTTCCAGGTTGCCCGGCATCTTAAAATATGTGACCAGGCCGTAACCGTGGTCGGCCACGTCCTTGGTGAACTGGACTCCCTTGGCCCGGAGTTTGGCGACGGTCTTGTGGACATCGTCGCAGTAAAACGAAATGTCATGCGTGCCGCTGGCCGCGCCTAGCGCGGGGTCCGCGGGATGGACCCCCATGTCCGCCTCCGGCAGGTTGAAGATCAGCCAGCCTTCCCCCACGTCCGTATACGAGAATCCGAGCTTGTCCCGGAGGAAGGCCCGCAGCGCCTCGGCATCCGAGGAATAGAACATCGTGTGAACGCCTTGGATCATGCGGCTGCTCTCAGGGCTCATTCTTGGCGATGTGGGCCTTCTTCCGATGGTTTGCGGCAACTTCCTCGATCATCGGCTGGAGCTCGGCAGCCAGCGTGGGATCAATCCGCCTGATGAGGGCCGCGATATCCTTGAGCTTCGCCACGCTCTGCGGCGGGGCGAGCTTGATCTCCGCCACAATGGCCTTGGCCAGCGGCAGATGGAGCTGATCGACCGACTGAAGCCCGGTCACAGAAGCGAGTTGCTTGCCGCGAGGATCGGTGACGACGAACACCGGTGATCCCTGCGTGGCCGTTGTGAACGGCTCCTGCTTCAAGCGTTTGGAAAGCGCGGGCATTTCCTTCTGCGGCAGCGTAATCACCACGCACTGCCGCATGAGTGCGAGCAAGATCGGGTTGCGGTGCTCCTTGGATTTGAGCCAGGCGAGCCATTGTTCCTTGAAGAGCGAATTCTCCCGCGCGTCATGCAGGATGAAGAGCAGGGGACGATTCTCATCCTCTGCGTATTGCAGGCCCTGTTCCGCCAACTCGACATTCGGCGTTTGACTCACGCGTTCGCCCAGGATCCGCTCAAATACGTCGGCAAAAATGTTCTCCAGCGGTGCCAGCGGCTTCTCCGCCAGAAGTTGACGCACCTTCTGCGGCTGGGTTCCCATCAGACGCGATAGGCCGCCCCAGGGGATGCCGGAAGGGAGGTTCATTCCGCGGGCAATGAGCTGCGCTTGCTGGGAGCGAAGAGGGTCGGGAAACTCTCCTTGATGTGCGAGTGAAAGCTGCCGCTGCTGCAATTCCAAAGTGCGCAGCTTCTTCGCTTGATTCCAGGCGGACAGCGCCCAGTTCGCTTCCCTCAGCAACTCGTCGGCATTGACCGGGCCGATGACAGCGTGAATCACCCGGCCGCTAGGGGTGCAGAAGTAGCTGGCGACGTTTCCCCCTTGCTTGACAATCGTGCCGTTCACATTAGTCGCGATGAAATCGCCGACCTGCTGATGAGCGGCCACAAAGTTCTTCGCAAACAACTCGCCGACGCGAGCATCGGACAGGGCGCCCGCCCTGTATGCACTGGCGTTGTTTCAGGTGAAGCCCGGCATCTCGAAGTTGCCGGAGACATGAATCAAAAAGACCAGCTTCTCTTCTTCCTCCGCTTGCTGGGCGGCTTCCTGGACGGACTCCGTCCAGGTGAGCGCCGTGCTGAGCTGGCGGTCCTTGAATTTCTCGGCCGACTCGCAGACCTGCGTCGCGGCGAGAGGCTTGATTGTGGGGACTTTTCCTTCAAGGGACACGGGGGATGACTGCGGAGGGGCGGCGGGGGAAGTGGTCGAAGTGTCCGTGACTGCCTCCGGGCTGGAAGTAGCCGTCGTTGGCACTTCGGCAGGTTGCACAGTGATTGCCAGTTTCTCGGCTTCGTGAACCGCGATTGTCTCAGCGGTGGCAGTGCTTGCCGGATTAACTGCTTGTTCCGCGGGCTCTGTGGAAACAGGCGCTTCGGACGGATTGACTTCCGTCGAAATGACATTTGCCGTTTCCGACAACTGCGATGCTGCGCTCACAACGGCAACTGGATCGCCGCCATTGCCATCGCTCGCGGTGCCTGGCCCAAAGACTCTGCCGGTCACGATGCCCAGCAGAAACAGCGTCAATCCAACAACCACTAACGCCAGACGGTCATTCCAGTGCCACAGTGAAACAGTTGGTCCTTGATCGCTTACATTCCGCGCTGCGACCGGCGGAGGGACAGGTGGCGGCAAAAGGGGCGGCGGTGGAGGAAAGGCGGATTCAGCCGAAAGCAAATCGGACTCCATAGGTCACCTGAGATTCCCGGCGAAGATAGCGCCCCCACTCAAATGCTCGGGATGCCTTTACGGTACAGCAGCGAGAAGTGCGGCGTCAAGCGAATCTGTAAGTTTCTTGGCAATCCGCTGAATTACCCCCCACTATACTGAATCTGTAACAGTTGATTCAGGCTTCCTGAACGAAAGCCTTCCAAATCGATGGTCACAAACTTGAAGCCCAGCCGTCGAAGCTCGGCGGCGAGCTCTTGGCGGGTGATCGGCTCGCAGAGTGGTTGCAGCTCCTCCACAGGAACTTCAATGCGGGCCAGATCCCCTCGGTGGTAGCGGACGCGGCAGACTTTTAGCCCTTTCTCGCGGAGGAACTGCTCGGCGGCATCGACCATCGCCAGCCGCTCGGGCGTGACCTCTTCTCCATAGGCGACGCGGCTGGAAAGGCAGGGGCTGGCGGGCTTGTCCCAGACCGGCAGGCGCCACTTGGCCGCTAGCTCGCGCACTTCGGCCTTTGTGATTCCACATTCCGCCAGCGGGCTATGCACCGCGTGCTCGGCAGCGGCGGCCATACCGGGACGATAGTCGCCGGCATCGTCGGCATTCGCGCCATTGAGTATGACGCGCACGCCCAGTTCCGGCAGCACCCGCTCCAGCTGCGAATACAACTCGGTCTTGCAGTGATAACAGCGGTCGGGAGCGTTGCGAAGATACTCCGGCTGCTGGAATTCGTCGGTCCGAATTACCTCATGCCTAATGCCGATGAGGCGGGCGATTTCCTCGGCCTGTTCCAGCTCCCCAGCGGCCAGGCTGGCGCTTGCGCCGGTAACGGCAACAGCCCGTTCGCCGAGAGCCTGGTGCGCCGCTTTCGCCACGACCGCGCTATCGACACCGCCAGAATATGCCACCGCGCATGAGCCGTGAGCGGCGATGTTGGCTAGCAGGGCGGCGCGTTTGGTGGAGAGAGATTTCATGGCAACAAGAAAAGTACTCCTCACGCTCCGCGTGAGGAATCATCTCGCGGAGCGAGATGAGTACTTTCAAAAAAAGCGACAACCCTCTGCCGCAATGCCGTGGGCCTGAGGTTCCACGAGCCCGCAAGTAAAGTGGGAGCCAAAGCCTTGGGGCGAGTTATTTGGCGGATGCTCCGAAGAGCACGGGCGCCAACCGGACAAGCAACCGCGGCGAAATTCGGCCCCCTGCGGACTTGTTTATCGGCTCAGCGGAAATAAGAGGCTCAGCACGAACATGGCAGAGAGTTGTCGCCCTGAATCGTACTCCCGCTGACAACCGCGGGCAAGTCAGTGGGTGGCACGCCCACGGCTTTGCGTGGGCGTGAAGCGTCGATTACTGCTCGTGAACTTCCCGCGTCATCGGCTCGAGCACCTTCGTGTTTCGCTCGATGGCAATGACGACAGTCCGCTGCTCGACGCCGTCCGGGCTGGCGGCAACTACCGGCAGAACCTGCCGTTTGTCGGGCATGGAGAGGCGAATCGTGAAGCTGCCGTCCGACCGGAGCTTGACCGGCTCGCCGGCGAGGGTAACACGGGCGTCCGGCTTGGTATGGCCGAAGAGGATCATCTCGGCGTCCACATTGAAATGGAAATCGCGGTGGCGGTTGAGAATCCGCTCCGCTCCACTGCCGAAAGACGATGTGCCATTTCCCATCGGCCGCTTGAGCCGCTCCTCGAACAACTCTTGCAGGTCGCCGCTGAAATGCTCGTCCGAATAGCCGCCGCTCAGGGCGTAGACTTTTTCGTAATTCTCGGCGATGTCGGTCCAGTTCTTGTCGATGGCGTCGCTGGATCCGGGTGCAGGGGTCGATACCGAGTTGCTGCGGGCAATCCCCACAAACTTGCCATTCGCCGCTCGGTATCCGATGTCCACGCGATAACTGTGGGGCGGATTCGGCGCATCCACATACCAGTTGGTAACGCCGCCGTGAATTTCAATCTCGCGGACCACGCGTTCGGACGAATTGGTCGTGTGCCCGGTATCGACTTCGAGCAGCCGCAAGTACGGGCGGGCGGTATGCCAGTGTTCCGCCAGGGCCGCTTCGGCACGTTTCACGCTCTGCGGAAGCACCGTCCAGACCGCGTGCAACCAGAAGGGATCCCGGACCATCAGCACCAGGCGGTCCCGCTGGGGCGCGCCATTCCGCTTGTCGGTTGGACCTTGGGAGAGGTCTTTTAGCTTTTCGCGGTGCGCGTGGGCCTTCTGAATCTTCTGGGTGGCCCGGGAATTCTTCGCCGCTTTTTGGGAAACTGCCTTGTGCGAAGCAACTTTTCCGTTGGCCTTGCCGTGGAGATGTGCCCGGCCATTTTTGGCGGCAGGCTGGGTGGCCTTTCCGTTTACATGCAGGCGACCCGCGGACTTGGATTTTTTGCTGCCAGCCCGGAGGGCGCGTGCGACCACCTTGGCCTTGATTCGTGGTTTATTTTTGGGCAGTGGTTTGTGAGTTCGGGACAGAGCTTTCACCAGTTGTTCCTTCCGCATCGATTTCCAGCCGGCAAGTCCGCGCGTCTTGGCAAGTTTCACCAGGCTCTGCAGGTTTTTGTCTTTGAGGGCAGCCGCGTTCGTCACGGGAACCTCCACTCGGGAATCGGTAACGCCTGCGATGCGCAATACTTACGCACCAGCGTGGCCGATGGTTTAAGGATGCCTTCCGTGACGGATTGCTTTTATCCGCGTATCTTGACGAACCACCTCACGGGGCACGTCTCGCGGCTCTTTTGGCGGGTAAACAGGAAACTGTGTTAGCGGCGGAAAGTCCTTTGCCTAAAGGGCTTCCGTCGACGTCACCCAGCCCCGTTTTGCAATCGGCGAGAATATGCAAAGAAAGGGAAAGAGGCGACCTACATGTCCGGACGTCCGAATTTCAAATTCCGACGTGCCAGGGCTATGTACATCCTCGTCAACAGTGCTCTGGCAAGATTTAGTGTAATCACAATGCACAAAGAACGCAATAATCCCGCCGAGTGAAAAGCCTGTCGCAACTGATTATACCCCCAGTAATAGGGGGCATGTTTGACGTTGTTTTTCCTGTACCCGCCGCGAACCCTTCGGATGGACCTCAGGCCCCAATTGATGAACGAGTTCATCGCGTAAACTCCCTGCATTGCGAGGGTTAGGCCACCGTCTCAGACTTTGTGAAAAAAAACACGAATTATCTCCAAGCGGTCGGTTGACCATGCGCGCGGGGGCGGATAAATTACCAGCCTTCCCTCAGTGGCGGAGACGCATTCGTCTCTGAGTGAAGGCCCAGAAGCCGCCGGTGGCCTGTTTTTTCCGGCTACTATGGCGCAACTTTTGAAGCATCCAGAAGATGCGCCTCAGGAATTAGTCGTAATTACGTGCCGCCTTCCCTCCCACGACATCCCATGGCATCGGCCATGGAGTGGGTTGCCAAGATCACCACCGTCAGCCTGGAAATGGTCCTGCCGGGTGTGGGGGGGCATTACTTGGATATGTGGCTGGGGACAAGATTCTTGTCCCTTTTGGGGTTTGTCGTGGGGATGGCGGTGGGGATCTTGCACTTGGTTCAAATGACCAGGCGGCCTCCGGATCCTCCCCTGGCGGCTGAAGAATTATTGGCCAAGGAAAGACAGGATCCTTCGGGTGAACGCACCGGCAAGTAATGAAATGAAGTTGGCACGGCCCGCGAGCCTGTACCGGGCGAGCGCGCTCCTTGCTGCTGCGCTCCTCGCGCTGCTCCCTTGCTTTGCTGTGTTTGGTTATTGCACCAGCGGCGCATACGGCATTTTGGCGGCCGTTGTGGCCTGCGGGATTTGTCTTGCCTGCGGCATCCTCGCCCTAGCCATCACCGCAATCTCCCAAGCAATGAACCAAGGGGTGCAAGGAATCCTGGCCGCGATGCTGGTGAGAATGGGCGTACCGCTGGTCGCGATGTTCGTGCTGCCGGAAATCGGTGGCCCTTTGGCCGAAGCCGGCGTCACAGGTATGGTCATGGCGTATTATCTGTTCACGCTCGCGGTCGAGACCTGGTTGTCGTTGCGATTCGTATCGGTCACAAAAAATGCTGGAGCGAAGAGCCCGGCCACGAAGGTCGCGTAGGTCATGGCGAACCCCGTTCTGCACATCAAGGACAGCTACTACTTCGAGGTGCCGAAGGTTCTTTGCCCGTCGAATTTCCAGAGCCTCGGCGACTTTCCCACGGTTTGGGTTTCGCTCGATCCCCAGTTCCAGCAATGGGAATTCGACCGGCTGTACGACGCGCTGACAGCCGTTCGCGACGGGGGCCAGCCGCTCTCATTGCCCGCGAAAGAACACTATCGCGAGGCCTGGCATACCTGGGTCGAGAGCGACCACGCGAACCACGGCAAGCCGTTCGATGTCTTTGTGGAAGAATCGCTCGACGCCCAAGTCGCCGCCTGGAAGGCCTTGACCGCGAAGGACAAAAACTTCGCCAACGTTCGTTTTCAGGAGTATGTCTCGCATTCCGACGCAAGCGAGCTTTCTCACCCGGAATTGGTCCCCATCACCCGCTGGCTCCACGAAGTGCGAGCGCAGTCGGCGTATCAGTTGGGTTCTGATGCCTGGGGCCAGATGAAGCAGCGAGCCGGGAGCGTCGCGGAATACAAGAAAGAGTTCACCGACGGCCATGTGAAGGAGTGGAGCCAGGCGACGAGGGATGCCTACAATTACCATCTCTCCGGCAAAATCCTGATTCCGCAGCCATTTGGCGGTGAACTTCGTAACTTGCATGAAAAAGAGGCCGGCCTGACTAACGTCGCCGTCTCCAAATTCATGATTGTCGAGGTCGTCGTCGGCCTGATCCTCATCGCGGTGTTCGGTTGGCTGGCGAGGAAGGTCGCACATGGCGCGCCCCCCAAGGGCAAGGTTTGGAATTTTCTGGAAGCGTTTGTGGTGTTCATTCGCGATCAGATTGCAAAGCCCTCCATCGGTCATCACGACGCGCACACGTACACGCCATACCTTTGGACAGCGTTCTTCTTTGTTCTGGGGTGCAACCTGATGGGGCTCGTCCCCTGGGTAGGCGCGCCGACAGGAGCGTTTGACGTAACGGCAACGATGGCATTCCTAACGCTGGCGATGGTGGTCACCGGGGGTATGCGGCGGTTTGGATTCCTGGGATTCTTCAAAAACCTCGTCCCTCATATGGAGCTTCCCTGGTACATCGCCCTCGTCATCATTCCCGTCCTCTGGGTGATTGAATTGGTGGGCCTCCTCGTCAAACATGCGGTCCTGGCAATTCGCCTTCTCGCCAACATGGTGGCCGGGCATCTGGTGCTGCTGGGTCTCATGGGGATCGCCTTTTCGGTGGAGGCGGTTCAGGCATTTATGGGAAATAACGTTACCTGGTCCGTTGCGGCGGTCATTTCGATCCTGGCCTGCACCGCCTTCAGCATGATGGAGCTATTTGTTGCCTTTTTGCAAGCCTACGTATTCACTTTCCTTTCCGCGCTGTTTATCGGCTCAGTATTGCACGAACACTAATCGCACGCGTGGTTGCGATCGAACGAAAAACCATAGTCCTCCCATATTCAAATTCAGGAGATGAGTTCCGTGACCAAGATTTCCAAGATTCTGCTGGGTTCTACGTTTTTGGCGCTTTCCGCCGCCGCTCCCGCCTTTGCCCAGGCGGGTGGGGGTATTCTCAATTCCCGCCACATCGGCGCGGGATTGGTCATCATGGGGGCCGGTTACGGCATTGGCAAATTGGCCTCCAGCGCCCTGGAAAGCATGGCCCGCCAGCCGGAAGTGGCCGGCAGCATCCAGACCGCGATGATCATTGCGGCGGCTCTGATCGAAGGTGTCACGCTGTTCGCGTTGTTCATTTGCTTCCAGGTCGCTACCTAGGTCGTAAGTAATTGGCGGGCTGGATTTCGACGAACTTGCCGCGGGAGCGTGTGAGATGCGAGGTACGGGAAAACTTCTCTGGATGATTCCGGTTGTTGCCGGCGGGGCACTGCTCTGGGGCGCGACGCTGACCTGCGCGTACGCGCAAGAGGAAAAGGCGAAGGCCGCCGAAGTGGAAAAGGCACACTCCGAGACTCCCGGCGGGAGCAAGGCGGATCCTCATGCGAAAGAGCATCGCGAAGATCCTACCGATCTGACGCACGCGAATCCCAGTCGGGCGATCGCCAACCCCGATGAATTGAAAGGCGATGCCGCGATCGCCACGTTCGTGATTTTCCTCCTCCTGATGGCGATCCTGACCAAGTTCGCTTGGAAGCCGATCGCCCATGGGTTGGAGGCGCGGGAGAAGGGGATTTTGGACAAGATTGAGCAGGCACGAGTTGCCGCGGAGAAGGCGACTGCCCAGTTGCACGAGTATGAGGCCCGTCTGGCGGCGGCTACGCAGGAGGCGCAGCAGATTGTCGGCGAAGCCCGCAAGACCGCTGAAACCGCCAAGGAAAAGATTCTCGGCGAGGCCCAGGCGCTGGCTCAGCGGGAGCGGGAAAAGGCCGTGGCAGATATTACCGTCGCCAAGAATCAGGCCCTCCGCGAGATTGCCGAGAAGAGCGTCGATACCGCGATTGGCCTCGCCCGGAATATCATCCGCCGCGAAGTCCGCCCGGGAGATCACGAGCAACTGATTCAGGACGCCCTCAAGCAATTCCCGAATAACTAGAGTAGCCCGCGCACTCCGTGTGCGGTGCCAGTTTGAAACGCGGAACATCCACTACCAGAAGCATGTCGGCACACGGAGTGTGCCGACTACTAAAATGGCCCAAACTTCCCATACTTTCGATCCCGGCCAGGAACAGATCGGCACGGTCTACGCCAAGGCGCTCGTCGCTGCCGCGGAGAAAGCGGGCCAATCCGACCAGGTCGTCGAGGAGTTGGAGGAGATTGTCTCGGAAGTCTTCGACAAGCTGCCGCAGGTGGCCGCCGCATTCTCGTCGCCGCGCCTGGCGCACGAAGAAAAGGTCTCGATGCTGGACAAGGCGTTTGGCGGCAAAGTAACCGTGACCACGCTCAATTTCCTCAAGGTCCTTTCCCGTCACGGCCGCATGGGCAGCATCCGGGCGACGGCCCGTTCCGCGCGTAAGCTGCTGAATGAACAGCGGAACCGGGTGGAAGTCGAGGTCCGCACCGCCGCCGCGCTCTCCGACTCGCAGCGAAAAGCGATCTCCGTCCGCCTGGCCGCCATGTTGGGCCGGGAAGTCGTGCTGAACATGAAGGTTGATCCCGAGTTGCTGGGGGGAGTGGTCGTTCGGGTCGGCGACACGCTGTACGACGGCAGCCTTTCCAGCAAGCTGCTGTCGATCCGTTCCCAGGCCATCGACAGGACCGCCGCCCGCTTCCGCGACTCCCTGAACAAATTCGTCACCACTTAAGTTTGCCGCGATATCATGAGAATCAATGCTGATGAAATTGCCTCCGTCATCCAGATGGAGATTGAAAAGTACGAGAGCCAGCTCGACGTCCGCGAGGTCGGCACCGTGCTGGAAGTCGGCGACGGCATCGCCCGCGTGTACGGCCTCTCCGGCGTTATGAACGGCGAAATGGTCGAGTTCGAGGGGGGAGTCTCCGGCTACGCTTTCAACCTGGAAGAAAACAGCGTCAGTGTCGTGGTTCTGGGGGACTACTTGAAGATCGAAGAAGGGGCCGAAGTCCGGGCGCTCGGCAAGCTCCTCTCCGTTCCCGTCGGCGATGCCGTCCTCGGCCGCGTTGTCGATCCGCTGGGCAATCCGCTCGACGGCAAGGGCCCCGTCGCCACCACGGAGCGCCGACCGGTCGAATTCCTGGCCCCCGGAATCGCCGGCCGCCAGCCCGTCCGCGAGCCGTTGCAAACCGGCATCAAAGCCATCGACGCCATGACCCCCATCGGCCGCGGCCAGCGCGAGCTGATCATCGGCGACCGCAAGACGGGGAAGACGACGATTGCCATCGACACGATCCTCAACCAGAAAACGACGGGAGTAAAATGCTTCTACGTTGCCATCGGCCAGAAGGATTCATCGGTCGCCAGCTTGATCAAGGTGCTGGAAGACCACGGAGCCATGGCCTACACCACGGTCATCCTTGCCGGGGCCAGTTCGCCTGCTTCGCAGCAAGTGATTGCGGCTATGGCGGGGACCTCGATGGCGGAGTATTTCACGTACAAAGGGGAGCACGCCCTGATTGTGTATGACGACTTGTCCAAGCAGGCTTCGGCTTATCGCCAATTGTCGCTGCTCGTGCGCCGCCCGCCGGGGCGCGAAGCGTACCCCGGTGACGTCTTCTACAACCATAGTCGTCTGCTGGAGCGCTCCTGCAAGCTCAGCAAGGAGCTCGGCGGCGGCTCGCTCACGTCGCTGCCGATTATCGAGACGCTGGAAGGAGAAGTCTCCGCGTACATTCCCACCAACGTGATTTCCATTACCGATGGCCAGATCTACGTCCAGCCGGACTTGTTCTTCAAGGGCATCCGCCCCGCGATGAACGTCGGCATCTCGGTTTCCCGCGTCGGCGGCTCGGCTCAAATCAAGGCGATGAAGGACAAGACGGTGGCGGGCGGTTTGCGTTTGGCCCTGGCCTCGTTCCGCGAGCTCGAAGCCTTCGCGCAGCTCGGCACCGACCTCGATGCCGCCACGCAGTCCAAGCTCGACCGCGGCTATCGGATGGTGGAGCTGCTCAAGCAGCCCCAGTTCCAGCCGCTGGACGTGATCGACCAGGTCATGATCATTTTCGCGGGTAACCAGGGCTTCCTCGATGAAGTGCCGGCGACGCAGGTGAACGCCTGGGAAAAGGCATTTCTGGCGTACATGCGAGACGTGAAGGGAAGCGTGAGGGCGTTGCTCGCGGAAAAGAAAGAGATGAGCCCCGATGTCCAAGAAGGGCTGCGAGGCGCGATCGGCGAGTTCAAGAAGGGCTGGAAGCCGGCGGTGAAGGCTTAGCGCAGATTATCCGTGTGAGCGGAGGTGCAGCATGTCCAACTATGGTGGTTTCGACCCGAACGCAGGAAAGCAATTCGGTGCTGCGCAGGGACAGTACTACCAACCGACTGCGGATGACAAGACTTGGGCAATGCTGGCTCATATTTCACCGATAGTCGGGCTCGGATTCATTGGACCGCTCGTGGTATGGCTGATTTACAAAGACAAGTCTCCTTTCGTCGCGGACCAGGCAAAAGAAGCCCTGAACTTTAATCTTGCGCTGTTGGTTGTAGTCCTGATTTGCATCGCAACGTGCGTTGGAATCATCGTGGCTCCCGTGATCGGAATTGGAGCCCTGGTCTATCAAATCATTGCCGCCATGGAAGCGAATAAAGGGGTCTGGTACCGCTACCCCTACACCATTCGCATGATCAACTAACTTATGGCCAAAGCCCGCGCCTTAGATAAACGACGCAAGTCCATCCGCAACATCCGCAAGATCACGCGGACGATGGAGCTGATCGCGACGGCGCGGTTCAAGAAAGCCATGGACCGGGCCAGCGCGGCCACGGCCTACACGAAGCGGATTACGCAGCTCGTCGCGGACCTGGCCAATAGCGGTCTGACGGTCAGCCATCCCTTGCTGGAAGCTCGCCCCGCCATCGAAGACGCGACGCTGCTCATTCTCACTGCCAATCGCGGGCTCTGCGGCGGGTACAACGGCAGCGTCGTCCGTTTGGGGGTGCCGCGAATCGCCGAGATCAAGACGGAAGTCCCCCGCCTCAGGATCGAAGTCTCGGGCAAGCGGGGCATCGCGGCTTTCAAGTTTCGCAAAATTGAGGTTCACCAGGCCTTTACGCAATTCGAGGATCAGCCCAAGTTTGACGAAGTCGAAGTCATCGCCAACCGCTACCTGCAGCAATATGCCGCCGGCGAGCTGGATCGGCTGGACGTGGCCTATACCCGGTTCGTCAGCATTTCAAGGCAAGTCGCCGTCGTCGAGACGCTGCTGCCGCTGGGCTCGCTGACGGGCGACCCGGCGGGCAAGGACAAGTCGAAGGAAGCCGCTGCCAGCTCGATGTACGAATTCATGCCCTCCGCGGAGAGCATCCTGCAGGAAGTTGTGCCCACGAGCTTCAAGGTCAAACTCTTCAAGTGCTTCCTGGATGCGGCTGTCAGCGAACAGATTTCCCGGATGGTGGCGATGAAGTCGGCCACGGAGAACGCGTCCGACATGATCAAGCAACTGTCGATGACGTACAACCGCGCCCGCCAGTCGCAGATTACCGGCGAGATTATGGAAATCATCGGAGGCGTCGAGGCGCTCAAAAAATAAAGTAGTCCGCCCACTCCGTGAGCGGACATGCCGGCACACGGAGTGTGCCGGCTACTAACGCAAACAACCCAAAAAACTATGCCCACCGCTACCGCTACCAACATCGGTCGAATCACCCAGGTCATCGGCTCCACTTTCGACGTGCAGTTCGAGGAGGACCAGTTGCCCGGCATTTACAATGCCGTCAAGATTGTGTCTTCCAACAAGGGAGTGGACATCAACCTCACCGGCGAGGTGCAACAGCATCTCGGCGGCGGGCGAGTCCGCTGCGTCGCCCTGGGCAGCACCGACGGCCTGATTCGCGGGCAGGACGTGGTCGATACCGGCGGGCCGGTCACCGTCCCCGTCGGGGAGGCAACTCTCGGACGCGTCTTCAATCTGCTCGGCGAGCCAATTGATAACCGCGGCCCGGTCGTCACCAAGGAACGCTGGCCCATCCACCGCGAAGCGCCGAAGCTGGCTGACCTTTCCGCCAGCACCGAACTGTTTGAAACCGGCATCAAGGTGGTCGACCTCCTCACTCCGTTCGTCCGCGGCGGCAAAGCCGGCCTGTTCGGCGGAGCCGGCCTGGGGAAGACGGTTATTCTCACCGAGCTCATCGCCCGTATCGCCCGCGTACACGGCGGGTACTCGGTGTTTGCCGGTGTGGGGGAACGGACCCGCGAAGGGACCGACCTCTGGCTGGAAATGCAGGAGGCCAAAATCGGCGATACCGGCCGCAGCGTCATCGAGCAGACGGCAATGGTTTTCGGTCAGATGAACGAGCCGCCTGGCGCGCGGCTCCGCGTGGCGCTTAGTGCTCTGACGATGGCTGAGTACTTCCGCGACTTCACCGGCAAGGACACGCTGTTGTTCGTGGACAACATATTCCGTTTCAGCCAGGCCGGCAGCGAAGTCTCCGCTCTGCTGGGACGCATGCCGTCCGCGGTCGGTTATCAGCCGACTCTGGCGACCGAGATGGGCGCATTGCAGGAGAGGATTTCGTCGACCAAGAAGGGGGCCATCACCTCGGTGCAGGCCGTGTACGTGCCGGCTGACGATCCGACCGATCCCGCGCCTGCCGCTGCCTTCGGCCAGCTCGACGCGTTTATCTATCTCGATCGATCAATCTCCGAGAAGGCCATTTATCCCGCCATCGACCCGCTCGCTTCCTCCAGCCGACTGCTCGACCCGCAGTACGTCGGCCAGCGGCATTACACGGTGGCACGCCGGGTGCAGATTGCGCTGCAACGGTATCGCGAGTTGCAGGACATCATCGCCATCCTCGGCGTGGATGAGCTCTCCGAGGACGACAAGCTGGTGGTGCATCGCGCCCGCCGCATCGAGCGGTTCCTTTCCCAGCCGTTTTACGTGGCCGAAGTCTTCACCGGCAAGAGCGGTGAATATACGAGCGTCGCGGAAACTATCCGCAGCTTTGAGGAAATCTGCGACGGCAAGTGGGACCACCTGCCGGAGGATGCGTTCATGTACGTCGGCCCGATTGAGCAGGCGGAAGAGCAGGCCAAGAAGCTGGCACAAAAGAAGTAACCCGGTGGGGTAGGCTTCCAGCCTGCCCAGAGAGAACCCGGGCAGGCTGGAACCCTACCCCACCAAAAAGCACGCGGCCCGTTGAAGCAATCGAAGATGTCCAAACTCCTCCACTGCATCGTCGTCACGCCGGAAGCTACCGCCCTGGAACAGGATGCGGAGTTTGTCGCGCTGCCCCTCTATGACGGCGAGATCGGCATCCTTCCCGCCCATAGTCCGATGATCGGCCGTCTGGGATATGGCGAGATGCGGATTCGCTCCGCCGGCGGCGCGACGGCCACGTACTACTTGGACGGCGGCTTTGTGCAGGTGGCGGATAATGTGGTCTCGGTCCTGACCAGCCGCGCGGTGCCTGCCGCGCGCTTAAATGAAGGTGCCGCTCAGGACCAGCTCGAAACCGCCAGCAAGCGGCAGGCCAGCACGCCGGAGCTTGCCGAGCTGCGCGAGCGGGCCATCGCGCAGGCTCGCGCCCAGATCCGAATTGCCCGCCGCGCAGCCCGCTGACGGTGACACTGCGCCCGGATATAACGCGCTGCTTCATTGCGGCCCTCGGAATTCGCCGTGGCATCGCTGGGCATGTCTCTTTTTGCCTTCCGCCGCGCGCCGATGAAAGTTGTACCCGGCAGCTAGCTTCTTCCGCAGCCGAGAGCCCGCAGGGATGGTGCGATGGATTCCAATTTTTCCCGGATTGATCAGCCCGGTTCCGCCGCGGCGCGGCAAAGTCAGCAAGGCCCGCATTTCCTGCCCCAGCTTCCCCAGGTGGACCTGGAGATCGTTCGAGGCAAAGCCAGCCGCAGGATCCGCGAGGTCAGCCCGCCGGTATTTTTGATCGGCGCGGCCGAGGATTGCGATCTGGTTCTGGGGGACGTGCGTTTTCCGGAGGCATACGCCTACTTGTACGTCACGGTCCGCGGCGTCAGCGTGCGGTATCTGGGGGACGGCCCGGAACTGAACGTCAACGGCGAGCTGACCGAGTCGGCACTGCTGGCGGACGGAGACATACTGGAGCTGGGGGCTTATGAGTTTCAGCTCCACATTCAGGACCGCTCGCCCCGCTCGCGCGGCCGTAAGGAACATGGCTGGGAAGAAGGTTTGCGAGAGACGGACTTCCTGGGCCTGGATGCGGCGATGGACGACGTGTGGGATTTGATGGCGCAAATCCGTAAGACCATCGCTCTCGAGCCCGTGGACTTGCGGATCTTCAGCGGGCCCCCCGCGCCCAAGCCGGCTAAGCGACCCTTGGCGGCTTTCGTGGCTCGGAAAATCAGCGCGTAGACGGCGGAGCCGGCAGCATCGTATCCAATCATCCCTTTCGCCCGATTCTGGTTCCTATGAATAGTCGCGTGGTCGGCATCATCAAGTTCGAAGTGCCGCGGATGAATTGCCGCGACGGGGATCTCGGCCTAAACTTTCTGGCGGGCGAGGAAGGGCTGTCGCTGCAGCGGTGGCTGGCCGCGCTCGTCGGGGAGGGGACGGTCGAGAACGAACCCTCTCCGCGCTGGGAAACTCGACGGGGCACCGCACCCACGCCGCGGCGTGTGCGGGCTAACATAGAGCAATTGGCGGCGGAGCTCGACCGCGAGTACTTGGAACTGGCGGCGACGTGATGGCGGAGCCAATGACGAATGACGAATGACGAATGAAAGAGCTTGAGAAATCGACATTCGCCATTCGAATTTCGCCATTCATCTGGCTCATGGTCTTGCTGCCGGTGGTGGTTCTCTTCGGCCCGGTGCTGCTGACGGACCGCTCTTTCGCCATGCGGGACGCGGCTCATTTCTATCATCCGCTGTTTGAGTGGACGACGAGCGAGTGGGCCGCCGGCCGAGTGCCGCTCTGGAACCCGCACGAAAACTGCGGCGTGCCCGTTTTGGCCGACGCCAGCAGCAGCGTGTTCTATCCCGGCAAGCTCCTGTTCGCGCTGCCGTTGGATTTCACGCTGTGCTACAAGCTATATGTCATCGGCCATGTGGTGCTCGCGGCAGTCGGCTCTTACCTGTTGGCGCGGCACTGGAGGTCGAGCTCGCCGGCGGCGGGCGCGGCGGCGCTGGCGTATGCCTGCGGGGGCAACGTCGTCTTCCAGTATTGCAATGTGGTGTTCCTGGTCGGCGCGGCCTGGCTGCCGTTTGCCGCGCTGGCCGCGGACAAGATGCTCCACGGCCGGAGCTGGCGTGCTGCCATAGCGCTCGGCGTTGTCTTGGCGATCATGATCCTGGGTGGAGATCCGCAGGCGGCTTATCATGCGATCTTGATGACAGGGCTGTATGCCGTGGTTCTGGCTCGGGCCGCCAAGCCGGAGGAGAAGCCATCGCCAGCCGGCGCCTGGCAGCGCTGGAAGAGCAGTCTTTTTGGACGGCACATGCTGCTGCTCGGGCTGGCCGCCGTTGCGGGATTTCTCCTTTCGGCCATCCAGGTTCTGCCGTCCTCCGAGGCATCGAAGGAGAGCGAGCGGGCCGCCTATCGCCGGCCGCGGAGCATCTACGAAGCGGCCGCTTTCGCCAATGACATCCGTGCGGGCCGCCTCGCGCACCTCGAACAGCCTTGGCCGGAAATCACGCATGGCCTCATCGGCCCGCCGGATCCCACGACCCATCATGAGCGGGCGTACTACTTCAGCGTCGGACCCTGGCGATTCGCGGAGCTGATCTGGCCGAATATCAGCGGGCGGATGTTCCCCACCCATCGCCGCTGGCTGAGCCTGTGGGCCGCCGGCGAACGCATCTGGACGCCGACGCTGTACATGGGGCTGATTCCTATTCTGCTGGCGATTGCACAATTGCGATTGCGAAGCGGAGACGAGCGGACCCGCTGTCTGTCGTGGCTGGTGCTGCTGTTCACGCTCGGCAGCTTGGGGTGGTATGGGCTGGGATGGGTGGCGCGGGAGTTTTGCACGCTGGTGCTGCGGATGGATGCCGAGAAATTCCCCTTTGGCTCGCAGGTCGGCGGGGTCTATTGGCTGATGACGACGCTGCTGCCGACGTACGTCAACTTCCGCTATCCCGCCAAGCTCCTCGTCGTTTCCTCGCTGGCTCTCAGTCAACTCGCCGCCTTCGGTTGGGACCGGCTGTTTGCGGAGCAGCGCGGCCGGTTCGTGAAGGTGCTCAAGTGGCTGGGGGGGACAAGCGCGATCCTGCTGACGATCGCTTGGGGAGCGGCCACATGGCTCAATTCGCTCCTCGCGCCGGGGTCCAAGGACTCGCCCCTGAAAGAACGTGTGGCAGGCTTCCTGCGGCAACATGCGGACAGCTCGCTCGGCCCGTTCGATTGGCGCGGCAGCGCCACGGACGTGCAACTGGCATTGTTCCAAACGACCGCCTTGTGCGCCACATTCCTCTGGTTGCTGAACAAGGCTTGGAAAGAGCCGCAACACGCCGGCAAGTGGCAACTTGCGGCGCTGCTAGTCGTGGCGCTCGATTTGGCGCTCGCCAATTACTGGCTGGTCCCGGCCGCACCGGCGGAAATCTGGCGGAAGCCGCCGGCGATTGCCGCCATGATGGACACCAGCGATTATCCCCGCGTGTTTCGCAGCAACCTGGGAGGTGGTTGGCGGCCGGCACCTTTCGGGCGGCAGTCGTCGAGCCAGCGCATGAGCGAGTTGACCCAATGGGAGCGGGACACCATGTTTCCCAAGTATGGACTGAATCACGGCATCGCGCTGGTCGAGTCCTATGGCTCGCTCAAGTCCGTCCACTACGAATCATTTCTGGTGGTGGCCCGCAGTTTCGGACCGCGGCAGCCGGATCGGAGCCGACCGTTGCCGTCCGAATCCTCGCTGAGACTGCTCGGCACCGAGTACTTGATGCTTCCCGATCAATTCGATTTCGGTGCGAAGGACGATCCGTCGTTTGCCGAAAGGATGATTGCCAAAGACCAGCCGGCCGAGGGAGCGATTCTGTGGAAGATGAAGGATCCGTTTCCCCGCGCCTGGATCGTGCATCATGTGGAAAATCTCCCGCCCCTGCCGAGCCGGCTGGATTTGGACGCCATCGACCAGCGGGCCATCGACGTTTTGTTCCCGGCCGATCCCCGCACACAGATGTGGGCGACCCGCGACTTACGCGCGACAGCCGTCGTCGAATCGGAGGAACCCATTGACTTGGCTCCTTCAACAATGAGCAACAAGACTGGGCTGCCGGTTGAAGGCTCCTGCCGCATCATGTTGTCGGAACCCTCGCGCGTGGAAATCGAAGTTGCCTTGCCCCGCCCCGGCCTGGTCGTGCTCCGCGACACCTACGCCCCCGGCTGGGTTGCGCACTTGCGGTCGGCGGAAGAGGACCGCGCCGCGCTTAAGGAAATTCACATCCACCGCACGAATCGCGTCTTTCGCGGCGTGGTCGTGCCCGCGGGCCGGCACGTTTTGACGTATGAGTACCGGCCGGCGAGTTTTTATCGAGGAGCGGCAGTGAGCGCGTTCAGTTGGCTTGCCGTGGGGCTGCTGGCGGCGTTCCTCGGCTGGCGAAGAAGGGGAAAGAGTGCAGAGTGAAGAGTCACGACCACAGGCTCTTCACTTTACACTTTGCACTCTACACTTTGCACTCCTCGCTCAAATGTGAAAATTCATTTCCGGCTTCAATTCATCCGGCACTTCGCTGCGAATGCGCAGCTTCGGCTTTTCCATGATGACGGTGGTGTGCGGCTCGACGGAGGACGTGAGCCAAACGCTGCTGCCGATGACGCTGTCGTGGCCGACGACCGTTTTGCCGCCGAGGACGGTGGCGTTGGCGTAAATCACCACGCGGTCCTGAATCGTGGGATGCCGCTTGTGGCCGCGGACCAGGTTGCCGTCGTCATCGGTGGCAAAGCTCAGAGCGCCGAGCGTGACCCCCTGATAAATCTTTACGTGGTTGCCGATCTCGCAGGTCTCGCCGATGACCACGCCGGTGCCGTGATCGATGAAAAAGTGATCGCCGATAGTCGCTCCCGGATGGATGTCGATGCCCGTCTGCTTGTGGGCCCATTCGCCGATCATTCGCGGAATGAACGGCACGCCCAGGCGGCGCAATTCGTGAGCGAGGCGGTAGCAGGTGATGGCTTCCAGCCCCGGATAGCAGAAAACCACTTCGTCCACGCTGCGGCAAGCGGGGTCGCCGTCGAAGGCGGCTTGAGCGTCGTCGGTGAGCGTTTGCCGCAACTCGGGGATGCTTTCCAGGAACATAATCGCCATCGCCTGTCCCTTGGCCTCGTAGTCCACGTCGTCCATTTCGGGTTTCCCCTTGTTGACCACGCGGTCATCGTGCCGCAAGGCCCGGGCAATCTGCGTGGTGAGCTTGTCGTGCAGACCGTCAACCAGGTCGCCGACGTGATACGTCACGTTCCCCATGTGCAGGGCTTCCCGCCGCCGGTAGCCGGGATACATGATTTCCTTGAGGTCCTCGATGCAGGAAATGATCACGTCGTAATTCGGCAGCGGCGAATGACCCAGGTGGCTGCACGTGCCGCACTGCGTGTACGTGGCCACGATGCGGCTGGTGAGACTGGGAAGTTGCTCTTTGAGGCGGAAGTCGGATGCCATGGCGGTTGCTCCGAAGCGCGGCCCCGGACATGGGGCGGCAGGGCGAATGCAGGAAGCGAAACGAAGAGAGCAGCGAATTAATGCCCGCCCGGACAGCGGCAGAGGGAAGAGCCGAGATGGAAGAAGGGGCGGAGCATGGCGGGCGAGTTGGTGGGAACCCGGCAAAGAGGGAGTACGCGCGAAATCGTATGCAGATGGCGGCGCGAATTCAAGGGACTGCTGAAAAAGGGGTCTGGCTCGGAGCCACCCGCAAACTTTTCCAGCGAACAC
This sequence comes from Pirellulaceae bacterium, assembly GCA_046593355.1. GTDB lineage: Bacteria > Planctomycetota > Planctomycetia > Pirellulales > Pirellulaceae > SXOA01. The sequence continues at coordinate 5,761 of JBKJNY010000005.1, read as the reverse complement.
GGGTTGCGGCGACGTGCCTGACCCCTTTTTCAGCAGGGAATTGGAATTGTCTTCGGAAGGAGTTGACGTGGAAGTTAAGGCAAAAGGGGGATCTCGCCGCGAGGTCTCAAATAAAGGCGCGAGGGCAAATGCTCTAAGTTGTTGCCTGGCAATCGTTTGCTACTAGTCTCGCAGTGCGCATATCGCCGGCACTACTTCTCAAGCTGCCTCAAGAGCATCTCAAACTCTGGCAGGTCACGGAGCGGAGCGAGGTCGGGTTCCTTTTGCAAGTGGGCGAAGTCCTGGCATTCAACCGTGTTCGCTTCGCAGAGCGTAACTAGCGCGTCGTGAGACTGGAAACGCAGACTGGAAACGGTTCAGGCTTCATTATCAATGGAAATGAAGCCTGACCCGAATGGCACTTGAACTTTCGCTAAATGTAACTGAATTCACATGTTACGTACGCTAGCATTGCAATGCTCTAAAACTCGCTTGCGGACACCAACAGTAGTTTGTCCCGAGAAGGGCACCGTTGGCAAAAACAGGGGCACTTCCGACATGACAGGAGCCATGTCGAGCTAGCGGTAGTTTGTCGTTGACCTGTAAGGAGTTGCGAAAGTTTAAGTGCCATTCAAGCCTGACCCCTTTGACTTGCTCGACGATGGATCGAGCACGCCTAGGCATCCTGGAAATTGTAACGGCGGAGACCAAACTTGTCAGAACGACTCCCGTCCCCTTTTTTACCTCCGTTTTCTATCCGCTTTTCTATCCGCCGGCTTATCGCCGACGCACCCTGAACCCTTTTCCCAGTTCCACAGTAGAACTACTTTGTTGACCGCGACCGGTAAGGCCAATTTTCTTCCTTCTCAAAGAACTGAGCGTCAGAGAACCATTTCTGAATTTGGCGGAGATTCTTCACCTGGGCGTCTGGCGCGTCGCGCAATTCCGGCCAACGCCGCAATACGCGATTAAGCTCTAGTTCAATGCGACAAAGACCAAGTTCACGCCCGTCCACGCGCTCGATGATGAATGCCACGAGCCGCAACTCATCATCAGTTCGCTCTGGTGCAACAGATTTCAAGAGTTCTCCCAATGCGGGTGAGCCAATCTCCGCGATTGCTTCCGCGGCGCTAAACCCGAGCAGCGGATGGTCCTCCGAGAAACTAATAATATGGCTATGAAACGTCAAGTTTTTGACCAGTAATTCGACCGCCTCTTGGTGATCGCTGGCTCGCAGAGTTCCGAGCAAATAAGCAGCAGTTTGTCTTTTCTCCTTAGCCTTGGACGAGGCGCGATCATAGGGCTCCTTGAGGACACGAATACAGTCGTAAATCGCGGTGGTGCGGCCGTCCAGCAACTTTCCCACGTCTCCATTGTTATCAATGCGAACTACCATGGTGCGTTCTCTTGCACGACTCGATTTTTGCCCTTCCTTACTTTTGTCGTCGCCCCCACAGAGGCTCGTCAAATGGGCGCATATCAGCATCGCCAATATCAGCCACGGGAATACGTACGAATTCATGGAAATCCTCCTAGTTAGCGACAGATGCGGCCTCGTGGTCATACGCAACCCTTCAACCGTTAGGGTTGGTCGCCGATCTCTATATGCTTGTCGTTAATGTTATTGGCCGCCGGTCCACCAAAACGCTCGTATTTGTCCGGTTTTTTCTCTAGAGTGGTCCACGTATGCCAAGGATATTTTTCAGAAGTCTGAGACCCGGCAACAGTATCTCCGCTGGGGCGCTCCTTGAATCCAACTCGCATATATTCCCGGAAATTATACTTATGTTGGATTTTAGGATTATCGGTTTCAAGTGGTGGGAAATCTGTTCCAAGACCAGGTCCATCGACATCGTAAAAATGGCCCTTAATCGGCTTATCACTTTCGTCCTTGTTGTGTTTGTCGTCGTTGGCTTGTTCCGATAGCTTTGGAAAAATCGGGTTGCGGCGAAGGTTCATGGGCTCGATAATTTCAATTGTCCCATTGGGGAGCGTCTTGTATAAATGCCCTTGCGATTGTCGCGCTGCGTCAAATTGAACGCGAGATAGTATTTCCGTGACATTTTCTGGAAAGACTGTGAACTGAAAGAGAATGACATTGTAATAAGAAATAGTAGGACCATCATCTACAGTAGCAGCACGATATAAAGGTTCTTCTCGCACGCCGGTTCCACCCTTTATCTTAACCCAATTCTTGAGACGTTGGTCCATCTCCGTCGTCCAAGGAGCACCGAGTCTATCCGCAACAGGCCCTTTGTCCCATTCCTTCGTGCCGAATTCTGTCATGGCCAGTGTCGACCAGACTCCCGTCGCCCAGACCTCATCGGGAATGTAGTCCTTGTAGGTCAATTTCAGTTTCACGTCCCCCACTATCGTGCTTGGCACGATGAGCTCCAGCCAAACTATCTTGTATTTGACGGTCACTGGCCAGGAATTGAATGTCGCCTTGCCAGTCGCCGCGTCGTATTCGGGAAGCGGAGTTTTTTTCGTGGAGTCGGACCACATTTTCACGTTCTCCGGCTTCTTGATGACCGTCAGAACCACGTCGCCATCCGTGTACAGCGGTGGCCGATAAACGACCAACCGCATCAAATCGACTTCATCGCGACCTTGGGCTTCATCGCCGGTTCGCGTTTCGATGACGCCATTGTCGTCTTCAAAGTCCGGCTTGCCGTCGGCATCCGTGTCATTCTTGTTGGCGACTGTAACCGCGCCAGTCTTATCCTCGGCGGCATTGGAGATTGCCTTGTCACCGTCTTTGTATTGACCATCCCAGATCTGCATATTCACCTCGCTAACGGGGACAGTCGTGAAGATGATCGTGTATTCCCAAGGTCCCTCCCCAATGCATCCCTCGCAGCATTCATCTTCGCGTTTGTATCTCTCGACGGATTCCCAGGTTGGTGTCCACAGTCGCAATCGCATTCCTATGCTGGCGGCTGTGCGGGCTTCCAGATAGAGGGTTGTGGGGATGGGATCGACGCCGATTGTCCACTCGATCTCATAGCCATCCGCCAGGTACTCGGGTTGCAGCGGGCTGCCGCTTTTATCGGAGCTCAACCAAATCCTTGGATTCACGTAGTACTGGTCTGGTTCCTGATAGGGAACTCGGAGCGTGATGTGCCAGCCGTAATAGTCGTTAATGTCGGGACGAATTCCGATCCAGCGGACCAGAAACGGCTCCAAGTCGTCTTCACCTAGAATCGGCCCCGTTTCGTCCATGTCGGGGATTAGATTTTCGTTATCGTCGTCCGCATTGACGGAGATATACCGTCCGGGCCCCGGTGTCGGCGGTTCGTAGCACTCGTCCGATGGGGCAATCTCGCCATTGTTGTTGGCGTCGTTATCCAGGTCAAAGAGATACAGCCCAAAGCCTTCGGAGTAAGTGACGACGCCCGTGTCATCGTCCGTGATGGTCATCGTGATGGTGTAGGCGAGGCCGTCGGGGGGATAGCGGTGCACTTGCCAGAGGGTGTCGCCGACTTCGAGGCCGCTGCCGACCATGCTCGGGGAACCGTCCCCCCAGTTGATTTCGAAGGTTGCCAGGTCCGTCAGCCCCACGTCCTGGTAGGTGAAGGAGGCGACCCAATCGGAACCCCCGATGGGCATGTAGTTGTAAATGTCGAAGACCGGGTTCGGGGCGACGTTATGAATCGTCGTCGAAGTTACTCCGCTGAGCGGATAATAGACCGGGCCTTGCGGCGTAAACTGCGTGGCGGTGCCCGTGAGCGTGATGGACTGCACGTCCTGCGGCGTGCCGTTGCCAGGGGCCGGCCCGTCGTCGAAATATTGATGGCCAATCGTGAACGACCCGTCGGCGCTGGTCGTGCCGCTGAAGCCGACCGGGCCCGCCCCGGGGGTCGCTCCCCAATCGACCATGACGTTGATCTGGTAATAGCCGGGGGTCGAAAGCTGCGCGGTAAGCAAGAAGCCGTCCCCCTCGTTGACGTTCGCGGGAACCGACAGCGTGAGCGTGGTGGACCCTCCTCCGCTTCCGCCGCCGCCGGCCGCCACATCGTCAATCGTCACCGTCACGGAACTGGCGGCGGGGTTGATGGTCGCGCCGGTGGCGGTGAGCAACTCCACGGAAAATGTTTCGCCGATGTCCGTGAAGTAATCGTTGATTGCCTGGATCGAGACATTGGCGAAGGTGGCGTACGGCTGGATGGTGCCCGAACCGCTAGGGAAGTCCTGGTAGTCCGTGCCCCCTATCGCCGTTCCCGATACCGTGCGGAACGTGAACGGCGTCGGCTGCATCGAGGGCTGCGAGGTCGTGACTTGCAGCGTGGCGACGCTCCCTTCGGCACCATGCAGATTGTCCGGGCCGAGGCTGAGCATCGCCAGGAGCACGCGGTCTTCGTACTGTTCCACCGCCAACCTCCGAAAGCGCGGCGCTGGCTTGTTAAGTTGGGATGGGGGGGGGGAATAGCTAAGACCAACGAGTCCCAGCGTGCGTCGCCAGAAGGAGAGCTTTTTCATCGGTCGCGCGTCCTCTGCAATGGGGAGAAGGCAACAGGGAGAAGAAATTCAGCCCACATTCTTCGGGAATTCCGAAGGCGCGGGTCATCCTACTCCCGCGAATTGCAAAGTCAAGCAGTTCAGGACAAATTCCACGGCTACTCAGTGTTCCACGCGGCCAGTGTTCCCAGCAAGCCCTAGCCCGCACTTCTCACAACACCGGGAGAATCGCCAATAGTGACCGGCGAGCGGCCTGCGTAAGCTGGCCGGTCATGTGGAACCGGCGAAAGGGACCGCCCCGGCGTGCGGACGCACCGGCCAGCTTACGCAGGCCGCTCGACGCTGAGAAGTCCGGGGTATCGGAGCAGCGGCGTTCGACTCTAACTATCTCGACTGTTTGACTTCGTCACCACCCGGGCTCGCCCCGGTGGAACGATGTTTGAAAACCAGAAACGACGGCACCCGCCTTTCCGCCTCTCCGCCGATTTTGCGGGCCGCCGGCGGCGGCCCGCAAAATCGGCGGGGAAGATGAGCCATTGGTTTGGCGCATCTTCTGGTTTCCAAACGTGCTTCCGCTGGGGCAAGCCCAGCGGCGGCAAATCTCGCAGAACTCAAACAGTCCAACTACCGCGAAGACTTGCTGGCCAGCGATTCCAACAGTTCTCCTAAATCCTCAATGCCGACGGGCTTCGTGAGGTAATGGTCAAAACCCGCGGCGTGGGCTTCTTGGCGGTCGCTCTCTTGCTGAAAGCCGGTGACAGCGATGAGGGTGATGTGTTTGAGCTCGGGTGTAGCCCGGATTTTTCGGGCCAGGTCATAGCCGGACATTTCGGGCATGCCGATGTCGGAGATGACCACGTCGGGCGGGGACTTCTCCAGCGACTCAAGAGCGGCCGCCGCACTGCCGGCGGTATAGGCGTGTTGGCCCAGTTTCTGTAACAGGCGGCTGAGGAGATAGGCTTGAGCGACGTTGTCGTCGACGACCAGGATCTTGCGTGCCGGCAGTTGCCGGTGAGTCTCCGGGACGGCCCGTGGTACGCTCGAGGCAAGCGCGGCTGCCGCCACCGCCTGCGTGACCAGCGGCAACCGGACCACAAACTCACTGCCGGCACCTTCGCCGGCGCTCTCGGCGCGGATGCTGCCGCCGTGCATCTCAACCAGGGTCTTGGCCAGCGACAGACCGATGCCCAGGCCCCCTTGGGAGCGCTCCCTGGTTTCGTTGACCTGCATGAACAGTTCAAAAATCCGCGGCAGCTTTTCGGCGGAAATGCCGACTCCGTTGTCGCGGACGCGGATGTCCACATACTCTCCATCGCGGCGAAGG
>JBKJNY010000193.1:0-72091 GCA_046593355.1 Pirellulaceae bacterium | reverse complement strand
CTCGACACGGATAGAAGGTAGTTCGGGACGCACTCCCAACTCTTCACGCAGCCCCCGCATCACTACGACGACCCCAAACCACCCCGACCCTTGACACCCGCGCGAACATAGAAGGCTGGTGTACTACGGGTGCAACTGCTGGAACCGTTTGCGGTTGGCGTCCGAGAGCGACTTGTCCACGAACTGGTCAAAGATCGCCAGCGCTGCGATTTCTCCGCGCCAGGCCCGCTTGCCACTGGCGTCGGTTCCCAGCACCAGCGGGCCCTCTTCCCAACTGGCGATCGTGCTTTGGAATTCGGCTTGTACGCTGACTTCTACACCATCAACGATGGCGCTCAGCTTTCCTTCCTGGCACGCGAAGCTGACATAGTGCGGCTGGCCGAGCGTGATTTCGCCGAGCTCAATGACCGTGGGAGGTTTGCCAAGCCCGCTGCGGAGCTGGACGAATAGTTCCTTGGCCCTTTGCACAAGCAGAAAGTTCTCATTCCCCAGCGGACCGAAGGAGCAAAGTACGGCTGGCTGGGGATTCGAGGTTTTGTCCGGGGTGAAGCGGATGTCGCACGCGAACTCGCCCGACTTTTTGACGATTGACAAGGTGTCCTTGCCTGCCTCGTCCGACCAGTCTTTGAGCGGAGTCTCCCGCAGATTTCCCGTTTCGGGATTGCGCGCGAGTTGACTATCGACCCCTTCCAACAAAAAGACCGCCGAATCGCGATTTACCGGCCACAGAACCTTGTTCGGCTGAATGTTGGCAGCCGTGGCGATGCCGGATTCGTTGGCCCGCAGTTGCAAGACCTGACTGCCGCTATTGCGCTGAAAATCGACTTGCCCAACGGTCACGTCGAGCTGCGTATCCGTTTCGACCACCACCAGGCGTAATTCAGTTCCGCGGACCGTGGCGGTGGCGTGCGGAGTGGTGAAGACCATTGGCCCGCGGGTCTGTTTCGCGACGCTAGCGACCAGTTCGCCGCGGTCGAGCTTGATTTGCTTGGCAAATGTCGAGCTATCCGCGCTGAGGATAGTCACTGTGTCGCCCAGCATGCGAATCGTGGTGCCGTCTTTGTATTTCAAGACGACGGTGGAGCCGGATGAGGCCACGATGCAATCTCCGGTGGAGATGGCTTGCCCGACGCGGAGCGGCTCCTGGGCATCCGTTTCCTTGAGTAGCACCACTTGTCCGCTCAGCTCCTCGACGTTAGCAACTGCCCGGGGAGCCGACTCCTGATAACGCCAAACGACAAAGCACAGGAGGGGAACGACAATGAGCGAGATGCCCCCGGCGAATTTCACCCAGAGGCTGATGCCGGGCGGACGCACGGCCTTTTCTATCTCGGATTCGGCAATTGCCCGCAGGTCGGAAACCTGGTTATAGACCTCTTCTTCGCCACGCTCAAAATCCGTCAGACGCTGCTGCACCATAGTGAGGAAATTCTTGCGGTCCACGGCGAGTTTTTGTCCGAGCAGATCGTCGATGATGAGCTGCTCTCGTAGCTCTACTGCCCGCGCCGGTTCCGCCCGCAAATGCGTAATGAGCTGCTCCAGGTCCGCCTCGGTCAGAGCGGAAGGATCTTCGAGGAAGCGGTGAATGAGTTCTTGGTCGGGGGTCATATTAAAGTAGTCCGCTCACTCCGTGAGCGCCGCATTTCCGAAAACTCGGGCCTGCACACGGAGTGTGTCGGCTACTATGTCTCAGCAGCCAGCGTGCTGGCGATGCAGTCCTTCAAACTCGCTCGAATTCGGAACAGCGCCACGCGAATGGCCTCGGCCGTGGATTTCAGCTTTTCGGCAATCGTCGCGCTCGGCAGTTCCTGCTCATACTTCAGAGCCAGCATCTTGCGGCTTTGCTGGGGGAGCTTTTCATAGCAACCGTCCAGCGCGTGCCGCACCGGGCCTTCGCTCAGCGATGTAGTCCCTTCGTGTTCAGCCCGGAGGAAAATCTCCACTAGCGCCTCCCGTTGCAATCGATTGCGGCGGGAGGTGCGGCGAAAATAGTTGAGGCACAAGTTGCGGGCAATCCCCTTCAGCCATTGCTTGGGGGGGACATCCACCGGCATTCGGTCCAGGAAGCGGTAGAGTTCCACGTAGACGTCCTGAGCGACATCGTCGACATCATGCCGCGGAACTCCCATCCCAGCGATATACGCGCGGATATTGGGACTCGTGTCGCGAACGATGTCGTCGTAATCGAGCGGTTGGGAACTGTCCGTCATCCTGCTCCTCCCGTATTAGAACTGGCCGTGGCCAGACGCTATTGTTACAAGCAAATCCGGTTACGTGGAGGGATTTTTCAGGGGTGGGCGGAGTAGTCAAGCCGCTGGTCGCGCCGACATCGTGCCCTGCAACGATCCGAAAATGGCGGCTAACGTCCCGGCACTAAACGCCACAAGTCACTGGTAGGCAATGAGTTGCGTTACCGAATCTGGGCGAACGAAGTAACGATTCATTCTCCCGCGGGTTCAACCGGCACTTTTCGCGCATTCGGCGGTTCCTTGACAAAACCACCTTGCTCGACTAACTAAGGTCGTTTCCCCTTCTGCGCGCGAGGTTGGTTAATGGCGGTCAGCAAAGAGAGTTCCGGCGAATTTGACGACTTCGACGAAGAGGATTTCGACGACGAGTTCGACGACGATTTTGAAGAAGAGCTGGATGACGAATACGAGCTGGCCGACCTCGAGGAAGTCACGGAAGCTGACCTGGCCGAGGACGAGAATGCCGACGCCGGCTTCGGCGACTTCGTGGATGACGATGAGGAAAGTGCCGCCGAGCCAGCCGTCCCCAGGGAGGCCGCTCGCGAGGAAACCGAGCCGGCCCCCAAAAAGAAGGGCAAGGGGAAGGCCAAAGCAGCCGGGCCCGATGACGATGGAGACGGCGAGTAAGTCGCGTCTCTTAGGAAAACAGGCGCTTAGAAATTCCAGTTCACGCCCAGGTTGATGCCCTGCACCCAGTATTCGGTGGAGTTGAAGGCAAAGGCGGGGAGGTTCGGGCCGACGACCGGGCCGGGAACCTGCGAGAGATTGACGCGGCGGTCGATTTGTTCGCCGGATACCACCACGTTCGACATCCAGATGAAGTTGTATCCCACATGTACGCTGACCGTGGGGCGGATGTGATACGCCAGGTTGAGCGTCAACTCGGGGATGTAGCAGATCCGGTCCCGCGCGAATGTACCGATATTGCTGGGCTGAGCGAGCAGTCCGCCCGCAGCAGTCGTGACCGGGCCCGGAGGAAAGGATACGTCTTGCCGCCCCTCGATAATCACTTGCTGGTGATTGTTGCCAATGCCCAGCTTGCCGAGGCCGGTCAGTGACCAGTTGCCGCGGCCCATCGTTCCTTGCAGGCCGACCATCGCCCCGTGGAATTCGTTGGTGGCCCGGAAGCGATCGAAGATGTTGATCCGCGCGCCGAAAATGAGGGAAGTGGGGTCGATGATGTCGCTGGAACTGCTGATGCGCAGATCGTCGTCCATCCGCAAAAACTGGTAACCGCTGAGGACGTCTAGGCGGCGGAGCTGGCTGCGCTCGATCATGACGCGGAGATAGGCGTCGTTCCCAATCAGGCTGTTGGTGAACTTAGCATGGATGTTGCCGGCGACTTCCCCCGGAAAGCCAATCAGCGCCGCGTCTTCCTCGTTGAGGCCGACGTTGAAGAACGGGCGGCCGATGATGGTGCTCCCGTCGGTGACGGCGTCAAATCGCTCCACGGAACCATCCAGGGCATAGAACCGCGCGCCGATGCCGGCGTTGTGCGAAGCGTCGAGCCACGTGCCGAGGGTGATGCGGCCGCCAGCTTGCAAGTCGCGTCCGACGATGTCATCGCCAAAGAGTGTTTGATAACCGGCGGTTCCGACGACGCTGGCGTCGGTCCGCGGGGTTCCCGCGGGGCTAGTGCCCACGATGGGCGGCAGGTCCGTCCCCTTCATCCACCACAGCAGGACCTCCGCGCTGCCCCACAAATCCCAGCAACGGCGGACGCGCGGGTCGCCGCAGGCCCCATCCGCACAGCCGGGGTCAACCATGTCGGCGCAAGAGACTCCAGCCACGCAGTTCGGATCCGAAAAGGAGGCAGGAGTCGCCCCCCACGCCCCGTCCGGAACGGTTCCCAGCGGCGCAACCTGCCCAGCTTCATACGGCATCGGCTGTTGAGCCTGTGCGGCTAGGGGGAGGCTCAGCACCACCGCCGCGACAAGTAGGATCGAATTGGACTTCATGGGCAGAGCTCACTTGCGTGGAATAATAACGCCAGCCGCTACCAGTGAATCGACTGGCGGAAACCGAAAAATCAAAACAATCGCTCTAAACCGGAAAGGAATGCCAGACTGCCGCGTCCGCAGACTCTCGCCCGCTTACCTGGCTGCCGCAATTTGTTGAGGCCATCGGCAGAATCTGCCTATCTTCCTCGTTCGTACTCATTCGGCAGATAACGGTCGTTCCGTTTAGGGAAAGTGTGAGGGTTGTAGGGGACAGAGGAGAGGATTCCCCAAAAGCAACGGGTTGTTGGCCGTCCCAAACACATGTTGAAGAACCCGTTTTGAACACCCACATAAATCACTGCAATTCTGGGCGATAAAGTCCTTGCTTGCCTAGGACGGCTGGGAATTCCCAGGACGAAAATGCCGTCCAAGCGTAGGATAAGGGTGTAAACTCTTAAACCACTGTCGCTTTACGTACTCGGATGCTTTCCGCGCCCATGAGCACCCCCACCCAAGTCAACGGAATTCCCAGCGGCTGGAAAGCGGGGCTGCTGGCGGTCGTGGGTGGGCCGATCCAACGGCGGCTGGCCCAGTGGGGCAAGGTCGTGCAGGAGATTGCGGCCTTTGAACCCAGCTTGGAGGCCGAGGATAGCGCCCAATTGCGGAAGCGAAGTCTGTCGCTCAAATACCGGGCCAAGAGCGGAGAAAGCCTCAGTCGCCTCGTGCCCGAGGGCTACGCTCTCGTCCGCGAGGCGGCTCGCCGGGCCATCGGCCTGCGGCACTTCGACGTGCAAATGATTGGGGGCATTTCCCTGTTCAACGGCTGCATTGCCGAGATGGAAACAGGGGAAGGCAAAACGCTCACCGCCACATTGCCGCTCTATATTCACGCACTGGTGGGCAAGGGCGCTCACCTGGCGACCGTGAACGACTACCTGGCCGAGCGCGATGCCGATACCTTGCGGCCGGTGTACGAGCTTCTGGGCATGAGCGTGGGGGTGATTCTCACGCAGCAGAAATCGCCTGAACGCCGCGTAGCCTACGCCTGCGATATCACCTACGGCACCGCCAAGGAATTCGGCTTCGATTTCCTCCGCGACCGCCTGCTGCTCCGGCGGATGGGAGCCTTGCAATCCAGCCTGCTAGGCGAGCTCACCGCCACCAAGGCCGATGATGGGGGCGAATTGCCGGTGCAACGGGGCTCTCATTTCTGCCTAGTGGACGAAGCGGACAGCATTCTCATCGACGAAGCACGCACGCCGCTCATCATCGGGTCGCTCGGCGAAAAAGCGATTGAAAAAATCGTCACCATGTATCGCTGGGCGGCGGAAATGGTTCCCCGCTTCGACGAGGAAGAACACTTCGAATACGATCACGACGACAAAAAAGTCGAGCTCACCGGCGCGGGCCGGCAGCTCGTCCGCACCATGTCCAAGCCCGATATCCTGAGCACGGCCGGCCTCATCGACCTGTATCAATACATCGAGCGGGCGATCAAGGTGGACCGCGATTTCTTCCTGGATCGGCAGTACGTGGTGAAGGACGGCGAGATTGTGATCGTCGATGAAAACACGGGCCGTCTGGCCGAGGGACGCAAATGGCGGGACGGCATTCATCAGGCGATTGAGGCCAAAGAGGAGATCGAAGTCACGGTGCCCACTGGCCAGGCCGCCCGCATCACCGTGCAGGATCTCTTTCTGCGGTACAAGCACCTGGCCGGCATGACCGGCACGGCCATGACCGCCGCCCGCGAGTTCGCCAAGGTTTACAGAATGCGGGTTATTCCGGTTCCCACCAATTGTCCGTGTGTCCGGCGGCGGTTGCCGGACAAAGTGTTTGGAACCGAGGAGGAAAAGTGGCAAGCCATTGGGGCGGAGATTCGCGAGATGTTCCATCAGGGGCGGCCGGTCCTAGTGGGCACCCGTTCCATTGACAAATCGCAACACCTGTCGCGTTTGCTCACCGATGCCGGCGTCCCCCACCGGGTGCTCAACGCTCACGAAATCGCCGCCGAGGCGGAAATTGTGAAGCTCGCCGGCGAGTCGGGCAAAGTGACGGTCGCCACGAACATGGCCGGCCGCGGCACGGACATCAAGCTCGCCCCCTCCGTCGCCGATGCCGGCGGCTTACACGTTATCTGCAGCGAATTGCACGACTCAGGCCGTATCGACCGCCAGTTGATGGGGCGGTGTGCGCGGCAGGGAGACCCCGGCACAGTACGACAATACATGTCGCTGGATGACGAGGTGATCCGCACGGGATTCGGTCCGGACAAGGCCAAAGCCATGACGGAGCTGGGCCAGCGTGGAGGCAACACCCAGCAGTATCTGGGGCTACTCAAGCGGTCGCAGAAGAAGGTGGAGCGGCGGCACTTGCGGGATCGCTTCGTGCTGCTATACCACGAGAAAGAACGCAAAAAGATGCAGCAAGAGATGGGGCAGGATCCCTATTTGGATACTCCAGATTGATAGTCGCCTTTCGCTCCGCGAAAGGACGATCTTTCGCGGAGCGAAAGGCGACATTGGTTCCGGCGCGATGCCCTAAGGCACGGACTTTGCATAACGAACGCTGCTCAACCGGCAGAACTGCCTTTTCGGCGGTTAATTCGCATACATTTTTAACGATTTTAGCGGAACTAGCGGCCCTGTTAACCTCGTCAAAACCTGAATAGGCCCACCCGCCCATTTCTCGATTTCGAGGCCGCTTCGCTTGAGCTTGTGCCTGAACTTACAACCCTTGCAACAATCCACCTATGGCGACTGACCAAACGCAAGTAAGCCAGGACGACCAGATCGAAAAGACCAAGCAGCAGATTCGCGGCCTGGTGGGGGAGATCGCGCAGCTCAGCAAGAGCGACATGGCGCCCGAAGAATATTACATGGCCTTCCTGCAGCGGGTCATTCAGGCCCTGGCCGCCGTGGGTGGAGCCGTCTGGATTCTCGGCGAAGGGAAGAAGCCGCAGCTCTCGTATCAAGTCAAGCTCAGTCCCGAATTGCTGGAAAGTGATTCCGAAGACGCTCAAAAGCACTTTCGCCTGCTCGACTACGTCGTCAACAGCGGTCAGCCCGCGCTGATTCCGCCGATGTCCGGCGCCGGCGACGAAAAAATGGGGGGCAACCCCACGCAGCAACTGCTGGTGATCGCTCCCCTGGGACACGATGGCGCGGTGGAAGGCCTGGTGGAAATCTTTCAGCGCCCCGACGCCCAGCCGAACACGCAGCGCGGCTACCTTCGCTTCCTTTTGCAGATGTGCGAATTGGCCGGGGAGTGGTTTAAGAACCGCAAGTTGCGGAATTTCAGCGACAAGCATTCCCTCTGGGCCCAGGCGGACCAGTTCTCCCGGGCAGTCCATGAGAGCCTGGTTCTCCGCGAAACCTGTTACACGGTGGTCAACGAAGGCCGCCGCCTGATGGGGTGCGACCGGGTCACGGTTGCCATTAAGAAGGGCGCGAAGTGCTACGTCGAGGCGGTCAGCGGTCAGGATACGCTGGATAATCGCTCCAACGTCGTCACGCTGCTGGGCACGCTGGCCACGCGGGTCTGTGCCTCCGGCGAGCCTCTTTGGTATAGCGGCTCGACCGACGATTACCCGCCGCAGATTGAATCGGCCATCGAAGAATACGTGGACCAGTCCTACACCAAGTCGCTCGCGGTCATCCCGCTCCGCAAGCCGCAGTCCACGGTGCAAGCCCCCGCGACCGGCCCGCAGACGGAAATTGCCGCCAACAGCGGCGAGATTATCGGAGCCCTGATCGTCGAGCAGATCGAAAGCGAAATCCCCCGCGAAATCCTGACGCCCCGCTTGGACCTCGTGTACGAACACAGCGCTCGGGCCATCACGAATTCCCTCAACCATAGCAATCTGTTCCTGATGCCCGTCTGGCGGGCCATCGGCAAAAGCGCCTTTATCGTGCAGGCTCGCACCTTGCCGAAGACGCTCACGATTACCGGCACCATCCTGGCGCTGCTCATCTTGTCGATTGCCATCCCTTGGAATTTTGACATGTACGCCAAGGGAACCCTTCAGCCGGTGAACAAGCGGGATGTGTTTGCCTCGGAAGATGCCCGGGTCATTGAAGTCTTGCACGATAACGGTGATCTGGTTCAGGAAGGTGACGTGCTGGCCCGCCTGGAAAGCGACCAGCTCAAGCAGCAGCTCAATGAGGCCAACGGGGAGCTGGACAAGGCTACCAAGCAGTTGGATTCCGCCCGGGATCTGATGAACCGCGCCCAGAAGAGCGCGACCGTGTCTCCGATTGAACTCAACCGCGCTGAGAACGATTTCTATTCCGCCAAGGTGCTCGTCAAGAACTTCACTGAGCGGCTGGCCATTCTCAAGCAGCGGGAAGCCAAGCTCGAAATCAAGAGCCCGATCACCGGTCGCATCATCACCTGGGACGTGAAGAAGCTGCTCGACAAGCGTCCCGTCGGCGTGGGACAAGTGCTCATGACCATCGCCGCGGATGACACGGAATACGTGGCGGAGCTGTACATGCCCGAACGGCGGGTGAAGCACGTCGTGGACTATGAGGCCAAGATCAAGGCCAAGGATCCGACCAAGGCACTGGCCGCTACGTACATCCTGATGACGGACCCTGGCATTTCGCATCCTGGCGAGGTGATCGACATTCACGGCGTCGCGGACCCCAGCGAAGAGCATGGCAACATGGTCCGCATCCGCGTCAAGCCGCTCGACCCGCTCACCAATCCCCGCCCCGGCGCGACGGTCACCGGCCGTGTGCATTGCGGCAAGGCCCCACTCCTGTGGTGCAAATTGCATGAGGCCTGGGAATTCATGGACGGGTTCTGGTTCGGCCTGTAGTTCATTTCCGCCACACTTCCGCTGCCGCGATACATCCTTTCGCTCGAATCACTGGAGACTGTTATGACTCGTCGCTTCCTCGCCGCGGCACTCCTCGCCTTTCTGGGAGTTGCCGGTTGGTGGTCGCTAGCCAGTGCCCAGAACGCGCCTGCCCGCAGCACTTCCTCCGAAAACGTCCCGGGGTCGCGTGCGCGAGCTGCTACTGCCGCGCCGCGGTCTTCGTTTCCCGCGGTGAAGCGGGAAATTGAAGTCGCGGACTGCCTGGTCTCCTCCACCGATCCGATCAAGCTGCCGGCCCGCGAGGCGGGGAGCATCATGGAGCTCGTCGTCAAGCGCGGCTATGAAGTCAGAATCGGCGACGTGGTCGGGCAGATTGACGACAGCGACGCCGCGACAAAGAAGGAGATTGCCGAGCGGGAGCGGGACGCGGCCAAGGCCAAAGCGGATAGCCCGCACGAGTTGAAGGCGGCCAAGGAAGGGGAGGCCGTCGCCAAAGAAAACTACGACGCCAACTTGGCTCTCAGCAAGGATAAAGCGGTTTCCGACTTTGAACTGCGTCGTTCCAAGTTTGAGTGGCAGCGAGCTCAGGCACAGATTGGGGTCGCGGAAACGGAGGCGGTCGTGGCCCGCCATACGGAGATGGCCAAGCAGGCCCAAATCATGGCCGCGGACAATGAAATCCGCCGCCGCAAGCTCACCTCGCCTGTGGACGGCGTGGTGATTCAGGTTTTCAAGCGGGTCGGCGATTGGGCCCAGCCGGGCGACGCAATCATGGAAATCGTCCGCATGAACAAGGTGGAAGTCGACGGCATGGTGCTGGCGGAGGAAACCAGTCCGGCGGAAATCTTCGGCAAGCCGGTGACGATCTATGTGGAGCTGCCTGGCCCCGCTAACAAGAACAAGCCGCACATGGTGAAGGGGCACATTACCTTCGCCAGCCAGGTAGTGAACGGCACGGGTTCTAATCGCAACTTCCGTGTCTCCACCGAAATCGACAACGAGCAGGTGGATGGCTTCTGGGTCATTCAGCCCGGCAGCCAGGCCCGGATGGTGATTGATCTCAACGGCCAAGCCGCTCCGCGGCCGACGCCTCCTGCCCTCAAGACCAGCCCGATTACCTCCAAAGTCGAAGCCCTCAAGCCGGCGGAAGAAGTCAAGCCGGAGACCCCTGCGGAAGCTGCCCCGACCGTTGACGTGAAGCCCGAAGTAGTCCCTGCTGCCGAGCCGCCGGCGGCCGAGCTACCCGAGCCCAAGGCTACCGTGGAGCCGAAAGTTGAAGCCGCAAAGCCCAAGGAAAACTCGAAGCCGAAGGAAGAAAAGACCGCCCCCATTCCAAAGCCAGAAGCCCCGAAAGTAACTCGACCCGCCGAGGGCGCTGATACCGGCCGCGCCGCGGCTCGGGAAGTTGATGTCTACTCCCCCCGCGCCTACGGCAGCCGTACGGCTCCGAAGGCGACGCCCAAGACGGGCAAAAAGGCCGACAAGGAAGGCGACTAGTACTGAGTACTCAGTACATGGAAACACGCACAAGTAGCTCCCCTGAACACTGAACACTGACTTCTGTCCCCTGACCTCTGCACTCCATGGCCACCCTTGCCGAAAGTCTCGTCAGCAGCACCAGCAGGCCGCTCCTGCTGCGCATGCGGCCGGACTTGACGGCTCGGCGGCATCGGTATCATGGGCGAACGTTCTGGGTGGTCAAGGAGCCGGTGGGCCTCAACTACTTCCGCTTCCACGAGGAAGAGTATGCCATCTTGGGCATGCTCGACGGCCGCACCAGCCTGGAAGAGATCAAAGATCAGTTCGAGCAGCAGTACGCTCCGCAAAAGATCACCTATCACGACCTTTTGCAATTCGTGGGGATGCTCCACCGCAGCGGCCTCGTCATCAGCGAAGCCAGCGGCCAGGGGAAGCAGCTCGTCAAGCGCCGCGACGAAAAGAAGTGGCGCGAGCTGCGGGGGAGGCTCTCCAACGTCTTCGCCCTCCGCTTCCGCGGCGTCGACCCCGAGCGGTTCCTCAATTGGCTCTATAAATACACGGGCTGGTTCTTCACCTGGCCGGCCGTTTTGTGCGTGATGCTTATCGGCCTGTGCGCCCTGACACTCGTTGGCGTGAACTTCGCCACGTTTCAAAGCCGTCTGCCGACGTTTCACGAGTTTTTCGGCCCGAAGAACTGGTTTTACCTTGGCATCACGATGGCCACGGTCAAGGTGCTGCATGAGTTCGGCCACGGACTTTCGTGTAAGCATTTCGGCGGCGAATGTCATGAGCTGGGTGCGATGATGCTGGTCTTCACGCCGGCTTTGTACTGCAACGTCTCCGACTCGTGGATGCTCCCCAACAAGTGGCACCGCGCGGCCATCGGCGCTGCGGGCATGTACGTCGAGCTGTTCCTGGCCTCCATCGCCACGTTCCTGTGGTGGTTCAGCGCGCCGGGCCTGTTCAACCACATCATGCTCTCGGTGATGTTCATCTGCTCGGTCAGCACGGTGGTTTTTAACGGCAATCCGCTGCTCCGGTTTGACGGCTATTACATCCTGATGGACCTTCTGGAGATCCCCAATCTGAGGCAGAAGTCCACGGAAGTCCTCAAGCGATATGTCCTGGAATACTGTCTGGGCATCGAGCAGCAAGAGAACCCCTTCCTGCCGCAGGGGAACCGTTGGCTTTTTGCCGCGTATACGATCGCCGCGGTCATCTACCGCTGGATTGTGGTGTTCTCGATCATGTTTTTCCTGATCAAGGTCTTCGAGCCCTACGGCCTGAAGATTATCGGCCAGCTCATCGCCATCTCGGGTCTGGTGGGTCTGGTGATTCAGCCCCTGTGGGCCGCCTATAAATTTTTCAGCACGCCCGGGAGGATGAACAAAGTGAAGAAAGAACGCATGATTGCCAGCGGCCTGGTGGTCGCCGCCCTGGTGGGGTTTGTGCTGTTCGTGCCGCTGCCGTTCTCGGTCCAATGCAACTTCGAGGTGCAGGCCCATGACGCCGCCCAGGTCTTTGCCAACGTCCAGGGGCAACTGGTGAGGATCGAGAAAATACCGGGTGACTTTGTCAAAGCCGGCGACGTCATCATGCAACTGGAAAACCAGCAACTGCGGTATGAACTGGCTGGAGCGAAGGGACAATTGGAAGAGGCCGAGCAACGGCTGAGCTCGCTCCGCCGCGCCCGCTTCAGCGATTCCGATCTGGTCGATCAACTCGCCACCGCGGAGAAAGACCGCGACTTTAAGCAAAAGCTGTATACCGACAAACAGAAGGAAGTCGACCGTCTGACGATCACGGCCCCGCGTGAGGGGACGATCATCCCCCTGCCTCACAAAGTGGACCGCGCGGCCCAGGCCGAAGGGCGGCTCGCGACGTGGGCGGGTTCGCCGTTCGACGACAAGAACCTCCATGCCACGTTCCAGCCCACCGACCTGCTTTGCCAGGTGGGGGATCCGCAAGACCTCGACGCCGTCCTGGTCATCGACCAGTCGTACATCGACTACGTAGAAGTCGGCCAGACCGTCCGAGTCCTCCTGGAAGCCGACACGCGCCATGCCTATAGCACGAAGGTTGAAGAGATTGCCAATAACGAAATGAAATCCCTGCCGCCGCAGATGTCCACCAAAGCGGGCGGGCGGATGGAAGCCAAGCAGGATCCCACCGGCGAGATGCGGCCGCTGACCACGTCCTACCAGGCCCGCGCCCATCTGGGCGACGTCACCGGCATCGCCGAGGTCGGCCTCCAAGGCCAGGCCCGCATCTACACCGGCTGGCAGAGCATCCGTCAGCGGCTGTACCGGGCGTTCACGAAGACTTTTCACTTTGATCTGTAAATCCGAAATCCTTCCCTGTCTCAAATCTTAAATCTCAAATTCCTGACCCCTGACCTTTACTTATGGGCGGCTCGCCGCCTGTCCTATTCACCCGCCGCACCCGCGGCACTTTGAGGAGATGTTTGCAATGGCTAAGAGTGACAAGATTGAAGGCGAAGCCCCTGTCGCCGAGGCGCCGGCCGCTGCCCCCGCCCCCCCCCAGCAGTCGTTCCAGGTGGAAGTTGATGACACCCATGTCAACGCCGCCTACGCCAACTTCTGCCGCGTGACCGGCTCCCCGGAAGAGCTGATCGTCGATTTCGGGCTCAACCCACAGCCCGTCGGCGTGCCCAAGAACCCGATCCAGGTGACCCAGCGGGTCATCGTCAACTACTACACCGCCAAGCGCCTGCTGCACGCTCTGTCGCTCTCGATCCAGAGGCACGAGTCCGTCTTCGGCGTCCTCGAGACCGACATCCAGAAGCGCCTCAAGCCGCAGAACCGCTAAATTCCCTCTCCCTGTGGGAGAGGGCCAGGGTGAGGGTCTGGCACTCTTGCTTCTGACTGAATCACAAGCCCGCGAGCTGCCTTATGCACCTCGCGGGCTGTTTGTTTCCGCACCGTTTGTTGCAGACTCTAGTACAGCCGCTGCGCGTAGGATTCTTCTATCGCTTGATGGAGCGAGTCCACGGTGTGCCCTTCAATCTGTGTCTGATCCATCAGGATCTGGGCGAAACTCGGCAGCGAAGATTGGCTCGCGACGCCCTGCCAAAGCTTTGAGCGGATGAGGGCCTTGGCGCACTGTAGGAAGCATTCTTCGACCTCCACCCCAATCCCCACGGTTGGTTGCTTCCCTTGCACCGACAGAGTAGCCAGGACGTCGTCATCCCGAATGACGCACGCCCGGCCGTTGACGCGCAGTGTTTCCCCCAGGCCCGGAACGAGAAACAAGAGGCCAATGCGGCCGGTTTCGAGAATGTTTCGCAGGCTGTCGGCGCGGCGATTACCGGCCCGCTCGGGAATGACCAAAGTCCGCGAATCCAGTACTTTGGCCACGCCCGGCGCATCGCCGCGGGGAGAGACATCGCAGCTGCCGTCCCTGGCGAACGTCCCAATGAGCAGGAATGGCGACTCGGCGATGAAGCGTGTCATGTGCTGATCGAACTCGGCCCGCTGTTTCTTGACCGCTAGTTCGCTCGGCACGCCAATCAAATCCGCGAGATCCTCGGCGGAAGTGACCAGCTTCTGAAATCTTCCTGAATTGTTCATTTGCCTGTCAGCTCCTCAAGGACGAAATTTTCCAGCCAGGCCGGCCCTTTTTCCACCCGCAGCCGAAACTCGCTCAAGGGCTGCTGATGATAGAGCGGCAATGTGCCAACATCCGCACCGTCGACGCTGGCGATCCAACCGCCGGGCTGCCGCTCCAGCTTGACGCTGTGCAGCTCGTCCACCTCCTTGGCAAACGGCTGCGGCGGGCGAGTGGTTTTACCCGGAATAAACGCGGCCCGGTCGCCGTCACAGTAGCCCAGCACGCTCCCCGCGCGGGTCATGCGAAGCACGGCCCGGCTCTCTTGATGATTCGCCAGGTCGAAGTGAATTTCCACGGCTTCCGCCTGTTGGAACGAAAAACCGAACTCAATTTGATAGAACTGCGGCGGCTCCACGGCTCCCGGTAGTGGCGGCAGCTTGCGGGCAATGACGCCATCCGCTCCGATCAGCACTCTGGCTCCTTCGTCGTCCTTGCCGGGACGCCAGGCTCCACCGAGGTTTTGCCAGCCACGCAGGTTCTCGCCGTTGAAGAGGGCGATAGATTTCCCTGAGCCGCGAAGCTCTCGCTTCGCGGTTGGCGGTGATCGATTGCGAATCCCGGCGGCAAGGAGCAGAATCAAGATCAGTGCGCCAACGCCCGCACCCGCCGGGATGAGCCACCGCCGCATCTTTGGGGGGACTTGTTTCGGCGGTGACGCGTCGGGCTTTGATGAACGAGTCACTTTCTCCTGCTTCTCCAGCAGCGGAATCACTGCCGTCTCCCCCAAATGCACGGCCGCATCGCTCTTGCCCAGCGCATCAATCTTCTTCAGCAGCTCCTCATAACTTGCGGGCCGCTGTCGCGGATCTCGGCGGAGCATCAGGGCGACGAGTTGCGCTGATGCCTCGCTAATGCGCGGGTTGATTTCGCGGATCGGCCCCATCTCCGCCGTCAACTTGTGGGACATGATTTGCAACAGCGTCTTGCCGGCCAGTGGCGGCTGGCCCGCGAGCATCTGCCAGGCAGTAGCGCCGAGGGCGTAAATATCGGTCCGCAGATCCACGGCTCCGCCGTCCATCTGCTCCGGGGCCATGTAATGCGGGCTGCCCATCGTGGTGTTGGCCATTGTCAGCCGCGTCCGCTCGATGCCCCCTTCGTCCCCGGACAGCAGTGCCAGACCAAAGTCGGCGATCTTCACCAGCGGCATGCCGGCCGGCAGGGGAAAGCCTTCCGGCGGCTGCACGAGCAGGAGGTTGGCCGGCTTGATGTCCCGGTGGACGACGCCGCTCTTCGCACCGTGCGCCAGCCCCGCAGCCGCCTGCCGCAACAGACCCCACGCGAGCGCCTCATCGAGCGGCCCGACGCGCGCGGCCAGCTTCTCCACGTCTTCTCCCTCGACCAGCTCCATCGCAAAGAACAGCCGCCCTTCGTGCCGGCCGAAGTCGTAAGCCGCGATGATATGCGGATGCATGAGCCGCGCGACCGCCTGAGCTTCTTGCTCGAACCGCTGGACGGCGGAAGCGTCCGCGAGCTGGCTGACCAGCACAGTCTTGAGCGCCACAATCCGGTCCAGGCTCTTCTGCCGCGCCCGATAAACGACCCCCATCCCCCCTTTGCCGAGCAGCCCCAAAATGGCGTATCCCGGCACTGCATCTCTCGGCCGCATCAGGGTCTCGATGATGTCCACCTGCGACGGGCTGAGCAGCCCCTGCCGCAATGCCAGATGGGCGGGCAGAATCTGCTGAGTGTCCGCGTCTGCCGCCAGCTTGGCCGCTACGTCCGCGGTGAGCATCTCCAGTTCGCTGGCTATCGTGAAGAACGTCCGCCGCGTCTCGTTTCCAGCAGGCAGGTCCGCGGTTTCTGGCAAAGCCGGCTGGGACGAAGTCGATTTGGAAGAAGCCGGGCTCACGGCCCTATTCTAGTCGTCCCCGGGAAGCGAGATAGTCGTCCCATCGCCACTATGATTGGTTAGACTGGAGCACATGCATTCCTATCGCTTCATTCGCAAGTTTACGCCTTCCTGGCTGCCGCCGTTTCTCGCGCTATTCGCCCTGCTGCGGACTGTCCCAATGACCGCAGCGGAGGAGAAGCCGATGCTTCCCGCAGCCGCCACAAGAACGGTGGACTACGCCAGAGATGTCCAGCCGATACTGCAAACGCATTGCTACAAATGCCACGGCCCTGACAAGCAGGAAAGCAGCTTTCGGCTGGATCAGAAGGGGGCGGCGCTTCGCGGCGGCGACTGGGGAGACAAGCCGCTGGTGGTGGGCAAGAGCGATGAGAGCCCGCTGATCAACGCCGTCGCTGGACTTTTGCCGGACCTCAAGATGCCGCCGGAAGGCAAGCGGCTGACGGCGGACGAGATTGGCATCTTGCGGGCCTGGGTCGATCAGGGGTTGTCCTGGCCGGATGCCGGCGGCGCGGGGGATAAACTGACCACCGATCATTGGTCCTTCCAGCCGGTGAAAGTGTCGCTGCCGAAGGCGGCTGCTGATCCACGGGGTAACAACCTGGTTGATGGCTACTTGCTCGATAAGCTCAGTGATAGCGGCCTCGATTTCTCGTCCCCGGCGGATCGCGTCACACTGATCCGCCGCATCTACTTCGACGTCATTGGGCTGCCGCCGACACCCGAAAACGTGGCGGAATTCGTCGCCGACGCACAGCCCGATGCCTACGAGCGGCTTATCGACCGGCTGCTGGCGAGTCCCCGGCACGGAGAGCGGTGGGCCCGGCATTGGCTCGACGTGGTCCGCTTTGCCGAGACGAACGGCTTTGAAACCAATACGCCACGGCCGGAGGCGTACCATTACCGCGATTACGTCATCCGCGCATTCAACGCCGACAAACCGTATGACCGGTTCGTCTTCGAGCAGCTCGCCGGGGATAGCGTTGGAGAGGATGCGGCCACCGGCTACCTCGTCGCGGGACCGATGGACCAAGTGAAAAGCCCGGATATCAACCTGACGCTGATGCAGCGGCAGGACGAACTGGCGGACATCGTGAGCGTCACCGGCATGACCTTCCTCGGCCTGACCACCGGCTGTGCCCGCTGCCACAACCACAAGTTTGACCCCATCACGCAGCAGGACTATTACTCACTGCAAGCCGTTTTTGCCGGCGTGCAACACGGAACGCGGCCGCTGCGAACCACTTCTGATAAGAGCCGCGACATAGAAATCGCCGCGATTCAGAAACGCCTCGCCGACGTCGAGGCCCAGTTGCGTTCCCTCGAGCAGGCTCATGAGCCGCTGGCGAGCGTGGAGAGCAATCCACCCGCGGATAAGCTCCGCCCCGCAGTGAATTCCCGCGTCAACATCGAGCGATTCCCTCCCGTGAAGGCCCGGTTCATCCGTTTCACCATCGAGTCAACTAATTCTTCGGAGCCCTGCCTGGATGAAATGGAAGTCTATGCCGTGAGTGCCGGAGAATCCCCGCCGCCGAACCTGGCTCTCGCGTCTTCCGGCGCTAAGGCCGCTTCTTCCGGCAATTTTGCCGGTTTTGCGATTCATAAACTGGAGCATGTCAACGACGGCAAGTACGGCAACTCGCAAAGCTGGATCTCCGATACGCCCGGCAGCGGCTGGGTGCTTCTTGAGCTGAAAGAGCCGGCGGAGATTGAGCGGATTGTCTGGGGCCGCGACCGCAACGGCGCGTATGCGGACCGGCTGGCCGTGAAGTACAAGATCGAAGTCGCTGACGAGGAAGTTCGTAGTAACCCGCTTCAGCGGGTTAAGGGAAAATGGCAACTCGTGGCGAGCTCGCAAGACCGATCGCTGCTAGGAAGCGCTGCGGCGAACGTCGTCAATCGCTTTGCTTCTCTCCCCGCTCAGCAGCGAATTCAAGCCGAAGGGCTCGCCGCGGAAAGCCAGCGCCTGGCCGAGAAGCTCAAGTCGCTGCAAAATGTCAACATCGCCTACGCCGGTACGTTCAGTCAGCCGGGAGCGACCCATCGCCTCTACCGCGGCGATCCCATACAGCAGCGAGAGGAAGTGCCGCCGGATGCGCTGGGCGTCATTGGGTCGCTGAGCCTCAAGACCAATGAGCAAGAACAAGCTCGCCGCGTTGCGCTTGCCAATTGGCACATTACGCGGGAAAACCCGTTGCCCGCCCGAGTCATGGCGAATCGCCTCTGGCAACATCATTTCGGGACTGGCATCGTCGCCACACCCAGCGACTTTGGCAAAAACGGCATCCCGCCGACCCATCCCGAGCTGCTCGACCGCTTGGCCAGCGAGCTCATTCGCGGCAATTGGTCGCCGAAGAAAATCCACCGGCTGATACTCACCTCGGCACCGTATCGGCAATCCAGCCGACCGCAGGAGAAGGGGCTGGCGGTGGACGCTTCGTCGCGGCTCTTGTGGCGCTATCCGCCGCGACGGCTGGAGGCGGAGGTCGTGCGGGATAGCGTCCTGGCGGTTGCTGGCTCGCTCGACCTCTCCATGCATGGGCCTGGGTACAGCGTGTTTCTCCCCAACGACAACTATGTGCGAGTCTATAACCCCAAAAACGAATGGACCCGCGATGAATGGCGGCGGATGATCTACATGACGAAGGTCCGCATCGAGCAGGACCCCATCTTCGGCACCCTCGACTGCCCCGACGCCGGCCAGGCGACTGCCAAGCGCAGCCGCTCCACCACCGCTCTGCAGGCCCTCAATCTCTTCAACAGCCCCTTCATGCTCCAACAGTCCGACCTCCTCGCCACTCGCATAACATCCGAATCCGGAGCAGACCCCGCCGCCCAGACCCGCCAACTTTTCCTCCTCACCTTCAGCCGCGAACCGAGCGAACAGGAACAGGCCGGCGCGATGGCCCTGATCCAAGGGCACGGCCTGGCGGCCTTATGCAGGGCCGTGCTCAATAGCAACGAATTTGTATTCGTGCCATAACCAATCAGAGGCGATAGGTGCATCAGCTCTCGGAGGAAGTGCCATGATCTCGGAAGAATCGAAAACTGCCGCCCAGCAGGCACGAAAAATCTACGAGTCGCGGTTTCGGCCCCAATTGGAACGAGAGTATCCCGACCGGTACGTCTGCATTGAGCCCTCGTCCGGCAACCATTTCATTGGCGCGACGTTTGACGAAGCCGTCAACGCCGCCATCGACGCTCTTCCTGATCGGCTGACTCATACCTTGCGAATTGGGCACTCCGCTCCCCTGCATCTGGGAGTGCTGGTTCAGTGAATGGGAACGTCGATGAATCTCAGCGCTCACCTGACGGCTGGAGTTGATCGAAGAGAAAAACGCGCAAGGGAGTCGTTTTGAAGAAGTTTCGCTTGCCGGTCGTGCCTCAGAGCGTTTGTTGCGATCCACTCCGAACAACTCTTACGAGGATTCGTCGCACCGCGCGGGCAGACTGCGTCGCGTCAACCATATCGATGGGGCGATCACGACCTTTCGTCATCCGGCTTCTTGTAATGACATCGTAGTAGTAGCGCTGGGCCTCATCGTCCGGCGATCCGTTCTTCGAGAACACTTGGCTGCGCACGACCGCTTCGAACGTGAGTTCCTCGATCACTTCCAATGTCTCCTCCTCGAACCAGGAAGAGCCCTGTGCTGAGGCGTTCGCAGGCTCTTCGGTTTTCTTCTCAATTTGACCCCTTCGCTCGCGCCAAAGGCGGTATTCTGCAAGAAGTACACCTATCACAAAAGATAGGATTGTCCCCCAGATTAGATCCTCGTAACGCGGATAAACACCTGACCAGAAACGATAATCTTGGCTCACACGGAAGGTTTGCGGAATATGGTAGTCGTGAGCCGGCGTCTCGCGATAGGCAGGCGTTTCTTCAAAAGCAGAACTGATGCGCCTTCCGCGAGCGTTAACGTAGATATCGAGGAGCGTGCGATAATCGCGAATGAATTTGGGATCGAACATCTTGCCCACGGCCTCGCGCGCTCCCAGTTGGAGGACGAGCATCAGCGCGCGTACTGCCCTGAAGTTTGGGACTCCGTTCACCACCGGTAGAGTGGGAACGAATGTGCCATCAAAAGTTTGGCGTTCAACGAGAATGCGTTTTACAGGGTGCCCCCATCCTCTGGCGTGATCCGAAGCCACTGTGGTCGCGATGTCGGGATCCTCCAAGGGCAATTCAAAGGGGACATTCTACTTTTCAGAAAAAGTTAGAATGTCCCCTTTTGTCTTTTCCTTCGACGACGTGATTTACGTGGTTTTCGTTTCATGCGGATTTCATGTCACGCCTGGAATCGTCATCCATCACTTGCAACAACTTGGTGATGCAGAGTTGGTTGACACTGGTCTTGCGGTCGTGGGCCTCGGCTTTCAAGAACTCGTGTACGCTGGCCGGAAGACGGACGGTAATCACCCGTGTAACTTCCTGTCCGTCGGTCAGGGCCGTCGGTTTGTCCCGCAGACGCCTGACCATCTTCTGTATGTCCGCGTACTCGGATGTCCCCTCGAAGGCGGCCAATTCCTCGGGGGTGGGATAGAGACGGCGCACCAACCCGTTCACTCCCAGAATTTCACGGAAAAAGACGACCCAATCATTAGTCTTGGCATAAAGCTTCTCAGCTTTCTCCAAAACAGATTTGACTCTTAGCGTTTTGTCGGCAGGCGTGGCCAGCTTGGTTGATTCCGCTTCGGATTCTGATAACAAACGAGCTTCGCTTAGGTCGAAGCCGCGCAGGGAGCCTTGATGAACAAGCCAATACAGCGACTCTGCCTGGTCGGGACGCATCTCGAGACTCAATAGTACGCTCCCGGGTAGCTTTGAGACAACCTTAATTTCTCCTGAAATATTTAGTAAGTTACCAATAGTATCTAGTAGCCTACGCTGGTCATCGCTAGAAAATGTGTTGAAATCTCTCCGGATTCGCAATTCAATAACGCACGAATCTACTTGTGTGGCGACGACGTCGCTATCGTCCACCCAGGTAGGCTGCTCAAAAAGGTCTGGCTCGCTTGAATCCTCATCGTCAAATTCATGAGGGACAATGGCTTTTGAGGGGACTCTTCGTAGGTCGCCAAGGTCGGGTAGCGAAATGACTGGTTGTGAAGTCAATGCTGCGTAAAGGCGGTTGTATTCGCTACGGAGCTTTACGTTATAGGAAGTAGCTGCTTGCAAGATCGCCGGAATGTGTACACGATCATCGGTGCTGAAAACTACCGGAATAAATCGCCTGTTCTGGCAATTACTGTCATAGACTGCTTGCGTTACCAGGAATCCTTCGAAGGTTGCGCCTTTCCCATTTTGGAGCTCACGACCTTCAAAACGCCGCCTGTAAGTTTCAGTCATCACTAAGAGAACGAAGTTAGAACTCGCAATTTGACCCTGCATCCATCGCGGCCAACCCTCTGGCGGTGAAGCGACACGATGGTCAGAAATAACGTTAATGCCGTCTTCTCTCAAACGTGCACAAAATGAGAGAACTCTGCTCCTATGCGATTCGGAATCATGGCTGTAGCTAACGAAAACGTATGGGGCCTGCATAAGAGCCTCGCTGCGGCTTTGAAATTCTTGCCGCTAGCAACCTACCAGAACTGCCGAGAAAAGCTATTCCCTGGCATTCCACAGAGAGGAAGAAGGGGGCAGGATTCATTATTGACGGAGGCACGGCACGGCCACGACGAATTGCTCGGGCGGGTTTTGCGATCCTGTTCTGAGCCGCCGGAATGCGCGGCAGCAGGTCTTTCCTCCTTAGCCGCGGTAGCGGCGGCAGATCCCAGCCCACGGCGCAAGCCGTGGGTAGATGATAGCGACAACCACGGAAGCCCCGGCAGGGGCGAAAGAAGGGTGGATTCGGCAAGTACCGATCGTCGGGCGCGCCCTGTCGTGGGCGTGGGACAACCGTCGATGGACAATACGTTCGACGAAGGCCACGGTTCTATCGCCCCTGCCGGGGCTTTCATGCCCTTTCGCTTGCTTACCCACGGCTTGCGCCGTGGGCTGGGATCCGGTCGCCCCTGCCGGGGCTGCAAATTGGCCGCTACCGCGGCTTGGCAAGGCCGGCAAGAAATTTCCTGAATTCTGGCCGCGGGGGCTTGAATGTGCCAACCTGGGTACATAAACTTAAGTACACTGTCGCCAGGAGAGTGCGCCGGAGCCAAACAGGATTTGAGATTTCGGATTTGAGATTTGAGACGGAGGGGTGTTGGTAAACCCGGGGGGGGTTGGTTTTGGTAACTGATTAAAAGACCACGAGTTGTGAAAAATGAAGTGCGAGGTAAAGCAACACATGTTAAGTGAGGAAAATATGTACTTTTCCCTCGCTTGCGCGTTTTGATGTTGCGCTATGCGCTGGACGGATTTCAGCCCCGCAGGGGCGGAGATACGATAGCCCAGGCCAAAGGCCTGGGTATCCTGGATAAATACAGGGAAAGCCCCGAAGGGGCGAGGTAATCGGATGTGGGAGACGCCCCCCAGGCCTCCGGCCTGGGCTATCGTATTGTCGGCCCTTCGGGCCTGCAAATCGCCATCGAGACCCCCTGGAAGGGTTGTAATCAAAGAATCGTTTGAATGAATGGAGCTGGAAATTGCAAATACTTGTCAGGAAATAGGTTATGACGCATCGCCAGGCCAGAAATGAGCCCAAAATGAGGGTAATATTCCAGTTGGACCAGAACCAATGATGCCTTACGCTCCTACACGCCGATCGTTCGTCGCCGATACCGCCACCGGTCTTGGCACCATCGCGCTCGCGCATCTGCTGGCCCAAGACAGCCTGCTGGCGAAGGAATCCAAGTCGCCCGTTCGCCCGGCGATTGACCCCCGGCAGCCGAGTGCGCCGCGCGAGCCTCACCTCGCCCCGAAGGCGAAGAATGTGCTGGTCATCTTCTGCTCCGGGGCGTGCAGCCAGGTGGATACCTGGGACTACAAGCCGGAGCTGATCAAGCGGGACGGTCAGCCGATGCCGGGGAGCGAGAAGCTGGTGACGTTTCAGGGGGAGCAGGGGTCGCTAGTGAAAAGCCCGTATCCGTTCCTCCCCCGCGGCCAGTGCGGCAAGATGACGAGCGACCTGCTGCCGCAACTCGGGGAACTGGCGGATGAAATGTGCTTTCTCCATTCGCTGACCGGCAAGACGAACACCCACGGGCCGGGCGAGATGTTCATGTCCACCGGCTTTACGCTGGAGGGGTTTCCGAGCATGGGGGCCTGGGTGAATTACGGCCTGGGGACGGAGAACCAGGACCTTCCCGCGTTCGTCGCCATTCCGGACCCCCGCGGCGTGCCGCAGGCCAGCGTCAACAACTGGGGCCCCGGCTTTTTGCCCGCGGTCTTCCAGGGGGTGCCGTTCAATGCCGCACAGCCCATCCGCAACCTGGCCCGGCCCGCCGGCATTTCCGCGGAGAAGGACAAAGCCTCCGCTGACTTTCTGAAGAAGCTCAACGAGCAGCACTTGGAGAAGTTTCCCGGCGATACCGAACTGGCCGCGCGGATCTCCAGTTACGAGCTGGCCGCCCGGATGCAGCTCAGCGTTCCGGAGGCAACGGACATCTCGCAGGAGCCCGCGCATGTCCTCAAGATGTACGGGGCGGACGACCCGCAGAACAAGCTCAAGGCCGGCTTTGCCCGCAATTGCATCCTGGCCCGGCGGTTGATCGAACGGGGGGTGCGGTTCGTGCAGCTCTTCAACGGGGCGTACGCGATGGGGGAAGGGGTCGGCAATTGGGACGGCCACAAAACGCTCAAGACCCAGTACGACATCCACGGCCCCATCCTCGACCAGCCGGCTGCGGCGTTGCTCAAAGACCTCAAGCAGCGGGGGTTGCTGAAGGACACGCTCGTTGTCTGGTGTACCGAATTCGGCCGCATGCCCACCTTCCAAAAAGGTGCCAGCGGCCGCGACCACAACCCAGCCGGTTTCACCGCCTGGCTGGCGGGGGCGGGAGTGAAAGCCCCGTTCACCTACGGAGCCACCGACGAATTCGGATACAAAGCGGTCGAGAACGTCGCTACTGTCTACGACTTCCACGCCACCCTCCTGCACCTCCTCGGCCTCGACCACGAGCGGCTCAGCTTCTACCACAACGGCATCGAGCGGCGACTGACGGACGTGCATGGAAAGGTGATTGAGGGGGTGCTGGCGTGAACCGATTGGCATTTGCTCCTGTTGGAATGGGCAATAGAATTACTGAGAGAATTCGCGGAGGGGAAGAAAGGACGGATAGCCATGTCCGTCACCGAATTGAGCAAGAGAGTTAGGCATTGGAGGCAGAGGTCGCTTCACTAAAGCAGCTCGTCGTTGCCTCGCAGCACAAGAATTGGCAATCGACGCTGGGGATGTTTGCCAACGACCCGGTCTTTGACGAAATCGTTCGCTTGGGCAAGGAGTGCGATGACCCAGGATTCTCGGATACCGGCGGGTCGGTCGCAGTTGAGCTGGCTTTTGAATGGTCGCTCGCGGAGTCCATAGACACCTCCCGAAAAACGAACGGACTTTATCTACGCCATTTTATCCGCTCAGCGGACGCTGGACACGTCAATCTGCGCCAAAGTTACACAAACTTCGGCACGTCCGGCTCTTTGATTTCTTTCAGCAGCCGGTTGATGATGTCTTCGTTGGTCATCCCTTCGGCCTGGGCCTGGAAGTTGGTGCTGATGCGGTGGCGGAGGACGGGGATGGCGATCCGCTTGATGTCGTCGATGGCGACGGAGAAGCGGCCGTCCATGGCGGCCAGGGCTTTGCCGCCGTTGATGAGGTTTTGCCCGGCACGCGGGCCGGCTCCCCAATCGACCAGCTCCTGCACGAACTTGGGGGCGGATTCGTCCTTGGGGCGCGTGGCCCGGACCAGGCGGGCGACGTACTTGACGATGAACTCGCTGACGGCGACGGAGTTCACGAGCTTTTGCAGGTTGGTGATGGCCCGGGCGGAGAGAACCTTTTTCACCTCGACTTTTTCATTCCGCGTCGTCGTCATCAGGATTCGCTCTTCCTCCGGAGCCGTGGGGTAGCCGACCTTGATGTTGAACATGAAACGGTCGAGCTGGGCTTCGGGCAGAGGATAGGTTCCTTCCTGCTCGATGGGGTTTTGCGTGGCGATGACGAAGAATGGGTCCGGCAGCTCCATCGTCTGCCGGCCGACGGTGACTTCGCGTTCTTGCATGGACTGCAACAGGGCCGCCTGCGTTTTGGGGGGGGTGCGGTTGATTTCGTCCGCCAAGAGGATGTTGGTGAAGACCGGCCCTTCGACAAACCGGAAACTTCGTTTTCCATGCTCGTCCTCTTCCAGCACGTTGGTGCCGGTGATGTCCGAGGGCATCAGGTCCGGAGTGAACTGAATCCGCTTGAAGCTGACATCCAGAATCCGGGCCAGCGTGCTGACCATCAGCGTCTTCGCCAGCCCCGGCACCCCCTCCAGCAGGCAGTGCCCGCGCGTAAAGATCGCCGCGAAGAGCTGCTCGATGACTTCGTTCTGCCCCACGATGATTCGCTGCAGCTCCTGCTGCATCAACTGGCGATGCTGGGCAAACTCTTGAAGGATTTCCGGTAGGGACTTGGCCATGAGAAGCAGGAGTCAGGGGTCAGGAATCAGGAGTGAGTGATTGTAGGTTGACATCACCACATCAACAATCGCTCGGCGTTTTCACGAAGCCTTGCGCAGCGGAGTGCGTGAGGTACAATAGTTGTCAGGGGTCCGCTATTCGGGAAGGGGAGTAAGATGCGAAGCACAAGGACGTTCGCCACTCTGGCGCTGGTAATGCTTCTGATTGGGCAAGCTGCGCGGGGCGAGGAAGTCTCTCCCGAGCAGGTTAGAGAAGCAATTACTCGCGGCGGGCAGTACCTGCTGAAGCAGCAAGGGCCGGACGGCGGCTGGACTGACTACATGGGCCAACCGACCGGCGTCGCCGCGCTGGCCACTCTGGCCTTGCTCAACTCGGGCGAAACGGCCAAGAATCCCAAGGTCGCCAAGGCCCTCGACTTCCTGGAGGGCTCGGCGTTGCCGCGGGCGACGTATGCCGCGTCGCTGCAAGTCATGGCTTTTTGCCAGGCTGATCCCGTCCATTACAAACCGAAAATCAATGAGCTCGCTCTCTGGCTGGAGGCGACCCAAATCAAGGACGGAAAAAACAAAGGGGGCTGGCATTACGGCACTCGCGGAGAAGGGGACAACTCCAACACGCAGTTCGCCATGCTTGCGCTGCACGAGGCGGAGCGGGCAGGTGTGAAGGTCAAGGAGCAAACCTGGAAGCTGGCCGAGCAGTACTGGCTCAACAACGAGTTCCGGCAGAAGGAACAAGGGTCATGGGGCTATTATGGCAATAGCGGCTCCGGCAGCATGACCTGTGCCGCCATCTCCTCGCTGATCATCGCCCGCGACCACATCGGCACCGGCGATGCCGCCGTGCTGGACGGGCGCATCCAGTGCTGCGGCAGCGGCAGCGATGATGAGGCGATTGCGAAGGGCCTGCGGTGGCTGGGGAGGAAAGATATTTTTTCCGTCGTGCAGAATCCCGGTTCGGGAGGATGGGGACTTTATTATCTGTACGGTCTGGAACGGGTCGGCCGCATGACCGGGCAGCGGTTCTTTGGCGAAGGAGACAACCGCCACGATTGGTATCGCGAAGGGGCGGAACACCTGGTCGGCATCCATGACAAATTCAGCGGCTATTGGAAGGGGACGGGGCCTGGCGAGAATGATCCCGTCGTCTGCACCTCGCTGGCGCTACTTTTTCTGTCCAAAGGCCGCCGTCCCGTGGTAATTTCCAAATTACAGTATCAGGACGATTCTCGTGATTGGGATTTGCACCGCCGCGCTGTGCAGAACCTGACCAATCGGCTGGAGAAGCCATTCAAGCGGGAGCTTTCGTGGCAGACGATCGACATTGCTCGCCGCGAAGTTGTTGCCGCGCCGGGGAGCAAACCTGCTGCCACGGTCGCTGAACTGCTGGAATCGCCGATCCTGTTCATCTCCGGCAGCCAGTCGCTCACGCTCGACAAGGGACAAGTGGATTTGCTCCGCGAGTACGTGAATCAAGGCGGCTTTATCTTTGCCGAAGCTTGTGAGGGGGATGGCTGCGGCCGAGGGACCTTCGATCAGGATTTTCGGGCGTTGATGGTGAAAATGTTTCCCGACGGCGAGCTTCGCCGCCTGCCGCCGGATCACGCAGTCTGGTACGCCGAGAAAACGGTCAATCCCAAGCACCTACCGGCTGACGACCAATTCTGGCTCTGGGGCCTCGACGCCTGCTGCCGCACGAGCGTCGTTTACTGTCCGCGGAGCCTCTCTTGTCGCTGGGAACTCTCACATCCCTATCGCGAGTCTCCGTATCCGCAGAAGGTGAAGGACGAGATTGAAGCCTGTGTCCGGATCGGGGAAAACGTCGTCGCCTACGCCACCAACCGGCAGCTCAAGGAGAAGCTGGAGAAGCCGCAAATCACACTCCAGAAGAAAGATGAGATCACTGGCCGCGGTACGCTGGTCATCCCCAAGCTCAACCACGGCGGGGGAGCCGACGACGCCACCAACGCCCTCTCCAACTTGTTGGGCGTATTCGAGAAGCAATTGGAGATGAAGGTTGACTACAGTCGCCGTCCGCCCATTTCTGCCACGGATCCCAAGTTGCTGGACTACCCCGTCGTCTTCATGCACGGCCGGCGGGCATTCACCTGGAGCGCGGGGGAGCGGAAGGCCCTCAAGACCTACCTCGATCGCGGCGGTTTTCTGTTTGCCGACTGCATCTGCGCCAGCAAGGAATTCGAGGATTCGCTGCGGGCCGAAATGAAGGCCATCTATCCCGACGGCCAGTTCATCCGCATTCCCACCACCCATCCGCTGCTCTCCACCGAGTTTCACGGCTTCGATGTGACCACGGTCACGCTCCGCGACCCGCAACTACGGGAAGAAGGGGACGCGCTCACCGCCAAGCTCGTGAAAACCGCTCCCCTCCTGGAATCGCTCGACCTTGGCGGCCGCACCGCGGTGATTCTCTCCCCCTACGACATCAGTTGCGCGCTGGAGAAAGGAGCTTCGCTGGAGTGCAAAGGGTACATTCCGCAGGACGCGGCGCGGATCGGGGCGAATGTGATTTTGTATGGGCTTCAACAGTGAAAAATGACTCAGGAACCACGGATGTCACGGAATTCACGGATGGAAAACCAAGTAATCCAAGTCTTGCTCTTTTATCCGTGGTATTCGTGACATCCGTGGTTGGAAATTCCGAATGAGGAATTGGGGATGACATGCGGTTCCTTGTTAATTCAATCGTTGTGACCTTGGCGTTTTCCTTTTCTGTCACTGGCGGTTTCGCGCAAACCATCGAGACGATAGCGGGAACGGGGCAGCCCAAAGGTAACGGTGCGGAAGGGGCGGCGCTGAAGTCGAATATCGGCGAGCCCTTTGGCGTGGAGATTGGGCCTGATGGCGGACTGTATGTTTGCGAGGTTCGCAATCACCGTGTCTGGAAATTGGACCTGAAGAGCGGCCACTTGAAATTGGTCGCGGGACGCGGCAAGGTTGGTTACGCGGGGGATGGAGCCAAAGCGACCGAGGCGCTTTTGAATGAGCCTTACGAGGTCCGTTTCGACGGGGCTGGGAACATGCTCTTCGTTGAGATGAAGAATCACGTCGTGCGAAAGGTCGATGCGAAAACTGGCGTGATTTCGACAGTGGCTGGTATCGGAAAATCAGGCTTCGCAGGCGATGGCGGACCGGCGACGAAAGGGCAGTTAAGTGCGCCGCACAGTATCGCCCTGGATGACCAGAATAACCTCTACATCGCCGACATCGGCAATCACCGCATTCGCAGAGTGGATGCAAAAACGGGCGTCATCGACTCCATTGCCGGCAATGGCGAGAAGAAGCTCCCCGAAAACGGTCAAACCGCCAGGGACAAGCCGCTGCTGGGGCCGAGGGCATTATTCATCCAAGGCAGCGATCTTTGGATCGCACTCCGCGAAGGACACAGCGTCTGGAAGCTGGACTTGAAGGGTGGAACGCTCACGCACATCGCCGGCAGCGGGAAGAAGGGGTTCACTGGGGACGGAGGTTCGGCGAAGAGCGCGACTTTCGACGGCCCGAAGGGGATCGCGCTCGGTCCCGACGGCAATGTCTACGTCATGGACACTGAGAACCACGCCGTCCGCAAGATCGATCTGAAAGCTGGCGTTATCTCCACGGTCGCCGGCTCAGGTCCACAAGGCAAAGGAGCAAGCGGCGACGGCGGTCCCGCCACAAAGGCACAAATGGATCGGCCCCACGGAATCTGCGTGGGGCCGGATGGGGCAATCTACATCGGCGATAGCAACAATCACCGCGTGAGACGGGTGAAGTAAGGCTGTTCTTGATTCCTTTCCGCTACGTTTCCTTTGGCTTCTCGTCTTCCGCGTCCCGTGGTTTAGGGGCCTCCGGCAGCGGGTTGGCCTTCACCTTGGGATCGGCCTGCTTTTCGGCGGGCATGTCCTTTTGCCGGTAGAGTTCCCAGCCGTGGTCGGTCATGGTGAACTGGTAGAGCCCTTCGTGGATGGTGTAGCGGGCCGTGCCATGCTCGCCTCCGCGGTCAAAGCTGACGACGTAGCTTCCCTTCTCGGTCAATTTTTGGGTTTCACCCGCGGGAATCTCCTGCTCGCGGCTGTCATCGAGCAGATACGCGAGCTTGACTTTGGTGCCGGCGGGGTTGCGGACGGTTACGCCGGGGCCGGAGTACGGCTCGGGGGGAACGTAGGTCTGGCGGTAGGTCGTCTGGGGAATGGCCCTGGGGACGTAATCGTAATCATCGTCCTCATAGTAGTAGTTGCGACGGACGACGGGCGGATTGTAGTAGTGCTGGTTGTAGCCGTAGCCATTATCTCCCCAGCCATTTCCGTATCCATTTCCGTATCCGTTTCCATATCCATATGGAGCGTTGCCGACGGACCAGCCGCTGCCGCCGATAGAAAAGCGGACTTGGGCCTGTGTCTCCCCTCCTACCGTCAGAACTCCCGCCGCGGTCAAGACCAATAGAAACAAACGTAAACGCATGTGGCGCTCCTTTATGGCGGCGAGGTGTCTCCAATTCATCGGCACCGTGCTCGATTCGGCTCGAAGATGACGAAATGAATTCGGGAGATGAGGCTCGCGGGATGATTGGCGCGGGGGAAAGGAAGAGGGATGAAGACGAAGGCGCGGCGTCAAACCCTCACCCCGGCCCTCTCCCAAAGGGAGAGGGGGAAGCGGTACTCTGAGGCTTATGAGAATTCTCACGCTCGAATCCACCTGCGACGAAACCGCGGCAGCGGTGGTGACGGATGACTTGCAAGTCCTCAGTTCCGTGATGGCTTCGCAGGACGAGCTGCACCGCCGCTTTTCCGGCGTGGTGCCGGAGATCGCCGCTCGCGCTCATCTGGAGCGGATTGTGCCGGTCATCGACGAGACGCTTCGCAAGGCCAACTTGCGACTCGAGGACTTGGATGCGATTGCCGTTGCCACGACTCCGGGACTGGCGGGCTCTTTGCTCGTCGGCCTGGTCGCGGCGAAGGCCCTGTGCCTCGCCACCGGCAAGCCGCTCGTCGCCGTCAATCATTTACATGCTCACATTTATGCCTGCCGGATGGCGGCTGGAAAGAATGTCTTTCCGTGTGTGGGATTAATTGTCAGTGGCGGACATACCAGCCTGTATCACTGCGCGAGCGCCACGGACTTCTATTATTTAGGGGGAACCATCGACGACGCGGCTGGCGAAGCGTTCGACAAAGTCGCCAGTATGCTCGGCCTTGCGTATCCGGGAGGGCCGGCGATTTCCCGAGCCGCTGAGCGGGGAAATCCGCGGGCCTTCAAGTTTCCGCGAGCGCTGGGGGGAGAGTCGGGGGGACTCAACTTCAGCTTTAGCGGAGTGAAGACGGCGGTGCGCTATGCCATCTGCGGGCCGCAGAAGGCGGACTTCTCCGCGGTCCATCTGACGCCGCAGCAGATTGCCGACCTGGCGGCTAGTTTTCAGGAAGCCGTGGTGGATAGTCTGATCGCCAAGACTCGTCTGGCGCTGGAACGAACGGGCGAGGGCGTGCTCTGCGTCGGCGGCGGCGTGGCGGCCAATCGCCGGCTGCGGCAGAGGTTGGCGGAACTTGCCGCGGAAATGGAAATTGAGCTGCATATCGCTCCGCCGGACATGTGTACCGACAACGCCGTGATGGGGGCGATTGCGTTCGAGCGCTTGCGGGCTGGGAAGGTGGAAGGTTTGGATTTGGAGTCGGCTCCCGGACTGGTGCGGAAATGAGGGGAGAATTCCCCCCATCTGATTGAATCGTCGCTGCGTCATGGGATAGACTGCAAATGTCCGCATTGGCCCGGCCTTGGAATAATCGCCTGACTTTGAATGAGGGAGCGCTGCGACATGCCCTTTCCTGTTGCCTGCGGCTGCGGCCAAAAGTTCATGGCGCAGGACCATCTTTCCGGCAAAGAAGTCCCTTGCCCCGCTTGTGGGAACCCGCTGCTGATTCAGCCTCCTTCCATCGCTGCCGCCTCCCGTCCGCCGATGTCTGCGCCGACGAAGCCTGGGGCCAAACCCTCAGCGAGCGCCCTGCAAATTGCCGTTCGCTGCGGATGCGGTAAAGCCTACAAGGCACCGGCCGCCCTGCGAGGACAATCGCTCCAGTGTCCGGCATGCGGGCAAGACGTGCCGATTCCGCTCAGCGCGCCGCCAGCAGTCCCTTCGCCCGCGGCTGCATCCGTCACACCGGATCCGTTTGGAGCCGGCGCGAACGCGCTGGGCGGTGACCCATTTGGTGCGGACCCATTTGCCGGTGCTCCCCTGGCGAACGACCCGCTGGGTGGAGACCTCTTTGGTACTCCCTTGGCAGGCGGCCCGCTCGGTGGTCCGCTGGCCATGCCGACGGCCGGCGGTCCTCAGCCGGCACGGGCACAGGCGGCCTACGGCGCTCCCCAGGCGGCAGAGGATGACGGAGGAGGAAACACCAAATTGCTGGTCTTCCTGGGTGTTGGTGTTGGCGTTGTCTTGCTCGGTCTGGTCATCGGCATCTGGCTTGTCAATCGAAACAAAGGTGTCACCGCCGTCGCCACGCCGATTCAAACTCCACTAGCGCCCCCCGCCACCACCCCTGCCGCTACGTCACCCGCTCCCACGGTCCCGGCCGCGACCACTCCAGCCGCGACAACCCAAGCGGGTGCTGGCGGGAATCCTATGAATCCCATGGGCAATCCCATGGGCGTCGGCTCCGCGGGACCAGGTTCGCCGCAGTTTGGCCCCATGCCAGGCGTTGCCCCCTCCTCCGCCGGCGCACCCGGCGGTCTCGCCAGCGGAAGCCCGACGGGGCCGATGGGCGCAAGCCCTATCGGACCGACGAACCCCTCCGGCTCGCCGTCCACGCCCCCGGGCGCCAATTCGCCGAGCGCGGGGAACCCCGGCTCGTCCAAGGCCGATTCCGGGCAAGATCCGCCGGCCTCGCGCCCTATCGGGAAAGTGCTCGGTGAAGGGCTGGTCAAGTGGCACCCCAGCGGAAAACTCGTGGGGGTTCGCAAAGTCGGCGAGGGGGACAACGTGCAAGCCCACTACAGCTGGATGCATCAAATCCTGCCGTTCATCGGTCATCAAGAGCATTACGGCAAATTCAAACTGGATAAGCCGTTGAGCGACAAAGACAATCTGCAGTTGTGCAGCAAGATCATCCCGGAGTTTCTCAATCCGGGCGATGACCGCACGCGGTGGAAGGGATTCCCCTTTGAGAACTTCGCCCTCACGCATTTTGTGGGTATGTCCGGGATTGAGGACGCTCGCAACGTCGTCGCCGCCAAGCTGCCGCGGAGCGATCCGCGGGCCGGCATTTTTGGGTACGACTCCATCGCCACGCCGGCCGAAATCACCGACGGCACCAGCAATACCATCATGATCCTGGGAGGCGGCGAGCTCGCTAACCCCTGGGTGATGGGAGGCGGCGCAACCATCCGCGGCGCGCGTGAGCCGTACTTCGACAAGATCAGCGGGTTCGGATCCAAGGGAACCAGTGGCGTCACCGTCGTCATGGCGGATGGCTCGGTGCGAGTGATTTCTTCCAACATCAATCCCGCGGTCTTCCGCGCTCTTTGCACGATTCACGGTGCCGAGAAGATCGATTTAGCGACCGATGCTCCCCCATCCACGGATAAGTGAGGGTTTGTCAATGATCACTGCTCAAGTCCGTTTTGGAATGCTGTTTTCGGTGGCCGCACTGGTGGCGGTGGCCGAGAGTTCAACGCGCGGCGACATCGTCAAGTATCGACTCCCCGGATTGGATAGAGAACTGATTCTGCAAGGGAGCGTGCAACCGAATCCCGGCGGCACGCTAACATTAACGCACCCCAAGCTGGGAACACTGTATTTCAACCTGAAAGATTCGACGATCATCAAGGTCCCCACCATCCCGGAGCAGTTCAACAAGCAATTGGGCAGGGCGGGCAGCGATGCGAACAAGCGCTTTGAAGCTGCCCAATGGGCGCTTCGCCACGGCCTGCTGAACTCCTTCTACCAGGCGGTCGATAAGACGCTGGAGGCGGATCCCAATCATGCGCGGGCCAACATGGTCAAGAAGCTCAAGGCGCGGATGGACGAACCTATCGCCGATTCCTCGAAGCAGGAGAAAGATCTTAAAGACCTCGTCGGCCGTCCCGACATGGAAATCAAGCTGAGCAAGCACTTCATCTTGATGCACGACACCCCCAAGAAGCCGTTTGAGGGCCGCAAGATCCCGCGGGCCGATGAACGCCTGCTTCTCTTGGAACAAGTTTACGAGAGTTTCCTGCTCCGCTTCTTTGCCAGCGGGGTCGAGCTGGAAATTCCCAAGGATCGTCTCAAAGTGTTGCTGTTCTCGGAGCATAAGGATTACCTGTTTTTCGCCACCAAGCTGGATCCCAGCTTGAGCAGTGCCGCCGGCTTTTGGAGTCCAACCTCCAACACCAGCGTGTTCTATGACAACGGCACTACGGAGGATTTCAAGCAACTGCTCGACCTTTCCGCCAATCTGCAGGAATTGAAGGCCGTGGTGGTGAAGAAGCGGGTCGGCGGCGCGGCGGACATCAGGCACCTGGCCGACTCCCTGAAATTCCTCATCGGCATGGAGCGGGAAAATCTGGACGTCAAGGTCGTCAGCCACGAAACCACCCACCAGATGGCGGGAAACACCGGTCTCTTGCCGCGCGACGTGCGAGTCCCCGCCTGGGTGCATGAAGGGCTGGCCACGTATTTTGAAACGTCCGAGGGAGCGAACTGGGGGGGCATTGGTGCGGTGAACGAGGATCGCCTCAACTGGTATCGCGCCCTGGAACCGGACAAGGAGCATTCCAACATCGACTTCATCGTGGGAGACCAGATTTTCGACTACGCCGGCAGCCACGCCTCCACCGTCCACGGCTATGGGCAGGCCTGGGCCCTGACTCATTTCCTGATGGAGCGGCACTTTGACGAGTTCATCGCCTTTTATCGCCGGCTCGGCGAAATGCCCCCCGAGGTGCAGTTCAGCCAGGCCACGCTGACCACCGTCTTCAACGAGTGCATCAAGAAGGACCGCCGCGCTTTGGACATCGAGTGGCGGAGCTATATGCGGGGACTGAAGACGGACCTCGATATTATTCTGAACGAGCGGTAATTGTAGCCAGCACACTCCGTGTGCTGGCATCCCGCACACGGAGTGTGCGGGCTGCTATTACTGCCGCGAGACGCCGAAGAAGAAGCTGAAGCTCTGCTTCTGGTCGGTCGATTCTTCGTTGATTGGGAAGGCGAAGTCGAGGGCCAGCGGAGCGGGGCCGAGCGCGGGTACATTGATCCGCAGGCCCAAGCCGGGAGCTACGCGGAAAGCATCGTGGAAGGCGGTCGTGCGCTCCACGGTGCCGAAGTCGCAGAACACGACTCCCTTCACCATGTCGTCCGCGGTGAGCGGGAAGAAGTATTCCACGGAGTTGATGAACTGAAACCGACCGCCGACACGGACCGTGTTGTCGATTGGGGACGCTCCGCGGAACGCGAAGCCGCGGATTGTGTTGTAACCGCCGGCGAAATAGTGCTCGAAGATCGGCGAGTCCGACCCCTGGAAGCCGAGCTGCGTGCTAAAGGCCAGGACATGCCGCCCGGAGCCGTCGGGGCGCTCGCGGAGCATGTAGTACTGGGAATAGTCGAGCTCGGTCCGGCCGAAATCGAAGTTGCCAAAAACCTGCTCGTGCGAAGCGCGGAAGTAGTGTCCTTCCGTGGGAGCGAGCGGGAGGTCGCGTGTGTCGTGCATCAATTGCAGCTTGGCCCCAAAGACATCATGGCGGCCGATAGCGGCATCGAGCTCGGGCACGCCGTTGACGCGAGGGTTCGAGATGCCGACGCTCTCCAGACGCAGACTGGACTGGACCGAAAGGTCCGGCGTCAACCGATAGCCCAGGCCGAGCGTGCCGCCGTAGCGGGACTCGAAATAATCAAAATAGTTGCGGTCGAAATACGATAAGCTGGCGGAACCGGTGATGTTGGTGCCAAACAAATACGGCTCGGTGAGGCTCACGAGGTAACGCTGAAAGCGGCTGCCGGGATAGGCTTCCATCCGCAGATATTGGCCGCCGCCGCGGAACGCGCCGCCATTGGTCACGTCGTCCCAGCCGCGGGGCCAGCGGAAGGCATCGAAGTTCCGCTCCTCCACGGTGATTTGCCCGGTCAGGCCGGCGTTGGAGTTGACGGCCACGCCGAAGGAGAATTTTCCGGTGCGGGCCTCCTGCACGAAGATGTCGAGGTCCGAAGGGCGCGTCAGGGCCTCCTGAAAAGTTTCCGGAGAATTCGGATCTTGAAACGGGTTGCCGCCAGGAGGGTACGCATCGGCTGGGGGAGCCGGCAGTTGCGGGGCGCTGTAGGTTTCCTGGGCGACTGGCTGCGCGGCAGGCTGGTCGACGAAGGGCGCGCCAGGTTGCGTATAGCGGTTGGCGGGCGGCGATGTGGCGTCGGTGGCCCGCATGGGTCCGCCGTCGGGGGTCTGGGAACGAATCAGCGGCGCTGAGGGCTCTTGCGGGCCGCGCTGCATCGGTTGCTGAGGATTGTGAACGCCGGGATCATCCGGCATTTCCACGAAAGGGGCCAACAGCGCTTCATTCACCGGCCGCGTAATGCGATAAATGGCCGCGCAGCCGCTCAGGCTTAGCCCCAGCAGGGCGGTCAGGCAGAGGAGGCAGGCGTGGGTCTTCAAGTCGGATTCCTATCGCGGTGCGGAGGAGGACTGAGGTGCGGGCGGACGCGGCTGCGAGGCGGGAACTCGCGGCGCGCGATAAATTGTTTCTCGTGGCAGCGTCTCGCGTGGTCCTTCCCAGGAATAAATGCTGCGGCCATAGCGGCTTTCCTGGTCTCGTTGTTCCTGCGCCAGCCGCTGTGCGCATTCGGCGTGTGATTCCGGCGATTGCCCGCGCACCGTGCCGGCGCGCGGCGGAGAATCCACCAGGCCCTCGACGCCCAAGCGGGGCTCTCGGATTTCAATCCGCGGCAAATCGCCTTCTTGTGCATTCGTGATGAAAAGTTGCGAAAGCTTCAGTCGCCGCTCCCAGTTTCGGATTTCGCGGGCGTCCACCAGGTCGCCGTGCCGGATGTTCGCCCGATTGAGGACTACGGTTTCCTTGGTGTGCGGCGTCACGTCCCCGCCGGCGATATGCACGTTGATTTCGCCGACGTGGAACACGGACCCTTCCGTGACGCTGTACACCACGTCCAGTTCCCCAGGTTGTTCCAGCAGTCGCACGTCGGCTTGAATGTCGGCAAAGGCGTGCCCCTGGGTGCCGTACAAATCGGTCAGCAGCGTGCGGTCCCGTTCCAGGAAGTCCTGACTGAACGAATCCCCTCTTTTCAGCTTGAGGAAGTCGGTCAGCTTGCCGGAATCGAACTTGGTGCTGCCCGCGATTTCGACGTTACGGATTTTATATCGCGGACCCTCGTTGATGACGAAGTTGATCGTGACCCAATAACCGCCGTTGTCGACGACGATCTCGCGGCCAATTTCGGCGCGAAAATACCCCAGGCTGCGGTAGTATTTTTTCAGCGTCTCCACATCCTGTTCCAGTTTCTGGCGGTCGAACCTGTTGGAAAAATAGGGCGAGGCATAGCTGAAGGTGCCAGGCGTGGACTGAATGAACGTGGAGAGGCGGCTCGCCGTGGCCAGGCTGTTCCCCATAAAAGTCACGTTGGCAACCCGCTGAATCGGCCCTTCATTGATGACGTAAACCACCCCTTTGTCTTGGGGGTTCTCGCCTTCCAGAATCAGCACGTCCGCCTTCGGAAAGCCGTTCTGATGGCAATACTCTTCCATCTTGCGGCGACCCTCACGCACGTTGAAGGGGCTGAGGGCGTCTCCCTTCTTGAGTCCGTGCTCCTTGGCGAGCTTTTTCTCACTGACGTAGTGGTTGCCCTGATGCACCACGTACTGGATGTACGGCCGCTCGATAAACTCGAACGTGACGATGATCCCGTCCTTAGTGG
Organism: Pirellulaceae bacterium; assembly: GCA_046593355.1. GTDB lineage: Bacteria > Planctomycetota > Planctomycetia > Pirellulales > Pirellulaceae > SXOA01. The sequence goes on along the minus strand of JBKJNY010000193.1, from coordinate 34,677 downwards.
TCTTATAGTAGGTCTTGATATTTCGGAACCGGCCAGTGGAGTCCAAACTACGGACGTCCTTCTCAATCTGTTCCGGGTCGAACTCGGCTTCGCGGCGGGTCTTGATCTTTTCGAGGACTTGCACTTCCTTGGTGTGGTGGATCCCCACAAAGCGGACGTCGGCCACAACCGGCCGGCGGATCCTCTTGCGGGCCTCGGGCGTGAGCGGAGCCGCGGCGGACGGCGGGCTGGGAGCGTTGAGCTGTGGTTCCGCTTCGGCTGGGGATTGGCCAAACGAGGACGCGCAAGCGCTGCCGAAGGCGAGCGCTAGAGCGGCGCAAGTCTGGAGGGCATGGGCGATGACACCGTGATGCACTAAGTAATGCACCAGCGCGCGGGTCAAGCGTGAATGGGCCTGCGACATAAAATCGGTGTGCCTGGTGCGGGGACAAGCTTTCCGGGGGCGTAGAAATACCGAAAGTGCCCGAAGGGGGCAAGGCGAGTTGTGTCGGAAAGCGGAGGTCGGAAAGCGGAAAGCGGAAAGCGGGGAGTTGCTAGCAATTGCTGTCGCGCCTTCAGCCGCTTTCCGCTTTCCGACCTCCGCTTTCGTTTCCCCCGAACCCCCAGCCCCAAACCGCTGTCTTTCCGCTATCGTGGAACGTGGTCTTCAAGCGGGCCGGACGGCCGCCGGCTGCGAAAGCGGCGGGAGGAAAGTCCGGGCTCCACAGGACAGGGTGACCGATAACATCGGCCGGCCGCAAGGCCCGGGAAAGTGCAACAGAAAGCAAACCGCCGCGCGGCACCTCGAGCCCCCGTCGGCTTGTCACGCGGTAAGGGTGAAACGGTGCGGTAAGAGCGCACCAGCAGCGGGGCAACTCGCTGGCTCGGCAAACCCCACCCGGAGCAAGGCCAAACAGAGAGGAGCGCCGGCTGAATCCTCGGATTCGGCCGGCGCGCGGCGCGGTCCGTGCCGCCACTACTCTCGGGTAGGCTGCTCGACGCGCCGGGCAACCGGCGCGCTAGAAAAATGGCCGTCCCCCGCGCCGCCTTGGCGACGCGGGGACAGAACCCGGCTTACAGGCCCGCTTGAAGACCTTTTTTGCTTAGCCACCGCGTCCACGCGGTGCTCTCCCCCCGCGTGGACGCGGGGGCTAAGCTTTGCGTCTCTACGCCGCTTCCTCGGATACCGTTTCTCCCTCCATCACTTGCAGCAGCTTGCTGATGCAAAGCTGGTTGATGCTCGTTTTGCGGTCGTGGGCCTCGGCTTTCAGGAACTCATGCACGCTGGCGGGAAGGCGGACGGTGATCACCCGTGTAATCTCCTGCCCATCCTGCTGGGCAGCCGGCTTGTCCCGCAGGCGTTTTACCATCTTCTGGATTTCCGCGTATTCCGCCGTCTTCTCAAAGGCCGCCATCTCCTCGGGGGTGGGATAGAGGCGACGGACCAAGCCGTTCACTCCCAGGATTTCCCGGAAGAAGGCGAGCCAATCCTTGGTCTTGCCAAAGGTTTCGTTCGCAATGCGGCAGACCGTTTGGCAGCGTTCCTCCTGATTGAGAATGGGGGTGGCGGTGGGGGCGGTGACAGTAGCTTCCATGGCTTGGATCCTTCCCGATTTCCTGGATGACAGTTCTTCCTGCGGCACCGGCGGCCGCAAACTCGACAGAAACATAGGACGGCCGGCAAAGGCCAGCACCGATGTGCTTGCACTGCTTGCAGTTACGCACTTCTCGGAACCCATGCAGAATTCTTCGGCAGTCCCGCCAAAGAATGTGGCAGGCTAGGAGTTGCACAAGAACTATGCAACCGCAATAGTTCCATTTCCCAAGTGTCCAGCTCGTCATAAACCTCAGAATCGGCAAGGTTTCACATTAGGCAAGGCTTTTTTCTCGCCGACGCTGCGGTTGGTCGGCGTTTCAGGTTGCTCTCAACGGAGGTTGGATTTCGGTTTACAATAGCCTGCGCGTCGGCTCACCCCGCGCAGGAGGAAGTGATGTCATCCCGCTTCAGGTTCACTGGGTCCATTGCATCGCTGGCTCTGAGTACAGCCCTGAGCCTGTTGTTTCTGGAGCCGGCCGTTGGAGATGTCGCTTCGCCGGCGGAGCGGAGTGGAGCCACGGATGTGAAGGCTCTGATTGGGCAGCTCGGGGACGCCAAGTTCGCTGTCCGCAAATCGGCGGGCGAGAAGCTCGCCAAGATTGGTCTTCCCGCCTACCAGGCCTTGGAAGATGCGACCCGCGACGGCGACCGCGAAATTCGCTACCGGGCGGAAAAGGTTCTCTCGGTCATTCGCCAGAATGATCTCAATCGCCGGCTCACGATCTTCCTCGCCTCGCTCGATAGTCCCGAAGACAGGTCGCTCCCATCCTGGCCTCGGTTCAAAGCCGCTCACGGCAATACCCCCGTCACGCGTGGCCTATTCGTGGAGATGCAGCGGGCGGAAGGGGAACTCCTGGCCCACCTCGATGCGGACCCCCGCCAGGCGACTGACCTGCTGGGCAAGCGAGCGTTGGCGCTCGCCGAGGAGCAGAATCGGCTGAATCGGGAGGGCGCGTCGTTGCCGCTGGGTCAGATTGCCGCCGTTCTCTTTGTGGCCGGCGAGCCGGACGTCAAACCCTCCTCGAATTCGATCGCGCTGCTGCTGCAACTGGGCCGCGTGCCGGCGCTCCTCGCGGCGGCTGTTCCCAGTGGAGCCATCGATAAGCGGGCCGAAGAAACGTCCGCGATGGCGAGGAGGCTGCTCGGAGCGGTCATCGCCCGCGCGGAAGGGTCCGCCGCTCAGCAAGCGATGAACATCGCGGTTCAGTACAACTTGAAACAGGGACTCGCGCCGGCGCTGAAAGTGCTGGAAGCTCCCGGCCGAGTTCGGTTCACCATTCAATACGCCATGCTGCTGGTGGCGAAGTTCGGCGACAAGTCGCATCTGGCCGCGCTCGAAAAGCTGTTCACCGATAACACGCTGCTGGCCACGACGCCCTCCCGAGGCGTCCGCCGCGAAGTTCAAGTCCGGGATTCCGCACTCGCCGCCGCCGTGCTGATGACCCGGCAGGAGCTCAAGGACTATTTCACTTTCCCAGAAAGCCAAATCGGCAATGAGCCGCTTTCCACCGCTTACCTGACCGTCGGCTTTGAAAACGACGAGCAGCGGACCGCCGCTTTTCGCAAGTGGGATGCTTTCCAAGCGAAGAAGCCGGTGGAACCGAAGAAGTAACGGTGAACATGCAGCCGCCAGCGTGAGCTTGCTAGCGGCGCAGCGGGCACATCCGGATCATCTTGACGCGCCTGGCGATTCTTACGACTATCTCCCGCCGCCCGCAGCGGCCGATATAGATGGTAGTGAACTCGTTCGTTTCCCTTAGGTGCCCGATGTTCCGTCGTGTCTTTGGATTGCTCCTTGCCGCCGCACTTGTTGCCAGCTTCTCGACCGGCTGCCGGTCGACGAGTTATGGAGACAAGGGAGCGCTCTTTGGCGGCTTAGTCGGCGCTGGCACTGGCGCGGCGATTGGCCAGCGAAGCGGCAACCCTGTGGCGGGCGCACTCATCGGAACCGCGGTCGGCGCGATTACCGGCAACGCAATCGGAGAGGGCATTGATGAAGACGTGGCCCGTAACCGGGCCGAAGTCGAAGCTCGCATGGGCCGGCAGATGGCTGCCGCCGTGACGCCGGAAGATGTCGTCGCCATGACGCAGGCCGGTCTCAGCGACGAAGTGATTGCCACGCACATTCGCGCTCACGGGGTCGCCCAGCCGCCGCAGGTCAACGACTTGATTACTCTGCGGAACCAGGGAGTCAGCGACAACGTGCTCAAGGCCATGCAAACATCGCCCGGCCCGCAAACGGCCAGGACCAACGCTCCCGGCCCTTCGCCGGTCATCATTCAAGAGCGCGTATACGCCCCACATCCGTACTACGGCTCGTGTTGGGGTTCGCCGCCGCCCCACTTCGGCTATCACCACGGCCACCATCGCCACCGACCGGGCTATAGCGTCGGCCTTTCGTTCGCAAAGTAGTCCGCTCACTCCGTGAGCGAGGCTTTTCTGAAACGCGGCTCCGGCACACGGAGTGTGCCGGCTACATTAGTCTTGGATTACAATGACGGGGCAATCTCCTTGCCCTTTCGTCCGAGATTCCTCCATGCGCCGCTCGGTTCTCCTCCGATATTTCGCCGTCTGCGCGTTTCTGTTGTGCGAAACGTCCCCCGCCGCCGACGAAAGCGCCGCCCTCGGCATCAAAGCCCCCGAAGGCTTTGAAGTCTCCCTCTTCGCCGGCGACGAGTTGGCCCACGACATCTATTCCATGACCATCGACAGCCACGGCCGCATCGTCGTCGCCGGAGCGGGTTACGTGAAAATCCTGCACGACGACGACAAGGATGGCAAAGCCGACCGGGCAACTCTCTTCTCCAGCAAGCCCGCCAGTGGCGCGCACGGCATGGTCTTTGTCGGCGACGACTTGATCTGCACCGGCGACAACAGCCTGATGAAGCTGCGAGACAAAGATGGGGACGGAGTCGCCGACGGCGAGCCCGAAATCTGGTCTACGCTCAAGCACTCCGAGCACGGCGCGAACGGCGTCGCGCTCGGCCCCGACGGCTGGATTTATGTCGCCTGCGGCAACGATGCCGGCGTAACGGCCGCCCATGCCACGCTGCCGACTTCCCCCGTAAAGAAACCCGAAGCCGGGGCGATCCTCCGCTTCTCCCCCGACGGCAAGAATTCGGAAATCTTCGCCCACGGCTTTCGCAACATTTACGACCTCGACTTCAACGCCTTCGGCCAGCTCTTCACTGTCGATAGCGACGGCGAGCGGGACCACCACCTCCCCTGGTACGCCCCCACCCGCCTCTTCGACGTCGCCGAAGGAATGCACCACGGCTGGGTTCTGCAAGGCCACCAGCGAAGCTGGAACCGCCCCGCCTACTTCCCCGACGTCGCCCCCCGCCTGTGCGAAATCGGCCGCGGCAGCCCGACGGGAGTGGTGGTTTATAGGCATACGCAGTTTCCGGAGGCATACCGCGGTAACGTATTCTCCTGTTGCTGGACGCTGGGCAAGGTGTATCGATTCAATCTGCCGTTGGACGTCTGTAGGATCCCTCACGTCCGGCGAGAGTTTCTGGAAACCACTGGCGAAACCGGCTTCGCCCCCGTCGATTTGGCGGTTGGACCCAATGGCGATATGTTTGTCGCCGTTGGCGGGCGAGGAACACGCGGCAGCGTATTCCGAATTGCCTGGACCAAGCCCGGGGAACCGCCCGATACTCAGGGCGACCATCTTCTGACCGTCCTGAGAGCCCAGCAGCCGCAAGCCGCCTGGTCTCGGCACGTTTGGTTAGCAGCGGCTGACCGGGTCGGCCGCGAGGCATTGGTCGGTGCGGCCCTCGATCAGAAGCGTCCGCGAGCAGAGCGACTGCGGGCCATTGAGGCCGTTACGGAACAGTTCGGCGCTCTCACCAGCGAGGAAGCGGCCCCGATCCTCAAGAATCATGACGATGAAGACGTGGCCCGGAGGTCGCTCTGGTCCCTTGCTCAGTCTCCGCATCATGCCGAGGTGGCCGCGCTCCTGGGTCGCATATCGCACAACGACGCCGGCTATTGGAATCTGGTTTCTCGCCTCGTCGCAGGCCAAGACGACGGCGCGAGGAAGAAACTGGCCAACTTTAACTGGAATTGGGGCGATTCAGCTACCGGGCGCGAAAACAACGTGGCCCTACATGCCTATCTCCGAGCGCTCGCCGCGTTCAGGGAAGAGCGATCTCGCTCCTCCGTCGATGAACTGTGGCGTCTCCACTACCGCGGCGAACTAACGACGGCGTACTTCTCTCAGGCAGCCGAGCTATTTCTCTTGGCGGCGATGCCGGACCGGCGACTCGAAGCCATCCGCCTGATGCAGCTTTCCTTGGGCGACATCAATGCACGGCAGATGGCCGCCGATGTGTACGCCGGATATTCCACCAATGCCGGCCCCGAAGAGTTGCAATCCATTCGCAAGCAATGGGGCCAGAAGCTAGCCGGCCAGTTTCCGTCGTTTGACCGCAAGGTCAACTTGGAACTGGGCCGCCTGTTAGCCATGCTGGAAGTGGAGGACGAAACGCTCGTGGATCGTCTCACCGATTGGCTCGTTTCCAGCGGCGAAGTGGGGACAGAGCGGCAACTGCACATGCTGATTGTCCTGTCGCGCATACCAGGATCACGGAGTGACGCGGCAACACTCCGAACGGCCAAGGGCTTGCTGACTTGCTTTCCCCGCGGAGCGACGCTGAGCCGAAACTGGCCGGTTCGAGTGAGTGAAGTGACCGCCGAGCTCTTCCGGCGCGATACGAAGTTGCCGACAGAAATCTTGACGGACATCGAATTTGGCTACCCCTGGCAGACGCTCATCGTCAGTCGACTGCCAAAGGAGCTCAAAGAAGAGGGCATTCGAGCTCACATGGTCATGATCGGGGACGAAAACGAAATTAACGATCCCATCCATCGTTGGTCGGAAGAGCTAATCACGGAATTCGCCGAACTACCGGAGGAGGAATCATTTGAAAAGCTGCGCGAGGCTTGGGCGAATATCGCCCTACGCGGCGCGATTGTGCGAGGGCTGGCACAAACGCCCAAATTTGAAGATCGGGAGAAATTTTTGGAAGGCATTTCCTCGGTTCAACCGAATGTTGTTGAATCCGCCGCAGAAGCGCTGACCAAGCTAGGTGGCGAGGGAAAGTCCGCGGACCTCGCCATTGCATTTTCCGCTCTTCGCCAAAACTGCTCTACAACCGACAATAAATCCACTCGCGAGGGGCTCGCGGGCCTTCTCCAAACCTGGACAGGCCAGGACTTCCAAATCGAAGAGCCCAAAGACCAGAAAAAACTCCTCGCTACCTACAAGCCCTGGTTCGATTGGCTGGAGAAGGAGCATCCGGCCATCGCCAAGAAAGTCGCCGGTTTTGGGGATGCGACGGCGGAGGAATGGCTGGCGCGGCTGAAGAAGGTGGATTGGGCCGGTGGGGATGAGCAGCGGGGGCTGGCGGTGTTTCAGAAGAAGGCGTGTCACAAGTGTCATGCGGGAAGCGGCCCGCTGGGGCCGAACCTGGCGGGTGCCGCGGCGAGATTCTCGCGAGAGGACTTGTTTGGATCGATTTTGGATCCGCACAAGGAAGTCGCGCCGCCCTATCAGACCACGCAGATCGCCACCAGCGCGGGGAAGGTCTACAGCGGCTTGATTGTCTATGAATCTCCCGACGCCACCCTCGTGCAGACCACGCCGGACACGACCATTCGCATCGCGGGAGATGAGATTCTGTCGATGAAGAAAGGCCGGGTTTCCCTGATGCCCAGCGGGCTGCTCAATGATGTATCCGACCTGGATTTGGCCGATCTGTACTCCTATCTCAAAACGGTCCAGAGCGTAAAATAGTCGAAGAAACTAATCTTCTTCACCTTCTTCATTTTCTTGCCAACCATTTTCTTGCCGCCGCCCTTTGGTTTGGCAAGAAGATGGTTGGTAAGAAAATAGGAGGGGAGGATACCGAAAGAGGCAGAAGAATCCATGACTGAAGGCAAGCCGAAACCTAAGCCCCCAACCCCTCCGTTTCCCAAGCCGCCGCGCTATTTTCCCGGCAAGGTTTCGTCGTTCATCATCGTTGCCTGCCTGCTGACGATCCTGGTAACGCGCCTGTTCCAGGAGGTGATCGCCCGCCGCGCGCCGATGTTCGATGACGCGTTCATGAACCTGTCGACGTTGATCTTGGGGTTCATCGCCTCTTTGACTTTCTTCCTCTGGTTCGTCTTCCGCAGCAGCTATGCCGGTCTGGTGCGGCTGCTGACGTTCCTGGCGGTGCCGGCGTCGATCGCCGTGTTTCTGTATTTCTTCGAGATCGTGGCGGTGACGGGAAACATGTTGCCCAGTTGGGCACCCCGGGGCGCTAAGAGAGCCGACGCCACGCTCGGCAAGGTGACTACGGAGGCTAAGGCGACGAAGATTGACCTGGCTACTACCACGCCTGACGATTTTCCGCAGTTCCTCGGCCCGAACCGCAACAACTATCTTTCCGGCCCGCAACTGGCGGACGACTGGAACGCGACTCCCCCGAAGGAAGTCTGGCGGCGGAAAATCGGCGCGGGCTGGTCGGCATTCAGTGTCCGAAACGGCTACGCTGTGACGCTGGAGCAGCGCGGCGATGACGAATGGGTCACTTGCTACGAAGTTGCGACGGGAAAGCCCGTTTGGGGACATAGCATCCCGGCTCGCCATGAAAATGTGCTGGGCGGCATCGGTCCGCGGTCCACGCCGACGATCCAAGACGGCAAGGTTTTCGCGCTCGGGGCCACCGGCGTTCTCCGCTGCCTGGACGGGGCGACCGGCAAATTGCTGTGGAAAGATGATCTGCTGGATCGCTACGGGCTGCAGCAAACGCCGGCGGAAGAGATTGTCATGTGGGGCAGGGCCGGCTCACCGCTGATTGTCGATGGTCTCGTGGTAGCTCCTGCTGGTGGTCCGCTGGGAAAGTCGAAATCGCTGATCGCGTATGAGGCCGACTCAGGCAAAGTCGCCTGGGAAGGGGGCGAGCGACAGATCAGCTATGCCTCCCCCAGCATCGCCACGCTCGGGGGCGTGCGGCAGATTGTGATCGTGAACGAGAACACGGTTACCGGCAACGACATCAAAACGGGCCAAGAGCTGTGGTCGCACGCATGGCCAGGCCAGAGCAACGGTCCGGCCAGCACTTCGCAGGCGCACGTCCTCGCGGATGACCGGATCCTGCTCAGCAAAGGCTACGGCAGCGGCGCGGAGCTGATTTCGGTGAAGCTCGCGGCAGGAAAATGGCAAGTAACGTCGCTGAAACAGAACAAGCGGGTGCTCAAGACGAAATTTACCAACGTCACCCTCATCGGCCAGCACGCCTATGGCCTCTCCGACGGCGTGCTGGAGTGCGTCGAAACTGCCACTCTTCAACCCGCCTGGAAGCGCGGCCGCTACGGCCACGGCCAGGTTCTCGGCGTCGGCGATAAAATTCTGGTCCTCGGCGAATCCGGCGAATTGGTCCTAGTGGCTGCCGACCCCGAGGCTTACCGCGAGCTCGGCAAGATCCAGGCCCTCCGGGGCAAGACCTGGAATAACCTCTGCCTCACCGGCAAGCTGCTGCTCGTTCGCAATGGCGAAGAAGCGGCGTGCTATGAATTGCCGTAGCGAGCAGGTTGCCGCCAGAGCCTGTTAGGGAGGCAATTTCCTCCCCGACAAGATCGATTCAATTTCCTTGTGTTTGTTTTCCTTCGCCAGGTCCAGCGCAGTCCGGCCCTGGGCGTTCTTTATCTGGGGGTCAGCGCCGGCGGCGAGGAGGAGTTCGAGGACTGTCGTGTCGCCGAAGTGGACCGTGGCGGCATAAAGCAACGGGGTCATCCCCAGCTTGTCCACGCGATTGACCTTGGCCCCCTTGGCTAACAGGAGCTTGACGGTTTCCGGATGGTTGTTGATGACGGCTCGGCCAAGCGGTGTGTCGTGTTCATCAAAATTCGGATCGGCTCCGCCGCTGATCAGGGCTTCCGCCAGCGCATTATCAGCCCGGAGGGTCGCTGCCATGAGCGGGGTCATGGGGAGAGAACCCACAACCAGCATTCTGTGATCGTGGGCCGCGCCGGCGCCCGCCAGGGCGCGGATCGATTCCACGTCGCCGGCCGCGGCGGCAAAGAACAGTGGGGAGGCCGAGTTTCTCACTGGGGCGTCCTTTTCCGCATTCGGTCTGGCTCCCTGCTTGAGAAGGAGGCGGACGGACTCCGCGTTTCCGCGATGCCGTGCGGCGATTGTTAAGGCATCGAACCCCGACTCCGCCCGCATGTGGACATCAGCCCCGCGATCCAGCAGGAGCCTGACCTTTTCCGGATCGTGCGCGGACAGCATCAGCAACGTGGTGCCGTGGGCCGTTTTCTCATTCGCTTTCAAGCCGCCGTCCAGCGACTTCTTGAGTTCCGCGGCCGACCCGCTGATGGCAACGCGAATCCAATCCTGCTTCTCGGCGGGGGAGAGGTCCGGCAGCACCGGGGGGGACGGCGTTTTGCCCGGCGGCGGAGAAGTTGCTTGCAGCAAGGCGAGCGTCGCCAGGCCCGTTCCCATGATGGAAATGAACTGGTGGCGTCGACCGTGCGGAAAACCGGCGTTGAAGTATTTGGGGCTCACCGGAATCGATGGATGCAGGCGGCTCTCAACCCGCCACGAACCGTCGGGCTGTTGACTCTTCAGCAGAAAACCGAGGCCGCGCTGATACGACGGCTCGTTCGTCGCCAACCCCGCCGACTGGTGCAAGGCGTAGAGGACTTCGCCGGTCGTATAAGCATCGCTCGACATGCCCGGCAACTCGGACCAGCCGCCATCCACGTTTTGCAAGGCCAAGAGCTGCTTCCCGTTCTGCTGGCGAGTCTCTTTTTCCGCGCCGGTCCAGAGCAAGCCGAGCAGCTGAAATGTGCGCTCCTCGGTCGACCGGGGCTCCGCCTTGAGCAGCCATTGGCGAGCCTTGTCGAGCATGGACTTCTTCCGCTCCTGGTCGGGGAGATAGTACCCCGCGCCCCGGGCGGCAATCGCGGTGACCGTGAAACGGCCATAGGATTGCGGCGGGCGGGCGTCCATCGTCGCCCAGCCGCCGTCGTTCCGCTGCGCCCCGGCGAGAAACTGCGCGATGGCGGCGGTCGAAGTGCTGGGAGGAACGCCGGCTTCGTGAGCCGCGACCAGCCGCCAGCCATCGTCAATGTCGTCGATGTACATCTGCCCCTGGACAATCGCGTCGAGATCCCGCAGATGGGCAAACGACTTCGCGACAACCTCACTGGCAAGCTCGGCATCCGGCATCACCCCCCGCTGGCGGGCGGCCGACGCGACGAGGATAGGCAGGGTCTGGTGGTGACAGGAGGTGCAAGTCTGCCCCTGTTCATACCAGGCTCTTTGCGACTTCTCGACAATCCGCAAGGCCTTGGCTGCTGCCTCTTGCAGTACCTTATCCTCCACCTTCCCAGTCGCCTCTTCGGCCGATGCGCCGCGGATGAGAAGAAGAATCAGGAAACAGGTGTAAAAGAAACGCCTCATTTTCAATCCTTTGCATGACGGAGAATTGACCACGGCCTACCGATCAAAGGGAGAGCGGCATGAAATGGAATCTTACCGGCGATCAGTGACCGGGAAAATGCCTCCCGGCCACAGCGGGTTTGGATATTCACGAACTGTCGAACGAACCATATATTCGCCTGGTCATTTTCGCGTCATGAAGTAGATGACAACGCCCAGCAGCAGGATTGCGAACGTGAACATCACGACGTTCTTCACGCGGCGGCGGCGGCGGCGTTCTTCCGGCGAGAGCTTGCGGATTTCGATTTCCTCGCCCCGGTCGGAGATGGTTTTTACGCCCTCTTTGTTCTCGACCGTTACATAGTCCCCATCCGGCGTGGGCACGACCAGCCGGCCCGCTGCGGCAGCCGGCATTGGCCTAGGGGCTGGCGAGGGAGCATCCGGCAGCGCCACTTGCTCTGCGGACATTGCTGCGGGGTCGAACAGCGCACCAAGCGGTAAGAGCGTATCGACGACTGCGTGCCTCGAGAACGTTTCTTCAACCTCCGAAGCGACCAGTCCGGCAGCGGCGGTGCCGGGAGGGAGCAGGTCGTCCACCTGCGCAGGAGGGATCTCAGCGGTCCGAGCTTCTAGAGGTTTCGTCTCGGCGGTCTTTCTTTCCTGGGATTCACTTCGGGCCATTCCGGGTGGAAAGCGATCATCCCGCGGCCGCTCCGGCTGATCGGTCCGTTCCCTGTCCTTCTTGGCAGGCGCATCCTTGGGTGACATGCCTGGAGGATAAAGGTTGGCGTCGCCGCGCCGCTCAGCACTTGTTGGCGTCGGCGAGATTTGCTCCCTGGTTCGTGACGGAGGAAAGCGATCATCGTTCGGGGGCGGCGCTACCGCCATACCCACAGGGACGCCCGGAATCATTGCGAGTTCCGGCGGCGGAGCGAAGTCCGGCGGCGGCATGGACTGCACGGCGTAGCCGGTGGGAATCTCCTGTCCCTCCATTGGTCCCGGTGGCAGACTGCTGAACTGCATCGGCTGCGGCGGTATTTCGAAGTAGGGGGGCCCCTGTGTAGGAAAACTCTGCAGCGGTGGCGGCTCAAATCGTGGTCCCGCGGAATACGCTCCGCCAAACAGGTCTGGAATGCTCACCGCGTTCTGGCAATGCGGGCAGGCCACTTGATGACCGGCCATCTCCGGCGAAACCTGAAACGCGCCGCCGCAGACAGGGCAGCCGAGTTGCGGCAGGGTCGGGGGAGCTTCCTGTGGATACTGTGGCGGATAGCATTGCTGCGGATATTCCTGGGGAGAGTATCCAGGAGGCGGGCCAGCCACATATCCCTGCGGCGGAGGTGCCGGCTGAGAAAAGTCCTGTGGTGGATACGGTGGCGGATAATTCGGCGGCTGCTCGGCGGAATATCCAGCAGGGGGCAGCCCAAAAAATTCCAGCGGCGGCAGCAGCATCACGCCCTGGCAAAGCGGGCAGCCCACCTGTTGCCCGGCGTAGGCCGGATCAATCTGAATCATGCCCGCACAGAGCGGGCACTGCATCGGCACAGGGTTCATGGAGCGGAGCGGGCGGAGCGATAACCACTGGTAAACAGGCTATCCTAATCCGTCCGCACCGGAGCGGGAATGAGACGGGCTCGACAAGAATAGTACTCATCTCGCTCCGCGAGATGATTTCCTCACGCGGAGCGTGAGGAGTACTTTCATTGACTGGGCAGGCTGGAAGCCTACCCCACCTACTTGGCGTCCTTCTTCAGCAGCACTCCCACGATGAACCAGCCGTCGTCCTCCGAGTGGACGTAGGAGCCGGCCGGGCCGAGATACTTTTGCACATGCTTGAATTCGGGGAGCTTCGAGCCGTCGAGTTCCTGCTTGCGGATTTCCCCCTTCTCGCCCGAGCCGAGCATGCCGTTGAGCAATTTGGCAAACAGGGTTTCCGCCTGCGGCAGCTTGCCTTGTTTCAGCAGCTCGTAGGTTCCCCGGTACGACTCATCCGTGCGGGTGAACAGCCGGAAGCTGTCCTTCGTTGCCCCCAGGCGTGCCAGGGCATCGCTGATGCGGAGGTAGTCGCTGGACTTGATCATGGGGGGAGCGATTCCACTCTTGCCGATCACCTCTTCCATGAATTCCACATGGGTTCCCACGAAGAGCTGGCCGTTGACGACGGTGAAAGCCATGTTCGGCAGGATAGACTTCTCTTCGGACTCCTCTTCCTCTTCTTCCTTCTCGTCGCCGCCGCCACCGGACTTACCCGTGGCTGGGCCAACCCCTTCGACCGTCAGCGCGTCAGGCTCCTCGGCAGCGTCGTTGATCAGTTCCCAGATCACATGCCCTTTGAATTCCCGCCGCTTCGCCGCGGGGTCGGCGCTGAAAGCTTTTTCGAGCGTCTTGGTGACCACGGCGGCGCTCTTGGGCCCGAGCAGTTCCACGGCCACGATCAGGCGTTCGCTCTTCAGGTCGACGGGGATTTTAACGTCGCTGACCAGCGTGATCCGCTCTCCTAAATGATCGATCAGCTCTCTCTCGATATTGAGCATCGGGCCGGCCGGGTCATGGGCCAGGTTTTCCCACATGGCCTTGAAGACTCCCTTGTCCCCGGCATATTCGTCGACGAGCGACTCCGAATAGTGGAACGCCTTCTTCAGATCCATGTGGAAGGTGATGTACGTCGCGGCGTCGGCAGGAACCCAGCCGGGCGGGGCGGTTTCCTCACTGTTTTTGAATTCGAGCATCCGCATCGCCAGGTTGTGCTTGTCCTGGCTCTTGTCCCCTTCCTTGCGAACCACGGCCGGAGCGTAAATGAATGTCCGATGCAGGATGTCTTCGCTGTCGGTGGTGAAAAAGACGTTGCCGCCCAGTCCTTGCACCGCGTTGAATCCCTGACTGGCTAGAATTTTCAAGAGGTCGCGCCCCCGCTTCCGCTTGCCGCCGTTAATCGCCCGGCTGACTTCGACATAGCCGAAGGGCTCGATGAACCAGCGGACGTTGGCCTTCGTGTCGCCAGCCGCCTTGGCGTTCTTGACCATCGAGTGCTCGAAAGCCGGCAGCTTGGCGAGGGAGTCGGGCGCGGCGGCTCCGAAACGGCCGGCGATTCCCTTGGCCACGGACTGGTTGTCGGTGATGACAATCTGGTCTTGATGTAGGAAGTAAATGACCTGTTCCGCGGTCGTCTCGCCCGCTTTCAGCGGCAGTGTGAAGATGGTCAGGTCGATATTGCCGGCCTTGGCGGTGCTTCTTACTGCTCGCTTGGCAATCTGGCTGGCGGCGATTTTGTCGAGCATGGCCTTGGCAGCCGCTTCCTTCCCGGTCCCATCGATGATGAGCACCGTCGCGTGCGAATTCTTGTCCTTGGCATCGGGCTGAACCACCGCCAGCGCCATCTCGCCGCCATCCACGCCCTTCAAGTCTTCAAACGTCACGCCCAGTCGCACTCCCGCCTTCGCCATGCGGCTGCGGATTTGCTTGTCCAGATCTTCCACGAAAGGCTGCATGAGCGGGTCGGAGAACATCTTCCCCAGCTCGGTGTCCGCCAATTGCGTCTGGGCATTGTCCAGGTTCGGCGTGGAGACGAATCCCTTCGTCGTATTCGGCAGCAAGTTCTCGCTCGGCTCGACGGCCAGGACCGGCAGGACCAGGGCAATCGCCAGCAGAGCGAGAATCGTATGAAAGACGGGGGCGGATTTCGCCACGTGGAGACTCCTACTGGGCCCTGAGGGGGAGGGCGGACAATGGCTGGCGGTTTTGGCGGGGGCGAGCTCGGCGGCAGGCTGTGACCGTGCGACTCTTGGCACTTCGAGCCAGAATCCCGGTTCCTAGAACTATCGGCAGAACGCCGCAGCTATCACGATTCGGCCACCTGAACTGTCCACATTTATGACTGTGCCGGAACACCCCGCGGCGAGGATAATACCGAGTGATGGGTATCCTGGAAAGAGACGTTGAGTTTGCGGCCGCTCCAAACCACCGCTGCATTTTTCCCGTGCATGCTTACACTGATAGCACGGCTGCTTTCTGTCTACTGCCTTCTGCCTATTTCCCACGGAACCATGCGTCCTTATCTCCGCGAAAACCTCAGCCACGATCCGGTCCACGGCTATATCCCATTTACTTCGGACAAAGAACTGGAGCAGGGAGAAGTCTCGGAGCGGCAGATCATCGATCATCCCTGGGTCCAGCGGCTGCGGTTCATCCATCAGTTGCAGACCGCGTGGTGGGTCTATCCGACGGCGGAGCATACACGCTTCCAGCACGTCATTGGCGTCATGCACCTCGCCAGCCGCTTCATCAGCGAGCTCTATCCCAGCCTCAAGGAAGTCTGCCCCGATTGCCCCAGCCGCGGCTATGTGGAAACGCTGCTGCGGATGGCCGGACTCCTACATGATGTGGGCCACGGCCCGTTCGGCCACTTTTTCGACGAGCATTTCCTGCGAGACTTCGGCCTGACGCACGAAACGCTCGGCGCGGTCATCATCCAACGCGAGCTCGCCCCGCTGCTCACTCGCATTCGCCGCAATCCTAACTCCGCCTTGGACGAAAGCGAGCAGCTCGACGCCGAGCAAATCGCCTGGCTCATCCAGCGGCCCAAAGGAACGGAAGAGCCGCGGCCCAAATGGCTCCGCTTCCTCCGCTCGCTCCTCTCCGGCATCTACACCATCGACAACCTGGACTTCGTCCTCCGCGACGCCTTCATGTCCGGCTACAGCCAGCGGGCCTACGACCTGGAGCGGCTGCTGCACTACAGCTTTTTTAGCGAGCACGGCCTGACCATTCACGACAAGGGAATCGAGACGCTCATCCGCTTCATGACCGTCAAGGCCGAGCTATTCCGCACCATCTACTTCCACCGCACCGTCCGGGCCATCGACCTGGCCCTCAAGGACCTGTTTCTGGATAGCAAGCCCTACCTGTTCGTCGGCAGCCCGCTGGACAACCTGGGGGCATACCTGCACTTCACGGAGTTCTCGCTCCTCGTCGACGTGCAGCGCTGGACATCGTCCGCGGACGAAAGGCAGCGCGAACTCGGCCGCCGCTGGCAGCAGCTCATCGCCCGGCAGATTCCCTGGGTAGCCGTCTGCCAGCGGAGCCTGGTCTATTCGCAGGACGACGCCGAGCAGGCCAGCATTTTCAGCGACAACCGTTTCGTCGAGCAAAAGCTCCGCGACCTGTTGCCGCCGGAGCTAAAAAATCTTCCCCTCCGCGTCGACATCGCCCGCACCACCTTCCGCCCCCATACCAGTGGTCCCGCTGCGGGCCAGAACTTCCTCTACGACAGCGCCCAGAACCGCATCCGCCCCCTCGCCGCCCACGAGCTCTTCCGCCGCCTCCCCCTCAGCCACCGCCTCTGCCGCATCTACGCCGCCACGAACGAGCACGCGGGTCCAATCTCGCGAGCGCTCGACGAGCTGCTGGGGGCGGGAGGAGTGGATGATTTGACAAATATGTAAAGTTTGCGTGGCATGCAGACGCTTCGGCCGTTACTTGGCAATCAACAGACAGGGCGTATTCCCGTTGATTCTGGCGAGAATGTCACCTCGGCTGTTGATATCAAAGGCATAATCCAGATTCTCCGAGGGGCCCAACAACACCTGGCTGTTCAGATCAACCACCGCGGTGGAACTGGTCCACAAGACCGCGCGTTGTAGCATCCCCTGGCCTTTCTGAAAAATAGTTTGAAATCCCACAATTCGGCCGGCATCGTTGAGGGACGTGGCGAGGCCCGTAGACGCCTTGGGTAGCATGGGTAGCGGTTCCACTGACTGACCGGCACGCCTGAGGAACGGCGCAGCACCGGAGCCTGCGGCAAACGCCGCCACCCCGACAGCATCCCCGAAATTGTTGACGCCGTACGCTTCGGCCAGAAAATAGGTTCCGACAAACTGGGCTGGTCCTGTAACCGTGAGAACATCTGCGGCAACCGTCACATTCCAGGACACGGGCTGCGAATATGCGCCTACGTCGGCCGCCGACATTCCCACCACGGTGGTGACGCCAGCAACCGCCTCCGTCAAGTCGAAAGCTCGGCCGATGATATCAACGTTCAGGGTAGGCAACTCCACGGGGCCCAACACGGTGCCTGCTGCATTGACATACCAGGCGACTACGGCTCGGGAGTCGGCCGTTGGCACGGGTATGGGGTTGAGGGAAACCCCCACAATGATCCCCGCGTTGTTGATCGCATAGGCGCGAGAATCCGAGTGGCCTGGGAATGGAGGGAGCACTTTCGGCGCGGCGACAGTTGGCGAGCTCCAGTACAGCCCCCAGCCGGACAATTCATCATGACCGACTATCGCGTCATTTTGATTGATAGCTTGCGCGGACACCAGGCAGCCCAGGGAGGTGTACAAGCCGGTTGCCTGGTCATAATGAAAACCGCAGCGCAGATCATCCGCGTTGTGGTATGTCCCCACGACGTTGGCGCGATTGTTGAAATCGCTCGCCTCGGTCGAACGCGCCAACGCGCCGGGAACCGCCAGTCGCACAACGCTGTAGCCAGGTTTCCTTTGGGCCAGGGCCGGGCTTGGCACCAGGCAGGCCAATGCGACGAGGGTGAAGGCCAGCAGAGACAAGGGGCGGGAGAGTTTCATGGGACGCCTGTTGGGGAAAGAGGAAAGGGGAGAACGGTACTGGCAGATTGCCCAGGGCAACCAACGTCTGGGGCTACAAGGACAACTGCGCCCGGAGGGCGATTGTCCACAGGCGCCGCCAAAGATTTTGGCGAAAACCACATTGACGCCACTGCCCCGAACACCCGGAGGCGCGTCCGATTTTGGTCTGGCTGTTGAAAAACCCCCCTGGTTTACCAACAACCCCCCCGGCCCCGTCGCCCTTCTTGTGTTGGTAAACCCCCCGGGTTTTTCAACACCCCCCTGGTTTCAAATCCCAATTTGGACTCCTCTCCGCGCGCACCCAGCCCGCTCTACTAAGACGCCCAGTACGTCACTTTTGTTCACATAAATAAAAGAATCTTTTCTCCTTGGCGCGGCAGGCTGACTATTTCGGCGTTTCGCGTGGTGTCGGGAAATGAGCCTACGGGCTTGTCCCGTAGGTTTACACGGGCTTGCCCATAGGTGTACCGCCGCATCTGTGAAGCCCGACGGGATGTTGACAGGCGTATCCTATCCTATACACTTGTTTCAATCTTCCCGCCGAGGTGCCCTATGGACGACGACATTTTCGCACTCTTGATCACTTGGACTTGCTATGGCACCTGGCTGCCGGGCGACCCGCGAGGGCACGTTTCGCCGGTCTGGGATACCAGCGGTTTTCAACCACGAGAGAACAAACCAGGAACCCCGTACTCTCCCGGAGATCGCGCGACGCAGCAATTGGCCCGCGCCGCCCAAAAACGAGAAACCGTTTGGCTTAATCCAGAGCAAGCTCGCGTGGCAGCGGAATCGCTGATTGCGGCCAGCCATGAACGTGGGTGGAATATTTTGCGAGCGTCCATCATGGCGAATCACGCCCATGTGGTGATTAACAACTGTCCCGCCGATGGTCCGGCTGTCCGGCGAGTGCTCAAGGGTGTAAGCCAGGCAAAGCTCAGTAAATTCATCGGGCATCCCAAGCGCTGGTGGACCGCCGGCGGCAGTGACCGCTCTCGGCGCGGAGAAGCTTCCGTCTTGGCGACAATCGAGTATGTCATCGACCAGAAAGGAAAGCTTGTCGAGATTGCGGACATGAAAGTACTCGACCCGACCGCGTAGACCTACGGGGCAAGCCCTGTAAACCTACGGGGCAAGCCCGTAGGCTCATTTGTCGTTGGTCCGTTTTGTTTGCCAGCATTTCTCACAAGACGGGGAGAATCGCTGCCAGCCTATTTTGAAAGGAGCCTACGGATTGAGAGATTGAAATGAGCCTACGGGCTTGCCCCGTAGGTTTACACGCGTTTCGCCGGATCAGCGGAACCACACCCACGCAAACCGCACAGACCTACGGGGCAAGCCCGACCCCGAAGACCTACGGGGCAAGCCCGTAGGCTCGTTGGCCATCCCCGATTCAATCCCTGTTGGAGTTCAATTCCCGATCAGCCCCTCCGCTTCCTTCTGGAGGAGCTCGAGGGTCAGCTTGCGGTTCCATTGGGGCGGGTTCTTGTCGTCGGATAGCTCCGCCTTGGCGAGCTCGGCGGCCTTTTGGAGCGTGGCGCGGGCTTCGTCCTTTTTGCCGAGCTGGTGCTGGGCCATGGCCAGGAAGAAGACGGGGTAGGTGGACGAGGTTTTGGCTTCGGGTTTCGATTTCTCGGCAGTGGCGGCCAGCGGCGCGAGTTGCTGCGCCGCTTCGTCGAACTTGCCAGCGCGGTAGAGGATTGCGCCGAGCGAGCGGATCGCTTCGGGGTTGCCCTTGTTGTGCTCCACGCCACGCTGAGCCAAGGCAATTGCCGGTCCGTAGTCGTCGAGCGCCTGCGGGGCGAGTGCGGCGGTCCAGGCGGTGAAGTTCAAATCCTCTGCGATCTTGCTCTCGGCGAACTTGGCCAGCATGTCGCGGGAAGCAGCCCGGTACTGTTCCTGGTTCTTGTCGGCAAGAGAGAGCATCGCCAGATTATAGTAACTCGAGTAATTGGCGCTCCCCGCCTTCTTTAACTCGGCCATATCTTCGCGAGCCTTGTCCCACTTACCGAGATGCATGGCGATGACGGCCCGTTGACCGCGTGCAGCCGCGTTTTTTGCGACCGCGTCGTCTGCCAGTTTGAGCAGCCCAGCTTTGAACTTCTCGTTGGGACACTTGGCGACGGATGCTGGTGAGATCCAAGTAAGTGTGCTCAGATCCTTCGGGGCGTAATCAAAGTAAGAGCGTAGTGATGCGAGCGAGGCTTCATAGTTGTTCAGCCCCCAATACGCCTCGGCAAGTCTCTTTTCGACCGGACCATGCCCCTGAGACATAATGAGCGATTTCTTCCCGGCCGCAATCGCTTCCTCAAACTCCTTGCGAGCTACGTGGACTTCGCAAAGGACCCAGTAAGAATACGAGCCTAGGTGAAAGTTACTTATGACCCGCGTAGCTTCCTCTTTGGCTTGGTCAAGCTGACCGACAGCAAGGCGGGTACGCGCAATTTCGATTAGTATATAATAGTCCTTCTTGCATAATTCAGCGGCTGCGTCCAGATCCTTGATAGCAGCCGGAAAATCTGCCTTGGCGATCGCCAACTTTGCACGGAAAATAAATGCTTGCGGATGATTTGACGCCAACCAAAGAGTGAGATACTTGTCTCGGTTGGGGTCGGCAGGGATGGGCAACTCGACCTTGGCTCTCAGCGCCTCTCCGTGCTTGGGATCTAGAGCGAGCAGTTGGTCCGCATAGCGAAGTGCCTTTTCGGCATTTGTTTGGTCTGAACGCGCAAAAAAGTTCACGCATGCCGATAGTTTTCCGACATTGGCAGGGTCGAGAGCTATGGCCCGCTCAAGATCCTTGACAGTAGCATCTCCTAGATTACCGACCCAATAGTTGCAATAAAAACGGCTCCAGAGGAGATTAGCGTCGTCCGGACGGAATTTGAGCGCCGTCGAGTACGCGTCGATGGCCAGCATCAAATGCCGCTTCAAGTCTTCTATTTGGTGCTGCGTCTGTGCCAAACCATCGTGCGCTAAACCGAGTTGCTGCCAGTTATCGGAATTGTTGGGATGCTCCTTCGTGAGCTTCTCAAGCCGTTCGATTGCTGCTTGGAAGGCGGCCTCGGCCGATGGGGTGTCACCGAGTCCTGCTTGGAGTACACCAACCCGGTAGTAAGCCTGGGCAGTCTGGACTGCCGCCCGCGGTGTCTTGGCGTTCTGCTTCGCAAACTGGTCGTAGAAGCTCAGTCCACGCTGGAGGAGCTGCTTTTCCAGGTCACTAAGCGGCGCTCGAGAGCGCGGGGCGGAATCTTCCCCCTCGCGTCGTGCGACCGGTGTGCCCATCAGTTTCTCGGTTCCAATGGCTTCCAGATACACCGCATCCATCGCCTTTAGGGCCAGGTCGAGATTTCCTTCGGCACGTTGCTGCTCAGCGGTTGCCAGGCCGAGATTGGTTTGCGCGAGTTGCTCCTTTTCCTTAACCTGGGCCAGGTTCTTTTGGGCATCGCCGAGGGCCGTCTTCAGGTCCCCGGCGAGTTTGGAGTTGTGGCTGGCCATCTGCTGGAAAGTCAGGGCCGCGGCCAGGGAGACGCCGGTCGCCACGAGCATCAGGATGGCGATCGCGCTCGTCAGTCCCGCCACGGCGGGGTTCCGCTTGCACCAGCGGGTGAAGCGGGTGATGGGTGAGACGCGGCGGGCGCGGATCGGCTCATCGTCGAGGAACCGCTGCAAGTCGTCGGCCAGGTCTTGGGCCGAGGGGTAGCGGTGGCTTGCCTCACGGTCGATGGCCTTGTGGATGATTGTTTCCAGGTCGCGGGGGATGGCGGGGTCGAGGGTTCGCAGGCGCGGCGGCGATTCGTGGAGGACCAGCCGGATCAGCCGGCCGCGGTCGGATTCGTCGAAGGCAGGGCGGAGGGCGAGCAGCTCGTAGAGAGTCAGCCCCAGGGAGTAGACGTCGCTCCGGCGGTCGGCCTGGCCGCTGAACATTTCGGGGGCCATGTAGCGGAGCGTCCCCAGCACGTCTCCCGTGTTGGTCAGGTCCCGCTGGTCGTCCGCCTTGGCCAGGCCAAAGTCGGTGACCCAGACGGTCCCCCGCGTGTCCAGCAGCAGGTTCGACGGCTTGATGTCCCGGTGCAGCACGCCCTGCTCGTGGGCGTAGTGCAGGGCCGCTCCTACCTGAGTGCCGATCCGGGCGATGCTCTGCCAGAGGGTTTTGGTGTTGCGGCCTGTTCCGGGCCCGGCCTCTTGGAGTCCCGGCAAGGTGAACGAGTCCGAGAGGCGGGCGGTGTCGGAGAGGCGGCTCTTGGCGGTGTCTCCCTCGCTGGCGCGTCGGGCTGGTGGGGGAGCTCCCTCGCTGGCGCTTCGGGTTAGTGGCGGCGCGGCGGCTTCGGTGGGGGCGTTATCAGATTCTTGTGGACTGCCGCCAGCGAACTGGCCTTTCAGCAGGGCCTGCGTAATGGTCACGCTGACCGCGCGACGCTGCGGCTCTTCCGCCGGGCGTTCGCCGTTCTCATTCGCCGCCGGCTTGTCCTGACTGGGGCTTTTGAGCCGCCTGAGTTCCCGCAGGACTTCATCCAGACCCAGGCCGTGGATGTACTGCATGGCGTAGTAATGCAGACCGTTCGCCGACCCCACGCCAAACACCGGCACGATGTTCGTATGGTGAAGCCTGGCGGCGGCCCGCGCTTCGCGCTCGAAACGAGCCTGACGTGACGAATCTCCCATCAGTTGCTTGGGGAGAACCTTCAAGGCGACTTGCCGGCCGAGCGACTCCTGCACCGCCTCGTAGACGATGCCCATTCCGCCCCGGCCGATCTCCCGCACGATC
The DNA here is from genome assembly GCA_046593355.1 of Pirellulaceae bacterium. Classification (GTDB taxonomy): domain Bacteria; phylum Planctomycetota; class Planctomycetia; order Pirellulales; family Pirellulaceae; genus SXOA01. The sequence goes on along the minus strand of JBKJNY010000193.1, from coordinate 12,298 downwards.
CGGTAATCCCCCAGCTTCCCCAGCGAGGCCACCTCCGAGGCACATTCCGCCTGGTCCGTCGTCGGCACGGGACCAGTGGCCGGCTTGAGGTTCTCCAGCACCACCAGGGCCGGAAACAGATCCCGAATCGCCTCCGCCTGCTCTGGAAACCGGGCCTCGTATTCGCTCACCGCCGGCCGCTCTCCCTTGCGGAACCGCTCGACGAATTCCTCGGCTATCAGGTCAATCGCGTTGGGGGTTGATTCGATGACGTTCATGTTAAACTCCTGGTTCTCACGCAAAGGGGTCGGGAGTCTTTGGCGGCAGAGGTTTCGCAATCATGGATAATTATGGACGCCAAAGACTCCCGACCCCGGTCTTTCACGCAAAGAAGCCGGGGGAATCGGTCAAGTGATTCTTCAGCCGGGCCAGCGCCCGGATATAGCGATTGCTGGCGGCGGATTTGCTCAGTTCCAACACCTGGGCCACTTCGGAATTGGATAGCTCCTCGAAATGCCGCAGAGTGAGGATTTCGCGGTCAATCGGTTCCAGGCTGTTGAGGATTTCTTCCAGGCGGGTCTGCTGTTCGGCCCGCATGGCGGCCTGGCTGGCGGTGGAGAAGCGGCCCAAGAGCTGCGAGGCCAGGAGGTGGGAGTTGACCTCGGGATAGCTCTGGCAAATGGAGATTTCGCGGCCGGCGTCCCGCAGCTGAGTTCCCAGATGGCGACGGTGGAATTCGAGCAATTTCTGGCCGGTCATCATCCGCAGCCAGAGGAAAAAAGGCATTTCCGGGCTCAGGGCATAGTCGGCAGCCCGGCGGGAAATGTCCAAATAGGCTTCCTGGAGCACGTCGGATGGGTCAACTCGCCCTTGCAGCCGGCGGTCCAGACGAAGCTGAACCATTTTCCGCAACCGGGGCCGATATTGCTGAAAAACGCCCGCCAGCGCAGCCTGATCCCCGGCGGCTACCCGCTCCAACTGCCGCCCGGTTTCGCTACGATCTTCCAACATAAGCGCGCCCATAAAGGGACAACTGCGGACGGGACTGCATTGTACACAGGCATTTTTCCAGAATCTTTCCTTGGAGGCATTGCGGATGTCAGAAAGGACGGCCCTTCATCAAAACAAAACTATCAAGGGGGGGATTCGCTTGTCGTCGAAGCGGGCGGCTATTCCTCAATCCTGTAAACCGCCTCTTTCGTCCTCACAATCAAGCTCTTTCCGGCCACGGCGGGGCTGGCCATGATTTCGCCAGCGAGGGTGTTGGTGGCGAGGAGCTTGAATTTGCGGCCGGGGGCGAGGACGTGGCATTTGCCTTCTTCGGAGAAGAAGTAGAGCTTGCCGTCGGCGTGGATGGGGGAGGGCATGAAGAGGCCGCCGAGCCGCTGTTCCCAGATCACTTCGCCGGTTTCCGGATTGAGGCAAAAGACAATTCCCTTTTCATTACCCGTGTAGAGCAGGCCGTCGACAAACAGCGGGGAAGAATATCGCGGGGCTCCCTTGGGCTGCTTCCAGGCGACATTCGCGGCCGTGACGTCGCCGTCCCCGCCGAGCTTGACGGCGAAGAAGCCCATCCCGCTGTCCGCGGTGCCAACGAAGGCCATGCCGTTGCCGATTGCAGGGCGGCAGGAGGAATTCATGCCGCCGCTCTTGACCCGCCACAGCTCTTTGCCGGAGCGCGGGTCGTAGGCGGCAGTCGCACCGGCACTCGGGCTGATCAGCTCCAGGCGTTTGCCCGTATCGACAACGCTCGGAGTGGAATAGGCCTTCATCACGTCGCCGTTGTCGGTGCCGTAGTCGAACTTGCGGTCGGTCCGCCAGATGGTTTCGCCCGTTTCCTTATTCAGGGCCGTAACGTATTGATAGTCAAAGCCGTCAAACGTCAGGATCAGGAGATCCTGCCAGAGAATGGGGGAGGAGGCGGCGCCGCGGAAGTGGTCGCACTTCAAATCCTGCCGCGACCAGATCGGCTTACCGGTTGTCGTATCAAGGCAGGCGGTGCCGTGCGCTCCGAAGTGGACGTAGACTCGTCCCTCTTCGATGCACGGCGTGGACGAGGCATAGCTGTTCCGGTCGATGCAGTACTGGGGGCGGGGAATATCGAATATCAGGAGATTGTGGACGATCTTGCCGCTGGCGAGGTCCAGGCAGACCGCATAGAGCTGAGCCGGCTCATCGACGGTGGCTGGAGTGCCGCTGGACGACTTCGGAGCAGAGATGTCTTTGAAGGGGGGAGCGTTCGTGAACCAGATCTGGTCCTTCCAAACCACGGGGGAGGACCAGGCCTTCCACTCCTTCGACGAGAACGGCGTCTTCCACTTCACGTGCTCCGTTTCGCTCCAGGTCGTCGGCAGCCCCTTGGCATTGCTGGTCCCATCCCCATGCGGGCCGCGGTACTGGTTCCAATATTCCTCCGCCATCGCGGCCGGAGCAACGAACGCAAATGCCAACAGAAGAGCAAAGGTGTTTCGGCAAAACATCATGGACCAACTTCCTTCTCAAAAACCTCAAAAACAGAGCCGCACAGAGCCAGCCAGATTATAGACACTTTCGTCTCCTTCTTCATCCGTGCAATTCCGTGTTTCATCCGTGGCCGCTTCCCCCTCTTACTTCAGTCCCACCAGCAGCAGTGGATCGACGTAGCACCCTTCGCGGATCCGCCTCGCTTCCAGGTGACAAGCCCTCATGCGACTGTCGAGCTCGGCGACGAGGGCTTCATCGCTCATGCTCTCCACTTCGGCCGGCGAAATCGGCCGGCCGATCACCACCGCCAGCTTGCCGACCTGCGGCAGGAAAGCGGTGCGCGGCCAGGCATGGTAAGCCCCGTCCATGCAGACCGGAATCAGCGGGACGCGGCTGCGGCGGGCGAGGGCGCAGAAGCCGGGCTTGAGAGGGAGCAGCTCGCCGTCGTGCGTCCGCGTCCCTTCGGGGAAGATGAGCACCAACTCGCCGGCTCGCAGTCGCTTCAGAGTTTCCTTGAGCCCCGAGAGGCCGCTCCCTTCGCGGTCGATGGGAATGGTGCCGAGAAAGTTCATCACCTGGCTGAGCACCGGCACCTTGAGCAGCGTATCCCGCGTTAGATAGCTCATTTGCCGCGGGCAAGTCATGCCGACCAGCGGCGGGTCGAAGTAGCTCTGATGATTCGAGCAGACCAGGCCGCCTCCATCGGCGGGCCAATGCTCCCGCCCTTCGCACCGCAGGCGATAGAACGTCACGGCGATCAGCTGCGCGAAGACTCGCAGCAGGGAATAAACGAAGGGCTGGGCGGCGGAGCGGGGCATGGAGAGGACATCTGGCAAGGGTCTACTTCACAATCTGTGTCCCAAGCTCTGCTTGGGACACCAAGTTTCGAAGCTCCGCTTCGCGAGTTCGTATACGGAAGCGGAGCTTCCGTACTTGCGTTGTCACTGACTCTGCCGCACAATCTCCTCCAGGCGATCGATGACCTGCTCCGTGGTCATCCCGTCGGTATACAACTCCACGGCCTCCTCGGCTTTGACGAGCCTCCCAACGTGGCGGGTGCTGTCGCGGAGGTCGCGGGCGGCGTTTTGGGCCAGCACTTCCTTGAGGTTAATTTCTTCGCCTCGTGCCTCCAACTCGGCATGTCGGCGGCGAGCTCGTTCTTGCGGAGTGGCGGTGAGGAAGATTTTGCACTCGGCGTGAGGGAAGGCGACGGTCCCTTGGTCGCGTCCTTCGGTGACCGTGTCTCGTTCTCCCGCGATTTTCCGCTGCAAGTCCACCATCTTCTCCCGCACCTCGGGATTATCAGCGGCCAGGTAGACAGCGGCGGATACCCGGCTGGTGCGAATCTCGGCGGTCACATCGCGACCGTCCAGCAAAACGCGGTCGCCGGAGAAATCCAGCTGCAGTCTCTCGGTCATGCGAGCGACTTCGGCTTCGTCCCCATCCCCCAGTCCGCGCTCCAGCGCCGCCAGTGCCACGGTGCGGTACATCGCCCCCGTATCCAGAAACTGAAACCCCAGCCGCTGCGCGAGGCTCCGCGAGACGCTGCTCTTACCGGCTCCGGCAGGTCCATCAATGGCGACAATCATGGCCACCGCCCCACAACTTCCACAAACTCGTGAGCGGCCAGGTCGAGCTTCATCTTGCCATCGAGCACCTGGCATTGGTCCAGCCGCTTGCCGAGGAAATCAACCCGCTCCGCCAGGCCAATCGGCTTGAAGGCGCTCAGCGTCAGGCCCGCCGGGCGGCCGGCCGTTTCGAGCAGCCGCACGCGAAAGCCGGTGACTCGTCCGTCTTCCACCACCGGCTGCCAGTGGGTGGCCACGACATTGCGAGAGTCCAGATGAAAGAGCCAGCTTGAAGTGGAGGCCGGGGCTTGTGCGCCCGGAACCACGACGAGCGGCGTGAGCAGGCTCATGGCGTCGAGCATCGGGTGCGTCAGGTCGACGCCGATCCCCACGCGGAAGTTCCGCTGCCGCTCGCCGCGGGTGATCAGGAGCGAGTCCAGCATCCGATGTTCGTGCCGCCGGTGAAAAGGCAAGCCGCCAGTAAGGATGGTCGTGCTGTTTTTGAGGCCGACCACTTCAATGTAATGCGGAGCCTCGAATCGTTGCCCGCTGGCGGGCTGGCGGGTTTCATTCGTCGTGCGGAACAACTCACTGGTCTCGTCCCCCCAGGCAAACCGGCAGCAGACATACGAGTTCCACGGGTCGGCCTTCGGCTCCTCCACAGGGTCCAGCTCGATGTCCACCGTGAGCACGCGGCTGCCGCGCCAGACGCGGTACTTTTGCACAAACCCGGCCAGCTTCTGCCCTTCGAGGTCCACCAGCCGCCCGCGCGTCGTGATCTCTCCGAGCGCCGTCGTGGCCGCGGTGATTTCGACGCTGTCCGCGGCCATGACGCTGTAGCGGGCCGTCTCGTCGGGGTCGCGGTAGGTGTCTCCCGGCTTTTGCTTCGGCCCCGGCATGCGCAGCGCGAGCTGCTGGCTCATGCGATTGCCGCGAGCCTTGTAGTCGTGTATCGCGGCGAGCGTGCCGGTCGTTGGATTGATGACCGCTTCAAAGAATTCGTTGCGGAGCGTATTGTCCGCCGCCAGCAGCAGCGGCTTGGAATCTCGTTTGCCCCGGCCATCGCTGGCAATAAAGACATATCCCAACGGCGGGACATCGACGACGACTTGCGTGGAGCCGGTGGAAGAGTCCGCCGCATAGACGGGCTTCTCAGCGATCGGCGGCGCGGCCAGGTCGGTCGTCTCCAGCGCCATCCGCCGCACATAGCTATTGGGATTGAGCACCAGCAGCCCCGTGTTGCCGCCGCTCTTTGCGCTGGCCAGACAGGCGGCCCAACTTGCCGCAGCGGCGTCCAAGCGGGATTGCAGTTGCTCGTCCGTGGAAGTTTCCTCGTAGGACGGCCTTTCGAGGCCGTCCATGTCTTTTTCTTGGACGGCCTGGAAAGGCCGTCCTACAACGAGCGTCGCCAGCGTTTCGAGACTCTCCGCCGCCCGCAATTTCGCCTGCCGCTGCCAATAGCGGACGGTGGTCGAAATCGGGTCGTCACTTTTGCGGATGACCGCCTGTTTGAGATACGGAGACTTGTAACGGTCGGCTTCGTAGCGGTCGAGGTGGCCGGGCAAGTCGGTCTGAGCGAAGTACTCATCGATCGTCACGAACTTCCCCATCGCCGAGCAGTATTTGGCAATCCGTCGCAGGTCTCCCAGCCACTCACTCTCCTGCCCCGGCCAGTGAGCCAGGCAGAGCGTGGCGACGTGGTCGCTGTCCATCGATTCTCCCATCTTCGACGCATAGGCCAGAAAGGTCTGCGGCTTGGAGGCGTCGAGCGGGGTGCGGGTGATGGAATCGAGCGCGGCGCCGTCGAGCCCTTCCCAGCGGACTTTGAACTGTGTGCCGGCTGGAATGGTTCCTTCCTCAAAGCTGGCATGAAGCGCTCCGCGAAAGCCCAGCTTCTTCAGAATCCCCGGCAGCACCGGCGTGAGTCCGAATCGCCAGCGGGCGAAGACCTCGGGCCGCTTGCCGAGCAGTTCGTCATACCTGGCGAGCCCTTGCCGCAGGTTCGCCACGATCGAATCCTGCGACATCAGCGGCAACCGCTCCTCGGTCCCTTCGCCTCCAATGATGCCGACCTTGCCGGCTCCGATGGACTGCTTCAAAGCTTCCAGCGTCAGCGGTTCCTTGGCTTGCATCTCGCCGAGAGTCGACGCGGACAAGAGCAGGTTGGTGGCGCTATCGCGACTGAGCTCGTTGCGAAGCGTGGAGCCGAGGGTGGTGGCCGCGGTCAAATTCAGGTCCAGGATGAAGGCATCGACCGGATAGAAATGGTCCCGCTCTTCCGCCAGGACGTTGAAACAGGCGGAGAGCTTCTCCTTCGCCAGCGGCAGATTTCCTTCGACAGCCGCGACTGCTGCTCCAATCGCTTGCCCTTTGAAATAGACCTCGTCCAAATTGCTGCTATACCGCATCTGCCGCGTCAGCAACTGAATCTGCAAATACGCATACCCCAGCGCGAGAAAATCCGCGGCCATGTCGGCATCCACCTTCGGCCCGCCAATGGGTTCCAGCGCCGCCGCCACCACTTCAGCGCGGCTGGTAGTCTTCTTGACCAAGCAGCCCCCTTCCTCCTTCACCCGCTGGGCAAAGCCCGTCGGCAGCCGGCTGGCGCACATGCTGGGGACGACAATCAGCCGGTCCTTGACCTCGGTGGGAACATCCTCAATCCGTTTCCAGGTCGGGGCCTGGCCGGAATTGGCGAGCAGCTCCGGCTGCCACATCGCGGACCACGCCGAAAGCAGCCCCTGCGCATCGTCCCCCTCGTGATAAGTCGGAAAATCCTCCAGACTATGGCACGGCAGCAGAATGAGCAGCTCTTGATAGGTCATATGCACCAAAATAGCTGGCGGGACGGGAGCCGTCGACCGCCGTGCCACGGCCCACGCCCACGCAAAGCCGTGGGCGTGCCACCCCATGCTAGTACACTTACAATCTCCCCATGAGCAAAGCCTCCATCCTCGCCGCCATCCGCAGCCAGCAAGCCCCGCCGGCAGAGCTGCCGTCGCTCCAAGAGCAATGGATTACCTATCCGGACCCGCTGGCTCAGTTCGCATCCGTCCTCCAGTCGGTCGGCGGCACTTTCGCGCCCGTGGCGGACTTGAGCGATCTCAATGCCCGGCTGGCGGAAATCCCCACCTGGCAAACCGCCCGACAAAAAGTGTCGCTCGTCCCCGGCGCGGGCACTTCCACCATCGACCTGGCGGCCGTGGAAGACCCGCACCAGCTGGAGAGCGTGGACTTCGCCATTCTGCCCGGCCATTTCGGCGTCGCCGAGAATGGCGCGATTTGGGTCACGGACCATGGACTTCGTCATCGAGTCATCTTCTTCATCACGCAGCACCTAGCTCTCGTCATCAAGGCCGACCAGATTGTCCACAACATGCACCAGGCTTACGAGAAGCTGACTGAAAGCGGCGACGCGAACTACGGCCGCCCGGTCGGGGAGCGAGCCTTCGGTACGTTCATTTCCGGCCCATCCAAAACAGCCGACATCGAGCAATCGCTGGTGATCGGGGCCCACGGGCCGCGGTCGCTGACGGTTTTTTGTCTGAAGTAGCGAGGGGGTCGGGAGTCTTTGGCGTCACACGTTTTCCATTTTGCACAATCACTGACGCCAAAGACTCCCGACCCCTTGCGGCGTGCCCCTGCCAGATTCCCCGCCTCCTGCGTAGAATAGAGCCGTCCCCTTTTCCCGAGTTTTTCCCAGCCTATCTACCTATCCTTCGGGGAGTTTGGCGGTGTCCACCTCTTCCTCACTGTTTGTCCTGGTCGATGACAAGCACGTTCCCCTCTACCGCATCCTGTGGGTGGCGGATACGCCCCATTTCTGCGGCAATGAGGATTGCAATTGCGAGGGGGACTATGAAGTCCGGCTGGAGCAGGAGGAATCTGTCTGGGCTTCGCGGCCGGAGCGGGACAGCGTGCTGGCGGCCATCGAATCCTGGTACAACGGCCACGCCTCGGAAGGCGGGATGGAAGAGCCGTGGGAGCCGGAATAGGATAGTCTTGCCGAACCTGGTCTCCTCCCTCGCTGGGGGAAAAAGGGGTCAGGCACCTCGCTGCGTCCTGATCTCATCGGAAGAAATCTCATCTGCTCGGAGCCAGACGCCTTTTTCCCCCTCACTCAGTGGCTCGCTTCTATGTCCCTCTTCGCCGACAGCCGGTATCAGTGGCGCGAGACCTACTTCGTGCTCTTTGACAAACAGCACCGGCCCTCCGCCGCGGATGTGCGGAAGAGCCTGAGCGAGCTGGGCAAATTGGAAATTCAGGAAGTGCAGGGGGAGGAGGCGGGACTTCTCGAATCCCTGACGGTCCTCTCCCATGCCGACGCCGCCGGGATGGACATTACCTTTGTCTCCGGCGAAGAGGTGAAGGAGCAAATCGCCGAGCTCAAAAAGGAGTGGAAAGGGCAGAAGTTTACGCCCGAGGAGCAAGCCAAGGTGCAGCGGGCTCTGGCGGCCGATGCCCGCTTTGACATCTACCACTTCGAGGAAATCGGCGACAGCTTCCTGGACAACGAAGAAGACGAAATCCTCGACCCCGCCACCCTGCTCCTCGTCCTCGCCCGCCTCGCTCGGCTCTGCCACGGCGTTGGCATTGACCCTCAGGCCGGGACGGTGCTGTAGGAGCGCGCGGAAACAATCGCGTCAGCGACGGAAATGGGTGGCACGCCCAGGGCTTTGCGTGGGCGTGTGATTCCCGGGGTCACTTGGTCACTCAAAGCAACGGCCATGCCACCGCGACCAAAGCACTAATTTCCGCGCGGTTCTATAGCCTCACTCCACGAGCAGCCCTACCACCAGTTTTTCCAAATCCTGCCGGGCCTTGTTTTCCCGTTCCAGAATTTTGGTGTGCTCGATCCTCTTGGCTTCTAATTCGGTCTCCACGTCGGAGAGTTTCTTGAGGTATCGCTGCAAGAGGTCGCTCGCCGACTTCTTGTTCTCTTCCGTGGCGATATCGCTCCCTTTAAGCGAGGGAATTGATTGCAGGTTTTTGCGGAGGCGGTCCTGCTCCTGGCCGAGCCCCGCGATGTGGTTTTCCAGTTGCGTGCGGGCAGTCGCCATGTCGTTGAGCTTCCCCTTCGCGCTCATGACGGCTTCCAGCGCCTTCTGCACGGACGGTTTCATCACCGGCAAGCGAACGTAGAAGTCCACTTGGGCCAGGTCCAGCGCCGTGAGCAAGATCGTCTCGGTCGCTTCCCGCTCTTCCGCAATCACGACGACGGCCGTCTTCCCCGGCTCCGCGGTGACGGCGAAGCGGGCGAGTGAGCGGGTCTTTTCAGTCGGCTGCGGGTTGGCAAATTTCCAGGCGGGGTCGACGGTCCGCTCCAGGAGCACCTTCTTCGCATGGTCGGACGAATTCTTGATGGTGTAGCTTGTCTTGCGAGAGATCTTGTTCTTGGCGTGCAGACCTCCCTTGCTGATTTGCAGCAGCGTGGTCGTCCGTTCCTCGGGCTTCGTCTCCACGGCGACTTCCATCTCCAAGTCCAGCGCATAGCTGATGAGCCGCGTGGAGCCGGGGGCGATGTCCTCGATGCGGGCATCGCCGGCGTATTCGCCGCCGTCAAACAGCGTTACCGGCCCTTGCAGCAGATGCAGCGCCGTAGTGTTCGTCAGCCGCAGCCCCGCCAGCGGATGCTTGCCATGCACGGCCGGATTGTAGATGTCCACTTTCTCTCCCTTCACCGGGTCGTTCACAATGGGCAGCATCGCGGACTCATTCCGCGGCAGTGTGACCGGCGGCTTGATGGCATAGCGGAAGAGCTCGCCGACCTCGCCGCCCTGAGCAATCGATTCCACACCCTTATCTAAGGCCACCACCATGTCCCCAACTCGATGGACATCGGTGTTGTCCTTGGCCGGGGGCATGGCACCAAACAGCCCACCGCCTCCGCCGCCTCCTCCCATTCCTCCGCCAAACCCGCCGCCACCACCGAAAGCTCCCGCATCTCCGCGTCTTCGCCGCCCGCTTCCGGCCGCTTGAAAGTCCGCTTCCCGCGCCGCAAGGTCTTGGTCATAAACTCGCGGCGTGAGCGAGGCGTGCAACTCCGGAGTGACCAGCGGCCGAGCCATGAACAGCGGCTGATAGAGGTCCATGACGAACGAAATCGGCCGGCCGCTGACGAGCGTCAGTTTCACATCTTTCCAGTCCTGCGTGGACGTGTTCTCGACGATCGCCCAACCTTGCAGGAATGGCGGCTCGTCGCCATCGAGCACCAGGCGATAGCTCGTCTTCCAGACCGGGGCCTCCTGAATGTAGCCGACTGAGACCTTGCGCTTCCCCGCTCCTTGGAAGTCGAGCTTCACCCGCTTCTGGTCGCTGGTGTGAGCGGTGGCGAGCAGATCCAGGGCCTGCTGAAACTCCTTGTCGATTTTCTCGCTCACAAATTGCGTCCGCGAGATGGTGTCCAGCTTCACGCTCCGCAGACCTTCCGTGGTGCGCACATTGAGCACGTCCACCTCGGCCATCCTGTCCTGACCCACGCTCACCAGCCGCCGCTCCACGCCGACCACGGTCCCGACAACGGGGTTCGGAGTTTCCAGCCGCACTTCCTGCCCGCGAAGCTGCTCGAAAATCTGGGCCAGCGTGGGACTATCCGTCAGGTCAATCGTGAACGTGCGGAGCGTGCGGGTGATCGGCTCCGGCGAGCCATAATTGACCGCAGTCACCACGCCGCCATCCCGGTCCTGCACGACCAGGCTCTTGAGCAAATCGTTGATGTCCTCCGTTTTGAACGCGAACTCAATTTGCTTGTTCCCCTCCACCTCGCCGGCATGTTCAAAGAAACCGACGCTGCTGCTGAACAGCACCACTCGCTTGAGCGGCAGGGGCGGCTCCTTTTCCTGAGCGAAGACCAGAGCGGCGGGCAAGCAGAGCAGCGTGAGTGGGGAAAGCCAGCGCAGGCGCGCAAAACAGGCAGACATCGGGGATCTCCTTGGAAAGGGGCGACAGGCAATGAGTCTCGCGGAAGGGGACGCGTGAGAGAAAGCGTCTTTCAACCGCCAGGCGGGCTGGTGTGTTAGAAGAAACGGCACAGACTGCCGCGAGCGCTTTCCGCGCCTTGCCCAACGGGATTATAGTTGCCACAGACCGGCAATGCCAGCTAAGCTAAGGCATACAGGGGCCTTCTCTCGTCAGGAACAATCGCCATGCCGGAATTCTCCCCTGTGGCTCGCGCTGCAGTTGCTCTGGCTCTGCTCTCTCTCTTGGCCTCTCTCGCCCACGCCCAGGATTCGCTGCCGATCACGGACGAACAGGCAGCCACGGCGGAAGACCGGATTGAAGCCGCGCTGACGCAGCAGGTTTCCTTCACCTTCCGCGAACAGCCGTTGCGGGACGTCATCGAGACCATCAGTCATGAGACTGGCCTGCCGATAGTTTTGGCGGCCAAAAGGCTGGAAGAAGCGGCTATCAATCTGAAGACACCCGTCACTATCTCGCTCCACGACCTGACGGCGGAAGCGTTCCTTCGCAAACTCCTGGGTGAGTTCGAACTGTCCTTCATTGTCAAGGATGAACTGCTGCAGATTACGACGCCGGTAGATGCCGCCTCGCAACTCGTCAACCGGGTTTACCCAGTGCTGGACCTCGTCGCGCGGTGGACGCCTGTCTCCAAGGCCAGCTCCGCCGTCAAGCCGGGCACTGCCGGAGGAAGAGTAGGCGTGGCGGATTACGAGCCGCTGATCGACGTCATCACCACCACGATCGACCCCGATTCCTGGGAGGACGTCGGCGGGCCGGGCGCTATTTCCGAGTTCGACAACGCCGGAGTACTTATCATTGCCCAGACGCGAGACGTTCATCAGAAAATCGGCAAGCTCCTCAACTCCCTGCGGCATGTGAAGGGGCTGCAAGGTCTGCCGACCATCGCCCCGCAAGCCAGGGTCAGCACCTCGTTGCAGACCATCAGCGGCAGGCAGAACTCGAACGAACTGGCGGCCTCCGCCCGAGTAACCCCAGCCCCCCGTCGCCGCGTCGTCACCCCACAGCACTCCTGGCAAGTGCCGCAGGTGTATGAAGAATAAATTCATACGATCGCCTTCGCCGATGAAGCGTGGCGACATCGTTCAGCGGATGGGATGGTACTTCGGCGTCACCCTGAGAGGGTCACCCAACAAAGACCGGGGCCCTCGAGGCTTGGCGAGCGAACCCCCAAGGCCAGCTCGCATAGCTGGGCAAGGCAGGTGGGCTAGCGCGTTTGCTGTCGGTTTGGTATTTTTCCTCTTGGATTGTGGCTGCGTGAGTTCGCTGGTCGTGTGACTGCGAGCGGGAGCGCGGGGGACCAGGAGGTG
>JBKJNY010000128.1:0-25334 GCA_046593355.1 Pirellulaceae bacterium | reverse complement strand
CGATCTTCGACTTCATCGCCCGCTCCGCCCACCTCGACTCCCGAGAGATGTACGGCACCTTTAACATGGGTGTCGGCTTCGCGGTCTACCTCCCCGCGGAGCAGGCGGCTCAGGCGGTCGAGTTGGCGGAGCAACTCGGCATGCAAGCGTGGATCGGCGGCCGCGTCGAAAAAGAGAACTCCCGCAAAGCCGTCGTCATTGAACCCCTTGGCCTCACCTACGAAGGGGAGACGCTGCAAATCCGCTGATAACAGTGTAAAAATCCCCGCCCTGGAGGGCTGGGGCTAAGCTTAGCCGCCTCGTCCACGAGGCGATTTCACTTTCCTTGTGCGGGTTCAGGCTTCCTGAAATACCGCGCACACGGAGTGAGCGGACTACTATTTACAACGCGGAAAAGAAGTACCGGGTGAGGTGAAAGAACACCGGCGCGGCGAAGCAGATGCTGTCGATGCGGTCGAGGACGCCGGCGTGGCCTTGGACGAGGGTGCCATAGTCGGAGACGCCCCGGTCGCGCTTGACGGCGGACATGGTCATGGTCCCCGCGAAGCCGGCGAGCGAGACGACGAGGGCGATGCAGGGGGCTTCCCACAGCGAGAACGGCGTGGCCCAGTAAAGCAGCATGGAGAGGATCATCGAGCTCATCAGGCCGCCGATGACTCCTTCCCACGTTTTGCTGCCGTTAATCTGCTCGGCGATGACGTGCTTCCCCAAGAGCTGCCCCCAGGTGTACTGGAAGACGTCGTTGAGCTGCACCAGGAGGACGAAGTAGAAGAGCAAGCCGGCGTTGCTGCCGCGGGTGCCTGCGGCGTCGATGACCCAGGGCTGGCCGGCGGAGGTTTGCAAATCGAGACTAAGGAGGGCCGGGGCATGGCTGAGGGCATAGACGCAGATCAGAAGTCCCGCCTGGATTTTGGCCACCCGCTCCAGGAACCGTTTGGGGTCGCCGGAGATGGCAATGCGGGCCGGGATAAAGAGGGAGGCATACACCGGGATCATCGTGGTATACAGCTCGAAGCAAAAGCTGCCGATGCCGACCAGGACATATTGCAGAGGCGTGAACAGAAAGAAGGTCCAGAACAGGGTGCGATGATCCCCGCGGCGGGTCGGCGTCATCGTGATGTATTCCCGCAGGGCCCAGAACGAGACCAAGCCAAAGAGGACGACCGTGGCAATCGACGAGCGGAACAAAAAGCGGAACGCGAAGTCGACGAGGAAACCGGCGATGAGGATGGCATACATCGTCCACCAGGCATTTACGCGGGAGCGGAACGTCTTGACCATCGCGGGGTTCAGCGTCGTGTCTGCCGAACGGCGCAGGACTCGGCCGATGACCGAGGCGGCGGCGAGCAGCCCCAGCACGGTCCCGAGCAGGATCAGCGTGCGGAGGTCCAGCCGCATTCCCCCCGCCGGCACGGGAGCCGCGGGCGCGGCGGGAGCCTCTCCTGCTTGGGCCAGGAGGAACAGTGCGGTCGCGGCATTGATGAGCACGTCAGTCATCCAGCTCAAATGTCCTTGAGGCGGCGGACCGCTTCGCGGGCACGCCTCAAAAAGTCGTTCTTATTTTCCTTAGGCTCCAACCAGATCGGCGGGCCGATGGTGATGCTGGAAAGGAGCGGAACCGGCAGGAACTCGCCGCGAGGCAGCACGCGGTTGAGATTATCAATATAGACCGGCATCAGCTCCAGGTCGGGGCGCTTGCGACTGAGGTGGTACAGGCCGCTTTTGAAATCCTGCATTTCCTCGCCGGTGTTCCGGGTTCCCTCGGGAAAGACGATCAGCGAATGCCGCGACCCCATTTCGCGGATCATCAGATCAATGGGGCTGTTGTGGACCTTGATTTCATCCCGGTCGATGAGCAGGGCGTTAAATGTCCGAGCCATGTAGCGGCGGAGCGGGCCTTTGTTCCAGTAATCCTTGGCGGCTACCGGACGGGTGACTTCGCGAACCAGGCGGGGAAGGCTGGCCCAGAGGATGAGCGCGTCCAGATGGCTGGTGTGGTTGGCGAAGTACACGCGCTGGCAGGTATCCGGCTGGCACTCGAACCAGCGCACGGTGGCCCCGCTGAGCAGCTTAGCCGCAAGCGACAGAACGGCAGCGGTCAGCTTCATGGGAGAAAAGAGCGAAACGGGCGGAGTGGAATGGCTTCATCTTACCAAAGCACAGCGACGGGGTCGGGAGGGGTTTTCGCGGCGAAAACTCCTCCCGACCCCATTTTCAGTCGATTCCGTGACCTAGACTTGTCTGGATACGGAACCGAGGAGAGGCCTTCGGAACCGCGGAAAATGCCGGTGGAAGCGATTCTGCCGGCATTTCCAGTTTCTTGGGGAGCGAGATATGGAAACATGCAAGCGCGTGCGGGTGCTGGGAGTGGAAATTGACCCGCTGCGGATGAGCGAGGCAGTGGAACAAATTCTGGCCTGGACACGCGAGCGGCCGGGAACTTGCCGTTACGTGGTGACGCCCAATGTGGACCATGTGGTCCTGCTGCGGCACCACATCGGCTTGAAAGCGGCCTACAAACATGCCGACCTGATTCTGGCGGATGGAACGCCGGTCGTCTGGGCGGCTCGCCTCTTGAAACGGCCGCTGCCGGAGAAGGTGCCAGGTTCGGACCTGGTCCCCGCGCTCTTTGCCGCGATCCCCGCGTTCGAGCCCCGCCGCATCTTCCTGCTCGGTGCCGGCCCCAGCGTCGCCGAACGAGCCGCGGCCCGCATCAGCGAGCGTTGGCCAGCGGTGAAAATCGCCGGCTGCTACAGCCCGCCCATGGGTTTCGAAAAGGACGCGGCGGAAAATGAGAACATCCTCAGCCGCATCGCCCAGGCCGCGCCGGACATCCTGATTGTCGGACTCGGCGCACCCAAACAAGAACTGTGGGTCCACCAGAACCGCGCACGCATTAAGGCCTCTGCCGCGCTCTGCGTGGGAGCCACCATCGATTTCCTCGCGGGCGAAAAACCCCGCGCCCCGCTCTGGATGCGCCGCAGCGGCCTGGAATGGCTGCACCGCGTCTGGATGGAGCCCCGCCGCCTGGCCGTCCGCTACGCCAAAGGTGCCTGGGTCTTCCCGCAGCTCGTCGTTCGCGACTGGTGGCGCGGGGGACGAGAGCCGTCGCTGACGTGAGACTCGCTTCAAGGATTTTTAGGGAGACGACGGATCGTAACACTACCGCCACTGCGGGCTTGAATGGTCAACTCAAAGCCTTCCAGCAATTTCATTCCTACAAGTGGTGAAGAATCCGCTTCATCGATAGAGATGGTACGTCGCCTTCGATCCCAAAGAACCGTACCGCGATAGACATCGAAGCTTGTCCTCGTTCCATCCGCCAATACCACTCTACATTCGGTGCTCCATTCATAGCCGAGTTCAGCAATCAGCGAAGGAGGCAACAGCAGCCAGCCATCGTAGCCCGTATCGATGACCGCTTCGACGCGAACATGCTGCTCTCGGCTGCCGAGCAGCGTCAAGCCAACAATCGCCTCACGCTCGTGATTTACTACTCCAGAAATCACTTCTGTTTTGTCCGTTGTCCGCCGCCGAGCCGACGTGCGAATGGAGACCCGACCCGCCTTAGCCAGGGCTGGGCACCTGGAATCTTGGCGTGCAATCTATCCAATGCCGCCAGTTCATCGGCGTCAACTTCATAATCACCGGTTTCGATATCAATGGCCACAAAATCGCCAGGGTTGTGATGCACAACGGCAGCCTTGATTGTGTTTTCAAAGATCTCTTCTCCCCGACGGGAGAATTCTTCCTTGCTATAGCGAGGTCCGATTTTGGGCATAACCTATTTCTCCTAAACTACGGCCACTTTACCTGTCAATTATACTCGATTGCGGAGAATTGGTCTGCCGCTTTCGCAGCCCATAGCAGCCCCGCGCCCGGTTTGCTAGAACGAACTTATGGCCTTTCTGAACGTCTCGCTGCTCCTCGGGGGAGCTCTCTTTGCAATCCCCGTCATCCTGCATCTGATCATGCGGCAGAAGCCGAAGCACCTGGTGTTTCCGGCAGTGCGGTTCGTCAAGGAGCGGCGCGAGTCGAACACCCGGCGGCTGCAACTGCGGCACTGGCTGCTGCTGGCACTGCGCTGTGCCGCGGTTATCGTTCCCGCACTGGCATTAGCGCGGCCGAGCGTCGCTTCGGCGATGTGGGGAAATTACTTTGCGCTCGGCGCGATGGGGCTGGCCTTCGCTGCCGTGCTGCTCTTTCTCTATGTGGCGGCAGTCCGCAAGCTCTCACGGTATCTCGTCGGCGGCCTGGCACTACTGGCCACGCTCCTCGGCGCGGTCATCCTCTTTACTGGCATCCGGGCGCTCCTCGGCGGCAAACCGGTGTTGGGGGACCAGGAGGCTCCGGTGGCCGCCGTCCTGGTCATTGATACGTCCCCTCGCATGGAGTTCCGCCAGGACAACAAGCGGCGGCTGGAGGTGGCGCAGGAAACGGCGGCCTGGCTCATCAAACAGTTGCCGGGAGACAGCGAAGTGGCCGTGATGGACTCTCGCCCCGGAGCCGCCAGCTTTGCCATCGATCGGACCGCTGCCGAGAAGGCCATCGAGCGGCTCCGCCCCACCGGCACGCCGCGCCCGCTGGTGGAAGTGCTCGCCGCTGCGGTGCAGCTTGTTGAGCAGAAGCAACAATCCCGCAAGGAAATCTACGTCCTTAGCGACCTTACCCAGGCCGCCTGGAAAACCTCGCAGCCCGCGGAAATCCAAAAGACTCTCACCGATCATCCCCAGGTGCAGCTTTACGTCATCGACGTCGGCAGCGAGCGGCCAAAGAACTTTTCGCTTGGCGACCTGCATCTTTCCAGCCAGATTTTGCCGCCGCAGGGACAGCTCGTCATCGAGACCGAGGTCCATTCCGCCGGCGTGGGCGGGGCCAAGACCGTCGAGCTTTTGCTCGAACATCCCAACCCCACGCTCCCCATCATCCGCAACGGCAAAGTGGTCCTCCCCACTGCCGAGCTCCGCGGCAAGGAGACGGTGCAGTTTGACCCCGGCGGATCGCAGCAAGTCAAGTTCGTCGTGAACAAGCTCCCTAGCGGCTCCACGCAAGGGATTGTCCGCCTCGTCGGTGAAGATGGCCTGGCCCTCGACGACGTGCGGCACTTTGCCATCGAAGTCCAGCCGGACTGGCCCGTGCTCGTTGTCGCGCCGCCGGGGGTGAAGACGGGAAGCCAGGTCTTTGCGCTGCAAGTCAAGGCCGAGAGTCGCAAGGTCGTCTTCAACATTTCGGTCCTCCCGCAGGAGGAGCTGATCAACCGCGACCTGAGCGCCTACCGCGCGGTCTGCCTCATGGACCCGCTCCCGCTTCCCCCCGAAGCCTGGGAGAAGCTCGCCGCATATGCCGAGAAAGGGAATGGTCTGGCCATCCTGCTCGGTCACAACGCCCAGCCGCTCGCGTCGTTCCAGGAAGCGGCCGCGGTGAAGGTGCTCGGCGGCAAATTGACGCGTCAGACGCGGAGCGGGGGCGATTTATATCTTGCGCCTTCGTCGTACGACCATCCGATGCTGGCGGAGTTCCGCCAGAACGAGGCGAACGTGCCGTGGAACAACTTCCCGGTCTTCTATCACTGGAACCTCGACGAGCTGGCCCCCACCGCCCGCACTCTCATTCCCTATGGGAACAACAAGCCGGCCCTGGTCGAAAACCGGCTCGGTCGCGGCAAGGTGCTGCTCATGACCACGCCCCTCACCGACCCGCTGCAGCCCCGCGGCCGGCCCTGCTGGAACGAGCTCTGGTTTGCGGGTGACAATTGGCCCGCCTTCATGCTCTGGAACGAGATGCTGAGCTACCTCGTCGGCACCGGCGAAGTGCGGCTGAATTATCACACCGGCGAGACTGCCGTGCTGACGAACGATCCGGCAGTGTTTCCAGAGCGGTATCAACTCTTCACGCCCCTCGACGAGCCGGTGGACGTGCTGGCCCGCGACGAACGGGTGACGGTCCGCTTCACCGACAATCCGGGGGCCTATCGCCTCCGCGGCCAGCGCGGCGGCCCTCTGGTCCGCGGCTTCGCGGTGAACCTGCCCGCGGACCTGGGCGATCTCACCCGCCTGCCAAAAGAGAAGCTGGAGGAGCTTCTCGGCAAAGGCCGTTTCCAATTCGCCCGCAGCCGCGAAGAAATCAACCGGGCCGTCGGCGCCGACCGCATCGGCAGCGAATTCTATCCCCTCCTCGTCACGCTGCTGGCCTTGGTCTTGGGGCTGGAACAAACGCTGGCGAATAGGTTCTATAACGAGAATTCACAGTTCAAGGTTCAAGGTTCAAAGTTGTCCTTGGAACCTGCAACTTGACTTTGAACCTCGAACATTGAACTTTGAACTATGCATTCCTTCAGCACCGAGCCCGTCTTCGACAGCTACGCAGCGGTGGCGCTGATTGTGCTGGGGCTGTCGTCGCTGCTCTTCTTCGGGCCGCGATTTGGCCGCGTCACACCGGTGCGGCGGGCGGTGCTGATTGGCCTGCGGGTGCTCGTCATCCTGTTGGTGCTGCTGGTGCTGCTCCAGCCGACGAAGATCACGACGGTCAAGACGAAGCGGACCAGCGTGCTGCTGGTGCTGTTCGACGTCAGCCGCTCCATGCAGCTTCCCAGCGGCGGCGGCAGTTCCGATGCCAGTCGCTGGCAGGCGCAGAAAGCCCTGCTGGAAAAGGCCCAGCCGAAGTTTGCCGCGCTCGCCGCTAACCACGACCTCAAAGTCTTCGCCTTCGACTCGCGGCTGCACCCCATCGAGCAATCCGGCGGCAGATTCAAAATGCCCGACCAGCCGGACGGCATGTCGTCGGACTACGGCACGCCCCTGTACGACGCGGTGCGCGGCGAGCAGGGCCGCCGCCTGGCCGGGGTCATCCTGCTCGGCGACGGCCGGCACACCGCCTACGCCCCGCAAGTCGAGGTCCAGGAAGCGGGCCGCAAGTTGCGGGACGATTTCGCCGCCCCGCTCTACACGGTCCCCTTTGGCCCCGCCGCCGACGCCGCCTCCGCCCGCGATGTGGCGGTCGAACGCCTGGACGAGCAGTTCACGGTCTTCGTCAAGAACGAGCTGCTGGTGAAAGGGCTCGTCCGCATCCGGGGCTACGTGAAAAAGGACATCCCGGTCGAGCTGGAGCTCGTCGATTCCAAGGGGCAAAAACAGGCGATTGGGAAGAAAAGCATCCGGGCCGACGAAGACGGCCGGCAGGTGGAGGTCACCTTCACCTTCACGCCGCAACAGCCGGGCCATTATCGGCTCTACCTCAAGGCCGAGACGCAGCTCGGGGAATTGGTGGCCAAAAACAACGAGCTATCGGCCTATCTGACCGTGCTGGAAGGGGGCCTCCGCGTCCTCTACCTCGACGGCGAGAAGTGGCACGAGCAGCGGTTCCTGCGGGCGTCGCTGAATGCCTCGCCGGATATCGAGCTGGATGATCGCATCATCGACCGCCGCAATCGACAAAAAATCGACATCACCGACGACATCAGCAAGGGCCGCTACGACGCCTTCATCCTTCGCGACCTCGACGCTACTAAGCTGACGCCGGAGAGCCTGCAACTGCTCGCCGACCAGGTTGGCAAAGGGAAGGGGCTGCTGATGCTTGGCGGGGAAGGCAGCTTCGGTTTTGGGCATTATCAAGAGACGCCTCTGGGCGCTGCTCTGCCGATTGAGTTCGACGAGCTCGAAGGGAGGGCGAACCTGGGGGCGGGAAAAGACCGCTTTTTTCTCGCCGGCCCGCTGCCGCTCGTTCCGGTCGGAACGCACCCCCTCACGCGCCTCGCCCCCGACGCCGAAAATGCCGCCGCCTGGCAGAAGCTGCCGCCGCTTAAATGGGCCCACAGATTCAAGGACGTGAAAGAAGGGCCGGGCGTCCGCGTGCTGTTAGAAACCCCTAAGCACGATCCGCTCCTCGTCTCCGGCGAGTTCGGCAGCGGGCGGGTGCTCGCCTTCGCCGGGGAATCGACGTACCTCTGGCCGATGCACGGCTTTGAGAAGGAGCACAAGCGGTTCTGGCGGCAAGTAGTGCTCTGGCTGGTGAAGCGGGACGACCTGAACAAGGACGACGTCTGGATCAAGCTCGACCAGCGGCGCTTCAACCCCGGCAGCCGCGTCATCATCACGACCGGCGCTCGCACCAGCACGGGGGACGTGGTCAGCGGGGCAACGCTCGAAACGACCATCGAGCTGCCGAGCAAGAAGAAGCAGCCCCTCCGGCTCACCAAAGACAAGGACGGCAACTTCACCGGCTCCGTGGAAGTGACCGAGCCCGGCGACTACAGCGTGGAAACCGCCGCCACCGCCGCCGGCAAGCCACTAGGCAAGGCCCGGGCCGAGTTCATGGTCTTCGACCGGGACGTGGAGCTTTCCAACCCCGCCGCCGACCCCGACCAGCTCGCCTCGCTGGCCGCCTGGACGAAGCAAGACGGCGGCAAGCTCGTCCAGCCGGAGCAGTTCGCGGCTCTTCTTGATGAGCTGGCCGCCAAGCCCCCTGAATACGAAGAGCGCCAGACTAAATGGAAACTCGGCAGCACCCCCGCCGACGCCTGGCCCCTGTTCCTGCTCCTCACCGGCCTGCTCACCGTGGAATGGTTTTTTCGGAAGAAGTGGGGGTTGGTTTAGAGCGCGATTTTGAGCGATCTATTCGGGAAGAAAGCTCGGCGCACGAGAATTATTATTCGAAACTAAGGGTGCGCCAAAGCCAAAGCTGATAGAGTAAGACTCTTATGTTTGAGGTCATAGAGCAGATCACGAACACGTCCGAATTGCCGGTGGAGGTGTGGTTTGAGCCGTGGGGCATGCCGCATCCATTGCAACCAGGCGAAGCTTTCCGCGTTGTCGCCCAGTCAGAGCAGCAAGGCCAATTGGAAATCGAGCACAAGTCTTCGGCAATTGCCGTTTATGGCTGGCCTGGCTGCACAATGAAAGTGTTTCGCGGAGAGGAATTGGTCGATGACTTCTCATTCAAGTTTCCTGAGCTGCCTCCGGGGATGTCGGCGAAAACCTTCATTGGATTTATGTTCGGCGGCCCCGGTGGGCCGAAGCCGACATAACAAGTGTTACACCCGACGATGGAACATTGGTTAGGTGTTGTACATTGGCACCTCGGGAAAACCTGGTCGAAATGCCCTCGTCACTCGAATACCCTCGCTTTGAACCACCGGACCATCCTTTGGCGCTCCCGGCACTCTTTTGTGGCATCTGCAGTGGGCCAATGGCGATCGGATTAGCCGTGCTGGCAGCGGCGAACCATCTTCCAGAGCAAACAAAGGAGTTCCTCGCGCTGTTGGCGCTGGCAGCCGTGCTCGGGGGCGCACTTGTCTTCGCATGCCTCGCGCGCTTGACAGTTCCCCTCGGTGCGTCGGCACATTCCCGGCGAATCGCAAACATCGCCATCGCTGCCCCGATTGCGTGGTGCGTGGCATTCGCCGCCTTCGTCGCCTTTGCGCTGAGCCAAATGTAAGGTGGCCAGTCCTGGGCCATAACTAGCTGCTGCAGTGGTCGGTACTGATGTGCGAGTTGGGCCGGACTGGAGCCCCAAAGAATTTCCGGAATTCTGGTGGACAAGGGCTTGCTTGTGCCAACCGGGGTGTATAAACTTACGTACAGTACACGGCGGAACTGTGCGTGGAGGCAAAAGGGGACTGGGAAAGAGGATTTGAGATTTGAGACAGGGCAGAGAGAGAACACGAAGAGAAGGCCAGAAGCAGAGGGACGAATACCCCCCTGGTGTTGAATTAGAGGGAGGCTAATTCATCACGGACCCCTGTTTTGCATGCCGTGGGGGGTGATGAATTGGGGGGGTGCGGATTCAACAGGCAGGAGGAGGAAATGACGAAACTCGAATGACGAATGGAGGAGCATCTTTTCATTCGACATTCGTCATTCGAATTTCGTCATTCTCCCACATTGGCTCTTTGACAATTTGGTCGTAATGGAAGAAAATGTGCCGTTAAGAGGCTGGTCGATTGTGTATCTGTGTTTGAGAAACAGATTATAAAATCGCTGATAGTTCCCCCGAAGGAGGGGTGATTCTGGAGTATCAAGAAAAGCGCGTGATGGACACCGGGCTTGAACCATGTTTCGGTGGAACTGGCATCCAGGCAAGGAGTTGCAGCTAGGGACGCGATGCTGATACAGGCGAAAACTGTATCAAGAAAACGATATCAAACCGGGGGTATCAGCCGCTTATAATGTTCGCGGTAAGATTCGCCCGCATCGAGCGGTTAAAGGAAGTTGATCGGGCTGTTACGCCGGCTCGTCAAGGACGGGGTTCGTCAACAGGCCGATCTTTTCAATCTCGATGCTGCAGGTATCGCCGGGCTTGAGGAACACCTTGGGGTCGCGAGCCATGCCGACGCCGTGGGGGGTGCCGGTCAGGATGACAGTGCCCGGCAGAAGCGTGGTGCTGCCGGAGAGGAATTCGATGAGCGTGCGGACGTCGAAGATCATGTCCTCGGTCGTCCAGTCCTGCAGGGCCTCGCCATTAAGAATCGTTTTGATGCGCAGGGCATTGGGATTGGGGATTTCGTCCCCGGTCACCAGGCAGGGGCCGAGTGGACAGAACGTATCGAACGTCTTGCCGCGGCACCACTGGCTGCCGCCGAAATCCTTCTGCCAGTCCCGGGCGCTCACGTCATTGGCACAGGTGTAGCCGAGAACGTAATGGAGAGCGTCAGCCTTAGACACATTCTTGCAGGTCTTGCCGATGACGACGGCCAGCTCACATTCATAATCGACCTGAGTGCTCTTGAGCTTCGTCGGCAGCAGGATGGGATCGCCGGGATTCTGCACCGCGGCAGGGGACTTCATGAACAGGACCGGCCACTCGGGAATCTTGGCTTTGCCTTCCTCGGCGTGTTTTCGGTAGTTGAGGCCGATGCACAGAATGGCTGTCGGCTGCACGGGGGCGAGCAGCTTGGCGACCTGAGCCGGGCGGCTGGTGGCGCTGTACTTGCCGAAGATGTCCCCCTCGATCTCCACCGCCGAGCCATCCGGCTGCTGGGCGGCATAGAGGATAGCACCTTGAGAGTCCTGGTAGCGAATGATTTTCATAAACTGTCCACCAATAGAAAGACCGGACCGCCCCGTTGGGAAGCGGCCCGGCCAGGAAAACTGTCAGTCCAGCGGATGGATGACTACTTCTCGCCCGGCAGTTTGCCGGCCTTGATCACCTCGCCGAAAGTCTTGCCGCTCGAGTGCATGTCGGCTTCCGTCGCCTTCAGAGCTTCGCCCAGCCTCTTGGCGAGGGCAGCCTTGTCGTCGGGACCCTTGAGCTTCATAAACTCTTCGGCCGGCATGTGATTCTTGAGGGCCTTTCCGTATTCGTTGTGGTCCTTCTTGCTCTTGCTGGCGGCATCATGGCAAAGGTTGCACTTATCCGCGGCTTTGGCCTTGGCAACGATAGCTTCGCTATCCTTGTAGTTATCGCCAGTGATGGGGGCGTAAGGCGGACGCGCCTGCGCGGGGCCCAGGCAGACCAGCAAAGCAAAAGCACCAACCATCAGCGTCACAACAAACTTCTTCATCCGAAAATCCTCCGAAGGTGAAAAACTGCCATGCGTGGCATAACAACTTGGGCCTGCCGCCAACCATGCGGCGGCCACCGTCTTGGTGGGATAAACAGGCGGGCAATATCAGTTAAGCCTAGCGGCAGGCGCATGTCAAGCGGCGCGATGAATTGTCGAGAATTGCCGGCAGCGGGGGTCAAAATTCCGCAATCTGCAGCGGCGAACCCTGCTAAATCCTTGGGATTGTACCCCGAATCTCCTCCAGCAACTGCTTGGTGCCGTGCTCGTCGCACCAGCGATGAATATAGGGCCAGTCGAGATCGTCGGCCTGGACAGCGATGACGTTTCGGACGTCATCTCGATCTTTGTAACGGTCGCTCGAAATCGCCCAGCGAAGCTTGGTGATAACGATGTCTTCTGGAGTCGGCAAAAACACGAGGCGGTCAAGCTGAGCCGCCTTATACTCTCGTCGGCGGTGGAATCGCTCTATGTCGTGCGGATCGCTGCTCAGACGAAACAGTTCAATTTTGAATGGCGAGTCCTGAACATCGATGATGTGCCGAGTTGTTCCCGTGATTGATTCAAACGCAATCTGCTGCTGGAGGTGAAACTCGGGTCCCAACAGCGAAGTGACTTCGGAAACTCGCCGGTCGCCAAGTTCCACGACAATGTCTGCATCTTTGGTGGAGCGGACGATTCCAAACACGTTGCTCGACAGTGACCCGACAACCATGTAGGGGACTGACGCCGCTTCAAGAGCGTCAATCACTTTGCAGACGATGGCACGTTGGTCCATAGGGCGTCATCCAGCCTTCTCAAGCGATTTATTTGCTCTATCAGAATCTGGTTTACCCGAAATTCGTCCGCATCTGGGTGTTTATCCCGGATGCCGACCTTCATCCACTCACAAGCTTCGCCAAAGAGATCCAGCCCTTCCACGAATCGCTTCTCGAGCGGCTGCTTGCGGGCATGCAGCACCCGATCGCGATAGATGGAATCGACAAGTTCCTGAGTGGGCTGCATGGCAGTTCGTTCGCGGGAAGGAGTCTAGTTCTATTCTCTCCCGCGAGAACGAGTTGTCAACTTTCTGTCACTTGTGTTCAGCCGCATTTCACGTCCCGGCGTCACGCCATCGGCATTTTGACCTCTCGCCCCTCTTCGTCTCGCAGATCAAGTTCCAGATGTTCGGGGAACAAACTGTCGCTTCCCTGGATTTGCACTTGAAGGCCGGCGTCGTCTTCGAGCTGCATGATTTCCCGCCGCTTCTTGTTGCTCAGGTACGTGGCCACTTCCTGGTTCACCTTGACGGTCACCCGGCGGACCCCCGACTGCTGGCTGGAAAGCATGATCAGGCGGACCACTTCGATGGCCATGCTCTCGGCCGTCTTCACCACGCCGCGGCCGCTGCAGCAAGGGCAGTCACCGTAGACGCTCTTCTTCACGCTGGGGCGAATCCGCTGCCGCGTCATCTCAATCAGGCCGAAGGGGCTGGTGCGGAGGATTTTGGTGCGTGCCCGGTCTCGCTTCATGGCATCGTGCAAAGCCCGCTCCACGCCGCGGCGATGGCGCTCGCGGCGCATGTCGATGAAGTCGTTGACGATCACTCCCCCCAGATCCCGCAGCCGCAACTGGCGGGCGATTTCCTTGGCCGCCGAGATGTTGAGCTGGTAGGCGGTTTCTTCCGCATCTTCCGCCTTCGCCCGGAAGCTGCCGCTGTTGACGTCGATGGCGACCAGGGCTTCGGTCTGATCAATCACAATCGATCCGCCCCCCCGCAGCGAAACTTTGCGCTGGTAAATCTGAGCAATTTCCTGCTCCAGCTTGTACTTGTGGAACAGCGGCTCTTTGCCGTCGTAATGGTGCAGGCGGTTGACGTGGCGGGGCATCACGAGCTGTAGGAATTCCTTGGCCCGCTCAAAGGACTCGGCGTTGTCAATGTAGATGGAGTCGATTTCGGAGGTGAAGATGTCCCGGATGGTCCGGATGATCATGTCACTTTCTTCGTAGATTGTGCCCGGCCCTTCGGTCTTTTTCAGCCGGCGGACAATCACCTTCCACAGCCGCAGCAGATACGCCATGTCGCGGCTCAACTCCTTCTTGGTCCGCTGCTGCCCGGCCGTGCGGACAATGAAGCCGAGCCCCTTGGGCGGGTCGAGTTCCAGCATGATGTCCCGCAGCTCGCGGCGGGCCTGGTCGTCCTCGATCTTGCGGGAGACGCCGACGCGGCCCAGGGCCGGCATCAGCACCAGGTAGCGGCCGGGGATGCTGATATAGGTGGAAAGCGTCGGCCCCTTGGTGCCGATCCCTTCCTTGATAACTTGCACGAGGACTTCGTCCCCCCGGCGAAGAATCTCCTGAATCGGCGGCTTGATGCGGGGGCGCCCGCCTTGCGGTGGCCGGCCTCCACGTCCTTGGCCGCGCGGGCCCCGGTCGCTGGAACCGCCGCGATCACCGTCCCCTCGGCCACGTCCACCGCCGCGGTCCCCTTCGCTTCGGCCGCGGTCGCCTCGTGGTCCGCGGTCCCCGCGCGGGCCGCGATCACCCCGTGGACCACCGTCCCCTTCGCGGGGCTCCTCCTCTTCGAGATCGCGTGGCGGACCCTGGTCGTCATCTCCCACGTCAATGTCCGCCATGCGGCCCACACCAAATGACTCGCCGGGGTCGTATCCACCCTGGCGAAAGTACTGCGGCTCCACGTCGCTGATGTGTAGAAACCCGTTGCGGCCGACTCCGAAATCCACGAACGCGGCCTGAATGCTCGGCTCCAGATTGACGATCCGCCCCTTGTAGATGTTGCCGACGTAGTTGTCGGCGCTGGCCCGCTCGATGTAGAGTTCTTCCAGCAGGCCGTCCTCCACAATGGCGATGCGGCATTCCTCCGGCTGGGAGACGTTAATCAACATTTCATTCTTCATGAGTCGCGTTTTCTGGGCGCGCTAGCGCTCCATGGAAGGGATTGGCTGAGGGCCGCTCGAAAGAGTCGAGCGGCGACGAAAGTGCCCCCGGCGAGATTCGCCCGTGGAAAGCACAGGAAACAAGCGGCGCGGTTGAGCCCGGCGGATTTGGTGCCTCCGCGGGCCGGCGCGCCCAAACAGTCTTCGCATGGAAACTCGGGGGGCCGACGCGGGCGGGATCTCGAGCCGCCACGTCAATGGCGGCGAGATCAACTGCTGCGCGGGGCGCACCCACTTGTAAGGAACCACTGGTCCAGGCCCGGCCGCTGCTTCCTCCCCTGCCGCACCGATGCGGCAATTATTGGTTTTGCCCAAGGAGGCCAGCGCGGCAAAGCCGCTTTCAACTGCCGGCACATCGCCGGCTATCATGCTCCAATTACTGCTCGGCAATCTCCCCAAAGCCGCTTTCGACGAGCTGGGCAAGTGCGTCGACAGCGGCCTGGGCGTCATCACCCCGAGCGCGCAATGTTAATGTCGTACCGTTTTGTGCCACCAGCGTCAACAAGTCCATCATGCTTTTGCCGTCCACAACCTGATTATCCTTGATAATTGTCACCTGGGCCTGAAAGCCACTCGCCATTTTCATGAGCAAGTGGGCCGGCCGGATGTGGAAACCCTTTTCATTCACCAACAAAACGTCACGACTGGCAGTGGAATCCGGCATGGGGTAACAGACAGGTGCGGCAGAAAATGCGGTCGGGCACGCTCACAACGAACGAGTTAGCTGCCGAATTGATGAGCGTCCGATTCGTCGAGCAATTGTTGGATTTCCGAGGTGCCGTGGGCCTGCTTGAGGAATCGGCAGAAGGTGTCGTCCCGCAACTGGCGGCTGATGTTTTCCAAGGCCCGCAAGTGGTCCGCCGGGCGGTCGGGGGGAGAAATCAGCAGGAACATCAAATGCACCTTCTCGCCGTCCAAGCTGTCAAAATCCACCCCGTGATGGCTGACGCCGACGGTGCCAATCAGCTGGCTCACGCTGGGGTGCTTGGTATGCGGGACGGCCACGCCGCGGCCGATGCCCGTGCTCCCCAATTCCTCGCGCTTCATGATGGCGGCCACAATGCCGGCGGCATCTTCCTGACGAATCGCTCCGGCCTGCGCCAGCGAAGCGACCATCTCCTGGATGACACCCGGCTTGTCGTCGGCGGAGATTTCCGCCCGGATGGCCGGAGCCACCACGAAATCAGAGAACTTCATGGGATGAATTCCTTAACCTTTCGGGCCGTAGACCTCGAAGACCAGACCTCGAGGACCAGACCGGCGGCGGAAAATGAAAGGAGATCCGCCGTGGGATAAAAACGAATATTAGCTCGGCTCCCCGTCGGCGGGTGGTTCCAAATGCTTGTGGCCGGTCGCCTTATGATCCTTGAGCCGTTCCTTGTGCTTGCGAAGCTGCTGCTCCAGCTTATCCATCGCGCCGTCCAAGGCGGCGAGGACCGAATCGCTCTTCATCTCGGCGACAAACGTGTCGTGATGCTCGGCGGTGGCGGTGATTTCCACGGTCGGACTCTCCCGGTGGCTCAAATCGGCAATCACCTGGATGGAAGTCAGCCGGTCGTAGAACTTTCGAACCGCATCCACTTTCTCCGTAATCCGTTCCTGGGTGGCGGGGCTCAAATGACCATGCCGGGCCGAAATGTTGATTTGCACCGGTGCTGACTCCTAGGGGCGCTGCGGAAATACGTGCAGTTTGCGGGAAAACGACTGATTCTACCCGGCGGGACTCTTTCGGACAAAGCCGCTTCCAGGCTTCTACCGCCTTTCTCTCCTAGTTTACCCTAACCCGGCAGATGCGGAAGGGTGAGCGCCGCCAGCCGCCGCCGCTGCACAGGTCGGCTGCGGCACCAACCACTGGCCTTTCGCGCAAGCGAGAGAGTTCACCGCTCCTGTCTCAATAAGAACTCACTCCCACTTGGCTCCTGTTGAATAACCCCCCCGGGTAAACCAACACCCCCCACCCCCCGCGGGTCACAAAGTCTGTTGCTAAACCCCCTCGGTTCTTCAACACGGCCTTCCTTCGGAGGGACTCGCGCCAGTCTCAATAAGCAGCGCGGGAAACCCTGCGCCAACGCGTAAAAACTGGACCACCATGATGTCAAAGATCGCACCCTCCCTGGCACCTGCACGAAGCTCCGCTTCCAGGTATCGTCATTATACAAAAGTGCATGTCAATCCTAAGTGTCCAGTTTGCGGAACCCGGATCCGCTGGGCCGTGAGCATTGGCGATTGGGTAGCGTCGCGTAAGTCATGCCCACCTGGTTCATTCCCGCCTGAGAGGGCCGTCAAGCGTTCCCGCACCTGGACGGCCCTCTCTGTTTCGTAAGTTCCTTTTCCCTTAACCACCGCCCAGCCCCTTCTTCGGCCTTGCAGAGCTATAAGCGGTGATAAGTGGCCGGTGATTCACTGATTCGCCCTCGATTTTTCGGCGAAAGTAGCACCTGCCACTGCACCCAAACTCTTACGCCACAATCACTTCCTCCTGCGACATTGCTGGAATAGCCCGTGAATCATCACTTTTTTGATTCACCAAAAACCCCTCCTTTCCAGGGGATCCTCTCGCGCATTTATAAGCTGTTTTTCAAGCACACTCACAAGATCGCCGACGCACTTAACGTGACCTTGTCTTCCCTTACCACCCAATTGTCAAAAGACCACCGCGTCCCTGGCCTTCGCGCGCAGCTCCGCCGATATCTGATAAAGTGTACACTGTTCTATTAACCATGTCAAGGGGCCCGGCAAAAAAACCTTCCGCGGGGAGGAAAAGGGTACGTGGAAAGAAACGCCCTTCGGGCCGGCCTGGCAAAGTTGGCGGAAGAGCAATTCTGCCCCACGAATAGCCGAATCGCCGATGGAAACCTTGCCTTCCCGGATTGACGAACTCGGGTCTTTGGCCTAAAATTTAAGCACCCCGCACAAAGTGGGGGTTGACACGCGCGAGTGCTAGCTTGACATTTTGGCTGGGCATATGGTTTGCTACTCTTAACGGAGTTGTGTCATGGCCGACATATTTGTCTTTGAATCAGGTGCTTTGGTTCGCTCATCGCGTGAATTGCCGGCATTCTGACTTTCCTCAGCTATGCCAACAAAGCAAGACTTCTCGCTCGTAACTCTCCAGGCGTCACTGTTCACGCTTGCAAACCCCAATGTTCCAAGCGGAAAAATTGTTGGCGCAATGCTTAGGCATTTCGCGGACACATTTGACGGCGACATGCAGGTACTCCCGATTCCTGCGGAAATGCCTCCAGAAATTCCGCGCGTGACTCTCCGTAGTGCTGACGGAAAGCGGCAATTTAACGCAGCGCTGTCTCGAATCGACTTCATAATTACATCGCCTGAGAGCATGCATCTCGCAGTTGACGAGAGCAGCGAACTAGTGGCCAAGTATTCAAGCGAGATGGGCGTAACGGGTCTTAGACTGGCCCTTGTTGTCAGTCGCACATGTCCACAGGCCGACCCAGCACAAGCTCTAATCTCTCGGTTTTGCAACGAGGAAGCAAAGCTTGGCCCCTTTGCCCGATCCGCCACGTTTGAAATAAACAATCACAAAGAGTTTCAGCCGCGTGGACTTGACTATAGTGTAAATAGTTGGGTTCGGTGCACTTGCAGCAAAAAAGACAAAGACTCCGCAATTTTGGTTTCACAAGACTTAAATACAATTCAAAAGGATATTCGCAGTTTCCAAGACAGTAACATTCGCCAGTTTTTCTCGGCAGCATCCATTGCGGCAGACGAAATTCTGGAGTTGTATTTTCCGGGGTAATAATCATGCCACAAGTACTTCAAGACACTCGATCCGTGCCAAAGGCTACCGAAGCTGAGTGGGAGCTTGGCAAGGCAAGCATTAAAAGGCCTGCGTCGGTTATTGCCATTGACCCACGCACAACTCCTGAAATTCCCGCCGCGCAAAGGAAGATCGCTAAGGCAGGAACCAAGTTTCTCTCCGCAATTATTGAAGACCTTAACGACCTAGTTGAGAATCCAATTGTTGACGAGGACGGAAGGCAGGTCGACACGACTCCTGACGCATACAAACTGTGCTGCGACTTGCTGATTAATGCCGCAATTCTCGATGCGCTTGCGAGAGCTGTATCGCCGGATAATAGCGGAAGCGCTTTTTGTGTTGCCATTCCTGAAGCAGTAGTCTCCCCTGACGAATGCGGCGGAATCCGAGTGGAATGGGTGCGCGATAATGCCAGCGTGCATTTGGTAGTCCCTGCAAACAAAAAGTCAGAGGCCTATATTTACACGGAAGTTGGCAATGTATACGGTACTGAGGCTGCAACCGCTGAATTGCTTGCGGAATCGCTTCGCAACATTGACAATCCAGCTTAAGATGAGCGTTCAGATAGTTTTTCGCGCGATGCGAAACAAGGCGTGGACGAAGGGTGGCGATGGACGCGCCACCCCGAGTGCGTTTTTGAGGCGAGAGGCCGTCCCGGAAAAGCAGAAAGAGGCTGAGGCTGCCCTGTCTTTTGATGTTGAGTCTCGCCTTTCTTGCCACAACGCTCTAATTACGTGCTTTGGCGTTGCGGAACTTGATGTGAACGGTTTTGGGTCCATAGGCCTAACCCTGACGCTCGACGACCACCCCCATGCCATCCTGAGCGGAATGCCGCTTCCATCGGAAGACAGGACGCTGGCTGAGTATTTTGCGAGCCAACTTGCCAAAATGTCAAAGCTAGTTCTGCCTCACGAGTACCTTCCGTCCGCATCCAGCTAGGCTTTCGGGGGGAGGAAAATGAGACATTCTGAATTATAAGGTTGAGTTCCCATCATGAAGCTCGACCCCGTTTCGTCTCCTAATGCTTGTAAATCTTGTGCTGCGGGCGGCCGGAGAGGATTTGCTCTTTGCCCCAGTTGGTCACGTCGCGGAAGGCCGGGCTGTGGATGAAGTCCGTGAAGGCTTGCTCCTCGGACCATTCGCTGGTGATGAGGTAGGAAGCGTCGTCCGCGACGTCGCGCCACAGGGTTGAATTGGTGTGCCCCTGGGCCGCCTGGAGGGCATCCACGACGCCGGCGAATTTGGTTTCAAAGTCCTGCTGCTTGCCAGGGAGGACGTGGTAGTTCATGCCGACAGTGACCATGGTCTATTCTGCTTTCTTCTCGGTGGGTTTGCTTTCCTCGGGCTTCTTCTCTGGCTTTGAGTCCGCTTCCTTCGCGTCCGCTTCCTTCTTGGGCCGCGGAATGAGGACGACGCGGATTTTGGTGCCGCGCGGGGGAATGCGCTCGGTGAAGGCGGTGAACAAGAGCGAGGCATTGGCCTGCGAGCTCTCCACGGGGAGATCGAGCGTGGCGGTGTTGAAGTTGGAGACGCAGATCAGGTCGCCGCTGTTGGCCATGTAATGCACCTTGCCGTTATCTTCGTCGGTCCAAAATCCGCTGCCCGCGAAGACCCAATCGAAGGACATTTCCTTCTCGGTCTTGGCGTTCTTGACCCATTCCTGGGCTCGCACCGTGTGCTTCTCTCCCTTTTCGCCCAACCACAAGACCCACACGTCGATGATGGGCCCGGTGGCCGGCTTGTATTCCGGGTCAAATTTGACCGTTGTCCCGGGCGCTGCCCCCACGGCCAAGAGCGCGGCATGCGCTTGTTCCGCCGTGCAGTTGAGCGAGACCACGGACTCGTGCTCTTTGGTCCCCTTCGGACAGGCAAACATTTCCAGTTGCCCTTCCCGCAGGCAAACCTCGCCATCAATCACAACCGCCTTCCGTTTCAAGTCCAGATAGACGTCATGGTCCTTGGTGATTTTCTTCAGGCCGGTGTTATCGGCTTTGGCCGGCTCTTTCGCCGGTTCCTTAGCGGGCTTTGGGGCTTCTGGCTTCTCGTCCGCCGCTGCTGGTTTTGCTTTTGCGTCGGTCTCATCCGCGGGGAGCGAATAGACCACGCCCAGGGCGATTGCTCCGCAGGCGGCCAGCAGGATCTGTGCGAACCATGTCATCTTGCAGCACATCATATTGCTCCCAATTTTCAGCCCATAGCGAATATCGGCAGGCCATGCTAAAACGGCCCGGCCCACTCAATAGCCATGCTCACAAAACCAAGCATGCTCGCCAAACCAGCGCGAGCCATTATACACGATTCGCCTCGCGCGAGGCGCGCCCCCACGCCCGCCGCTCATTCGCCGGAGTCCCAGCGAGCCCTGCTGCGGCGGACCCGGCAACCACCATTCGATTCCTTGGAGGTCGATTATTCCCAGCCGAACTTGCGGCTCGAGTTGATTGCCGGGGACCGCCCACTATTTTCCGGCCTGTGGGCCTTTGAAACGACCGTGGGAGGCACCTCCCTAGTCGCCGCGGGGCCGTGGGAAGAAGTCTGCTGGCACACCGATCGGGAGGTGGACTACCTGGAGTTGGAGCTCCCGCTCACCGGCGGTTGGAAATTGCAACGGCAGATGGCCTTGGCGCGAAACGACGACTTTTTGTACCTGGCCGATGCTCTGATTGGCCCGCAGCCGCTGGCCGAATCCGAGAGAACGGAAATTCGCCACTCCTTCCAGCTTCCCTTCGCCGCGGGCATTAGGTTCGAGCCAGCCGTGGAGACTCGCGAAGGGTCTTTGTATCGGGGGCGGAAACGCCTGGCGCTCGTTGTTCCCCCCGCGTTGCCGGAATGGCGGGCGGAGCCTTGCCCCGGTAGCCTCACGTGTACCCGGAACCAGTTGGTCGTTGATCATGCTGCCCACGGCCGCAATCTCTATTCCCCCCTCTGGCTCGACCTGTCGCCAGCTCGCTGCCGCCGTGAATGCACCTGGCGACGGCTGACTGTCGGCGCGAATCTTGAGGTCCAGCCGCGGGACGTCGCCGCCGGCTTTCGCGTGCAGAGCGGCAAAGAGCAATGGCTGGTCTATCGCTCCCTCGCACCTCGTGGGAACCGCACCGTGCTGGGCCAGAACTACTCCAGCGAATTCGTCCTCTGCCGCTTTCTTTCGAGCGGAACGACGGAAGACATTCTGGAGATTGAGTAGGGTCATTCCGGCAGGTTGTGCCCCAGTTTGTCCCGCTTCGTGGCAAGATACCGCTCATTGTGCGGGTTGGAGGGGGCCACGATGGGAACCTGGTCGACGACTTCGAGATTGAAGCCGTCGTAGATGAAGGCGCTGGTCTTTTTGGGGTTGTTGGTGAGCAGCCGCACCTTGGAGAGGCCGAGGTCCTTGAGAATCTGGATGCCGACGCCGTAGTCCCGTACGTCCGCCTTGAAGCCGAGGGCGTGGTTGGCTTCGACGGTGTCCATCCCTTTTTCCTGCAGCTCGTAGGCTTTGATTTTGGCGACGAGGCCGATGCCGCGGCCCTCCTGCGGCAGGTAGATAATGGCCCCCGCCCCGGCCTGGTTGATCAGCTCCATCGCCATTTGGAGTTGGCTGCCGCAGTCGCAGCGGAGGGAGTCGAGGAGGTCGCCGGTGAAGCAGGAGGAGTGGAGCCGGACGAGCGGGGCGTCGACGCTGCTCAAATCTCCTTTGACAAGGGCCAACGGGTTCTGCGTCTCGAACTTGACCTCGTACACGATGACCGTGAACTCGCCGTACTTCGCCGTCGGCAAGCGGGCCTGGGCCAGGCGGCTGACCAGCTTCTCGCTGACGCGGCGATGGGCGATGAGCTGCTCGATGGAGATGATGTGCAGCTTGTGCTTCGTGGAAATGGCGTGAAGTTGGTCGCGGGTGGCCCGGTTGCCGGATTCATTGAGGATTTCGCAGAGGACGCCGACCGGCGCGAGGCCCGCCATTCGGCAGAGGTCCACGGAGGCTTCGGTATGCCCGGCCCGGCGAAGAACGCCCCCCTCTTTGGCTAGCAGCGGATGAACAT
This sequence comes from Pirellulaceae bacterium, assembly GCA_046593355.1. GTDB lineage: Bacteria > Planctomycetota > Planctomycetia > Pirellulales > Pirellulaceae > SXOA01. The sequence continues at coordinate 3,104 of JBKJNY010000128.1, read as the reverse complement.
GGCCGGGGCGGACGAAGTCGGTGGCCGTAGTCGTGGGGTTTGCCATCTCGCGCACCGTGCGGCAGCGCTCCTCCACGGTGATGCCCGTCTTGCCACTGCGATGGTCGATGGGGGTCAGAAATCCGGTCCCCAGCGGCGCGGTATTCGTATCGACAATTGGCAACAGGTTGAGTCGGCGAGCCACATCCGGCAGCAGCGGCACGCAAAACTCCCCACGGCCCGAAAGGATGAAGTTAATCGTCTCCGGCGTCGCCTTTTCAGCCGAACAAATAAAATCCCCTTCGTTCTCCCGGTCTTCCGCGTCCACGACAATGATCACCTCGCCCCGGGCGATGGCATCGACAGCGTCTTGGACAGGGGAGAAGGACATGGGGAGGAAGGGGTTAGGGACTGGGGCAGAAGGTAGCAAGCGTTAGGGCTATTATAGACAGGAGACGCACCCCGCGGTTCACCCCTCCAAACTCTTCCCCAATCCCCAGCCCCGGATTCCATGCTCCACCGCGAAGAACATGTCGAACAGGCCTATCTCTTCCGCTGTCTCTGACGCCGCGTAACGACTGCCTTCACCGGCGCGAAACCAGCAAGCGAAGCGCCGCTGGTGGAGCGTCCGGTGTAAGGCATGGTTAGCCCTCAATCGACACCCACGAAGGACTTTACCGTTCGCATCCCACTAGGCGAAAGCAGCCAGCCCAAGGCTGCCAAGGTTGCGCAGTTGAGCACAACCGTTGCCCAATACATCACCTGGAACGATTGCTTCTGCGTTTTGTGGCGAAGCGTTCGCTGGGCAAGCATGGCACCAGGCCACCCACCAATCAAACTGAAAAGATGCAACGTACTCTCCGATGTCCTCCACTGGCCATTCAGAGCCGCGGTTTTGTCAAAAAAGTAAGCCAAGTACGCGACACAGCTTGCCATAAAGTATGCGATAAGCACCACGAGAGGTAACTGACCCGTAGCCACCGTCCCCGCCACGAAGGCAAGAAAGAAGGCTGCGAAACTCAAAGCTCCAACCCCGGGGCCGGGCAGGACTGTCGGAGGAGAAGATGGTTGATCGCCAACAAAGGCGATGTTTGCACCTCGTGGCCTGCCTCGTGCATCCGATGTGAGCTCGTAGGTAACAAGCTCGTTACCGATCGGGCGGCGCTGTCGGTTCGAAAACGACTTGATATGGACGAATACCTCAGGTCCACCTCCGCTGGGCGCAACAAATCCGAAGCCCTTGTCGTCCTTCCAGTCGGTGATCTTGCCTTGATATCGCACGGGCGTTCTCACGGAGGGCTAGCCATCGTTCATACAGAAGCTGTCCACAAAATACCCGCCGCCAATTCGCCCGTCAAACCAATCCTCAATCCATGGTTGACTTTGTCGTTGACGCGTATGTCAGAGATATCTGCTTCACTCCGCCGACCACAACCTGTTGTGCTTTGCTTCTGTGGGCCTTTAGAGCGGAAATTGTGCGTAAGATCATCGCCGAGCTCGATTGTCCCTTTACTCCAGGCCAAAAAGCCGAAAAAACTGTGCAAAGTCTACACACTTTCCGGCCGTAAGGGAAAGTCTTGCCCCATTAGAGAAATACTGTCCGAGAAGTGACGACCACAACCGGTAGGGGTGGTGGAGTGAAGCGTATATCTCTGGCGTATGTACACTACGGAACTGGCCTCCCCGCCATCTAGCGCTAATGCTCAGCCGCCTGGATCGGCAATAACTGAAGGTCACGAGAAACCGAACTGTCGGCCACGGTCGGCTGCAGCGTCGGGTTTGGCATGGCCAGACGCGCGACACCGGAAACGAACTTGTGGCCGCTCATTTTCTCCCGCTCCTTGATGTCTTGGAAGATCGCGTCCAAGTCATAATTGAAGCGCGCTGCGTGAGCATCACGAATTCGGCGAACTTCATCCACAATCGGGTCGTTCATGGTTTGGACTCCAGAAGTTCCTCGGGCGTACAGATGATGGGGGCCTTGAATCCCTTCGCGGCGCAAACGGCCTCAATGATGGGTCGCATCGCCGCATTGGCCAAGTGACGGCAATTCTACGTCAACAGGAAAGGGACCGCCTGCGTGGCCGCGACCGCAATATGCAGGGCGTCGTCGGCCGCTTTCTCCGGCAACGCTCCCGCGTGAAGAAGCTCCTTCGCTAACTCAAGGGCTGGCGTCGTCGTTTCGAGTACCAGCACGGACTGCAACGCCCAAAGCCGCTCTTGGGCAGCTTGGGCGTCACCAGCCGCTGCCTCATCGAGGACAAGTTGCGAGACGCAAAGCTCGTAACTCGTCCTGCGAGTGTTCCACCATTCGTGAGTGACCTGCTGGTGGCCAGCAATAATGACGTCGCGACTGGGCCACGCTGTCAGGTAACTCACGATAGTCGTTTCAAGGTAAACTCGATCTGCCATTTTGACGTTCTAGGACATGACCAGAAATTGGAAAAAAACCGCCCAACCATTATTCATACAGAACCTGTCTGCATAGAATCCGTCGCCAATTCGCCCGTCAAAACGAAGCTCAATCAGTGCTTGAATCTGTCGTTGCGGGGGCTGGGGCAGAAGGAAACAAAGTATCTGCCGACAAGCGTTAGGGCTATTATAGACGGAAGACGCACGCCACGGTTCGCCGCTCCGAACTCTTCCCCAGCCCCCAGCCCCGGCTCCCATGCTCCCCCGCGACGAATATGTCGAACAGGCCAACCTCTTCCGAGCCCACGGAGAACGACCAGGATCAGCCGCTAGTTGGGCGGCTTTCTGCTCGATGTTTTCGTAACGGAGCACAAAGCTCTGGAATCGAATTTCCATTTCAATGTTACCAGAAAACAGCATTCGATGAACCAAGGAGCCATCCACAATATCGACTTCTTCGTATCCAAGATCACCGTAGCCTCGCGGACCTCCAAGTCCCTTCTCATGTTCTGCGTTGCTACAGAACTCGGTGACGCCAGAATAATGCAACTGAACTTGTCTGAGGCCACCGCAGCCGTCGTCCGTGTCGAGGTAAATGGTAAGCGCGCATCACCGCCAGTCTTGGCGTGGGGGGTAGGCTGCTGGGGTACGAATTTCACGAACCCTAGCGGTGAGGTGGGCGATGAGTCGAGTGCCGGATCTGGCGAAGCGGG
>JBKJNY010000148.1:0-6019 GCA_046593355.1 Pirellulaceae bacterium | reverse complement strand
TCCGCTCACGGAGTGAGCGGACAGCCTGCACACGGAGTGTGCAGGCTACTATTCTTGCCGGCTACGCCTTGGTCCCCACCAGCACCCCGCAGTGAATGAGTGTGGGAATGACCTTCGCGCTGGTCAGGCCGGATTCGGTGAGCCAGGCGCGGTATTCGGCGGCGCTGTAGGCCCGGCCTTCGGTCAGCGTGAAGAGCGTGGCGGAATAGAGAGCGATGGCGAGTGGGCCGTCGAGCGTATCGGCGAGAAAGACATCGTGAATTAGCAACTTACCGCCGGAGGGAAGCGCGGCGGCGCAGCGGCGGATGAGCTCGCGGCACCGGGGGACGTCCCAATCGTGCAAGACGTTGGAAAGCAGGATGGCGTCGCAACTGGGGAGAACAACTTTGAACATGTCGCCGGCCATGCACGTGAGCCGGTCCGCGACGCCGTAGGCGGCTGCCATTTCGGCGGTGACCTTCAGGACTTCGGGGCCGTCAAGCACAATCGCCGTAAGCTGCGGGTTCTTCTGCAAAAGGGCGATGCTGTAGATTCCGGTGCCGCCGCCGACATCGAGCAGGCATTTTATCCCGTCGAGCGGCACGTTGGCCGCCAGGTGGGGAGCGACGTTCTTGGCGCGGCCAGCCAGCGACAACGTCAAACGCCGCGCCGAAGCCTCTTGCTCCATCGCCGAATCGATCCCCTCGCGGAAGATGAACGCCGTCCCTTCCTTGGCCGCCCCCGCCGGCTTGTTGGTCTTAAGCCGCTCGAGCATTTCCAGCACGCCGGGACTCTGAGCGGCGAGGCCGAGATAATCGCTAACGTCGAAGGGCTGGCCGGCAACGAGGTGATCTTTGGCTAGGGCCGAGAGTTCCAGATTGCCCCAAGCCTCAACAATCAGTCCCATCGCCCGCAGCGCGGTGAAGAGGACCGATGCCGGTCGCAAAGATAGACCAATTTCCCGCCGCAAATCGTCATGAAACATTGGCCCGCGGGACAGTTTCTCGAAAACTTTCAAATGCGCCGCCGCGGCGACGAGCAGCTCCGCGCCATAGCTGCCGCGGAAGTGCTCGAAAATCGGCGTGGGGTCGGTCGCGGGAAAGTCGAGTGCGGAGAGTGGCATGGGAGCGATTGTCTTCGGGAAATACGGCTTCAGGAATTACATCTTCTCCACGACGCCGATTCCAAGGAGCGACAACCCCTGCCGGATCGTCCGGGCCGTCAGGTCGGAAAGGATAAGACGCGTAGTGCGACTCTCGGGCGTGTCGGCTTTGAGAACGGGGCAGGATTCATAAAAGGTGAAGTAGCTCTTGGCCAGGTCGAAGAGGTAGGCAGTCAGATGGTGAGGCATGTAGTCGGCCTCCGTCTCGGCGAGGGCTTCCGCGAAGCGGAGGAGCATCAAGGAGAGAGAGCGCTCGGCGGAATGCGTCAGCACGAGGGCGGTATCACTGGGCAATGCGGCCAGGTTGATGCCGCCGCGAGCAAAGATGCTGCGGACGCGGGCATGGGAGTACTGCATGTACGTGGCGGTGTTTCCCGTCTTGGCGAGCATCTTTTCGGCGTCGAATTCGTAGTCGGTAGTTCGGTTATGGGAAAGATCAGCGTACTTGAGTCCGCCCAGCCCGACCACTTCCGAAATGTTGCGCCTCTCGTCGGCGGAAAGCTCCGGTCCGTCCGGCTTCGCGTCGTCGTTTTCGCTGACCACCTTCAGGGCCTGACTAACCGCTTCATTGAGCAGCCCCTCCAGGCCGACGGTATCGCCGCTGCGGGTCTTGTAGGGCTTGCCGTCCTTTCCCATGACGGTGCCGAACTTGATGTGCTGCAGTTCCACGCCGCTGTAGCCCCATTTTCGCGCCGCGGCGAACAGCTTCTCAAAATGGTCGCTCTGCCGATGGTCCACGACATACAGAATCGCGTGCGGCTGCCAGGTTTCCATCCGGTACGCAATGGTGGCGAGGTCGGTCGTGGAATAAAGGAAGGCACCATCCTTCTTCTGCACAATCATCGGAGCTTCAAAGCCCTCCAAGAAAACGCAGACGGCCCCTTGGCTCTCCTGCGCTAGCCCCTTCTTCTTCAGATCCCCAACGACCGCAGCCAGCCGATCGTGATAGAAGCTTTCGCCGTGCTCGTGATCGAATTTGACACCAAGGCGACTGTAGACCTTTTGAATCTCGTCGCGGCAATGAGGGAGGAAATCATGCCAGAGGCGGAGGTTCGCTTCGTCGCCGGCGTGAAGTTTGGCCGTTTCGGCGAGGACGGATTCGTCGATGGAGGCATGTTCGTTCGCGAGTGCGAGGAACGATGCGTCTTGCTCCACAGATGCTACCTTGCCCTTGAGGGACGCCACTTTCTCGGCGAGTTCTCCCGCTTGTTTGGCCACCCGTTTCGCAACTTCTTGCGCTTTCTTGCTGACGGCCTTATCGGCTGACTTCGCAAGCGCCCGCTGTTGATCGGCTTCTGCTTGCTTGCTAACGACCCGCAGTTCGGCTTCGGGCAATGTCTTCAAACTCTCGCGGTACTCGACCAGTTTGCTGACCAGCTTATAGAGGCGGCTCAGCTCGGTCACAGGGCTCGCCGCGAACTGCGCCGCGTCCACGAAATGCTTGTACCCGTAGATAATCATCCCGAACTGGGTTCCCCAGTCGCCGAGATGGTTATCGCTGATGACCTTGTGCCCTAGAAAACGGAGCGTAAGGGCCAGGGAGTCGCCGATGACCGTGGAGCGGATATGTCCCACGTGCATTGGCTTGGCGACATTGGGGGAGGAATAGTCCACGACATAGGTCCGCGGGTGATGCGCCGATTCCACCCCCAGCCGCTCATCCGCTGCCGCCTTCCGCAAAGTAGCCGCCACCCATTCATCCCGCAGCCGCAGATTGATAAAGCCCGGCCCGGCGACTTCTGGCGTTTGCACCAAATCATCGAGACTGGCCGCCGCGACGACTTGGGCAGCAATCTCACGAGGCTCTCTTCCCAGCAGCTTCTTCAGCGGCATGGCGAAGTTGGCCTGGTAGTCACCGAACTTCGGATCCTGAGCGACACGAATGAGTTCCAGCAGTTCGGTCACCTTTGCCGAATCGGAGACGAGCGATTCCAAGGCGGGGCGGAAGCGGGATTGGAGCTCTGCCAGGACGTTCATGATTGCCGCCTCAGCGCCTCGAGGACGAGGTGGCTAAGCTTCCGATTCCTTACGAAACCGCCTTGCTGCTAATTCGGGTGCCGATTTTCTCCCCGCGGACGGCCCGCTGGATATTGCCGGCTTTGCGGAAGTTGAAGACGAGGATCGGCATGTTGTGCTCCATGCAATGGGCGATGGCGGTGCTATCCATCACTCGGAGATTCCGCTCGCGGACCGTGGCGTAGTCGAGCTCACTGTAAAAGACGGCGTGCGGATTGCGCTCGGGGTCGTCGCTGTACACCCCGTCGACGCGAGTGGCCTTGAGCAGGATCTCGGCTTCCAGCTCCATCGCCCGCTGGGCGGCAGCGGTGTCGGTGGTGACGAACGGGCTGCCGGTGCCGGCGGCCAGAATGACGATCCGCCCTTTCTCCAAATGCCGCTTGGCCCGCCGGCGGATGTAGGGCTCCGCCACGCCGTGCATGTGGATCGCGGTCATCACGCGGGTGTCCGATCCGAGCGATTCCAGGGCGTCCTGCAAAGCCAGGGCGTTGATAACCGTCGCCAGCATCCCCATGTAATGGGCGGTGGCTTCCTGAATATTACCGTGAGCGCTTTTGAACTGGGCCCCGCGAAGGATATTGCCGCCCCCCACGACCAGCCCAATCTGGCAGCCGACTTCTTGGGCCTGCTTCACCTCCTGGGCGATTTGCAGCACTTCTTCCATGCCGATCCCCCGCTCGCCGGCGTGGGACAGGCTTTCACCAGAGAGCTTGAGGATGACGCGCTTGAACGGCGTGCGGGAGAGTTCGGCAGTCGGCATGAAAAGTTCCTTCTGTTTCGCGAAAGCTTAGCCCCCGCGTCCACGCGGGGAATTCGCCGCGTGGACGCGGCGGCTAAGCACCCTATTCCTTCCCCAATACCCAGTGCACAAACTGCTTGATTTTCATGTTGTGCCCGCCGGCGTACGCGGCGACGGTTTGCGTGTTCTCTTTCACAAACGGCTGTTCGCTGAGGACTTTTTCGGCGTAGAAATTCTTGAGTCGGCCCTCGACCATCTTGTCGACGATGTTGGCGGGCTTGCCTTCCGCGAGCGCCGCCGCGCGGAGAATTTCCCGCTCGCTGGCGACCAAGGCAGGGTCAATTTCTTCTTTCACGATGGCCAGCGGATGCATCGCGGCGACATGCATACTCACGTCCTTGGCTGCGGCATCATTGCCACCTTCGACAGCGACCAGCACGCCGCTGACCGTGCCACTGTTGTGGCTGTAGCCGCCGGTTGAACCTTCCAAACGCTTCATCCGGCCGATGTTGAAGACCTCGCGAATGCGATTGAACATGTCCTCCTTCACTTCGCGCAGCGTCTTGCCTGACTTGCTCGGGCAAGGCTGAGAAAGCAAGTCGTCGGCGGTGGCGGCGTTGGACGAGGCCAGTGCCTGGGCAAGGCCATTGGCGAACTGAATAAATTCCTCGCTGTTGGCCACGGGCGCGCTTTCGCACTTCACTTCGACCATGGCTCCGGCTTGCTTGTCCACGCCCGTGTGGATGCCGAAGCGGCCGAAAGCAGTCTCTCGGCTGGAGCGGGATTCGCTGAGCTTGATGCCTCGCTCGCGGAGGGTCTTCTTGGCGGCATCTTTGTCACCGTTGCTCTCCGTGAGCGCCTTTTTGCAATCCATCATCGGAAGGCCAGTTTCGTCCCGCAGTTCTCGAACCAATGCGGCAGTGATCTCTGCCATAACCTGTCTCCTCAAACTATAAAATCGGTTGTCTGCGTAAAGTGAAAGATGAGCGAACCAGTCCGGAGGTTCGCCGCACGCGAATTCAACGGGACTTATCGTAGCCGGAGACCATCGGCCACCGGGTTTCTGTGCGGAGACCAAGAGGTCGTTGGCCTCCGGTTGCTTGATTATGCCTGTCCCGCCTTCGCGGCTTCGGCAGCGGCGGCGGTGTTGCCGCTGGAGCTGGCCGCTTCCGGCTTGTCCTTGCCACGTGCGGCAGCAGCGCTCTGGCTGCCGACGAGAATGGCCTCCGCCAGATGCCGGGCGATCAGCTCGATGCTGCGGATGCCGTCGTCGTTGCCGGGAATCGGCAGGTCAACCTGATCGGGATCGCAATCGGTATCAATCAGGGCGACCGTAGTGATGCCGAGGGCCCGCGCTTCCTTGATGCAGTTCTTCTCCTTGTTAGGATCGAAGACCACGAGGCATTCCGGCATGCGGTTGAGAATCCGCATTCCGTTGAGGTTGCGGTACATCTTGCGATGCTCGCGGTTCAGGGCGGACTGCATCTTCTTGCTGTACGCATTCAGCTCTTCGCTGCTGCGAATCCGCTCCACCTCTTCCAGCCGCGTCAACCGGCTGCGAATGGTGCGGAAGTTGGTGAGGGCACCACCCAGCCACCGCTCCGCCACGAATGGCATGTGGCAGCGGAGGGCTTCGCGTTCGATGGTCGCGCCTGCCTGCCGCTTGGTGCCGACGAAGAGGATCAGGCTTCCTTGTGCCGCGACCTGCGCCAGATACTTTTTGGCCCGCAGCAGACCACGGACGGTCTCGCGGATGTCGACGATATGAATCCCGTTCTTGCGGGCGTAAATGTAGGGGGCCATCTTCGGGTTCCAGCGACTGGCCCGATGTCCGAAATGCACCCCCGCTTCCACCAATTCTTTAACCAGACTTTCCGACACGCGATGCTCCTTTTCCGGCTGCGGCAAATGAAGAGACTTTTCGTAGGGTGCATGAGTGCCACGAAATGCACGCGAAAGAGGCGTCTGCCTTGGGGATGTTTCACCCCATCTCCCGCGTCACTTACGCGTGCATGGCGCTTTCGCTTATGCACCCTACCGGCTCTTCACAGGTCTTGGACCTTCGCCAACTTTCCGGACTGAAATTGTAGAAACCCTGCCCTCGCCTACACTTGTGGCGAGTT
>JBKJNY010000059.1:0-3665 GCA_046593355.1 Pirellulaceae bacterium | reverse complement strand
GCCATTTCCCAGGTCACCTTCTGCCCGGTGTAGCAGGCCATCCGCCCCATGATGGCCAGCAGCGTGCTGTAGCTCATGTAGATGCCGTTGTTGATCGGCTTGCCGCTGCGGATGGCTTTGAACAGCTCGACGTGCTCCACGTCATACATGCTGGGCTTGTCGCCGCGGTATTTCCAGGTCTCGGTGCCGCTCGTGATTTCGTGCTTCAGAACCCGGGCACTCCCTTTGGTGCCCAGCACGTAGTCCTCCACGTCGGTGGAGCAGTCCTTCATCTGCCGCGTGTAGGCAAAACACTTCACGCCGCTGGCCCATTCATAGCAGACGGCGTGGTGGTCGTAGATGTTGCCCCATTGTTTTTCCGTCCGCTGCTGGCGTCCTCCCATGCCGAAGCAGGAGACCGGCGGCACGTCCCGGTTGAGCCACATCGCCTTGTCCAGGCTGTGGATGTGCTGCTCCACGTTGTGGTCGCCCGAGAGCCAGGTGTAGTAGTACCAGTTGCGGCACTGGTTCTCCATCTCGGTCCATTCGGGCTTGGGGTCGCGATACCAGAGGGGATTGGTCAGATAGTTTTCCTGAATCGTCACGATGTCGCCGATGTCCCCGCCGAGAATTTTCTCCATCGTCGCCTTCACGCCGTAGTCGTACCGCCAGCAGAGGCCGGAGACCAGGTTGAGATTCTTCGCCGACGCCAAGGCCGTCGATTGCAGGCAGCTTCGCACGCCCGGGGCGTCCACCGCGACAGGCTTCTCGCAGAAGACGTGCTTGCCCGCTTCCAGGGCTGCCTTCAAATGCACGGGGCGGAAGGCCGGAGTCGTGCAGAGCAGCACCACGTCCACGTCGCTCTTCATCACTTCCTTATAGCCGTCAAAGCCGGTGAAACAGTGGTCGTCCTTCACGGCGAACTGCTTGCCGAGCGTGCGGGAGAGATTCTCCTTGCAGTGCTGCAGAAAGTCCGGGAACAGGTCGCACAGGACCGTGAGCTGCACATTTTCATCCGCATGCATCGCATTCAGCGCCGCGCTGCTCCCGCGTCCGCCGCAGCCAATCAGCCCCACCTTGAGAATATCGCTCCCCGCCGCATGGACCGTCGGCGGATTCGCCAGCGCACTCACCAGCGTCCCCCCCACCGCCGCTGCCGTGGTGGAAGCCAGAAAATCGCGGCGAGAAGGAGGTGGGCTCTTGGAAGCGGGTTGCTGCTTAGCGGACATGGAAAGGGTTCCTGACAGGCGGGAGGGCGGGTTAATCGGGGAAATGCATCTTAAACTGCTGCTCCTTCTAACGCAAAGGCGCGATAGGAAATGACGAAGCCCGAATGACGAATGACGAATGCGAGAACATCGGGTCTAATTGCCTTTGTCCCAATTCGCCATTCGTCATTCGAATTTCGTCATTCGGTACTCCGCATGTTTTCTTGGTTCCGCTCTTCCCGCCGCAAGAAACTCCTCGCCCAGCCCTTCCCGGCTGCCTGGCTGGAGGTACTGGAAAACAACGTGGGGCACTACGCACTCTTGCCGGCGGAACTAAAGCCGCGGATGCGGGAGGCGACGCGGATCCTGGTGAGCGAGCGGACGTTCGTGGGGGCGAGCGGACTGGTCGTGACGGAGGAGATGAAGGTCACGGTGGCGGCTCAGGCCGCGCTGCTCATTCTGGGCGGGCATGACTACTACTTTGACCGGATGAGGGAAATCATCTTGTATCCCCGCCGCGTCAGGGCCGCCCTCACCACCTACCAGCATCGCTTGCACAGCGGCCTCGGGTTCGTCGATGAGGACGCCATCAATCTCGGCGAGGCCTGGCACGACCGCCGCGTGCGGCTCTCCTGGCCCGACGTGCTCCGCGGCGGACGCGACCCGCAGGACGGCATCAACCTCGTCCTACACGAGTTCGCCCATCATCTCGATGGCCTGGACGGCGACATGGGAGGCCTCCCCCCGCAAGAAACCCCTGCCAAACAGGCCCGCTGGGAACACGTCATGGAGCAAGAATACGACCGCCACCTCGCCGACCTCGAAGCTGGCCATGACACACTCCTCGATCCCTACGGCGCGGAAAACGAAGCCGAATTCTTCGCCGTCGCCACCGAATGCTTCTACGAACAGCCGCGAGAGATGCGGCAGCAGCACCCGGACCTGTACGAAATCCTGCGCGATTTCTACCACGTGGAGCCGGCGGAGTGGGGAGCGTAGATGCTTCTCTAGCCGCGGCAACGGCGTATTTGCAGCCCCTGCCGGGCAACGCCGTGAAGGATTTTAGGCGGCTAGTTTTTCTTCGCGGGCATGGAGTTTTTTCTTTTCCTGGCGCGTGAGCTTACGGAGTTTCGGTTCAGCTAGGGGTTTCTTGTCCGGATTGGGCGGACGGTAGCGTGCGCGTTTGGCTGCCTTGCGGTGGTAACTGTCCGTTACCGCGGCGGCAAGGAGAGTCCGCAGATCCCGGCCTGGTTCGGGAACGTCGTGCAGATTTCGCAGGCCATGTCGCAGGGCTCTGATTGCTTTGGCCAGACTTCGTTTCGCCGGGTCGGGGGGCGGCCGGTGAGGTGCTTGGCTTTTTCTGGACAGTCCAACTCCTTATTTTCAAAGGAGAAGGAAGGACCGTCCGATGGCCCGAACGAAACAATCATTGGCTCCACCGAGGCAAGCTCGGTGGTGGCCGAATCGGGAAGTTATTCTCGATTTATTCCCTCATTGTCGATCATCGCGTGCGCCTTCTTTGGGCCTCCAAAGTCTAATCGCCCATCGTGCCGCCAGGGGGAACAACCCCAGTGCGACCAGCGCCAGGACGACATTCAGGCTCAGCACGCCGCCCGCACCTTTTTGGCGAATAGACTCCAGGCTCGGGGCGCTCGCGCCGGCCCAGATAAAGATGCATGTGGCCGGCAGCATGCCGAGTTGGCTGACCCACCAGAACGTGGTCAGCCGAATCTTGGTCAGCCCCATCACCACGTTGATCACAAAAAACGGCACGGCGGGAACCAGCCGCAGCGTAAACAGATACCACGCCCCTTCTTTCTCCATCGCCCGGTTGAACGCCGCCAGCCGCTCCCCAAAGCGACTTTGCACCCAGCCGCCGATGAGATAGCGGCTCATGAGGAAGGCGATGCTGGCCCCGGAAGTCGAAGCAAAGCTCACGAGGACCACTGCCGTCCCGAATCCGAACAACCAGCCGTACGAGAGAGATAAGGGGACCGAACCGGGAATCGACAGACCGGTGACCGCGGCGTATAGCAGGAAGGCGATGGTCAGCGTGACAACCGGATGGGCCTTGAAGAGTTCCCGCAACTGGGCCTCACGGGCAGCCAGGGATTCCAGCGTCAACGACCCGCCAACCCCATAAATCATACCGGCGATTCCCGTCACGATTACCGCCAGAACCAGCAGCCGAATTGCCAGCGAGACCAGCCCGGATTTGCCCGCCGGTTGCGGCCCATTCATGGCATCCCCGCCCGCGTCGTCGTCGGATGGTTCTTGAGGATGGCTCATGCTTGGACAGAATAAACGAGTTCGTCCAGCCTAACACCCGCCCGCCGCGCCAGCGAGAGAGAACGACACAATCCCAGGGCTACTCAGTGTTTCAAACTGTGCCCGACACCAACCCGAAGCGTTAGCGAGGAAAAACGACGTAAGCCATGGGCTCTTCCTCGCTTACGCTTCGGGTTAGTTTCGTCGAAC
>JBKJNY010000043.1:0-12486 GCA_046593355.1 Pirellulaceae bacterium | reverse complement strand
CCAATTGAGCTATGGGTGCGTGGATCAGGGCAAATACTCCGCCGGCCCGAGGCGTGTCTGTATCTTAGGAGAGACACGGGGAGTGTCAAGGCGGTTCGCTGGCGGCAAATCAGGGCTTACTTGGCCTTGCGCGAGCGACTCTTGCCCTTCACCGACACACCTTCCAGTGCCAGCATCCGTGCTTTCAGGCTGATGCCTTGCGGCGCGGAAAATCCGCCGAGCGAACCCGCCGAGCCGACGACGCGGTGGCAGGGGACGATGATGGGATAGCGGTTGCGGGACATCACGCTCCCCACGGCTCGCGCCGCGCCCGGAAAGCCCGCTAGGCCGGCGAGCTCGCCGTAGGTGCGAGTGCCGCCGGCGTGGATGCGGCGGCAGCGGTCGACGACCTTCTTTTGGAAGGGACTCAAATGAGCGAGTTCCAGCGGGACGTCCCCAAAGGTGACGGACTTGTCGCCGGCGGCATAGGACTGCAGCCGCTGGACCAGTTCCCGCACAAACTGCGGCGGGTCTCGGGTGGGTTCCGCTTCCTGGGAAGAAAGGGTCGCGAGCGCGGCGGCTTCGGAGCTATGTCCGATGGAAAGTCGGGTCACGACGCTGCCGCGCCAGGCGAGGGACATTGCGCCCAGTTCGGTTGTGAATGCGCAACACGCTGCCCCTGCGCCAGAGTTCCGCGAACCCACTGCCGCGTTTGCAGTCTCTTTCGATACTGCCTGTTGGGCACGCTTTCCCATGGTCGTTGTCACGGTAACAGCTCCTTCTTTCAAAACAGACCCCTTTTGAAATCGCATCCAAGCAAATTATACTGAAAGCTGCGATGCCGCGCGGGCTGGGGCAAGGAAGTTGGTGGGGTAGGCGGCCAGTCTGCCCTGGGTCAACTTTTTAGGGCAGGCTGGAAGCCCACCCCACCTGCTGGGCAAGCGGACAGTATACGCTATTGGCCGCGGGGCAGAAGCAGCAGCCGTTCGACCAGCGAAAGGAACCACGCATGGGCCGGTATAACTCCGTGAGTGACGATTACTACGTCAACATGAATCTCAACACGGAGATGGAGCTGCCGCAAAGCCGCGAGACGGTGCTGCACTTCTTCGAGCAGGTGAAAAAGTCCTACCCCAGCATGAAGAACTTCTATAGCCGCGAGCGGGGGGAGTTTGTGCTGGAGGAGGACAAGGACAATGGGGAGTATCGCTGGGCCAGCATCGAGAACCGCCGCGTCTGCTCGGGGTTTGTGAACCCGCCTAACCCGGAAGAGGCCCTCAGCCAGCACGCGATGATTCTGGACCTGGTGCCGTACACGCTCTCCATGAGCCCGCTGGACTGCGAGTCGCTTAATGTGATGTATGGGTTTGATTTCAATTTTCGCGGCAACCACAACCAGCTCTTGGCGGACGCGCTGGGCATCTTGCCGGCGTTTGAGCGGATGACGCATATGCCGGGGGCGACCATCCTGGCCGCGGAGCCCTCCATCCAGTTCGCCCTTGACGAGGAATGCCGCACCCAGTGCCGCTTATCCATCGAGAGCCGCACCAGCGCGTACCATGTGCGGATGAAGGAGTTTCCCGAGGAGCAACTGAGCGTGTACTTCACCGCCCGCCGCTACGGCAGCCTGCAAAGCGGCGAGACCTTTGTCTCCGCCATGAACCGGCTGGCCGAAGTCTGCCGCGACATCATCGACAGCTACATCGTGGAGAACGTCCTCCGCCCCTTGCAGCAGACGATCGCGATCAGCTAATGATGCCATCCTAAGCGGACAAGCTCGGAGTTTCGTCGGCCTTGGTCAGGCTGGCGGCAACACTCAGCACCGCGTTGTCATAGGTTCCGGCCCGCGTTCCCATTTCGGCGATGGCATCCGCGTGCTTGACACCCGCCAGCGTCAGCGAATCAAGGTCGAGGGCGACTTTCAGGATCCGCGCTTCCACCGGTATTTCCTCGCCGGCGACCGCATCCTTGGGAAACCCGGTCCCGTCAAAGTGCTTTTCCTGTTGCAGGATGATTTCCGCCACCGCTTCCAGTCGCGGGACATTCTTGAGCAGGTCGCGACCCACTTGCGGATGTTCCCGGTAAAGCTCCGCGTCGCGCGCCACGATTTGCTTGCCTGCATAGGCTTTCGTCAGCACCTCTTCCGGCAGGCCGATGCAACCAAGCTGCGAGAGCAGGGCCGCCAATTCCGCCCGCCACATGAGGCGCGGCGCGATTTCCTTGGCGATTCGCCGGACCAGCAAGCGGACTCGCTCGGTGCGGCCAAAGGCTACCGGCCTGGCAGCCGCCAGCACATCGGTCAGGACTTTCACCGCGCCCGTCAGCGTGCTGGAGAGCAGAGTGCGTTCCGCGATGGTTTGACGATATTGGGCCAGACCCGCCTCCAAGGCCGCATCGAGCACGTCGGTCGGGCACGGCTTGGTCAGAAATCGGAAAATTTGCGATTGGTTGACCGCCAGGGCAGCGTTGCTCTGGTCCGTGCCGGTAAACATGATGCGGACCGAATCCGGCGCGACATCGCGAATCTTGGACAGCAGTTCGACGCCGTTCATCCCGGGCATATTCATGTCGGAAACGACGACCGCAAAGGGCCCTTCGGCGGCTATCCGTTCCAGCGCTTCCTCCCCTCCCTGCGCACACTCGGTTCGGTATTTCCGCCCCAATTGCCGGCGATAGCCGTCCAGCACTTGGGGTTCATCATCCACGAACAATATTTTTTCGATCATGCGAGTACTCCCATAGGTGTTTCGGCTGGCGTCAATCTGCTCCACCCCGGCAAGTCTTTCAGCACGCCGATGGACTGCAAGTAATTTTCGTCGATCCCGGAGGGGATCTGCCCCTCGGGATCGCGGTGCGACAAGACGTTGGCGATGTGTACCGCGGTCAGCGCGGAGAATCCGGTGGACTGGGCTTTCGCGGGATGATGATGGAAAGCGACGGCTTCCACCAGAGTCGAAGGCAGGCCCCACAGCCCCAGGATATAGGCGCCCAGATCCGCGTGGTCGGCGCCGAAGGCTTCACGTTCCAAGTCACACAAGGCGTATCCGCATTCCAGGGCGTCCGTCACCGCCTCCCCGTATTGTCGGGGGAAGTTGCTGGCGAAGATCAGTTTGCCCACATCATGCAGCACGCCGGCCACAAAGGCCTCGCCGCAGAGCGCTTCATCCTTGGTCCGCGAGGAAGCGATTTTTTTTGCCAGATCGGCCACGCGCAGGCTATGCGCGATCAGTTCATCCGCGGAGAACGAGGCAATCTGCACCTTGTCAAGTTGCGAAAAAACCCCGACCGTGAGTACCAGGCCATTGACCGTCTGCAGGCCCAGGAGCGTCACCGCATGCAAGGGATCCGCGACTCGCCGCGCGGTGCCGAAGAAGGCCGAGTTGACGAGCTGCAACACTTTGGCCGTCATCGCCGCATCGCGCGAGATGATCTCCGCCACGCGGCGCAACGACGGCTCGGGGGATTTGATCTCCTGCAGGATCTCGCAATAGTTGTGGGGGAGGCTGGGAAGCGAGCTCACTCGCGACACCAGCCGGTCGATCGATTTATTCTGGCAGTGGTCCCGCAGGGCCAGCGAGCGGCACAGCGTGTTCTTGAGTTCCTCCGTCTCGCAGGGCTTGGAAAGGTACTGGTGGGCGAGTCCCGCCGCCCTGATCAGCGTTTCCTGATCGGAATGGCCGGAAAGTGCGATCCGCACCGCCGCTGGAAAGCGGGCGACCACTTGTTCGAGCAATTGGACCCCGTCCATCCCTGGCATTTGCATATCCGTGACGATGATGTCCACCGGATGCTCGGCCATGTACGCCAGGGCCGATTCGCCGGAATCAACAAACTCGGTCGCCCATTCCGAGCGCAGCGGCCGGAGCATCCTTTTCAGGCCGGCCAGCACATTGGGGTCGTCGTCGACAAACAGAACGCTTTTCATGTCTATTGCTCGTTGGATTGCGACCTGCGCGGTCAGGCCGGACTGCTGGCAAGTTCTGGTTCGGCACACGTTGCCCTGGACATGTTTCCCTGGATTGGCAGACGGATGATGAACGTCGTGCCGCGTCCCATCTCGGTCTCGATGTCAATGGTTCCGCCATGCTTTTCCACGATGACCGAGTACGCAATGGCCAGCCCCTGGCCGGTCCCCTTGCCGACGGGTTTGGTCGTGAAAAACGGGTCAAAGATCTTGCCGCGAATGTGCGCCGGGATGCCGCCTCCCGTATCGGTCACGCGGATTACGGCATGCTCGGCTTCCGCGCGGGTGTTGATCGTGATCGTGCCCTTCGCGCCCCCATTCTGGCGGCAAACATCGCCGATTGCATGCGCGGCATTCACGAGCAAGTTGAGAATCACCTGGTTGAGCTCGCCAATGAGGCAGACGACGGAGTGCAGATTCGGATCGAGCTCCAACACCATATCGGCAACATACTTCCACTCATTGCGAGCGACCGTGGTCGTGCTCTCAATGGCCTTGTTGAGATCCGCGGGAGCCTTGGTATCGCCATCGGGGTGAGAGAAGTCCTTCATCGCCCGGACAATCTTGGTGACCCGGCCGATCCCTTCGATCGATTGGTCAATCGCCCTGGGGACTTCCTGGCACAGGTAGCCGATATCCGACGCCGTGGCAATATTCCGAGCCTGACTGATCAGCTCCGGGGTCACATTCCCGGCAGCGACCTGCTCAAAGACCGCCACCGCCTCGCGGAAGTCCTGGAAAGCGTCCTTGAGAAAGCGCGTGTTGTCGCCGATGAACTGGATCGGCGTGTTGATTTCGTGGGCAATCCCCGCCGCGAGCTGGCCGATGGATTCGAGTTTTTGCGCTTGGACGAGCTTGCTCTGCAGCATGCGGTGTTCGGAGATGTTTTTGAACGTCAGCACGGCCCCGACCATTCTTCCCTGTTCGTGCAGCGGTGTGCTGTGATACTCCACGGGGTAGCTGGTGCCATCCTTCTTCCAGAAAACGTCATCCGCGGCAAAGTGCGTAATCCCTTCCTGGATCGCCTTGCAGACAGGGCATTTGCCGGAGTCAAAGGGGGTCCCTTCGGCATTGGAATGCCTCAGCAATTCATGTTGATGGCGTCCTTGAATTTCCTCCAGCGTCCAGCCGGTGATCTTCTCGGCGGCGGGATTGAGGAACATCGTTTGCCCCTCCTCGTCGACAACCCAGATGGCTTCGGCGGCGGAATTCAAGATCAATTCGCCTCGGCGGGTGAGGCAGTTGACGTGCTCGGTAGCGTCATGGACCAGGCACAGAGCCTTATGGAACAGCCGCCACACGAGCGCGCCCACGATGAAGACCGCCAGGAGCGTCATCACGCTCGTCACTCCGACCAGGTAGTCTCGCGTCACGGCAGCATTGACGGAGAACGCGGCGATGCCCTCCGTGACGAGGACCAGGGCCACGGAGACCCCGCCGACGGCCATGAATTGCCGCGCCAGACGCGAGGCCTCCTGATCCGCGGCGATGGCCCGCATGGAGGGCGCAAGTTTTCTAATGCGCGAGGCTACGAACGTTGGTTTGGCGATGGTGACGAGAGTCATGGTTAAGCCGTCTGGGCCTCTAAGTTAGAGTTCTGCGTGCGAAGTCGGCCGGTAAATCTGCAGCCAATCACAAATCTCTTCAGGCCGGAGCCATCCCGTCCTTGTTCCGTGACCCGGACCACTTCGGCGGTTAGATAGACAGGGCCTTCAGGCTTGTCGATCGCGACCAAAAATGCGCGGGCGGCAGGTCGCGATGTCAACAGCAAGGCGCAACCCCCGCCCGAGAAATCCGTGAGCCGCACATCGGCAAACGCATGCATTTCGGGGGAAGCATCGGGAATGTAGGGCGCGACCTGATAAATGACATGACAGGTTTGTCTCTTGTGGGCGCGGCGCTCTCGGCGGCTCTCGGCAGCACCAGTCTTTGGAAGACCCTCTTTCGGCGATGTATTTCCCGTAGGCGGCGCGGCGCTCCGAGACTCTTCCGCGGTGGCCGCCTTGGGAACTTCATCGGCCTGTCGTTTGTCCAATGTGAGTGGAGTGGCCGGCCGAGGCTCCTCCGAGGAACCCGGCGAAAGCCCCCGGCGATTCTCGCCTGGCTGCATGGCAATCAGCATGACGGGCTCCAGAGGAGCGCAGCGATCGTCTTCGCAAAAATAGGCGCGGTTATGGCCCGCGGCTTTGGCGGCCGTCAGCGCCTTGTCGGCTGCGTTTTCCAGCGCCTTGTCGTTCATGCCGGCCCGCTTCATCGCCAGGCCGGCGCTGATGGTCACGGGAACTCGCACCGAACCGTGTTCGCACATTTTCGATTCGACGGTGCGGCGAATGTCCCCCAGGACTCGTCTAAGGATTTCCCGGCTCTGTTTGTAGAAAATGACGGCGAATTGCCCGCCGCCATAACGGGCAGCGGACGCGTCCAGTCCCACCATGTTGTCCCGCAGGATCTCGGCGACATATTGCAAGACGCTGTCGCCAATCACATGCCCGTGGCGGTCGTTGCAATCCTTGAAGTGGTCAATTTCGATGAGTGCCAGCCCGCCCGTTGCCGACGGGGTGGCTTCCGTAATATACGTCTTCAGCATTTCCTGGAAGGCCGTTCGATTCAGCAAGGACGTCATCTTGTCGATCCTGGCCTCGCGCTGCTCCCGTTTGAGCCGTTTCGATTCCTCCGCCAGCTGCCGTTTGACCTGCCACAGATCCGCCTCGAGTTGTTCGTTCGCTTTGCGAAGTTCGGCGGCGGCGTCCGCGACGATTTGACTGCCCGCCTGGTCGGACACGGAAGCCAAGGCGAGCGCCTGCTCAATTCCCACGACTCGGCTCGTATGCTGGGCCACCTGGTCGGTAAGATTGGTGGCGACGCCATGCAACTCCGCAATCGACAATTGAGCGGCCGCTCGATCCACCTGACAAGCTTCGAACAGGGCACGATACCGCTGCTGGGCAAGCCCATATCCCAGGACGCTGGCCGACAAGGCAATTGCCATCGCGATGGGAACGGCGAGAATGAATAGGAGAGTCATGAGATGCGTCCAATTACTTCTTGCCCGGAATGCCGCTGGTGTGCATCCCTGGGGAAAAGAGTGTTCGGCCTTGATAAAGTACGTCGTAACACAGCCGGCAAGCGATCCTTCGCCGGCTTTCGGGAACAAGATCGGCTGGACATTGGGCTCGCTTACGACGCTTGCGACGGCCCAACTGTTAGAATCGGAATAGGCTGCACTTGGTTCCTACTGACCTTTCATGGACCAAAAAGGACGATGTGGTCTAGTGGCGGGCCAACTCGGCCGGTATCATGTTCAAATGGTCACACGGATTCGTGAGGTAGCGAACATGAGCACGGAAGCACAGTACATCCCCGACAAGTCAGTTTCCGCAGACGGACGCTGGCCGGTCCCCCATCCAATTCCCTACCAGGGCAGCAAGCGCAACCTCGCGCAAGTCATTCTGTCGTATATGCCGGCCAGGTTCGCTCGACTGGTCGAGCCATTCGCGGGCTCAGCGGCCATTTCGCTGGCTGTCGCATATCGCGGACGCACGGACCATTTCCTTATTAATGACCGTCACGAACCGCTCGTCGCCTTGTGGCGGGAGATCATCGAGCGTCCCGAAGAACTGGCCGACGAATACGAGGAGCTTTGGCGCGATCAAATCGGAAACGAGCGACGGTTTTACGATGAGGTCCGCGCCAAGTTCAACAAGACGCATCGTCCCGCCGCATTCCTCTATCTATTGGCTCGCTGCGTCAAAGCCGCCATCCGCTACAACGGATCGGGGGAGTTCAACAATAGTCCCGATAACCGCCGCAAGGGCGCGCTTCCGGCAAACATGCGACTGCGCATTCGAGGGGCCGCAGAGCTACTGGGCGGGCGAACTGAAATTATTTGCCAGGACTATGCGGCGGTGCTCCGCAAATGTAAGCCGTCCGACGTTATTTACATGGATCCGCCGTATCAAGGGGTGTGCGGCGAGCGGGACCAACGCTATGCGCCAAAGGTCGATCATGACGAATTCTGTCAGGCGTTGAGCTCGCTGAATGCTCGGAATTGCCTGTATCTGGTGAGCTATGACGGGCGGATGGGAGAAAAGATGTACGGCAAGCCAATGCCCAAGGAATTGGGGCTGGGGCACATCGAGATTCATGCGGGCCGGTCAACTCAGGCGACTTTGTTGGGACTGGAAAGCGACACCTATGAATCGCTCTATCTTTCCCCGGCCTTAATGGAGACAATCTCGCGGCACAAACCGCCCGAGCAAACCCGCCAAAACGAATTTGGCTGGTGACCGCCACAAACCTGGTAAAGGACTACCAAGTGGCCGAAAAACTTCCTCAGGAATATCTTGATCTTCTCAAGTCGGTCACCGCAAAACGCCCGAAGACGGTCATCGACCACATTCTAGCGCATGGTCAAATAACGACCGAGGAGTTGCAGAACCTGTACGGATATGAGCACCCGCCGCGTGCGGCCCGCGATGTTCGCGAACAGGGCATACCGCTCGAGACGTTCAAAGTCACCAACGCACAAGGTCGCAGCATCGCGGCCTATCGGTTTGCTGATCCATCCAGTGTTCGGCAAGGAGTGCTGTCGGGTCGGAAGGCCATTTCCAAGGCATTCAAGCAGGATCTTGTAAGCCAATTTGGCAGTCGTTGCGGAATCTGTTTAACGGCGATGGAGGCGCGGTATCTACAGGTTGACCATCGCATCCCATTTCAAGTCGGAGGAGAAGGAACCGGGGAGCGAAAGCTTGGCGAGTACATGTTGATATGTGGTTCCTGCAATCGAGCCAAGTCCTGGTCCTGCGAGCACTGCCCGAATTGGCTAGAGAAGCACGAGCCGGCAATTTGCAAGACATGCTACTGGGCCAGCCCCGAGGCTTACCGGCACATCGCAACCCAGGAGTTGCGAAGACTCGACGTAACCTGGCAGGATCACGAAATCGTCGAATATGACCGTCTGGCGAAACTCGCCAAGAAATCTGGAGTTCCCGTGGGCGAATTCGTGAAGTCATTGGTTCAATCCGCGACTAGGTCCACACGGAAGTGAGCCGTGTTCAGCCGTAGAACGGTTTTTATGGTCGCTATTCTCACGTCCCACTTGCCAAGCATGGCTCTTTGGGACATGCTGACCAGTGTGAGACTTCTCGGTGTACTCCAGCCCGCATACGAGGCTGCATCGTGGTAGAAACAGGCAGTGATGCTGACGGTCAGTCTTGGCCGCTCGCCGTGGCTGGTTGCCTTTTAGCGGGCACACCCCGTGTGCCGCGAGCGGCAAAAGTCGTCATTCCTCTCTTGTGTTTTCTTTTTTCTTCATGCCACCCGCCGGGCATACGCTTGGCCGGTGACTCCCCGTGAGCCCTTTGAGGGAAGGAGTTTTCTATGCCGCTCTTCGAGGTTGAAACCGACGCACACATCATTATCACCTGGGCCAGCGACGAGCCGGCGGCGGGCGCGGTCGTGCATGACGCGTATCCGCACGACAAAGTCGTCCGCATGACCAAGCGCCCCCGCGATACCTGGGTGATTTCCAAGGGGGCGCTCGGCCTGACCAACAAAAAGGTCGACGTCTGCGGCGTCGCCCGCGACTGCCTCTCCAAAGCCGCCGGCGACAAAGTCCACGCCATCCGTCTGTACATGCACGAGACCGGCAGCGATTTGGAGATTGCCAAGAAGGTGATTGAATCCAATATGGTCATGGGATGGTAAGTGTTGGCGGGTTGAGCATTTTGCAACCTGTTCCTCCGCCGCGGTATAATAATTCAGGAGCCGGCCATCCGTTTTTCCGGCTCTTGATGCTTGAGCTGGATGTGTAGCCATGTCGACCGCGACCGCCCCTAAACTCCTGACGGTTGAAGAGTATGCCCGGCTGGACGTGGATCACCCCACGGAACTTGTACGCGGAGTTGTCCATCACATGCCCCCTCCAAGATCACGCCACGGCCAGGTGTGCAGCCGAATTGATCGGATAGTGGGAAACTACTGCGACGAACATGACTTGGGCCACGTCCTCTCCAACGATGCCGGCGTCATCACCGAGCGCGAACCCGACACCGTTCGTGGCGGCGATGTCATTTTCTACGACTATCGCCGCGTCCCCAAAGGCAAAATACCCTCCGGCTATATTCAAGTCCCGCCGGACCTGGTGTTCGAGGTGCTTTCCCCCGACGACCGGCAAAGCAAAGTCCTGCGGAAAGTGACCGAGTATCTACTCTCCGGAGTGAAGGTCGTCTGCGTGCTCGATCCGGAGGACGAAACACTCCGCATCTATCGGGACGACAAGCCGGAAGTGCTGCTGCAAGCAAACGACGACTTCGCCGCGGCCGATATTCTCGGCAGCTTCTCCTGCCGCGTGAGCAAGTTCTTCGAGTAGATGACCGCTCGGTCATTCAGCGTCATGACTCGCGGCTCTCCGGCAAAGGCGAAATCGCTACTCTTTTGCCGGTCGCAAAGCTCTCGCGGGCGGCGAGGACGATGGAGAGTGCGGTGTGGGCGTCCTCCAGGTCGTTCACTTTGCGGATCAGGCTGGTCACCGCGCGGTAGAAGTGCATCAGCATCCGCTCGGCGACGGGACGCTCGCTGTCCAGCGATTCCATGTGCCGCCCCGCGGCATCAAAATAAGTCACGGTCGAGGGAAGGTCCACGAAGGCCACGCCCCGCTCGCAGCAGACTTGCAGCGCGGCCGGGGGGCGAAATGCAACCGCCTCCGGCCACGACCCCGGCATGTACCGTCCGCAACTGATTTGGGCCATGGGCCCCGTGCCCGGCTGGCCGGCGGGAGAGAAGTCGAGGCTCATCATCTGATAATCTTCGCCGTCATTTTCCGTCACGCTGCCGTGGTGAATGCCGATGACGGAGGTCGGATCGGTCCCCGCGACGTAGCGGCACCAATCGACCTGCTCAATCATTTCCCGCTGGATGGTGGGACAGTGTTTTTGCGGGCGGCGGACGGCGCTTCCCGGCTCAATCGACGAACGGCGATGGCAGAAAAGCAACTTCGGCTGGCCCAGGCGGGTGACGATCAGCTCTTTCAGGCGGAGCGTCGCCGGCGCCAGGCGGCGGGGAAATTCGGCCATGAAGGCAATGCCCGATTCTTCCACCTTTTGTTTGACGAAGTCCGCTTCCGCGGGGTCGATGATATCCAGCGCCGCCCCGCAATACACGGACTTGCCGTTCTCACAGGCCGCCAGGATCGGCAACGGGCCGTACCACTGCGGCGAGAGAATCAGCACGGCATCGACATCCGGGCGGGCACAGAGCGCCCGAAATCCATCCACCGGCTGAACGTGGAAATCTCGGGCCGCCTGGTCAGCGAGATGGGCCACTTCGCAGCAGACGCAGCGGACCTCGAACCGGTCCGAGAGGGTCCGCAGCGCGGGACGGTGGCCGTTCTCCCAGGAATCACCGAGACCGACGATGCCGACGCGAAGCTTCATGGGAATCTGCCTTAAAGGTGTTGGCGGTAGCGAATTATAGCGATGCCCGGCAACGCTGTCTGCTCATTTCCGCGGAGTTCCACGGACTTCAAGTGCTTGCCGAGCCGCTCTTTGCGCCTGAGGAGTGAATTTTCTCTTCGATTTTTCTTTTCGCGTTGCCCCCTGGCTGACGTACCGGCAAATCTTACCTATACTCTCCCCCTTCGCTGGCTTTCCCATGCTAGCAAAAGACACCGAACAACACGGAAGGAACTTCAACGATGACCGGATTGGCCCTTAGTTTCATGATGCAAACCGTTCTTCTGGCGGCAGGATCCCCAACGTATGACGAGGCGTACAAGCAGGCTCAGGCCAATGGCCATCCGATTCTAGTGCTCGTCGGCGCGGATTGGTGCCCCGGTTGCCGGACGATGAAGGGGGCGGTGATGCCGCGACTAGCGCAGGGAGGGAAGCTCAAGACGGTCAACTTCGCGCAAGTGAATACGGATCAAAACGCTGCTCTGGCCAATCACCTGATGCGCGGCAACAGCATCCCCCAGCTCATCGTTTACGCCAAGACGGAGACGGGCTGGCATCGCGAGCAAATCACCGGCGCGACGAGCGAAGCGGCTGTGGAGCAGCTCATCAAGCGAGCGACGGATGCCCAAGCGGCAGCCAAAGTGGCCAAAGAAAAGGCAGCCAAGGAGCGAGGAGCCGAAGCCGCCGCGGGTGGGCAATAGAATTGGGTGGCACGCCCACGGCTTTGCGTGGGAGTGACTTATTTTCGCGACGACCCTCTTAAGTTTGCGTCGTGAATGGTTTCCTTAACGTTGACCCCACCGAGCTTGCCTCGGTTGGTGAAATGATTTTGCATTAGAAGATGCGTTAAGGATTTCCTGCCCCACCGGCCTTGTGCCGGTGGAGCAAATGATTTCTGGCTCGGAATCATGCGTTCCACCGGCACGAGGCCGGTGGGGACGAGTTGGACGGCCTACGATGCTAGTGCAAAATCATGGTCCATCTGGGTTTCTTATGGGTACAGGCTTAATCCGCCGCAATGGAAGTAGATCGCGGTTTTGAAGTTTTCGGGATTGCGGAAGCCGCCGGCGCGGCGCTTGATCGACATGATTT
>JBKJNY010000164.1:0-4307 GCA_046593355.1 Pirellulaceae bacterium | reverse complement strand
GGAACTGCGCGCCCGTGCTTCGTTGGATCGACTGGTCAAATCCCATGCTGCCCCCCCTTTCCTCCAAGACCCACATGACCGCGGCCGTGCTGGCCGTTGGTTTCTGTGCTGTTGGTCTGGCGTGGGTGCTGGAGCCTGCATTCATTCCTTCCTCCCTTGTGGTCCGCCTCGCGCTGCTCGCTGCCGGATTTGCCTTTGGTCTGGGAAGTTACCTGCTGCTCAATGTGCAGCTTTTGCGAGATAGCACTGGCGGTCGCAAGTACATCGAGGCGATGGGCCGCATCGATCCCTCGGTCAACACGCCGGAAGCCATCGCCGATTCCTTGCCCGACCTGCCCTCCGGCCACCCCATGGCAGATGGTTTTGGCAAGCTCCGCGAGTGCTTCTTGATGCTCTCGGAAAAGCTGTCCGCGGCAGAGCACGTGCGGGCCGGCACGGAAGTGCGGGTCCGGCGGACAGCATTGGAGCGGGATCAACTCAAAGAGATACTCGCGGGACTGAGCGATCCGGTGGTGGCCGTCGACGAGCATGGCGATGTCATTCTGGCCAACGGCAGCGCGCAGCACTTGCTGGGGGTGCAAATCAACGAAAGCGAACATCCGGCTCTCGAGAAGCTCGACCGCTGCCAGGAATTGATCAGCCTGCTGACCGAAACTCGCCGCCGCAAGGCCGCCACGCATCGTCAGGGAGAAGTCGCTCTGGCGGACGAAGACGGCGGGCAGTCGTGGTTCAAAATCAGTTGCCGGGCCCTGGCGGGCAAGGCGGAAAGCATCGGCGAGCGGACCGGCAATCATGGCGCGGTCGCCGTGCTGACCGATATTTCCGGATTGAAGGCCATTCAGAAGCGAAATGCGGAATTTGTTTCGGCGGTCAGCCACGAGATGAAGACCCCGCTCGCCAGCATCAAGGCCTACGTGGAATTGCTGGCCGACGGGGATGCCGAGGACGACGCCACCAAGGACGAGTTTTTCCGCATTATCAACGGCCAGGCCGATCGCCTGCAACGCCTGATCGAAAACCTGCTCAACCTGGCCCGCATCGAAGCCGGCGTGGTTCAGGTGAACAAGACGCCGCTGCCGCTCAATCCGCTGTTGCAAGAGGCCTACAACGTGCTGCAGCCCGCAGCCGAACAGAAGAATATAAAGTTGGTGGCCGAGCTCAGTCCGCTCTATTTGGGCGTGCTGGCCGACCGCGACACGCTGTTGCAAGCGGCCATCAACCTGATGTCCAACGCCCTCAAATACACGCATAGCGGCGGCGCGGTCACCATCCGCAGCAGGCTGAACGATCAGGAAGTGGTCTTCGAGGTGCAGGATACCGGCGTCGGTCTCAGCCCCGAAGATTGCCAGAAGGTCTTTGAGAAGTTCTACCGCGTCAAAAAGGACAAAGACATGGCAGCCGGCACCGGCCTGGGCCTGCCGCTCGTCAAGCACATCGTGGAAGACATCCACCGCGGCCGGATTGAAGTGGAAAGCGAGCTGGGCAAAGGCAGCACTTTCCGAGTGGTCATCCCCGGCATCGCCCAGATTAGTTCCTAGCGAAGGTCTTAACGAGAAAAACAATGAGCAAACGCATTCTGCTCTGTGACGACGAAATCCACATCCTCCGCGCCGCGGAGTTCAAATTCAAACGCGCGGGCTATGAGGTCGTCCTGGCGAGCGACGGCGAGGAGGGCTGGGAGCAAATCCAGCAGCAGTTGCCGGACATCGTCGTCACTGATTGCCAGATGCCGCGGCTCAGCGGGCTGGGACTGGCGGAGCGGATCAAGAACGATCCGGCCACCTGCCACTTGCCGGTGATCATGCTGAGCGGAAAGGGCTTTGAGCTGTCGCAGTCGGAAATCAGCGACCGCTGCGGAATCCGCGCCCTGATTGGCAAGCCCTTCAGTCCTCGCGAACTGTTCCAACAGGTGGAATCGCTGCTGGCCGGCGGCGAAGTTGTCCCCACCGCAAATAGCGCCGCGTCGCGGTGGCTGTAACTCAGTAGCCTGCACACTCCGTGTGCAGGCCCGCATCTCTGGAATACCGCCGCACACGGAGTGTGCGGGCTACCACCATGAAACTCCCCACCGAAGTCTTTGGCGAAGTCATCGTCGTCCACACGCCGGAAGAACTGGGCGGCGATACCAGCCTGCAATTCGAGAAGTTCGTGACCTCGCTGGAGCGCTCCAACGTGGTGCTCGACCTGGACGGCACCGAGTCGGTGGAAA
Organism: Pirellulaceae bacterium; assembly: GCA_046593355.1. Lineage (GTDB taxonomy): Bacteria > Planctomycetota > Planctomycetia > Pirellulales > Pirellulaceae > SXOA01. The sequence continues at coordinate 2,098 of JBKJNY010000164.1, read as the reverse complement.
GTGCCGGCCTGGAAGCCATCCTGAACGCCCACGAAGCACTCCGCGAGTTGCAGGGGGACCTGAAGATCTCCACCAACAACCCCTCCAACCGCAAAATCCTGGAAATCACGCGGCTCGATCAGCAGCTCGAAGTTTACGAGAGCGTGCTCGAAGCGGTGAAGAGCTTTGTGTAGCAACGTAGCCGGCACACTCCGTGTGCCGGACTACTATCACTCGAATTTCGTCAGTTACAAATCATGAGCGGCCAAAGGGGACCACAACGGCTCGGAAATATCCTCGTGGAACGAGGTTATGTCACCGTGGACCAATTGCAGTCCGCCCTGGAGCTCCAGAAGAAGCAAGGAAACGGCAAACTCCTTGGCGAAATCCTCGTCGACCTGCAATACTGCACCGAGGACCACATCACCGAGTGCCTGGCCTGCATCTATGGCGTTCCGTTCGCCAAGCTGGAACCCCGCATCGCCGACCCCCGGATCGTCGACGTCCTGCCGCGGGAATATATCGAGAAGAACCTGGTCTTCCCGCTGTTTCGCATCCGCGGCACGCTCACCGTTGCGGTCACCGAGCCGTCGAACCTCTTTCTGATCGACGAAATCCGCGGCCTGACCCGCCTGGAAGTCCAGATCGTCTCGACGACGTCCAAGGACATCCGGCGGATGATCACCACGCTGCCGGACAGCAAGACGTTCGTCATCGACGACATTATCGATGGAAACCAGCAAGGGGACGTCACCCTCATCGAGGCGGTGGAAGACATCGCCGACGCCTCGGCCGACGTGGCGGGGCAATCGCCGGTCATCCGCCTGGTCAATTACATGATCTACAACGCCGTCCGCGAAGGGGCGAGCGACATTCACATTGAGCCCGCGGAGCGCTGCACGCGCGTCCGCAACCGCATCGACGGCAAGCTCTACAAGTCGCTGGAAGTTCCCCTGCACCTGGTTGGCGCTATCACCAGCCGCATCAAGATCATGGCGGGCCTGGACATCAGCGAGCGCCGCTTGCCGCAAGATGGGCGGGTGAATGTGATGCTCGACGGCCGCAAGGTCGATCTCCGCGTCAGCACTTTCCCCGGCAATCGCGGAGAAAAAACCGTGATCCGGGTGCTGGATACCCGCAGTGTCACGCTCAACCTCCGCGACCTGGGATTTGCGGAAGACGTCTTGACGCAGTTCCAGGCCTGCATTCAATCTCCCAACGGCATCATCCTGGTGACCGGACCGACCGGCAGCGGAAAAACGTCCACGCTCTACGCGGCGCTGAATGAAATCGCCTCGATGGAGAACAACGTCTGCACCGTCGAAGACCCGATTGAGTACCATCTGCCGTTGATCAACCAGTTCCAGGTGCAGGAGAAGGTGGGGCTGACGTTCTCGAAGGCCCTCCGCACGCTGCTTCGCCAGGATCCCGACGTGATCATGGTCGGCGAAGTCCGCGACGACGAAACAGCCCGGACCGCAATCCAGGCCTCGCTGACCGGCCATCTCGTCTTCAGCACGCTGCACACCAACGATTCCCCCTCCGCCATTACCCGCCTGGTGAACATGGGCGTCGAGCCGTACCTCATCGGCGCGGCCCTGAACATGATCCTGGCCCAGCGGCTGGTGCGAAAGGTCTGCCCGAAATGCCGCGAGACCTATGATCCGCCTCGCCAGCTTCGCAAGACGCTGGAGCGGATGGGCTACGGGATGGACAAATTCCAAAAGGGGGTCGGCTGCCGCAAATGCCGCAATACGGGCTACAGCGGCCGCATGGGAATCCATGAAATCCTGGTGGTCACCGACGAGCTGCGGGATGCCATCGCGGCCAGCGCTACCGTGGCAGAACTGAAAAAAATCGGCATGAACAGCGGCATGGTCACCCTCCGCCACGACGGCTTCCGCAAAGTCCGCGAAGGACTGACCACCGTGGAAGAGATCATTCAGATCGCCGGCGACGCCAGCCTGAGCATTGAGAAGAAAGCGAGCGCGACCGCGTTCGAGCCGGCGACAACATAACCTAGTAAATGTCTAAATCCTAATGACTAATGACTAATGACTAATGACTAATGACTAATGACTAATGACTAATGACTAATGACTAATGACTAATGACTAAT
>JBKJNY010000118.1:0-23155 GCA_046593355.1 Pirellulaceae bacterium | reverse complement strand
GAAAGCACGAGCGATGTGAACGCGGGCCAATCCGGCGCACTTATGACAGCGTTGAAGCGATAGCGATGCTTAACCCATGACAGGGAACGCTTTACGCTTAACTTAACGCCATTCGGGACATTCTACTTTTTGTCGGCTTTCTTGGGCCGCCCGCGGGGGCGGAGGGTTGATTCTAGTCCTAATTTCTTCGCCGCGAGGCGGGTCCAAGTTTCGCTGCCGAAGGGGCGGCCCCGGACCACGCTCGCACGCACTGCCGCAACTTCCGTTTCGGATTGCGGTTTGTTGACGAGCTTGAGCCAACCCTTGGGAAGCTGGATGGGAGGCGGGGCACCTTCTCGCAATCGGCGGGAGAATTCCCACACTCAGGGAAAATTCTGAATCCGTGGATGGGCAAATACAAGCATCCGCGGCGGATTCTCAAGCGGGGTATCGGCTGGATGCGACGCCTTGCACCATTTCCACACCCACGCAAAGTTGTGGGCGTGCCGCCTGACTAGTTGCCGGAATCTGGTCCGCCTATTCATTTTTTCCGTCGGCGGATATACTGAAAAGGCATGGCCAGGTGAAGGGATGCCGGCCACGCCTTGCTTCAAATTTTTCGCGGCAGTGCGGGATGCCTGTCGCTTCCGATATGGCCCGATATGTCGTCCGTTATGGCGTGATGCGCCTGCTGGGTGTGTTCAGCACTCGGGGCCAGGATCGCTATTTGCGCGGCTCCAAGGTGATTGCCCGGACCAGCCGCGGCTTGGAAGCGGCGGAGGTGCTGCTGGAAGCCAGCGACGAGGTCGCGCAGCAGGTGCAAGACTCTCCCGGTGGCCAAATTCTGCGGGAAATGTCCGCCGACGATTCCGGCGAGCTCACCCATCTGCATGCCAAGGAGCGGAGCGAATTTGAAGTCTGCCGCCAACATGTGCAGCGGACGGGGTTGCAGATGCAACTGGTGGACATTGAGCATCTCTTCGGCGGCGAGCGGATTGTCATCTATTACCTGGCGGAAGACCGCATCGATTTCCGCGAACTGGTGAAGGGCCTGGCCAGCGAGTTTCAGACCCGCATCGAAATGCGGCAGATCGGGGTGCGGGACGAAGCCAAGCTGCTGGCCGATTACGGCGACTGCGGCAAGCCCCTCTGCTGCAACACGCATCTCAAGGAAATGCCCCCTGTTTCCATGCGGATGGCCAAGCTGCAAAAGGCCACGCTCGACCCCACGAAAATCTCCGGCCGCTGCGGACGGCTAAAATGCTGCCTGCGGTATGAGTACGATACCTACGAGGATCTCGTTAGAGACATGCCGGCCATCGGCAGCGACATTGTCACTGCCGAGGGCCGGGCTCGCATCCTGAATCACGAAATCCTCGCCCAGCAACTGCTGGTGCAAATGGAAGACAACCGCCGACTGCTGATTGGCGTGAAGGACGTGTTGTCCGTCATTAAGCAAGGAACCGGCAGACGATAACCTAGGAAACCAGCTCACGCCCACGCCAAGCCGTGGGCGTGCCACCCCCACCAACCCCTCCTCGATCTTTTCATTCCTGTCCGCCTTCATCCCACCTCCCTTCGATTGAGGTCCTAAGTGCCGCGAACCATCACTGGTGAAGTCAATCCGCTGGTCAAGCTCCTGTGCGAAGACCCTCGTTACAAGCTCGACGCCTACCTCTTCGTCCGTGACGGGCTGGGTTATGCCCAGCAGCTTCTCTACCCGCCCATCATGGATGGAGAGTTGCAAGTAAAAGTCTCCCGCCACATCACTGGGCAGGATCTGTGCCACGCCCTGCGGCACCTGGCTCACGACCGCTACGGTTATTTGGCCCTGGCCGTGCTCCAGAGCTGGGGGCTGCGCTGCACGGGGGACTTTGGCGAGGTTGTTTACAACCTCATCAAAATCGGCGAGATGTCCAAGTCACCGGGCGACAGCCTCGAGCACTTTAACGACGTGTACGCCTTTGAGCAGGCCCTGCTGCACGACTTTGCCATCAGCCCGGCCAAGGAGTTGGTGAAATGAGGTAGAATGGGCTTCCTAGCCCGCCCACTTCGGATTTTCCGCAAGGAGGTTTCATGTCGCCGCTCCAATCCCTCATCGCTTCTGGAACCAAACTGTGGATTGATTCCATCGACCCCGAGTTGGTGAAGCGTGACCGAGCCGCGGGGGCATCCGGGGCCACTTCCAATCCCGTCATCATTTCCGATCTCATCCGCACCGGCCGTTTTGATGCCGACATTCAGCGGCTGGTGAAACAAGGATTGTCCGATGACGCGGTGGCCTGGCAACTGACGGACGAGCTGGTCAAGCAAGCCCAGGCCGTCTTCCTGCCGGTGTGGGAAGCCAGCCAAGGTAACGACGGCTACGTCAGCTTTGAGCTCGACCCGCTGATCGAAGACCCGCAGGCGAACCTGCCCCAGGAAGAGCGAGTAGGACGCTACGTGGAGCTGGGCAAGAAGTGGTCAGCCGGCCACAGGAACCGCATGATCAAGGTTCCCGCCACGCCCGCCGGCCTGGCGGCGCTCGAAGAGCTGTGCGCTTTTGGCGTTACGCTCAATGTCACGCTGATCTTCTCGCCGCGGCAATACGAAGCAGCCCGCGACGCGATCTGGAAGGGCGCGCAGCGCCGTAGCGCGCTGACGAAGTTCAAGAGCGTCTACAGCATCTTCGTCTCCCGCGTGGACATCTACACCGAGAAGCAGATTCATGCACTTTCGCCAGCCGCGCAGGGACTGGTTGGGATTGTGAACGCCAAGCAAATCTGGGCCCAGAACCACGCCTTCTGGGCGGACAAAAAGCTGCCACTGGCCCAGGAAATGATCTTTGCCAGCACCGGGACCAAAAAGCCGGAAGATCCCCCCTGGAAATACGTGGACGCCTTCGCCGGCAGCGACATCCAGACCAACCCGCCTGCGACTAACGACGCAATCGCCAAGTCCGGGCGGATGTTCACGCGTCAAGTTGATCAACTTCCACCCCAGGGCGTGCTGGACGAAATCGGGGCCAAGGTGGACCTGGCCAAATTAGAGAATGTCTTGATGGAGGAAGGCATCCAAAAGTTTGCCGACCCGCAGAAGGTACTCCTCAAGGTCATCGCGGAAAAACGGGCCGCTCTCAAGTAGCCCAGGGAACCGCGGGCGCGGAGCGTCGTCACGAGAAGTTTGTGCCGTTATCATGGCGGCATGAACACCGTCACCATCCGTTCCGCTCGTCCCGACGACCTTACTCTGATCGTCGATTTCAATCTCCGATTGGCGGAAGAATCCGAGGGAAAGAAGCTCGACGAAGCGGTACTGTCCAAAGGGGTGCAGAGGGCTTTGGCCTCACCCGAAATGTGCCGCTACTTCATGGCGGAGGTCAGCGGCGAAGTCGCGGGGCAGACCATGATCACCTTTGAGCTGACCGATTGGCGCGATGGCGTGCTGTGGTGGCTGCAAAGCGTGTACGTGCGGCCGGAGTTCCGCAAACTAGGAGTCTTCAAAGCCCTCTTCCGGCACATCGCCACCTTGGCCAAAGAAACTCCGGACGTTCGTGGCTTGCGGCTGTATGTGGAGCAGGGAAACTCGCGGGCTCAGCGAGTCTACGAGCAGATGGGTATGCAGCCGGGGGGGTATCTGGTGTACGAGCAGGATTGGTCGCTACAGAAGTAGGGTGATCGGCGATCCTGCCGCGAGAGATGCGGTCTCGTGAAACATTCCCCGGCGACGCAGTGTTGTTGGCGTTTCAGCCACCATGCTGACTGCGCTTACGCCCACGTCTTATGGTTGATTTCACAAGGGAGTATCGCCTCCGCGGCAACTTTCCGAGTTCTTTCGGCACGGGGCTTGCGTGAGCGAAGGGCGGTCCATAATTTCGCACATCTTTTTTTCGAGGAGAATCCGCCATGGGCATGGGTAATCGCAGCATTTTCGCTCTGCTTTGGGTGATTGGCATTCCGCTTCCGATTCTGGTCATTGCCTGGTTGTTCTTTGGCGGCGGCTGCAGCGGCAGTTAGTTTTCCTGCCGACTTCGGCACATGGAGTGCTTCTCTCTTTTGCGGAGCGTCCGCTGTTCACAGTTCACGGGAGTTTCGTCATGAGATTGCGCTATCCAAAATTCCATCTGGCGCTGGGGATTCTTGCCCTGGGGACAATCTCCTGGGCGACAGGTTCGCTGGCGGGCCAGGATGCGGATCCCAACGAGGGAGTCGAAGTCCTGGCGCGGGGTCCATTGCATGAAGCGTTTGCGGCAGCGATGACTTTCTCGCCGCAAACGCGGTTGACCATCAAGACCGCGCCGCCCGAGGCGATCGAGGAAATGCCGCCGGACCAGAAGCCGGAAGGCGACAATGTGGCCTGGATTCCGGGCTACTGGGGTTGGGATGACGAACGGGAAGACTTCATCTGGATCAGCGGCGTATGGCGCGCCATCCCTCCTGGACGCGAATGGATTGCGGGTTATTGGGCGGTTGCCTCCGAGGGACATCAATGGATATCCGGCTATTGGGCCAACTCGGAAGTCGAAGAAACTCGCTACTATGCCCAGCCGCCGAAGAGCTTGGAAAATGGACCTAGTACCGAGGCTCCCTCGCCGGATCACGCCTGGATCCCCGGAGTTTGGATGTGGCATGACGGGCGCCATGCCTGGCGACCCGGTTACTGGATGCTTCCCCGGGCGAACTGGATTTGGGTTCCTTCGTGTTGGGCCTGGACACCTTCCGGCTGCGTCTTCGTGGACGGGTACTGGGACTACTCGGTTCCCCGTCGCGGGATTGTCTTCGCGCCGGTGTACCTGACGCGGACTGTTTACTCGCGGCCTGATTTCTACTTCCGACCGACCCTGGTGGTGAACCCGGCAATTTTCGTTTCGCATTTTTTCCTGCGTCCGGCGTATCACCATTGCTACTTCGGCGACTACTACGCCTCGAATTATTCGACCATCGGCATCTATCCCCGGTTCACCTATCAGAATCGCTACGGATACGACCCGATTTTCGCCTACCAGAGATGGGAGCATCGCGACGACCGGGACTGGGTGGTCAACGTCCAGCGAAACTACGAGCGTTTGGAGCGGGATGAAACCGCGCGGCCGGCGCGGACGTTCGACCGACGCTGGCTCGAAGCGAATTTTGAGGGTAACGCGGAAACCAATGTCGTTACTTCCCTCACGCAGATCGCCAAGCACAGCACGACTTCCTATAGCTTTAGCCGCGTGATGGAAACGGAACGCCGTGAGTTGGCTGGTAACGCGAAGGCAATTCGTCAGCAGCGCGATGTGCGTCTTAAGACGGAAGCCCAAGTAAGCGCAGACGTCGACGCCACCGTGAAGACAGGTACGAAGACTGGAACCAAAACCGAACCTGTGACGGTCAAGCTGCCGAAATCACCGATTTCCGCTGCCCGCCTGGCCGTCAAGGCCGAAACCGGAACTTCGCGTGAGCCTGGCGCACGAGAACCCGGAACGGCCGAACCTCGTGTGCGTGAACCAGGCAAACGAGACCCAGCGGAGCGGCCTGGCACGCGGCCGATGCGCGATCCCACTGATCCACTGCCCCGCGATCCGGCACCGGCGCCTGGCGAAAAGGGTAAGGGTAAAGGCAAGGGTCCGCCGCCGGAAAGGACGCCACCGAGCCGTGAACCCAGGCCGCGCGTGGGAAGTGATCCTAGTGACGTTCCGCCCCCGAGCCCGGAAATAGATCCCGGAACCACGGGAGAACGGCCGCCGGTTGGCGAGCGTCCCAAGGGCTCGCGGCCCGGCCGGGAGAAGCCGCCAAAGACGGAGGGTACACGCCCCTCGGAAACGCGCGATCTCGAAAAACTGAAGAATCCGCCCAAGTCTCGTCCGATGCCCGACATCGACCCGAATCCCCCGCGGCCCGAGCCTCGCGGCAAGTCGCGGCCCGAACCGCGGGAACCCCGGGAACCCAAAGCACCTCCGCCGAGCGAAACCCCCTCGCCCAAGGAACCGGCCCCGAAGGCACCAGCCCCCAAGGCGCCGCCGACCATCGAGCCTGAGCCCGTAAAGCCGGCTCCGCCAGAGCGCGGCACCGAACCGAAGCCCCCGAAGGGCAAGGGAAAAAAGGAACCCAAAGAGGACAAGGAACCTAAGAAGGACAAGGAACCCAAAGAGGACAAGGAACCCAAGTAGATCAGACCTGCAATTCACAACCGGAACTCATAGAAAAAGGAGAAGATTATCATGCTCAAACTCAAATACACATTACTCGCCGGACTGACGCTGTGCGTCGCGCTGGCGGGGACGGACGCCCTGGCGCAGCGCCGCGGCGGCGGTCGCGGAAATAACGACAACGGCGGCGGTCGCGGAAATAACGACAACGGCAACCGAGGGGGCTCCGCCCCGCGGTTGCAACAGCCGGCAGGTGGCGGTCAACAGCCCGCACCCCGCGTGCAAGTTCCCAACGTGCCCAATGTCCGCGTTCCCGCGGCGAGCGGCAATGCCGGCGGCAACGCCTCGGGCGGCGTCCGAGTGGATGGCGGCGGTGCCCGCATTCGCACAGACGGCACGGCAGGCGGCAACATTCGCGTCGGCGAAGGGGGTGTTCGCGTTCGCACGGACGGCTCGGCCGGCGGCAATGTCCGCGTGGGCGAGGGCCGGGTTCGCGGCGATGGTTCGCTGGACGGACGCATTGAAGGGGCCGTACGTCGGGCCGGTGTCAATCTGCCCGGCGACTTGAATCGGACGGTTGACCGAGCGATTTATAGCAACAACATCAACATCGGACAGCGTTCGCTCAACATCGCTCCCAACAACTACCGCCCCAGCTACCAGAATCACTCCTGGCATCGCGGTTACTGGAACGACACGTACGGCTGGAATCCGCAAATCGGCTATGGCCAGGGCTTCGGCGGTTATGGCAACTACGGCGGTTACGGCATTCGACTGGGAAATGTCTTCATCGGCAGCGGTGGCGGCTATGGCCGTTACGGCGGATATGGCTATGGCCGCTATCCCATGGGTTGGGGATACGGCGGATGGGGCCTCGGTAGCTCGATCTATAACAGCGGCTACTACCCCTACGCAAATCCGTACTGGGGCGGCGGCGGAAACTACGTCGTCTATAACTACGCCCAGCCGATTCCGGTGACTGCTAATGCCTCGCCGTCAGAGATCGCGATGCGGGACTTCGCGTCCGCCCGCGAAGCCTTCAAGGCGGGCGACTATGACACCGCGCTGGCTCTCGTCAATCGGGCCGTGAAGGAAAACCCGTCCGACGAAGTGCTGCACGAATTCCGCGCCTTGACCCAGTTCGCCATGAAGGATTACAACGGCGCGGCGGCTACTCTCAACTCCGTGCTGGCGGTTGGTCCAGGCTGGGATTGGGCGACCATGGCATCGCTGTATGGCGACGTGGGCGATTACACCGTGCATCTCCGGGCCTTGGAGAGTTTCAGCAAGAGTCGTCCCGACGAGGCGGGGGCGAGATTTCTGCTCGGTTATCACTACATGACAACGGGACATCCCCAGGCCGCGGCCCGGGAATTCTCCAGCGTCGTGAAGCTCGAGCCGAGGGATCGCGTCGCCAAGGAAATGCTGGCGCTAGTGGATAAGTCCCAGGATGGGGACCGGGAAGGGGTGGATGCGCCTCCTCCAGTACCCAGCGAGGAAACGGCCCGGCCGGAACCTCGCCCGCGCGAAGACGCGACGCCCATTGACCCCAAAGCAATCGCCGGCCAGTGGCAATCCAGCCGCGAGGACGGTTCTAAGTTCGGCCTGAACCTGAAGGCGGATGATTCCTTCACTTGGAAGTTCAACCAGGGGAGCCGCAATGAGGATTTCTCGGGAACCTACACCACCGAAGGCTCGCTGCTGGTCCTGCAACGGAAGGACGGTGGCGCGATGGTGGGCCACGTCGCCCAGGACGGCGACGGCAAATTCACCTTTAAGCTGCTCGGCGGACCCCAGGACGACCCGGGACTGACCTTCAGCCGCTAGAGGTGGAAATAAACGGGTGGCACGCCCACGGCTTTGCATGGGCGTGAAGGTGCCATCTAGAAACTGATCCTGGCCCGGCCAAGCTTTTCCAAGAGGGGAGCTTGGCTGGGCTTTTTTCGTGGAGCGTGAGTGGTGAGTGGTGAGTGGTTAGAGGTACGGCGTACAGGGCTGTGTTAGAGTGAAGAGCGTTCCTGCCTTCTGCCTTCTGACCCCTGACCCTGTGCCTCCCCGTTCCCAACTCCTCGCCGTCCTCCTCTTCGCGGCTCTTCTCCGCGGCGGTGTCCTGTGGGTCATGCGGGACAATCTGAGCGAGGACCGGGACGCCTACCGGGAGATTGCCGAGAATCTGGCGACCTATCGGATTTATGGGCTGGGGAAGGATGGTGAGCAGCCCCGGCCGACCGCTTATCGCCCGCCGCTTTACCCGGTGCTGCTGGCGAAACTGGCGGGGGAAGGATTGGCAGTCACGCCGCTGCGAGTGGCCATTTTGCATTGGCTGCTGGGGATGGGGACCGTATGGCTAACTTGGCTGGTTGGGAAAAAAATGGCCGTTCAGGGGACAGGGGACAGGGGACAGGAGACAACCTGGCCGTCAGCGATTGCGGCGCTGATCGTCGCGTGCGACCCGATTCTGCTTCACTGGTCGACGTACGTAATGACCGAAACGCTGGCTGCTTTCCTGGCAGTCCTTGCCCTCTACACCCTCGCCCGCTTCCACTCGGACCGCCGCCCGATAAACGCCGCCTTCGCCGGCTGCGCGCTGGGTCTGGCAATCCTCTGCCGACCAACCTTCTTGCCTTGGGCCGGTCTCTGCGGCATCGGAATGCTCTTCCTCCAGGCGAACTTGTGGCGTCAGCCCCTCGATACTTCAGCTGCAGCGAAGCAATCTCTCATCAGCCAGTACGCCCGCCGCCTCGCCAACCTCGTGGCATTTGGCATCGTCGCCGCCATCGTTGTCTCACCATGGGGATATCGCAATTACCAGCAGTTCGGCAAGCCGATCACCACGACAACGCATGGCGGATACACGCTTAACTTGGCAAATAACGATGACTTCTACGAATATTTGAAGAACTCAGAATCGCCGACACCATGGGATTCAAAGGAGTTTGACTTCCGGTTCGGATTGCACTATTTGCCGAAACTTCTCAATGGGTATTTCGACGATTCGGATCATCAGTATGAAATCCTGATAGATCAAAGAGCATACCGACGAGCAGCTTTAACAATGCGAGAGCGGCCCTTCATGTTCGCCTATTCCTGCCTCTACCGCGTCTGCCAACTCTGGAGTCCTCTTCCCAACAAACTCACCGCCGACGAAACCGGGAAGCGGGCTCTCCTGCGCTATGCCACCTGCGCCTGGTATCTCGCCGTCTACGCGGCTGCTTTGGCGGGAGTCTGGGGGCTGAGGGGGAAGCTGCTCCGCTCTCCCTGGGTCTGGGGGGTGCTCCTCTGCCTGGTCTTCACGCTCGTGCATACGTTTTACTGGAGCAACCTGCGGATGCGAGCCCCCCTGATGCCGTTTGTGGCGATCGTGGCCGCGATGGGAGTTCAGTTCGCGGTAACCCGCTTTGGCGGGCTCAAGGCACGCCGCCAATCATGATCTCCAGGCCAGGGCGCGGCGGGGAGCGGTTTGACGTTGAGACTTCTGGAAATCTAGCGGTAGAATGCAGCCCAAAGGAGTCCCCTATGTTCCGCTTCTCGATCCGCGATGTCCTGATGGGAATTCTCGTAATCGGCATGGGGCTGGGCTGGTGGTGCGACCGCCGGCAGCTCAACGAGAAGGCTGAGAAGTCTGCCGAAAGAACGGAATTCCTCGAGTGGCGACAGCAAGAAATCTTTACGATGGGCGGGGTGGTTTCCAAACAAACGTGGGATAAGGTGTTTGAGGCGGAGGCAATACAGAAAAAACGATTTGCGGGGCAGCAGCCGCCAAAATCGGAAGCGAAGAAGCGATAGTCAAAAATCCGTGTTTTCAAACTGCCCTCTACCTACTGCTGGTGACGGTGATCGTGGCCCTGGCCTTGGGGTGGTTCTTGGACCACCAGAAGTATGCGAAACTTACGGAGAAGCTGACGAAGCTAGCGGAAGAAAACAAGAAGCTCCAGATTCAAGCAGATTTGGACGCCATCGATCGCGCCGTTCAAAGCCGAGAATTCCAGCAATACAAACTGAAGGCGCTTGTCGAATCGCTCAAATCCCAAGCACCCGCCCTGGGTCCGCCCAAGAAGTAGGCCCATGAAGTGCAGCCTGCGGAGCCGGTAGTGATACCGGTTGAAAATTCTTGATGCCTAAGAACTAGGCAGTCTTCCAAGGTGGAGTGGGAAATCCGTCTGAATCTGGATCGGGAATCTTCATCTCTTGAATACGCCGGATCATGTCTGGCCAAACGTAGAGGAACTCGCCAGAGGTGCGAAAGTTCCCCGGTGCCAGACTTGCGTCTTCCAGGAATCCCTGAAAGGTTTGGGCGTGCAATTCGCGCCAATCGTCCAATTGCTGCTTGGCTTCTGGATCAAGCCAGTTTCCTGAGATTTCCATCGCCCCATTCTAACCGCGCAGCAAAAAGCCCCGCCAGAGTGACGGGGCTTATCCTGCCTATTTCAGCAGGTCATTGAACGTCCACAATCGGGGCGTGATACCAGCGGCCATAGCCGGCGTGATCCGCATGTCCCCCGGACGCCAGCAGAAATTGAAGTAGGCGACGTGGAGATTTACCGCCGCTTCCAGGTTCTCAATTTTCTTGCCTACTGGAATGAGTTCTCAGATTTCGACCCATGAAATTCTCCATCCGCGACCTGCTGCTGGTGACGGTGATCGTGGCCCTGGCCTTGGGGTGGTGGGTCTTCCTACCCAGGGCTGCGCCCGGCGAAGCGCCGGGCTCCACCCTGGGCTACCTTAGAGCCGCCCCTTCGGGGCTGAGAGCTTGGGCGAAGGATTCACCTTCCAGGGCTGCGAAGACTCGCCGCAGGCTGAACTGGCCCGCCCCGCGCGGGCGGACGCGGCTCTGGGCAGGCTGGAAGCCTACCCCACCGGAAGTACTAGACACTTAGGCAGAAGTGCCATTCTGTATAATAGGGGAACAAGGGGCGGAGCTCCCCGCGAGGGCTAGGGAGGGTGAGGCGGGAGTTTTCAGTATTCAGTGTTCAGTCAAGACCGCCTGAAGGCGGGACTCCAACTTGGGCTCTTTGACAATTTGGTCGTAAGGGAAGATAATTTGCCGTTAAGAGGCTGGTCGATGGTGTAACTGTTTGTGACAAACAGCTTATAAAATCTCTGATACATCCCCTGGAATAGCGGGGGGTAGGGTGTATCAAGAAAACGTGCTGTGTATCGCGCGAGTGACGTGAAGCTTCGGCGGAAGTTGCACGGGGGTAAGGAGTTGTGCGATCCGCGCTGATACACGGGGGGCGAAAACGGGAACTTGAAAACCGGTATCAAGGGTGGGTGGTACGCCGCTTATAACGTTCACGGACGGGGAATCGGATTTCCGGCGCGTTAAGGGGGACGGTTCGGGGTCGGGAGTCTTTGGCGTCATTACCCTATCCATCGCCAAGAGGTCTGTCGCCAAAGACTCCCGACCCCCTGGGGTAGACCTGTCAAAACGGTCCGCCCCTCGGTGCGCCTGTGGACGTTGGCTGGCCAGGGGGAGTCGACCGGCGTGCGGCGTCAGGGGGACGGGAGTCTTTGGCGGCGGGGTCGCACCTGATGGACAGTCTGGGACGCCAAAGACTCCCGACCCCGAGCATTTACTACGAACTAGTCCGCCACTCCGTACCGCACAATGCACCAGATCGCATTGCACAAGTCCTTGACGCCGATCTTCTTCCCGTCGGCGTAGCTGCGGGCGGCGTAGTGGATGGGACGCTCGACGATGCGGCATTTGCGGCGGGCGAGCTTGGCGGTCACTTCGGGCTCGAAGCCAAAGCGGTTCTGCTGGATTTCGAATTTCGAGAGCACGTCCCGACGGAAGACCTTGTAGCAGGTTTCCATGTCGGTCAGTTTCAGCCCGGTCAGCAAGTTCGACGTGCCGGTCAGAATTCCGTTCCCCAGCCGATGCAGCAGCGACGAGTGTTTGGGCTTCTGTGTGAGGAACCGCGAGCCGTAGACCACGTCGGCTTCGTTGCCCAAGATCGGCCTGAGCAGCGGCAGGATGTCCCGCGGGTCGTATTCCAGATCGGCGTCCTGCACGGCGACAATGTCCCCGCTGGCCCGCCGAAATCCAGTGCGGAGCGCCGCCCCTTTTCCCTCGTTCTGCGGCTTATGGATCACCTCCAGCCGCAGGGGGAAGGCGAGATCGTCGAGCACCTGTTTCGTGCCGTCCGTGCTGCAATCGTTGACGACGATAATCTCCGTGTTCAGCGGCAGGGCCTTCACCCGGGCCAATACGCGGCCGATGGTCCGCTCCTCGTTGTACACCGGGATGACCACCGAGAGCTTGAAGCGGAACGGCAACTCGAAATCTAGTTCCGCCGGCTCATAACCATCGTCATCCGCCAGCAAGCGGGTGAGGACTTCGGCGCGGTCGAGGAGCGCTTCGGCTCGGGCGATTGCTTCTAGCGGCGCCAGCGAATCGTCGTCGAGGATGCGGGGCTCGAAAATGTGCGATGGCTGGTGCGTCAATTGGTCGATCATCATTTGGGAATGCTCTTAGAAGTGGCTAGGCTGTCCTTCGCTGGCGCTTCAGGCTGGTGTCTGGCTGGTATCGCCGGCCATTTTGCAAAGCCCCCTTGCTTCGCGTCACTAATCTGCCTGCGGGCGAGAGGAATGAAGTGCGGGCTGGCGGGGTCGGAGTATTTGGCGGCTCGGCCCCAGACTTGGGCGAGCTCGTCCTGATAGAGGAGCATCCAGGCACTCCCCTGCCCTTTCATCACGTCGACACTGGGTTTTTGGAGGCGGGAGATGAGAGCGAGATCGGGGTTGCCTCGCTCCAAGGCAATGGTCGGGTTGAATTTGTTCTCCGGCCCGCGATACCGCATTTCCGGGCCGACGTTCCCCATCACAAAGTCAAAATGCTCGTCCAGCATCTGCTGCGAATAGCTGGTGCGACAGCGGCCGTCGACGTGAACAAGCAGGCCTTGCTTGCCCGTTTGATCCGGGCCAAGAGCGGCGAGGGCGTACTGGGCCCAGTTGAACGTGCAAAGCAGCTTTCCTTCCAGCTTTTGACCGGCGATGTACTTGATGGCGGAGACTGGGTAGCTCCCCTGCTCCACCCTGATTTCCTTGCACTGGAAGAACAGTTGCACGCCGCAACAGAGCCAGGCCGCGATGAGGCCGATCCACGAGACTCGCAGGAACATCGGACTGAGGGCGTCCGCTGGCGACTCTCCCTCTTTGGAAATCTTGAACCGCGTGAGCAGCGAATCCAAATGCGGCGGCAGCCAAAAGCCCAGGGCAATGGCGAAAAACGCGATGTGCCGCAGGTGGACCAGCGACTGCCACAGGAGCAGCCCCAGGATGACGAGCTGCGTGAAGTCCTTGGGCTTCTTGCTGATGACGTGCGTCGCCAGCCAGGTGCAGGCCAGCAGCACAAACGGCACGCTGTGGGCTTCCAGGAGATTCGGCGCACGCCATTCCACAATCTCCGGCCGCGGCACCCCCAGGTCGCCCACCAGCCAGAGATGAAAATTCAGTCCATAGGGATTGATGAACGTCGCCAGCCCAGCGACCGCGGCAAACATGCTCAGCCGCTCGAGCAATCCGGTCGCCGCCCAGCCCTTCCGCGACACAACCTCCAAACCGCGAAGCCCCAGGTACGCCAGGAACACGCAGTACCCGGCCAGAAATCCCCCATGTGAATTTGTCCAGACAATCATCAGGATCGGGACCAGCCACAAATACTTGAGGCGTTCGATGGAATAGACAAGCGGGGCTCTTTCCCCCTCTCCCCCTGGGAGAGGGTCGGGGTGAGGATCTGTACCTTGTTCTCTGGAAATAAACCTCGGCCAACTAACCTGCCACGTCCCCTCCCAGCCTTCAAAGCACCACCCCAAGAGCGAGAGAAGAAGCGCGAAGCTGACATACGAAATGATCTGTGGACGAAGCGTCCAGTGATTCGCCAGGCACACGGCGACCAGCAGCGCGACGGCAGCGGTGGCGAGCAGCCCGGCCTTCTGCTCGCGGGCGCGGCGAATCATGAGCGCGATCACGCCCATCCCCAGTCCCACCTTGATGAGCATCAGTCCCCAAGCACCGAGGTAGTCGTTGCCCAGAGCCAGCGCCAATTCCGCCAGGATTTCGTGGTTGATCCAGGGATAGCCCTGGGCGATGTACGAGTAGGTCGTGGTTGCCGGCAGGCCGCTCGCCAGGGCGTCCCGACCATATTGCACATGCCCCCACAGGTCCGGGTCGGCGATGTTCAGCGACAGCGCTACGCCGCTCGCCAGAATCACAGCCGTCAGCACTCCGCGATCAAATCCGGCAACGGACGCGAATAGTTTTTGCGGCTGTGGAAGGAGGCTGACCATGGGTCTACATGGGTGGCACGCCCACGGCTTTGCGTGGGCGTGAAGTGTTGCGCATGAAATGGACACACCCACGCAAAGCCGTGGGCGTGGCACCCGATCATCCAAACTCTAGTTCGCAAATTCCGTATAAGCGTCTGGTCCCTCCTTCTGCATGACTTGGAGCGGTTATGACGGGACAGTAGGATAAAACACTATGCACAGGCATCACGAAATCGACGGCATTCACCTCCATCTCAGCCAGCCGCACGAGGCCATGGGGGAATGGATCGGCCAGCAGGAAATCTTGAAACAGCTTCTGGCCTGCTGGATCGTCGTCGATGAGAAAGACCTGCCCCTTGCGCCGAGATTGCTCGGCACGCCGGGCATCGGCAAGACGGCTTTGGCCATGGCCGGGGCGCAGGTCCGCAAGCAGGAGCTCTTCATCTATCAGTGCACGTCCGACACACGGCCGGAGGATCTGCTGGTCACGCCGGTGCTGGCGGAGAGCGGCAAGATCGCCTACCACGCCTCGCCGCTGGTCACGGCGATGATTCGCGGCGGCGTCTGCATCCTGGATGAAGGGAACCGGATGAATGAAAAATCGTGGGCCAGCCTGGCCCCGCTCCTCGACCACCGCCGCTACGTGGAGAGCATCGTCGCCGGCATCACGGTCAAGGCCCACCGCGACTTCCGCTGCGCCGTCACCATGAACCAGGACGAATCCACCTACGAAATCCCCGACTACATCCTCAGCCGCCTCCAGCCCACGCTCACCCTCGGCTTCCCCAGCAAGCGGGACGAGATGGCCATCCTCCAGTACCACCTCCCCTTCGCCCAGGCCGACATGCTGGCGATGACGGTCGAGTTCCTGCAGCAGGCCCACGGCCTCAAGCTCGATTTCTCCCCCCGCGACGGCATCAACCTGCTCCGCTTCGCCATGAAGCGGCTGGCCCAGGACCCGCAGCACCCGATGAGCAAAGACGCCGCCTGGCGCGAGGCCCTGCAAAAATGCCTCGGCGACGAAGCCCTCGACCTCCACAGCCTCGCCCAGAAAAAATCCCGCACCCTCGGCGGCAGCGACGTGCCGCTGGGCCTCGGGGACTTCTTCTTTAGCGCGGACGACCCGCTGCATCCGGATCGAGAGGAGGAGGAGGAGGAATGACGACGCCCGAATGGCGAATGGCGAATGAGAGGCTCGTCCCTACGTCTGCTTCTGATCTAAACCTGCCAGGATCGCTTCGCCAATTTCCTGGCTCACGATGAGCGGACTCTCAACCTCTAGACTATTGTGCTCGACCCCGTACGTTCGCCAGGCCGCGGGGCCGATGGCGGTGATTGATGCCGCTGGAAGGAATGCACGCGATTGCCAATACCGGTAAAACGTCAACTCAATTCCATCCTCGCTCACATCCACTTGCCGAATGAAACTAGGCTGCTGCGGTTCGAGGCTCATCCGAATGTGCGGCTGAAAACCCTTTGGAGGCAGTGTCCGCTCGTAGGGGCCGAAGACGGAATAGCGCCAGGGGACGATTTTGGTTCCGATAGTAATTATCAAGATGAACCCAAGGAGCACCACCAGCGGAACCACGAGTGCGGCGATTCGAAACAGGGCCGGAGCTTCCCACAAGCCGTACGCGAACAAAGAGACCTCGAACGTAAAGATCGCCAGTACTGCCACTCCAACAGCCGCCGCGTAGAGCAGCCAGCGCGAATCTTTTTTGCGGATAGGCTGCGAATTCACCATGATATTGGGCAGGCTGGAAGCCTACGCCACGCACTCCCTTATCACCTCTCCCTCCGGTACCAGCGGAATCGGGCGGTTTTGCAAGTCCGGCAGCGTGCCGTGCGGGTCGATGCCGACGGTGTGGTAGAGGGTGGCGAGGAGGTGGCCGGGGGTGAGGGGGCGGTCTTTGGGGGCGGAGCCGTCGGGGGTGGTGCTGCCGATGATTTGGCCGCCGCGGATGCCGCCGCCGGACAGGAGGACGGACATCGCGCCGGGCCAGTGGCCGCGGCCAGCTCCTTTGTCGATCCGCGGGGAGCGGCCGAATTCGCCGTAGGCGGCTACGAGGACGTTTTCGGACAGGCCGCGGTCCGCGAGGTCGGAGATGAGCGTGGCGATGGCCTGATCGAAGGGCGGGAGCCGCTTGCGGAGATTGGCCTCGATGCCGGTGTGGTCGTCCCACCAATCGACGTCCTTCTCGTAGAGGTTGATGGTGACGAACCTCGTGCCGGCTTCGACCAGGCGGCGGGCGAGAAGTGCCCCCTGGCCGTAGGCGTGCTGGCCATACGACTCGCGCGTGGCCTGCTTCTCCTGCGCCAGATCAAACGCCTGCCTCGCCCGGCTGCCGCTGGCGAGTTCGATGGCCTGCCGCTGGGCGTCGTCAAGCTCGCCCCACTGCTGGATGTGCTCCGCGTGAGCCGCGAAACGGTCGAGCGAAGCGAGCAGGTATTTGCGGTCATCAAGCCGGGCGAGCGGAACGGACTTCGGCAGCGAAAATTCCGGCGGGCGATAATTGCCGAGGCTTGGATCGCCGCCCGCATTGAGGGCGTTGTACTTGGAGCCAAGATAGGCCGCCGTCTGATAGAAACCCATGTGCGAGCGGTAATCTTCCGGGATGCAGACATAGGCCGGCATGCCAGCCGCTCGCGCACCTTTCAGCCGCGAGACGACGGTTCCTTCGGCAGGATGAGTTTGTCCGCGGGCACGGGCATTGAGCAGCGGATAGCCGGTCTGCATCCAGTGCGCCCCGTCGTCATGCACGGCCAGGTTGTGAGCAATCGAGCGAATGATGGTCAGCCGCTCCGCCAGCTTCGCCTGCCGCGGCAGCAGCTCGCAAAGCTGCATCCCCGGCACCTTCGTCTCCAACGCCCCGAACGGCCCCCGAATTTCCGCAGCCGCCTCCGGTTTGGGATCGTAGGTATCGATATGCGACGGCCCGCCGGCCATCCAGAAGAGAATGATCGAGCGGTCCCGGGTTGAGCCCTTTTTGCTGGTCGCGCCCAGCGCTTGAAGCTGCGGCAAGAGCGGCAGCGAGAGTCCGCCGACGCCGAGCGCTCCGACCTTGATGAATCCGCGACGTCCGAGAGGGCGGAAGTTGAGGCCGTTCCAAGAACTGTGGTGGGACACGCAGCGGCTCCTATCCAGGGAGAATGCATGACGACGTTCCAATTGACCGTCTCCAGCTTAGCCCTCGCGTCCACGCGGGGAAACACCGCGTGGACGCGGCGGCTAAGCTAGGCTCAAAATTTCGCCCGTTTCCTGGGCAGGCTGGAAGCCTACCCCACCCAGCGGCTATTCTCCCCGTCTCAAATTCACGTCCGGCGACGTATGGGACTCAATGTACCAGGCTCGCCACGCGGTTTCATTGAAATTGAAGTTCACCCCCTGGTGCAAGCTGGTGAGGGCGCTCAGGACGGCGTCGTTATTGAGCTCCTGAGAAATTTTTTTGGACTTATCCCCCATGCTAAAATTTCCCAGTCCGTTGTCGTCGCCGCTGCCGCCGAACCCCGCGGCAACTCCACCTGGCGATCCGGTTTGAATAACCAACTCATGCTTCGTGACCAAAGCATCAATCAGCGATACCGTCGCCGCGGGATCCCCCAGGCGTTGCAGGCACTGGGCCGAGCGATTGACGACTTTGTTGCCCTTGGCCTTGAGACCTTTGATAAAGGTCAAGATTGCTTGCTGCGACCGCTGCTCGCGGAGGACGTCCAGGCATTTGTCGCTCATTTCCGGGTCGGTGTCGTCCATCGCGATCTTGATCAGCGTGGAGCCGTAATAGTTCGGCGGGAACTGCGTCAGCACGTCCAGGCACATCAGTCGTAGATCGCGGGACAGGCGCGCATCGGCGACGGCGTCAGCCAGCGCGGGGGCGGCTGCTTCTTCGCGAATGCCACGGATGTTCTCGAGAGCCTGGTCGGCTCCCTTGCCTTTGCCGCCCAGCCAAGTGAACCACATCTTGAGGTTTTTTCGCGCGGCTAGGGTGTCGCGTTCCCACTGGCCGGCTCGCTCCGTGGTTTCCAGCTCTTGCGCCAGGCGGTACGCGCCCCCTTTGAGGACGTAGCCCTGGCGGCGCTTGTATTCATTCTGCGTCATCCATCCGCTGCCGACCTTGATGTATCCCAAGGTGGCGCGGGCCATGGCGTGGTTGGGGTCGTGCTTGATGACCTGGCTGAGGTGAAACTTTCGCTGCTCCGCGAGGCTGGCTTCCAGGCACCACTGGGCCATGGCGAGATGGGCATCCAGCGTGTCCGCCATGCGGGCGACCGCGGCTTCGTAGTCCTTCAGGACTTTGGTCTGGACGAGAACCCCCTTCACTTGCGAAGCGGCGAGAGTCAGCTTGAGACCTTCGACCGGCACGACTTCGACGAGATCGTCCTTGGAGCGGGCCGGGTTGAGGATCTCTCCCTCCACCTTCGCGCCGGACTTGAGCAGGACCACTTCGGCCAGCGCCGTCCGCGGGACTGCGCAGAAATTAATCCATCCGGCTGCCAGCACGGCTACCGCATAAGAGAAGCGAATTGGGAGCGGCATGATTACCCCGCAATCTCCGCCGCTTTGAGGAGGCGGCAGAGTTGGTAGGCCCCTGACAGGATTATTATAGGCTAGCGGGGGCGGCTGCCGCAAGAAAGATAAGAAAAGGCGGAAAAAGGCTGCCGCCTTGAGGCGGCACTTCGAGCAAGTAGCTGCGGTCAATGGTATTTCCGCACGTCCACCCACCGCATTCCGGCTCGCCGGGCCGCTTCGATGCCGAGGTCGGAGTCCTCGTAAACCTCGCAGTGCTGAGGAGCCACACCGAGGCGACGGGCAGCTTCCAAAAAGACATCGGGCTCCGGCTTGTGGCGAGCCGTGTCTTCGGCAGCGACGATGGTATCGAACCAGTCACTCACTCCGATTTGCGCCAGTTGCCGCTCGACAATGTACCGCATGCCGCCGCTCGCGACGGCCATCTTCTTCTGGCCGCGATGCAGCCGGGCAATCTCGACGACAGCCGCAATCGGCTTGAGCAGGTGAAGTGTCTCCAGGAATGCCTGCTCCTTTTCCTCGGCGACGAGTGCGGCGTCGAGAGTCAGGCCGGCTTCGGCCGCGAGGAGCGCGACAATCTTGTCGCTGGGAACGCCGCCGAGGGCATAGAACCGCTCTTCGCCGAATTCAATTCCGTGCCTGGCCATCGTCTGCCGCCAACAGACATAATGCACCGGCATTGAGTTCGTCAGCGTCCCATCGCAATCAAAAATCAGGGCGGAAATCATAGTAGTCCGCTCACTCCGTGAGCGGAAAATGTCTGCTCACGGAGTGAGCAGACTACTCTAGGACTCAATCTCTTCCTTGCACTTCTGCACGAAGTGCGGCGACTTGCCGCCCGTGCTCAACTCAGCCGCCTTGGCCTCGGCCGCCTTCTTCTGCATGAAGTCGTACTTGGCGACCCGCTTGAGCGACTGGTTGTAGACGCCCCAGAAGAGCATCTTGCGGGCGGGCTCGGTGCTCTTGGCCCGGCTCTTCCGCTTGACCGCGGGCTTCTTGGCCTTCTTCTTCTTGCCGTCGGCCCCCACTTCACCGGCTACCTCGGCCGCTTTCTCCTTGGCCTCTGCCGCATCATTCTCTGCTCGTAATTCCTTGCGATTGACGACTTTGCGTGCCATAGGGGTAATCAAGCCAAAGAGGAGGAAGCTCAAACTACGTGACGCGATTTTATCCGATTTCGCTGGCGGTTGCTAGTGAGCAAGGAACTAATGTATGTTTGACAATGCCCCCTGAACTATGCAAGAATACTCCTGGGTGACTTTTCCTCTAGGATGAAATCCATGACCGCCACTTTTGAAACGACGCAAACGGCAGGACCGGACGGTTTGGTCCACCTCTCGATTCCGGTCCCCAGGGCCAATCAGGCTTACCACCTTGTGGTGCAGTTTAAGCTCAGCCCCCAATCGACGCCTGATGCCCGCGATGAACGAGGCTGGCCGGTAGGATACTTTGAAGAAGTCCCTGGCTCTTGGGAGGGGGAGTTTCCGGAGCTTTATGAGGGTGACTTTGAAAAGCGGATGGAACTTTGAGCCGGTATCTTCTGGACAGCAACGTGTGCATTGAGTTCATGCGCGGGAAAAACCTGGCGATAATTGCGAAGCTTAATTCACAATCGCCAAGCGATATTTGCGTCTGTTCCGTTGTCATGTCCGAGTTGATGTTTGGCGCTTTGCGTTCCGCGAATGTATCGTCACAGACACGCGCTGTTCATCGCTTTGCACGACCATACCAATCACTTCCGTTCGACGACCTGGCTGCCGAGCACCATTCATGCATCCGCGCCGATTTGGCGAAACGCGGGCTATCAATTGGACCCCATGACAGCCAGATTGCCGCGATTGCCTGTGCCCACAACCTGATCCTGGTGACGCACAATGTTTCGGAGTTCAGCCGCGTTCCTGGACTCGCGGTCGAAGATTGGCATGTCTGATCGTCACAGACCTCAGTTTGGCGATTCCGTCGCCCCTGGCCGCCGTAGATGGGACCGCAAGTAGATGGCCCGCTCGACGTTCCGATCCGCGGTTTCCAAATGGCCGCCGCGGAGTTTTTGCAGGTGGGCCGGCTGGGTGTGGATGAAGAGGCGGTTGATGGCGGAGATATCGAGATCCTGGATGAGCCCGAGGTTCACCCCCATTCGCACGCTGGAGAGCAGGTGCAGCGTCTCTTCGCTGCTGATGGTCTGGGCGGTGCAGAGAATGCCGTAAGCCCGGCTGACGCGGTCGTGCAGATCCTTGCGGCTTTCCTTGACGAGGAAGGCCCGCGCCTGCCGCTCGTAATGGATGATCATGGGGATGACGTCGCTGACCTGCTTGAGCACGTCCTCTTCGCTGCGGCCGAGGGTGATCTGATTGCTGATCTGATAGAAGTCTCCCATGGCCTGCGAGCCTTCGCCATACAGCCCGCGGACGGCGAGGCCGATTTTCTGCAAGCTGCGGAAGGCCTTCTCAATCTCCTGCGTCAGGACCAGAGCCGGCAGATGAAGCATCACGCTGACACGCATCCCGGTGCCGACGTTGGTGGGGCAAGCCGTCAGAAAGCCGAGCCGGTCGTGGAAAGCGTAGTTCAGCCGGGCATCGAGCTGGTTATCAATCTCGTTGATTTGTTCCCAGGCGGACTGCAAGTTGAGCCCCGCTTGAATGACTTGCAGCCGCAAATGGTCCTCCTCGTTAATCATCAGGCTGAACGACTCGTGCGGCTCGATGGCGACGGAGCGAGCCCCATTGGCTTCGGCCAGTTCGCGGCTGATGAGTTGCCGCTCCACCAGGAACTGGCGGTCCAGAGTGGCCAGCGTGGAAACATCGACGTAAATCAGATCCCGCCACGTTTCCACCTCCGCAATGGCCTGGTGGCAGGCTTTCTCGACGGCAGTCCGGTCCTGCTCCGTGCAGCGGCGGATGAAGGGAAAATCCGCCAGGTTACGGGCCAGGCGGATGCGGCTGGAGATGACGATGTCCGACACCTCGCCGGATTCACGCAACCACCCGCAGGCGCGAGCCGCTAGTTCATCAAGCTTGAGGGTCATGGTTTATTAGAGTAGTCATCTCGCTCCGCGAGATGATCCTCTCGCGGAGCGAGAGGAGTACTATGTTGGAGGCTTTTTCTTCTGTTCTATCTTTCTAATATCATCCCGCAGGTTGCTGGCCCGCTCGTAATCTTCCTTGTCGATGGCTTCCTTCATTTCCCGCCGCAGGCGGATGACGTCCGTCTCTTCGTCGAGGCTGACTTCGCTGTGCCGAGCCCGCTTCCCCACGTGCTTCGTCTCGCCATGAATGTTCATGATCAGCGGCATCAGCTCGCGCTCGAAGAAGACATAGTCATGCGGGCAGCCGAGCCGCCCTTTAGTGCGGAACTCATGAAAGGAGATTCCGCAGACCGGGCAAGCCCGCTGGTCTAGCCGAGCAAGTTCCTCCGCCGCGTGCCCAAGCTTGAGCTGTTTGTCCAGCACACCGGCCAGCGTGGGACCAGGCGGCGTGGACGAGTCATTCTCCGCCAGATAGCTCTTTGCGCATATCTCACAAAGGTGGTGCTCCACCGGCGAGGGGCCGGTCAACTCCGTGATGTGAAAGGTGGCGGGCTTTTCGCAATGTTGGCATTTCATAGGAGCCCCGCGAACCTGATAAATCCTGAGTCGGTCAATGCCGACACCAGCCTGAAGCGCAAGCGAAAGACATGCCGCCACTCAGAGGCCGCGTTTTCCTTCGCTTGTGCTTCAGGCTAGTATCACTTAACCCGTTGCCTGACAACCATTACGGCCTCACGAGTGATTCTAGGGACAAGCCTTGTAGTGTCAAGGTTGACCGTTGTTGGCATTTTCTCCCGCTGTTAAGCTTGACCTATGCCTCATCTTCCCGACTTCGAGACCTTCCAGCGGCTGGCGAGGGAACATTCGCTGGTCCCGGTTTACCGCCGACTGCTCAGCGATGCGCTCACGCCTGTCTCCGCTTTTCGTCAAATCGATACCGGCGGCAGTGCGTGCTTGTTTGAAAGCGTCATCGGCGGCGAAAAAGTGGGGCGCTACAGTTTTCTCGCCGTGGACCCCTTCTTGCAAATCACCGCCCGCGGCACCGCCGTCACGATTGAATCGGAAGGCCGCCGCGAGGAGCTTGAATGTTCTGACCCTCTGGACAAACTTCGCAGCCTGCTGGCACCGTTCAAAGCCGTACATCTGCCAGAATTGCCGCCGTTCGAAGGAGGGGCCATCGGCTACGCGGGTTACGACGTGGTGCGGTACGTCGAGAATCTTCCAAATGCTCCGCCCGATGACCGCCGCCTGCC
>JBKJNY010000073.1:0-14860 GCA_046593355.1 Pirellulaceae bacterium | reverse complement strand
ATGCGGTGAAGCAGGCCGCATCGAGCTGGACTTCATTCCCGCGTCTCTCGGCGAGCTACCCCTGTGGGCCGTTACCCAGTGCGGCAACGTCCGCACCAACGCCCCGCGAGAACTCCTTGATTCCTACAACTTCACCCAAGGGACCAGCTCCGAAGGAGTCAGCCGCAACTGGTCGGGCTTCCGTCGCACAAAGAAGGAGGACGCTAAATTCGATCCCTCCGACTTCCTCGAATCCGCCAACCGAGCCGACAAAGCCCTCCACAACCTCACCCGCTCCCCCGGTCTCGACCTCATCAGCCGCGGCGGGACGGTGGTGGTGACGGTAGGGAAGTAAAAGGTGGGGTAGGCTTCCAGCCTGCCGCGAAAACGCACAGCCTGGGATGAATTGCCGGCGATTGGGAACCGGGGAGCACGCCGCCGCCCTTCCACCGCAGCATTTGCTAGAATACCCCGCAGTTCGATGAACATCATCCTGCCGCGATGAGGGATCACCAGCATGGCCGGTTTGAGAGCTGAGCGCCTCAACGAATTCATCGCTTGGGCTGCCAGACATATTACCGGGGACGAAAAAGGGCAGGCACAAATCTTTCTCGACCGGCTGTTTCAAGCGTTCGGGCAGCCCGGTTGCCTGGATGTTGGCGGCACACCCGAGTTTCGCATCCGCAAATCCCAGGAAGACGGCGGCGGCACCGCTTTCGCCGACTACGTCTGGAAGCCGATGGTGCTGATTGAAATGAAGCGCCGCGGCGAGGATCTGACGCGGCACTTCCGCCAGGCGTTCGACTACTGGACCCGCCTCGTTCCCGGCCGGCCGCGCTACGTCATCCTGTGCAACTTCGACGAATTCTGGATCTACGATTTTGAGTCGCAGATGGATTCGCCGGTCGATACGGTCCGCATCGAGGACCTTGCCACGCGCTACGGCCCGCTGGCCTTTCTCTTCCCCATTCCGGAGCGGCCTGTCTTCGGCAACGATCATGAAGCGGTGACTCGCGATGCTGCGGACCGCCTGGCTGCCTGCTTTCATAAGCTGGCCCGCCGCAAGGACGTGGACCGCGATACGGCCCGGCGGTTTATTTTGCAGATGCTCGTAGCCTTGTTTGCTGAGGATATCGGCCTGCTCGACCAGTACCTAGTGGTGCAACTCCTGGACGAATGCAAATCCCCGAAAGACAGCTACGACCTTTTGGGGGGCCTCTTCGCGGCCATGAATTCTCCAAGCGGCATGCGCGGCGGACGGTTCAAAGGAGTGAAGTATTTCAACGGCGGGCTCTTCGAGGAGCCCGCCCGGCTGGAGTTGAAGGACGACGAGCTCAACCAGCTCAAGCAGGCAGCCAAGGCGGACTGGTCGAAGGTGCAACCGGAAATTTTCGGGACGCTGTTCCAGCACTCGATGGAATCGAAGGAACGGCACGCCTTCGGCGCGCATTTCACGAGCCCGGTCGACATCATGAAGATCGTCGGCCCGACCATCGTCGAACCGTGGCGGCAGCTCATCGAAGAGGCCAAGACCATCAAGCGGCTGGCCGAGCTGCGGCAGCGACTGGAGCATCTGCGGGTGCTCGATCCTGCCTGCGGCAGTGGCAATTTCCTCTATATCGCCTACCGCGAGATGAAGCGCCTGGAGGCCCGCATCTTTGAGAGGATGAACGAGCTTTCGACGCGGGGTGACACAGGGCAGAGGGTGATCGGCTTCGTCACCGCGGCGCAGTTCTTCGGCATCGACATCAATCCCTTTGCGGTCGAACTCGCCAAAGTCACCATGATGATTGCCCGCAAGCTGGCCATCGATGAGTTGCACGTTAATGAGGAGCCATTGCCTCTTGATAATCTCGACGCCAACTTTTTGGCTACGGACGCCCTGATCGATGCAGAAGGCCGCCCAACCCAATGGCCGAAGGCGGACGTGATTATCGGCAATCCGCCGTTTCTGGGTTCCAAGCTGCTTAAGCCCGAGCGCGGGACAGATTACGTGAATGCCGTGCGGGCCGCCTTCCCTGAAGTGCCGGGAATGGCCGACTACTGCGTCTATTGGTTGCGGAAAGCACATGATCATCTACCGGAATGCACTGCCGAGGACCCAGTGGCTGGCCGCGCAGGACTCGTTGGCACACAAAACATCCGCAACAACAAGTCGCGCGTCGGCGGACTCGATTACATCGTCCAAAGCGGCACTATTGTCGAAGCCGTTGACAATCAGCCCTGGTCCGGGGAAGCCAACGTCCATGTTTCCATTGCCGATTGGGTCAAGCATTCACCATTGCACCCAAAACTGACAAAGCGCGAGCAGGCGGCGATCCGCGAACAATTGTTGATTCCTGACAAGCGCCGACTGTGGTTCAAAGTCGATGCCATTCCCGGAAAAAAGAGAATCCGAAAGAAGGGGAGCGGACCGGCTACCAAGGAATACGAACTTGCGTATCGAGAATGTTCCAATATCAACTCGGCGCTCTCCGATCAGACGGCCGTCGCAACTGCCGCGGTCTTGGCCTGCAACACAGCGCCTCAGCGGGTGTTCAACGGTCAATTCCCGCGCCACGAGGGATTCGTCCTGAGCAGTGACGAGGCTGCCAAGCTTATCAAGGAAAACAAGGCGAATCGTCAGGTCATTCACCCGTTCTTAATAGGTCGCGATCTGGTGAACGACGGCAGACCAAAGCGTTGGGTCATCGATTTTCAAAAGATGGATATTTTCGACGCCAAACGATATGAAGGCCCCTTCCGCAGGATAGAGCAAACCGTCTTGCCGCACATTCGCGTGTATGCCGAACGAGAGCGCGAAACGACTGGCAAGCCAACCGGCCAGGATCAAACGTGGTTGCGAACCTGGTGGCAGCACTTTCGTTGCCGCAAAGAGCTTGTTGATGCAGTGAAGAATCGTTCGCGATTCGTGGCGTGTTCCGGGGTCACAAAACGACCGATTTTTGAATTCGTGAGTTCTAAAATCCGACCCGATCATTCGGTATTCGCATTTGCGTTTGCCGACGATTACAGTTTTGGCATCCTTCAGTCAAATTCGCATTGGCTTTGGTTCATAACCAAATGTTCCAAGCTGACAGAACGATTTCGTTACACTCCCGAATCGGTTTTCGACACCTTTCCTTGGCCGCAGTCGCCAAGCAACAAGCAAATCAACTCAGTGGCCAAAGCGGGTCGAGAGGTCCGGCGAGTGCGGGACCAATCGCTGGCAAAAATGAAGAAGGGAGGGCTGCGGGCCGTTTATCGTACGCTGGAGTTACCCGGCAAAAATCCGCTTAAGGACGCACATGCCGCTCTCGATGCGGCGGTGCTTGACGCCTACGGCTTCTCACCCCGGAAAGACCTGCTGGCGCAACTGCTGGAACTCAATCTTGCCGTCGCCGCCCGCATCGAAGCGGGCGAAGCCGTGACCGCGCCGGGCATTCCGCCGGGCTATCCCAATCCCTCCAAACTCGTCACCGACGACTGCATCCGGCCTGTACCTTAATCTGTGCGACGAGCCCGGCGGGCGGGAGGTGTTCGTGCTTGGAGGTCTGGTGCAAAAACATCGCTCCACCGAGGGAAGCTCGGGTGGGGGCGGGAGGGCGTTCAAGAGGCCCGGCCGTCTCATTTTGAGAATGTCGGAAAATCTTTGTCATAAGGTATTGACTGTGCCAACCAGAATATGTACTATTGTGTACATATCACAAAGTCCCCGCGGGCGCTGAATGAAGGCGATTGGGGATATGCTCCTTGACATCCTGGTTGTTGTGAACCGCTGGCCGCAGGTGCGGCAAGGCGGGGAATGGTGGCGCGATTCTCGCGTTTGATACCTACCTTAAACCATGATGAATCCCCATGTTATGGCACCAGGGTGTATCAAAAACGCCTTGATACAGGGCCTGTATCAAAGACTTACGGCAAATGGACTTTTTGTAAAGTAATGATGCAACGCAACTTATGAAAAATGCAGTCGACGTAAGTTTCGTTGATAAGAGAGTGCAAAACCGGTATCAAAGCCCCAGGTCTTGATACACCGTCAGGCCGTAAACCATTGCTCGATAGTCAGTTAGGCAATCGGAGCGGGGGAGAACTGGCGCGAATCTCCCTCGCCAGCCAGTATGGAACCCTGGTCGTGCCGGCAATACTTACCGCCTGGTGAGAAGTGCGGGATATGGGGTCAGGCTCGCAGGTCTGAGATGTCGGTCTTCACTCCCTCGATTTTGTTCTCCGACAGAGTGATGTCCTTGGTCTCTTTCCCCAGGCGGATGCCGATGCGAGAGGCGGGGGAGCGGGTTTCGCGGATGGAGTTGGAGCGGAGGGTGATGGATTCGGTCCCCCCTTGGACGTCGATGCCGATGCCGTTGTCGCCGCCGGAGTTGGTGATGCGGTTCTTTTCGATGACGTTGCGGTGGCCGCAGAAGCCGGGGCCGCGCTCGGGGCGGAACAGGACGCCGGACTGGCCGCTGGTGTCGATGTCGTTGCTGACCACGAGGTTGTCGGTGTCGCGGTGGCCGATGGAGACGCCGAGGCGGCAGTTTTTGATCTGGTTCCCTTCCGCCAGGCCGTACTTCACCCCCCAGCAGAAAAAGATGCCGATGTCGCTATCCGCCAATTTGTTGTTTCTCATCACCGGGCGCTGCGAGCCGCTGCCGGGGTGCAGACCCAGGCCGGCGTGGCCGCGGCTGGTGCAGTCTTCCACGAGCATGTCATGACAGATTTGCCAACTGATGCCGTCGCCGTTGTAGTCGCGGGCCGTGACGCGGCGGATGCTGCCGCGGCTGCAATCCTGCAGGAAGATGCAGCCGGCGTAGTTGCCGTCGAGGTTGGCGTTCTTGGCCCGGTTGCCGTCGAGGGCGATGTTCTCGATGGCGAAGTCCTCGATCAACTCGCCGCTGATGATGGGGAAGAGCGTGGAGGCGGTCGATTCGCCGACTTGCCAGAAGTTTTCGCGGAGGGCCTTGTCGATTTTGAACCGCTTGCCGCTCCGGGCGATGAGCGTCCGCTTGAGGATGTTGATGCTGCCGTTATGCGGGTTCTTCGTCCGCAGGCAAACGCCGTCGCCGATTTGAAAGCCGGCCCCGTCTTCCAGCGTAACTTCTTGGTCGTACCAGTCGGAGTCCGCCGCGAGCTTCGTGCTGACCGACGGCTCCTTGATGAGCACGCTGTCATCCCCGCTGCCGAGCAGGCGGACCTTGGAAGCCAGAAAGACCGAGTTTCGCAGCCGGTATTCCCCCGGCAAAACCTTCACCGTCCCGCCGCCGAGCCGGGCGACGTAGTCCACCGCTGCTTGCAGGGCCTTCTGCGACGTTCCGACAATGTCCGCGTCCTTCGGCCCGACGGTGATGGTGAGCTTCTCCTCCCAGTTGGGCTCAACGGCCGTATCGCCGGAAGTCGCCCGCGGCACTTGGACGACCGGGCGGTCTTCGGCGAATACGCTGCGAGCGGAGAGCGCCGCATAGCCGGCACTCAGACATGCTCCCGAAGTGAAGACGAAGCCGCGGCGAGTGAGAGCGAGAGAGCGCATGACGGGACTCCTGCGTATGAGTGTGAAAGACCAATTCGAGAATCAGTCTACACCAGGAGTATCCGTCAGGCTGATGCGAATCGCCGCTTAGTACGGGGCGTAGTACTGGCTGCGGTCGTCGCCGTCGTAGGTCGGATGATGGCCGTCAATCCATTGCTGCGGCATCTGGCTGCGGGGGATGATGAGGTTGTTGTTACCACCTGGACCTACGCCGCCGCCAAAGCCAGGGCCGAATCCACCCCCCGGAAAGGCACCCGCGCCGCCGGGACCGATGAAGCCGCCATAGCCGTTCCCCAAGCCACCGAAGGGAGGGCCCCAGGCCGGATAGGGGGAGCCGTAGGGGCGATAGGGAAACCGCCACTGCTCGTACGGGATTACCGGGTTGCCCCACTCCTCGACGATGTGCAAATTGTCCGCACTGCCGCCGGCCTGAATGGTGCTGCGGTAATTCCGATAGCCGCTGCGGGTGAAGTCGGCCCGCTGATAGTAGTAGTACGGCCCGATGGGTGTGTACTGAGCCACCCGCTGTCCGCTCATCTTGTCATGGGTGTAATAGGAGGGAGCCGTGATCCAATCGGCCGCGGGCGCGGGCGGTGCGCAGAGCGTGATGACGAAGGTGGCGAGTGCCAGAGCGAAGGGCGTCGGTTTCATCCCTCCATGATGATTCGAGGTGGAGTAGACTTCCAGCCAGTCCTTCCTCTTTGGGCAAGCTGGAAGCCTACCCACATTCCGAAAGTTCCTACGGTGCCGGTTTTTCCACCATCAGCGTCTTGGTCATGGGGTCATAAACATACTTGTGCCCTTCCGGCAATTCAGGCAACTCGATGTTGTACGCCTTGATCACCTTCTCCATGAACTCCTCGTGGGTATTTGGCGCTCGCCCTTCGAGAGCATCGAACAGCTGAAGCGCCTTCGGAATCTCAATCTCGAACTTGATCTTCTCCTTAGCGATAAAATAAGTCTTCGCCGGCGTGACGATGATTCCCTCGTGCTTATCCAGGCTGCGGCCCTTTTTCCCCGAACCGACACCCGCTTTGACCTGGACAGTCGGGGCCGGTTCGGCCGGCAAGGCGACGACACCCGCCGGCGCAGCACTCGTCGGCGTCAAGTTCACCGGCCGGGAAGGTTGCCCGCAGCCGGAGAGACAGGTTCCCACGGCTCCGAACAGTACACACCAGAGCAGTTTGTTCATGGCTCGTCTCCGGGCAACGGATGTGGGCTCAGCTCCCACGATTGCATTTCCGCCAGCGTGGCTGGCTTGGTCATGCTGTATTGTAGCGGAGTTAGCGTAATGTGGCCGTGGGTGATGGCGGTCAGGTCCGTTTCGTGCCCTTCCGGCTGAGGGGGCGGATCGTCGGTGGCCCAATAGTACGTCCGCCCCTTGGGGTCTTTCCGCTTGATGAACTGCTCGCCATAACGGGAAACCCCCATCGGCACCACGCGGACCTGGCTGGGCGCACCGACCGCGACGGTAGGGATGTTGATGTTATACAGATTCGGCTCCGGACCTTTTTTGGCCAGAACCTGGCTGATGATCGCACGGCAAATCCGGGCCGCCTTGGCAAATTCCGCGTGCTCGTTGTATTCGAGCGAGCAGGCAAAGCTGGTGATGCCAAAGAATGCGCCCTCAATCGCTGCCGCGACCGTGCCGGAGTAGAGCACATTGATGCCGGCATTCAGGCCGCCGTTGAGGCCGCTCACCACCAAGTCCGGCCGGCGCGGGCAAAGCTCAAACACTCCCAGCTTCACGCAGTCCGCGGGGCTCCCTTCCACCGCCCAACCGCGACGGCGGTCCCCCTCAAAAATCTCCTGGCAGACCAGCGGGCGCAGAAACGTGATCGAATGGCCGACGCCCGATTGCTCCGTCGCTGGAGCCACGACGCAAACCTCGCCAATTGCCCGCAACTCTTCCTCCAAAGCCGCCAGGCCGGGCGCGTAAATGCCGTCGTCGTTGGTCAGCAGGATGAGCACGGGTGCCTCGGAGGACATTTGCTGGAATTGGATTGCCGAGCCCCATCTTTACGCAAACGGGCACCCGCGCAAAGAACGCAGGCTCCGCGTAGGCGGCAAAGCCGCCAAGGACGGCAGGACTGATTCCTTGAGCCACAAGCATGCGCCGCAAAGGCGATAACTTCCGCCCCGTCCGTTTTGCCCTATCCCTTGATCCGACCTACAGTTTCCTTAAGCAGGCGCTACCCCTCAGCCGCCTCAACTGCGCGCAAGTAGTTTGAAGGCTTGGACTACGACCGAACCATCCGTCGCCGCAGCCAGCTTTCGTCCCGTTCATGGAAAACGCCAAACCTCCTATTGGACCGCCCCCCACGGCAGTCCTCCGAGATCCCTTGCAGTCGGCAAGCGCCCGTCTGGCGGCTGTCTCCGCGCTCCTTGATAACGCCCAGGATGTTGCCTCTCCGGTCTCGCCGCCAGGGACGGAGTTTGAGAACCACTTGGTGCAGGTGCGGCTGGGAATGGCCAGTTCGCTCTTTGCGTCCCTCCGGGCCAAACACGGACCGACGGCTGCGCACAGCCTCCGCGTGGCGATGGGCTGCTCCTCGTGGCTGATGCTGCAGAAAATCCAAGGCAGCCAGTGCGATGAAATCGAAGTCGCCGCCCTGCTTCACGACATTGGCAAAATCGGCGTTCCCGACCGCGTCCTGCTCAAGCCCGGCCGGCTCAGCGCGGACGAGCACATCAGCATGGAGCAGCAGCGAAAGGTGGGAGTGGAAATCCTCCGCGCCTGTTGCGTCTCGCAGAACATGCTGGACATCGTGCTGCATAGCGGCGCGTGGTTCGACGGCCGGCGGGAAGGGCAAACACCCCGTGGCGTCGAGATTCCGCTGGGGGCACGCATGGTCGCCATCGTCGACGCCTTCGAT
Source organism: Pirellulaceae bacterium (assembly GCA_046593355.1). Taxonomy (GTDB): domain Bacteria; phylum Planctomycetota; class Planctomycetia; order Pirellulales; family Pirellulaceae; genus SXOA01. Next base: position 6,499 of record JBKJNY010000073.1, on the reverse strand, counting down.
GCCATGACCACCGACCAGGTCTACCGCCGGGCGATGTCCCGCGAGCGGGCCTTGGCCGAGCTCTTCGAATGCGCCGGCACGCAATTTGACCCGGAACTCGTCAAGGACTTCTGCACGTTCATCTCCGCCGACCAGGTCCAGCTCAGTGCTGCCGTCGCCCGCCGCTGGCTCAGCCAGCTGCAAGGGGACACGTCCAATGGGCTGTGGCAGCTCTCGCCGATGCCGATGCCGATGACCGCCGCGCCGCAAACTTCCACCCTGTTTCAAGAGAAGCTGCTGGAGAGCATGCACGATGCCGTCATCTTTGTGGACGACACGCTGCGGATTACCCACTGGAACCGGGCCGCCGAGCGATTGACCGGCATTGGTGCCGCCAGCGTGCAACAGAAACACTGGACGCCTTCCCTCCTTGGCCTGCGCGACGAGCGCCAGAAGCTCGTCTCGGAAACGGATTGCCCCATCCTGGCCGCCATTCAGAGCGGGGAAGAGGCGTTCCGACGTTTCTCCTTGCAAGCCCGCCACGATCAGCGGGTGCAAGTGGACGCCCACCTGGTTCCCGTGCATGGCAAGGGAAATTCCGTGCATGGCGCTGCCATGCTCCTGCGCGATGCCTCGCAGCAAGTCACGCTGGAGCAACGGCTCAAATCGCTGCATGAGAAGGCCACTCGCGACCCGCTGACGCAGGTCGCGAATCGGGCGGAGTTCGACCGCACCCAGGATCAGTACGTCAGCACGCACCTGGAAAAGCGGGAGCCGTGCAGCCTGATTATCTGCGATCTGGACCATTTCAAGAAAATCAACGACGGCTTCGGGCACCAGGCAGGAGATGCCGTGCTGATTAGCTTCGCCTCGCTGCTCAAGCGATACTGCCGCCCCGGCGACCTGGTGGCTCGTTACGGAGGTGAAGAGTTCGTGATGCTCTGCGCCGACTGCAACAACGCCACCGCCACGCAGCGGGCCGACGAAATTCGCCAGGAGCTGGAAGGCACGGGGCAGCCGGCCCTCGGCGGCAAGAACATCACTTCCAGCTTCGGCGTGACGGAACTGCAAGAGGGTGACACGCCGGAAACAATGCTCCGCCGCGCGGACCGGGCCCTTTATCAGGCCAAGGAGCACGGCCGCAATCGCGTCGTTCAACTTGGGGCGGGCATCACGGGAGCCGCCGAGCCGCCGCACAAGGCGAGCTGGTTCTCCTGGCTGTTCGCCTCGCCGGTCGAGCAGCTCTTGGAAAAGACGCTCGTCACCGCGGTGCCGCTGAACATCGTCGTCGAGAAGCTCAAGGGCTTCATCGCCGACCATCATGCGGAAGTCGTACCCATCGATGACCGGCGCGTCGCCTTGAAAATTGACGTCGGCGGACTGCCGAACCTGCGGCGGACGGGGGACCGCGAGGTGCCGTTCGTCATTGACCTGGAATTTGAAGAAGCCAAGCCCCCCGAAGAGGGCCGCGGCCAGGGGCTGGCCCGCACGATCATCAACGTCGCCATTCGCCCGCAGCGCAGCCGCGACCGCCGCGGGCGTGACGTTTTAGACCGAGCCCGCCAACTTCTCGTGAGCCTGAAGAGCTACCTGGTTGCTCAGGAACAGGGCGCCATTGCGGCGGCTTCCCTCATGGCGCAGCCGGACCAGCCGGTTGCCGGAATTCTGGAGTTGACTCAGGAAAGCGCCGCCCCTTGGACGCACAAAAAAGACTAGAGCGATTCTCATGCTGCGCCTCGGACCCATTGCCGGCGGTTTTGAGAAGCAGTTGCTGGGGGCATTGGCGGCGGCCAATGCGCAGGTGGCCTTGTCGGTGCTCCGGGTCAGCACCGGGAAGAAAATCAACTTCCCCCGAGACAATCCCTCGCGGTTCGTGCATCTGGACTCGCTGCAGCGCGAGCAGTCCGCAGTGCAGGCCGCGGTGGAACGGGTGAACGCTGCCGCCAACATCGGCTCGCAGTTGCAGACCAACCTGGCCGCCGTCATTGGCCAACTGGCCCACGTCCGAGCGCTGCTGCTGGAAGACGCGGACCAATCCCTGTCCACAGCCGAGCGGGCGGCCAACCAGCTAGAGGTTGACGCGGCGCTCGCGCAGATTTCCACGCTGGCGCATACGTCCATCGAAGGCAAGAACATTCTGGACGGCGGCTCGAATTATCGGGTGACCGGGCAGATTCCAACGCAGATCAAAAGCGCGCAGGTCTATTCGCTCGGCAGCACCACCTCGCTTTCGGGCACGGTGACCACGGCGGCGACGAAGGGCTCGCTCACGCACACAGGCGCAGCCGGCCTGGTGACTTCCACCGCCACGTTCGCGCTTTCCGGCAAGCTCGGCACGGCGACCGTTTCGGTCACTGCCTTGGAGAGTCTGAGCAGCGTCGCCACGAAGATCAACAACGCCAGCTATGGAACGGGGCTAACCGCTGCCGTTGTCGGCAATGTGCTGACGATCTCCACGGTTGACTATGGGACCAGCGCCACGCTGGCCGTCAACGTGAGCAGCGGCACGTTCGCCGTCGCGGGCGGCAATGGAGATGGAACCGCTCAAGGAACCAATGCTCTCGCCACGCTGGATGGCCTGGCCCCCTCCAGCGTGGATGGTAATCGTGTGGCGTACGCCCGCGGCGGCACGCATTTGGAGATTGAACTGGCCGCGGGTTATACCGGCGCCGTAAACACACTGACGCTGTCCGACTCTCCCACGCTCAAGTTCGCCCTCGGCACCGGCACTCAGCAGACCAGGCTGGGCGTCCGTGGAGTGCTCATCGAAACGCTCGGCGGCAACAGCGGCGCGCTCAGCCAACTCGCTTCCGGCGGCTCGCTGTCCGGCCTTTCCACGAACACCGCCCAGGCGATCCGCGTGGTGGACGAAGCCGCTGCCCAGCTCACCGTCCTCGCCGGCCAGGTGGATGGCTTCGCCGATATCACCGTCGATTCCACCGCGGAGTTTCTCAGCGCCTGGGATCAGAATCTCACCACGGGCATCAGCCGGGTCAATGGCGTCGATGAAGACGCCGAAAACCTGAACATCACGAGGAATCAAAACCTCGCCGCCAACGCCCTGGCTTCCCTAGCCATCTTGCAACAACAGCAAGCCTCCGTGGTGTACCTCATTCAGAAGCTGGCGGGGCTGGTTTAGTGAAAAGTCGAATGACGAATTCCGAATGGCGAATGAAAGACACGCTTCTCATTTATTCGTCATTCGCCATTCGAATTTCGTCATTCGCCGCCGAGTTGGCCGGCCGGCTCTTGGGATCCTTGAGCGCCTTCACCCAGGCTTCGATCCCCGCAATTTCTTCGTCGGAAAGACGTCCACGGGGAGGCATTTGATAGTCAGCTTCCTGATAGCGGATGGCGCGGAGCAAAAAGCTGTTCTCCACATCACCGGCGATGACGGCGGGGCCGTTCTCGCCCCCCTTCATGATGTCTTCCAGCGAGTCGAGCTTCAGCTTTCCCTTCAGTTCGTCGGCTTTAAGCGAATGGCAGTCGTAACAGTGGTGCGCGAGCAGCGGCTTGACCTTCTGCTCAAACAGCGCGGCCGTATCCGCGCCCCGCGCAGGACAAGCGGCAAGCAACAAGAATAGCGGCAGCAGGAGGGAGAAAGACTTCACTCTTTGATTAGACTCGTCCAAACGGCGGCTGGCTAGCGTGTTCGCGTCAAAAATGGCGGTCGTAGGATACAGCCAGTGTCCGCGGCAACCATTACGGTTGCAAATTCGGCACACCCGCTAAGCTCCCGTACTTTCTCACGAGTTCCTCGCGGGTCATGCCGTAGGCCTTTTGCAAGGCTTCTTCGCTGGAGAGCCCTTCCTTGATGTGGGTCAGGAACTGGCGGTATTTGGTGGAGTCGATCCGCAGCATGAGTTCGACGAGGCTGGAGGCAACGCCGTATTGCCAGGGCTCAATGGTGCGGGATTCCTCGAAAAAAGTTCCGCCCAGCGACCCGGTCTGCTGGATGCGATCGATGGCGGCTTTCTGTCGGCGCTGCACTTCCTTGTCCTTGACCACCGTGGCCGCCACCCAATCGGCAACTCCTTCATTCACCCAGGAAGGAACATGCACGCTGGACATCCAGCGGTGAATAAACCCGTGGGAGGTTTCATGCACGAGCACGTTGGCAAAGAAGATATCCTGTTTTCCCTTAAAGCAAGAGATGATGACCTTGCCGTCGTACGCACCGTGACAAATCCCTTGGGCCGTCGCCCCCGGCGTCTGGAATATGACCTCTTCAAAAGTCTGGAAGTTCGCCTGCTCCTGGAAGGCGATGACAATACACTTGCCGCACCAGATGTTCTTGCCGGCGGGGATGGCGAAAGCCCGGCATAACTCCTCGTACATCGTGTCCAAGTAAGCGATATAAATGCCGACGGTCTCCGCGGGCATGTCCGTGTAAAACAAGTAGTACTTCGTCTCCACCAGCTCCAAGCGGACTCCCGGCATCTTGGCGCTGACTTCCTTGAGATACTCCTTGTGCTTGACGATCCAGTCCCCTTGCTCCTGCGGGGTAAGCTCCGGCCAGAGGCGATGCCGAAGGACGGCGAGGCGCTCTTTGACCTCGGCTTCGTGCTTTTCGCGGTCCGCCCGCCGCTCGGGGCTGTGGGCAATGGTCTTTTTCTTCCGGTCGAATTCAATGTCCAGTGTTTGCCCCCCTTCATACATCTCCGCGACCAGGCTGGCGACGATGGACTGTGTTCGGGGAGGCTTGCCGGCCTTGACCACCAGCGACTTGATGCTGCCAGCCTCCGCTCCGGGGACAACTTTGGTCACCTCCGCGGCAGACACTTGCTTGCCGCTTTGCAATTGCAGATCCACCGTCTTGCCCACCAGCGCCGATAGGTCCGGTGCCTCCGCCGCAAAGACCGGGCAAGTTAAATAAACGATCGCCAGAGGCAGCGTAATAGCCGAAATTCGCGACAGCATGGAACCCTCCCGAGACGATACAAAACGTCCCTGCATTGGAGCAAGTTCCGCGAGAACATGCCAGCGCTAGGGCGTCAGGACAATCTTTCCCGCCAGCGCCCCGGACTTTTGCAGCGTGCTTTCTTCCTGCAGCTTGTGGGCGGCGGCGGCCTGCGAAAGCGGGAGGACTTTGGAGATGCTGGGCTTCAATTGGCCGCCAGCGAGCCAGCGGCTGATGTCTTCCGCGGAGGCTCGCATTTCGTCCGGCGTCGCTTTGAACATGACAAATCCGTGCAGCGAGCAGCCCTTCACGTAGAACGGGCCAACGGGAAAGGGGGGGCGGGCGTCGCGGCCGGCCATCAGGATCACACGGCCGCGCTCCGCCATGTAGGAAACGATTTTGTCGAAGTCCGGCTCGCGCGTGGTCTCCCAGTAGATATTCACCCCGTCGGGACTGAATGCTTTCACGGCCGCCAAGATGTCATCGGTCTTGTAATTGACCGCGGCATCCGCTCCCAGGGTCATGAGGGCCTCGCATTTCTCCGCGGAGCCGGCGGTGGCGATGATTCGCGCCCCTGCCGCCTTGGCCATCTGCACCACCATCGAGCCGACGCCTCCCGTTCCGCCGTTGACGAACAGAGTTTCCCCCTTCTTCAGCTTCGCTTCGCGGAACAGCCCCAGGTGAGCCGTGATGCCGACCAATGCCGACGCCGCAGCCGCCTCGTCGCGGACGCCGGCAGGCGTGGGATAGAGCCAGCTTTCCTCCACGGCGCAGTATTCGGCAAAGGTCCCCTGCCGCCCTTGCAGGCCCTGGCTCGAACCCCAGACGCGGTCCCCCTTCTTATACCGCTTCACCTGCGGGCCAACGTCCTCGACGGTTCCCGCCACGTCGGAGCCAATGATGTAAGGCATCGGCAACGGCCAGTAAGGCGCGCCTCCACGGATATACGTATCAATCGGATTTACCGCGACCGCCCCGGTTTTCACCAGCACCTGCGAGCCGCTAATCTGCGGCCTAGGCAGCTCGCCGTACTGAATCACGTCCGCGGGACCGGTCTTTTCGAGGTAGGCAGCTTTCATGGGGCATCCGAGGGAGTTCAGAGGGCTGCGAGTGGTTCCAGGCGATTGAGTTTAGCGGCCGGATCGAGGGCATCAAGACACGAGCATATCACAAGTATGCAGCACACGACTTGTGGCTCCTTGATCATGAAGCCTGATCCGAATGGCACTAACTTTGATCACTTTGACCGCTTGGCCGGCTGCCGGTTCCTCCCCCTCGGCTCTCGTTTCGAATAGGGACGCGCATGCAAAGAGGATCGCTGCGGCCAGGAGAGTCCACGTACTTTGCATGAGGTCACCTATCCGATGGGCCTGCCACACACTTCTATCACGATATCTGGATCTTGGACATTTTCTCTCGGAATCCATGCTCCTTGCTGTTGAATTCGCCCCCCCCGGTTTCAACACGTCCCACCCTATGAGAAAGCGGGGTCCGTGTTGAATTTGCTCCCGATCTTTCAACACCACGGTGGCAAGCCCCCCTCTAAATAGTGCCATTTCAAATCTACCTCCTCTCCCCCTGGGAGAGGCTGGGAGGGGGTTTCTCCATTTCGACTTCGCT
>JBKJNY010000204.1:0-9781 GCA_046593355.1 Pirellulaceae bacterium | reverse complement strand
CTCACACTCACACGCTCGAACCACAACCGCATCCATGCGTTCAACCCTCCCCTCAGGTAGAACGCTTGATACACCAATATCGGAATCTCGGATATAGAATCTGCACAGCCCCTAAGCCAGTGGAATCTTGATTCCCTGCAGCGCCTCCATCACCCGCCCCATCTTCGGTGCCGCGGGGACGGTTTCGGCTGCGGACTGGAAGCGATTGACGCGGGTCTGCACCAGATGCGGCATCCAGAGGGCTTTGCCGACGAGCTCGATCAGCACTTCGGGGTCGAACGGCTTGCGGAGGTAATAGGCCCCGCCCGCTTCATGGCTGCGGCGGACGATGTCGGGAATCTGGGCGCTCGACATGAACATCACCGGCACCTCATCCATCCCCGGCTCATTTCGCAGGTCGCGACAGAGGGTCAGGCCGCTTTCGCCTGCGAGATTCACGTCGCAGATGACCAGGTCGAGGGCCAGCCTGCGAACCGCCTTCGTCGCCGCTTCCCGGTCGCGGGCGCAGTGGCATTCATAGCCCGATATATTCAGCACCGCGGCGATGCCGGTCAGGGCAATTGCATCGTCGTCAATGATCAAGATGACGGCTGGTTCCTCGGAAGTGGAACTCATACGGGCGAAAACTCCGGTGGGTAGACGCGGCGGCTCGCTGATGTGACTTCATCATTTTCGACGGGAATTCCGGCCGGCCAGCAGCAAAGTTTCCGCGAGCTACCCAGTCGGCAACGGCCGCGAAACCGGTGGAACCCGTGCGACCCGTTAGGGCGGCTGCGGGGTTGAATCCTCCTCGCTTCGTGTTTGCCCCCTTGGCGGGGCGATATGTTAAGCCCTAAATCGTTGACAGCAGACAAGTTACCTCTACAATCGCCGGTGTCCCATTCGTGGGGGCCGTTCGGTCACTATCCTCTCATTTCCCGTTTCCAGGAGTTTGCTCATGTCTCGTCTCTCGTATTTCGCATTCGCCGCGCTCCTCGCCGGCCTGGTGGTAACAACTTCGCTCTCCGCCCAGGGACGATTTGGTGGTTTTGGAGGCCGCGGGCAAAGCTTGCTCACCCTGGCGGCGAATGAAGCCGTCCAAAAAGAAATCGGAGTCACGGACGATCAGAAGGCCAAGTTAAAGGTTCTGTGGGATGAGCATCAGATGGATTCGGTGAAGGCGACGGCCGATGCAGGGCTCGAAGGAATCAATTTCCGCGAGATTACCGACGAGCAGCGGAAAAAGCTCGACGAAGTCTCGAAAAACATAACCACGAAGTACACTCCCAAGCTCAAGGAAACCCTCAAGCCCGAACAGCTCGAGCGGGTGCAGCAGATTGCCTATCAGGCCGCCGGCCCGGCCGCCTATAACGATCCCGAAGTGGTCAAGGCCCTCGACATCACCAAGGAACAGCAGGAAAAGCTGGCGACCGTGAACAAGGACTTCGGGGAAAAAATGCGGGCTCTGTTTGCCGGCGGCGGTGCCGGTGGCGGCAACCGCGAGGCATTTACCAAACTCCGCGAGGAGCAAACTGCCGAGATCGCCAAGGTCATCACCGCCGAGCAGACCGAGAAGTTCACCAAGCTCAAGGGCAAAGCCTTTGACGTCTCGACCCTCGGCGGCCGTGGCCCTGGCGGCGCCGGTGGTCGTCCCGGCGGCAAGGGCCGTCCCGAGAAGAAGATTGACTAATCCACCTTGATCGAGCACTCGCTGGAGCCGCCGCGTGGGCTTCGCGCGGCGGCCAAGGGGAGAAAATTCATGGCCAAAATCCCAGCCGCACTACTTGGTGCGGCTTTGGCTGTTCTTGGAGGCGAAGCGGAGGCAGTAATTAGGCAGAGGATTTGAGATTTTGAATTTGAGATTTGAGACGACCGAGGTGCTGAAATCTCTCAAATCTCAAATTTCAAATCTTAAATCCATTCTAGAAACAACATTCACACCGATTATTTCCCATCCCTTAAGGAACTCATCCATGCTCGTCCGCTTGCTGGCTTTCGCCACCTTGCTCGTCCTCACAACCATCTCCGCCAATGCAGCCGACTGGTCCCGCTTCCGCGGCCCCAACGGGAATGCGTTCAGCGAAGAAAAAGGGCTGCCGACCAAGTGGTCGGATTCGGCTGAGGACGGACTAGTTTGGAAAACCAGCTTGCCCGGCGCTGGCGCATCGTCGCCCGTGATTGCCAGGGATAAGGTCTTTGTCACTTGCTACAAGGGGCAAGGTCCCGGTCCCGTGGATCGCTCCCTGGTTTGCGTCGGCCGGAAGGACGGAAAAATCCTGTGGGAAAAGAGCGTGAAAGGCACGGCGCGAGAAGACGCGTTTCAGGGGATGGGAGTACCGACACATGGTTATGCCTCGAACACGCCGGTAACGGACGGCAAGAGCGTGTTTGCATTTTTCGGAAAGGCCGGAGTCTACGCCTACGATCTGGATGGAAACGAGCTGTGGCATAAAAGCGTCGGCACCAATTCGGACGATCGGAACTGGGGCTCAGGCACGAGCCCAATCCTCTACAAAGACATGCTCATCGTGAACGCTGCCGCGGAGAGCAAGACGATCTATGCTCTCGATAAAGCAACCGGAAAACAGGTTTGGAAGAGCCCTGCCGATAGCCTTGGTTCTTGCTGGGCAACACCGATCCTGGTGGATGCTCCGGGCGGCAAACAAGAATTGGTCGTGAGCGTGCCAGGGGAAGTCTGGGGCTTTAATCCTGACACTGGCGAATTCGCGTGGTTTTGCGAAGGGGTGCCATCGTTCGCGGCCTGTACGAGCGCGGTGGCAAAGGACGGCGTGATTTACGTCATCGGCGCGCAAAGCGGCGGCGGTGGCGGTGGCGCAGTGGCAATTAAGGCGGGTGGCAAAGACGACGTAACGAAGACTCACCGGGTGTGGGAAAAAAGCGTAGGCTCCTACGTGACATCGCCGGTAATCGTCGGCGACCACTTGTACTGGGTTAGCGATGGCGGCCAGGCCTATTGTGTGAACCTCAAGGATGGCGAAACGGTTTACCGTGAAAGGATTGGCGGCGGCGGAGCTCCAGCGGGAGGGGGTGGAGGCGGATTTGGAGGCGGGGGCGGTCGTGGTGGCGGCGGTTCAATGTTCTATGCCTCCGCTGTTGCCGGTGACGGCAAAATCTACGCGGTGTCGCGCAACAAGGGTATTTTCGTGTTGGCCGCTGAGCCCAAATATCAACTATTGGCCACCAACAAGATGGACGACGCCAGCGTCTTCAACGCCGGCCCGGCGATTCAAGACGGCCAGATTTATCTGCGGTCGGATAAGTTCTTGTACTGCATTGGCAAGAAGTAGGAATCTCCTTGTTCCCACGGTCCTCCGTGGGAACACCCTTCCCCGCCGCTGCGGCTCTCCTGCAAAGACGCGGAGCGTCAAAAACATCGTTCCCACGGGGACCGTGGGAACGAGAAGAGAATACCCCTGCTTTCCCGCGGAAAGCAGGGGTTTCTTTGTGGACACTTAGTTTCAAAGTGTCATTTTGTATAATAGTGGCGGAGGCCAACACTAACCCGACGCGCGAGCGAGGGAATTCCGCTCAACTCCCTCGCTCGCGCGGCGGGTTAGTGAAAGGCGCTCCACTTTGATCTTTGGCAACCTGGTAGTGAAGAACGGCTTGAGAAGGCCAGCCTACGTCAATTTGAATTCCTGACGGCAGTCGGCTCGCAAACCCCCACTTGTGAGGAGGGGGGGGTGAAAAAGCCGGGATGACGAAAGTCGCAAGTGTATATTTTATAAGTACTTGCATAATTCATTCGAGAGACTTTTTCACCACAAAAAATAAAACTCTGGAACCTGTGATTCCTAGCCCGCAGTTCTCTCCGCACGGGGAGAGTCGACGACCAGGTGTTTACACAAGCCTGAAGCGCAAGCGAAGGAACCGGCCGCGCTCTTGAGCGGTCGCGTTAACACCAATCCCCCGCCTCCCGCGGTTTCCTTCGCTGGCGCTTCAGGCTTGTGTGAGAAATGCGGGCTAGAGTCGCGGAGCGTCGCAGACCTGCGTTCCCACGGAGACCGTGGGAACGAGAAACGACGGTGGGTTTCCTGGGCAGGCTGGAAGCCTACTCCACTTTAGGCGCTCTTGCTGATGACTTCCTGCGTGGGGAAGAGGTGGCGTTTGCCCATGACGATTTGGTCGTCGATGATGTACTTGCTTCCCTTGGGTTGGTCGGGGAGCTCGAACATGATGTCGACCATCACGTCTTCGACCACGGAGCGCAGGCCGCGAGCGCCGGTCCCCTTGGTTAACGCCCTGCCGGCAATGGCCTCGATGGCCTTCTCCGAGAACTCCAGCGAGCACTCTTCCATCTCGAAGAGCGTCTTGTACTGCCGAAGCAGGGCGTTCTTGGGCTCGGTGAGGACGCGCACCAGGCCGTTGTGGTCCAGTGGCGTGAGCGAGGAAATCACAGGCATGCGGCCGACGAGCTCGGGGATCATGCCGTAAGCCAGAATGTCCTCGGTCTGCACCTTCGTTAGGACTTCGGCCAGATCGTCCTGGTTCCGCTGGCCGCTAACCTGGCCAAAGCCGAGCGTCTTTTTCCCCAGCCGTTTGCGGACGATGTCCTCGATGCCGGAGAACGTGCCGCCGACGATGAACAGGATATTGGTGGTGTCCATCTGGATGTACTGCTGCTCGGGATGCTTGCGTCCCCCTTGCGGCGGCACATTGGCGACGGTCCCTTCCAGCATTTTGAGGAGGGCCTGCTGCACCCCTTCGCCGGAAACGTCGCGGGTGATCGAGACGTTGTGGCTGGTCTTGCCGATCTTGTCGATCTCGTCGATATACAGCACCCCCCGCTGAGCCTGCTCCAGGTCAAAGTCGGCCGCGTGCAGCAGCTTCAGCAGCAGGTTCTCGACATCTTCCCCGACATAGCCGGCTTCGGTGAGCGTGGTGGCGTCGCCGATGGCGAAGGGGACATTCAAGACCCGGGCCAGCGTGCGGGCCAGCAGCGTCTTGCCCGAGCCGGTCGGCCCGATGAGTAGGATGTTGGACTTTTCGATCTCGCAGTCCCCTTCATTACCGAGTGTCAGACGCTTGTAATGATTGTGGACGGCGACGGAGAGGACTTTTTTAGTATGGGTTTGCCCGATCACGTACTGATCGAGCTGGGCCACGATTTCCCGCGGGGTGGGGATGCGATTGAAGAGAGGTTTGGTCCCTCCGCGGCGGCGCTGCTCCTGCTCGAGAATGCTCTGGCAGAGGTCAATGCACTCGCCACAGATGTAAACATCCCCCGGTCCTTCGACCAGCGGGCCAACATCGCGGTAGCTCTTGCGACAGAATGAGCAGAAGGCGTTTTTCTTCGAGGTGCTCGCCCCACGACGCCCCCCACCCAAATCTTTTCCTGCGGGCATGGTCACTCCTTTTGGGATCCGCCGGCCTGATCGCCCTGACCAGGTAGCGGTTTATCTTCAAGGTTGCTGCTCGAAGGCTGGTTGGGCGCTCGCACGCCGCTAGCCTGTTGGGCATCCATGTCCGGTGGACGGGCTGGGAAGCCCATCCGCTTGTCGAGCCGAAGTTGCGTATCACGAGGATCGGTGCTGACGGCCTCCCAGGCCGCATCGAGTTGCTGCGAGCGGCGCCTTCCGCATGACGGGCACAATCGTCCCGCTTGCCCCAGGCGACTTTGCCGGACTCTCCGGCAAAGTGTCCGCGGGACTCATGCTAAGGCTTGTTCTTACCGCTCTTTATGTCTCGCTGAAGTTGATTCCCCAGCACCGCTTTTATCTTTCGGAATTCCGCATCGCTAAACTCGCCCTGCTGATTCAATTCCTGGAAGTTCGTCAGCAGGTCGTTAGCGGTTTGTCTGCTTCCAACGGTTTGATCGCGCAATTTTCTCACCACCATGAGAGCCACGGCCACCATCAGCGCCAGGATCAGGAGCGAGAGCGAGAGTTGCCCGGCTGTCGACGAGAAAAACTCCCACATGACTCCACCCGCGCTCCGCAAGCTCCCGATGCCTGGCCTCTCCCATGTATTATGCACATTGCCGGGCGGCGGTCCAGTTTTGTCTCGTGGACTCAGGTTGGTACGCAGGGATCACCTCCCTGTTCAGGCTAGCCAGCGGCAAAATCCCCGTTTTTCCCGCGGGTTGTCTTCCCTGACGAATTCTCCATAATGACAAGGTGCCGCAATCGTCGCGGCCAGCCCAGATTCCTATCGTAGTCCGCTCACTGCGTGAGCGGACGCCTGCACACGGAGTGTGCAGGCTACTTTGACCCCGTCCACTCCCGGAGAGCAACTGTGAAAGTCGTTACGATTGAAACGAACAAAGGGACCATCAAGGCCGAGCTTTATGGGGACAAAGTTCCCAAGACCGTGGCCAACTTTGAAAAACTGGCCGGTCAGGGGTTCTACAACGGTCTCAAGTTTCACCGCGTCATCGCCGACTTCATGGTGCAGACCGGCTGCCCGCAAGGCAGCGGCACCGGGGGGCCCGGATATAAGTTTGCGGACGAGTTTCATAAAGACCTCCGCCATAGCGGTCCGGGAATATTCTCGATGGCGAACAGCGGCCCCAACACCAACGGCTCCCAGTTCTTCATCACCCACGTTCCCACGCCTCATCTGGATGGCAAGCACTCTGTCTTCGGAAGGATCCTCGGCGGAATGGACATCGTTAACTCGATCAAGCAGGGGGACGTGATGAAAACGGTGAGCGTGAGCGACGAACCGGCCAAGAAGTAATTCGTAGCCTGCACACTCCGTGTGCAGGCCAGTATTATCGAAACACTGCGCTCACGGAGTGAGCGGACTACTAAAGCTCGCGGGGGCACATCGATTGCATCGTGGATGACACCATGACATGAGGAGCTGAGGGCAATGAAGGACACGCTCGCGGTGATTTTGGCAGGGGGGAAAGGTTCGCGCCTGGAGCCCCTGACGCGCGACCGGGCCAAGCCGGCGGTCCCCTTCGGCGGCGCGTATCGCATCATCGATTTCACCCTGTCGAACTGCCTGAACAGCGACATGCGGCGGATCATGCTGCTGACGCAGTACAAGGCCATCAGCCTCGACCGCCACATCAACCTGGGCTGGCGGGACTACTTCAACCACGAGCTGGGGGAGTTCGTGGACATCATCCCGCCCCAGCAGCGGATTGACGAACAGTGGTATCAAGGCACGGCCGATGCGGTCTACCAGAACATCTACGTGATTGAGAAGGAGCGGCCGGAGTACGTCGTGGTCCTTGCCGGCGACCACATCTACAAGATGAACTACCGCACGATGATCCAGTTTCACAAGGACAACAAGGCCGATGTGACGGTGGGCGCTTTGCGCGTGGGCAAGGAAGCTGCCAAGGACTTTGGCGTGATGGAAATTGATCCCTCCCAGCGAATCGTCGGCTTTGAAGAGAAGTTGCCCAATCCCAAGACGATGCCGGGCGACGACGAACATTGCCTGGCCTCGATGGGCATTTACGTCTTCACCGCCCGCTTCCTGTTCGAGCAACTTTGCCGGGATGCGAACATTCCTGGCTCGCGCCGCGATTTCGGCCGTAACATCATCCCTTCCACCGTCGGCACGCACCGCGTCTTCGCGTTCCCGTTCCGGGACGAGAACCGCAAGATTGACGCCTACTGGCGGGACGTCGGCACTCTGGACGCCTATTTCGAGGCCAACATGGACCTCATCGGCATCGACCCGCTGCTCAACATGTATGACGACCAGTGGCCCATCCGCACCTTCCAACCCAACCTCCCGCCCCCCAAGTTCGTCTTCGGCAGCCGCGGGGAAGAAGGGCGGATGGGGCGGGCGCTGGACAGCCTCGTCTGCCAGGGGACGATCGTCTCCGGCGGCCAGGTGGATCGCTGCGTCGTGGGCCCTCGCTGCCGCATCAACAGCTTCGCCAAAGTTGAGGACTCCATCCTGTTTGAAGGGGTGGAAGTCGGCCGTCATGCCAAAGTCCGCCGGGCCATCATCGACAAGGGAGTGACCATCCCTCCCGGCGTCGAAATCGGCTACGACCTGGATCTCGACCGCCGCCGCGGCCTGACCATCAGTGAAGGGGGCATCGTCGTCCTCGCCAAGTCCGACGGCATCGAGCACGTCCTGGCGGCGAAATAGCTACCTCTCCCCTTGGGAGAGGGCAGGGGTGAGGGTCTCTTGCTTGGTCGTCTCTTTGCCACCCAACTCCCGCTAGCCCGCATCCCTTCACACGACTTTGCGGCCTAATTCGCGGTTGGTTCAGTTCTTCTCTGTCCTGAGCCGAAGCGAGGAAAGAAGCAATTCCGCTCACTTCCCGCGCAGCCACCCCGGCACACGATAGGTGCTCCATGAAGCGTCTCCTTGCATTCTCGTTCCTCGCATCCCTGGTTCTGTCCGCTGCGGCTTTTGCCCAGGAGGAAACTGAAGTCAAGGAGCCCACCCCGGTGGACGTTGCCGGGGAGTCGCGGGACGCTCAGCCGGAGGCCCGGCCCTTTAGGCGAGAATCCGCCGCGGAGAAGTTGCCGGAACTCAACCCTAGCCAGGTGACGCCGGAATTGTACCTCTACATGCAGGAGCTCCGCCGGCATGACGACCCCAAGCAGGCCGTCCGACGCAAAGCCGAAGCCCGCAGTGCCGCTCGCGAGGCCCGCATCACCGCAATGAAGTGGTACGGCATTTCCAATTCCCGCCCCCAGGCGAACCCCATACCGTTCATGGGAACTTACTCTCCCACTTGGGTCGGCAACGGACGCGACCGCTACGATTGGCACGGTATCGGCTGGCCGAGTGTGACGCTGCGGATCGAAGAGAGCTACGAGCGACGGTAGATCACCGGCCGCATCCATCGATACAAAAAGCCCGACTGCGGCGGCAGGATCAAGGATTCTGTCGCCGGAGTCATTTCTTGGAAATTGTAGTCCGCTCACTCCGTGAGCGGAAAATGCCTGCACACGGAGTGTGCCGGCTACGAACCTTTCCCGCCAGCTTTACGTCCTTCCAGGCGGGAGGGATAATGCCCCCCAGCCGCCATCGCCCGCCCTCGTAGCTCAGTTGGATAGAGCAGCCGACTTCTAATCGGCAGGTCGCAGGTTCGAATCCTGCCGGGGGTACTGAACATGCTGCCACGTCCTGCCCGGTGCTGCCAATTGGCACGTTGGCAGGGTGGGGCATGGCCAGGCATTGGTTATCCGCCAGCGCTTTTTGCAGCGCTTCTGAAGCGCGAGTTGCAGCGCTACCGGGATCCTCGCTCCCCGCGGCCCTGGCAAAGTCGGCCTCAGTGACGCGCAGGTAGTGCTTTCTGGCCACGCGGGAGCTGTTGCCGATCCACTCGCAAACAACGTGCTCGGGGAACGTGGCGGCGAGTTCCGTTTCGCGAGTGGCCCGCAGATTGTGGGTGAGCTTCGGCCAGGGCTTCAGGCCCGCCCGGGTGATGATGCTTTCAAGGCGCGAGCGGATATTGGCGTACCGATCGCGGCGGATCGTCGGGAGCGTGATCACGTAGCCCAGCGGCCTTCCCTGGTCGGCGCCGGCGAGGGCCTCATCATGGGCGGCTTGCAGGTACTGCCGCAGCTCCGCGAAGATGGGGACGATCCGCCGCTCCTTCCCTTCGTGCCTGGCCGTCTTGGGGCTGCGTACGATCATCCGGTTGGCGTTCCAGTCGACGTCGGCCCAGGTCAGGCCCAAGTGCTCGGAGGGGCAGCGTAGGCCCCCGTAACGCGACAGGGCGAACAAGAGCTGCCACTGGGTGTCAGGGCAGGCTTCCAGCACCCTGGCGGTCTCCTCCCGCGTGACAAAGTAATCCCGTTCCCGGTTCTCGCCCACATTGAGCTGCTTCATGTCGGCAAACGGGTTGGCGTCGAGC
>JBKJNY010000188.1:0-11782 GCA_046593355.1 Pirellulaceae bacterium | reverse complement strand
AGACACAATGTCTTATCGGTTCCTGACACCTTTTCTCCTTCCGCTTGGCGCGAGCGCGAAGTGTCACGGGAATTTGGTTTGACTGGTGAATTGGAGACGGTTACTATGCGGGCGGGTTCTAACCATGGGCTGCAGCGCAGGGCAGCGGGCCGTCACTGTTGCAATCGGCGCGCCTCGTGGCCGCCGTCTGAACCTGGCTCGTTAGACCGCGGAACATCACCGTGGCATTTTTCAAATCTTTCAACACCCGACAGCTGACATGAATGATCTGCACACACCGAGGCCGGGGTGGAACCCGCTGGCCGCATTCGGGCTTGCAATCGGCGTCATCGTTGCCGCGACTCTCGCGGCGAGGGTTCTGCCCGAGTCGGTGACGACGCATTATCCGTGGGCCCGGCAAGCAGTGACCCAAGGGCTGATGGCGGCGGTCGCGCTCGGGGCGATGGCCATGTCGGGGCGACCCCTGGCCGAATACGGCTTCCGCCGTCCGGTGCCGGCCAAAGGCCATTTCAAACTGTGGGGGCTCGTGCTTGGTGCCGCGACCACGGGCGTGATCCTGGCGCTGGGCTTGACGGGCATGAGAGCGCGCCTCGCGGCCTACGGACTGCTCGGGATCGTGCTGTGGATTTGGGTCATCTCGAGCATTGTGGAGGAGCTCTTTTGTCGGGGCTGGTTCCAGTCGCTCGCGGCCGGTGCCGGCGAGAGCGACTCGCACGGCGAGCGGACGCGCCCGTCGGTGTTGTGGAGTGCCGCGCTGTTTGGCACCATGCATTTGCCGTTGCTGTTTGCCGAAATGGAGATCGCCGCGGTCGTGGTCATCCTGCTCTCCGTGACCGCCCTCGGATACGTCTGCGCGATGGCGCGCGCCCGGACGGGCAGCCTCCGTCCCGCCATTGCCGCGCACATGATGTTCAACGTGGGCGGGTTTCTCGCCGGCGTTATCTACACGATTGCCTACCGCGTTGCGACCGGGCATCTACCGTCCGTATGAAGTGTGCGGCACCTACGGATAGCCTGGCTGTCAAGGAGCGAGCCTTCCGAACGAGCCGGGAGCGCGGAACACTGCACCCTTTAGACGCCCGGGTCATGGGTACGTAAGTGTTGCTGGAAAAATCGGCACGGGGAATGCCTAGCGGCTGGTAACTACACGATCTGGCTCGCCATCCCGACCAATTGAGACACGAAAATGTCTAGCCATTTCCTAGAGGGACTGATGGTCGTGTTCCAGTCCCGAAGAAATCGACCGGGGCTCGAGCCGGAATACGTACGACCAGCAATCAGGCGCGTGGCTCTATCGAATTTTCGCTTTGCATCCGTTTGGTTGTGAACTATCCGGTGCCGAACCGCCCCCAGGTTTTCTAGGTGGGACTTGTTTGACGAAATCACGGTAGCCTGACGACATGGGCATCCGGGGGCGTTGGAGATGAATCTATTGCAGCGGGCGATTACGCCATCGGGATTGTGCCAAAGCACGTAGTCGCGGTCTAACGCGGTTAGGATGGCGATTTCTGCCGATGCCAGGCTTGCGAAGTAGCCGGGCGTGACCAGGGTTTCACTCCCTGCGCGCGATGCGTAACCGCACATGCTCCTATAGAAAACATCCTCGAGGAATTTTTCCCAAGCGAGAAAGACCCGCAAATAAGCAAGTTCGTGGAGCGATTCAAGTTTGGAAATGGTCCATTGCTGCCGTACCGACGGTTCTCCGCTCCGGTGCGATACCTCTCCCGACCGAACTATTTCGAGTGCCGATTGTGCCTCGGCGGACAATCGTAAGTCGAGTCGCGGAATCCGTTTTGGCATGGGTCAAAACGCTTCACCAAATAGCCCGTTGAATCTCACCTTCCTTGGGTTGATGTTGTCAGTTTGCCGCTGGCAAGCCGCGACAAAGCCAGTATACTTCGGCGGGATTTCAGCGCCTGGGTCTTTTGCCTGGGCGATCATCTCGGAAAGTTTCATCACGGATTCTCGCAGCGATTCTCTCTGTGTCGCCGTCAGCTTCTTCTTCGGGGTTGTCCGCTGAATTCCAGGCAAACCGAAAATGTGGTGATAAACCACGCAATAAAGAGTGTAAAACAGCGGCGGACGCCGAAAGGCGCTTTCGGACAAGTCGCCATTGAACGTCTCGGAAATCGCCGCCAGCGTTTCGGAAAAACGCTTTTCGTCGCGGGCTTGATCTGGATACGATTCTTCAAATCTCTCGTAGAACTGGTTTACAGAATCCTTCTTGTCCTGCATGCCAGAATTTCCGGCAATAAGCAGCTCGCTAGTCAGCTCAGCCTCGAGCATGCGTGCGATGTTTTGCTCGCTGAAAACCTTGTGGTGACGCCAAAACTCGAGATATTCCAGCGCCAAGTCGTACGACGACTGCTTGAAATAACCGAAGTATTTTCCATTGCGCAATTCCTGCTTATTCAACGGAACGCCGTTCATGTTGAGGCGGCAAAATACTTCGAGCACCTGCTGATCGGAAATCCCCTGAAAAATCTCGACCGAAAAACCGAAGGATGTAATTCGGCGCTGCTCGTCTTCGGACAACTGGGAGTACTTCTTGCCGCCCCACGGCGCTTTTAGCGTCTTTGCCAAGCGGTATTCTCCGGTGACGAAATCCAGCACGCTTCTGACTCGCTGCTGGCCGTCCACTACTTCGCGCACAACCTTTGTTGTGGTCTTGTTCTGTGCCATTCGCACGTACAGCGGCGGGACTGTCATCCCGCGAAGAATGGTGTCGATAAAATAAGAGCGAGCCGGCGTGCGCCATACGGGGCGTCTTTGGAATTTCGGCGTAAGCTCGAGCATTTCATTTTGCTGCCACAAAATGAAATCGGACGGTGTAAAAACGGCCTTGTCTGTCTTGAATGGATTTGCGGCGGTTGTGCTCATTTGACTAAATCGGCTAGGGACAAGTTGAGGGCTTCGGCAAACTTCTCGAGCATGCTTAGTCGCGGATCGGTTGTGCGGTTAAGGAACTGCCAGGCGGACTTCCGTGCCATATCGCCGGAATACCCCATCCGTTCCCCCAGTTCCTCGAGGGACAGCCCCGATTTTTCAAAGAGAACCTTTGCGCGTTCCATCGGCCTAGTGGCGTTCTTCTTCGTCATGGGATGTAGTCTATTTTGTAATAGACGAGAAGTCAACCGGAAAAGGGCCCTCCGGCGCGAACTCCCCTGGACTGATAGCTGTCTAATGACCTATGGCCGTCACTCTTTCTAAATCCCGAACCTAACGCCATTTACGGCCCGGAAAGCGGCCCGCGTCTTGGCGGCGCAGGGGTCTTTTTATAAACCCCGGTAGGGAACGGCATAGCCGTCTGGGTTCGATTCCCCCTCTTTCCTCTCGGATTTTTGTCAATAACACTATTGACACGACGAATGTCTATTATACAATAGACAGCGTGGTTAAGAAAAACCCCGGCTCAACCTTGCAGGGCCAAGTCGGGGCGACCGAAATCAGGCTTTCGCCCGAATCCAGGCTGACACTAGGATTCTACCGCGAAAGCCGCAACTTGAAAGGCTTTCGCTGTGGATTGCACTCACTCTCACGCGAAGAAGTTTGGAACTACCGCCGCTGGCAAGCAGCGATTCCGCTGCCTGGACTGTGGGAAGACCTTCACTGAATCGACCGCTGCCCTTGACGGTATGCGGCTTGGAATCGACAAGGCCGAGAAAATCATCCGTTGCCTCGCGGAAGGGTGCGGCGTGCGGGGGACCGCTCGGCTAACCGACGTGAGCAAGCGGGAAGTTTGCCGCCTGATGCTGTTGGTGGGCGAGCGCTGCCGCCGATTCATGGAGGACAATATCGTGAATGTCCCGGTAGAGGATGTTCAGGCCGACGAGCTTTGGAGCTTCGTCTACTGCAAAGAGAAGACCCGCAAGCTGCTTTCCTTGCCGCTCGCCACCTACGGCGACATGTACTGCTTTGTCGGCATGGAGCGGCACAACAAGCTGGCGCTGGCCTGGCACTTGGGGAACCGGGAGCTTGAATCGGGCAGGCAGTTTGTGGCGAAGCTGGCCCATGCGTGCTGGAAAGAGAATTTCCAAATCACGA
This sequence comes from Pirellulaceae bacterium, assembly GCA_046593355.1. Classification (GTDB taxonomy): domain Bacteria; phylum Planctomycetota; class Planctomycetia; order Pirellulales; family Pirellulaceae; genus SXOA01. Next base: position 7,738 of record JBKJNY010000188.1, on the reverse strand, counting down.
CTGACGGCTGGCGGAACTACAAGCCGCTGATGGCTGCTCACTTCTCCGGCTGCGACTTCGGAATGCTCATCAAGATTTTCAACGCCGCTGGCGATACGACCCGCTATTCCCCCGGCACGATAATCGAATTCAAGAAGAAGGTCGTTCAAGGCACCCCGGATGAAGACCGGATGTGTACCAGCCACGTCGAACGCGCGAATCTGACGATTCGGATGGGGATGCGGCGATTTACGCGGCTGACGAATGGCTTCTCAAAGAAGTTTGAAAACCATCAGGCCGCGCTCGGCTTGCACTTCGCCCTGTACAATTACGTGACCAAGCACGGCACCCTAAAGACGACGCCAGCCGTTGCCGCTGGACTCACTGACCATGCCTGGACCGTAGCGGAACTAATCAACGCCACGCGGGACTACTCACCCCCGGCAATTCAGAAAAACTTTTTGGATTTTCTGGGGGACGCCGAATAGCAACACTTACGTACCCATGACCGACGCCCGAATATGGTCATTTATTCACTGTGGACAAAAGAATATTTTTCGCTTGGCGCGAGTGTAAGTCATCGCGGGGAGTTTTGGTTTGACCGGCGAATTGGGCGCGGGTACTATGCGGACAGGTTTTGGATAAACAATGGTTCGGCGGCAGACACATATTCCGCAGTCGAAGCGGGCATCCGCGTCCCCTGTCAGCGCAATTGAAAGTCGAGCAAACAAGACGTGCGATTCTTCACGATAGACTGGTGGCGCGGCGACGACGACACAGACCCGTTTCCAGCATACCTTTCGCACTTTGAAGCTATTCGGAAACAACTTCCGGAAGGACTCATTCAGCTTCACGAGCATGTTTCACTTCATGATGGTTGGCTCAGAAAACTATGTGTGGATTTGACGGAAGGCACCATTCACATTTACCGGTTCCAATGGGAGGGCGATCTTGCTGCTTTCAGCGCGTTTTGGTCGAGGCCCTAGGCCCGCTGCACGATCCGCATCTTGGGGATATTGCCCGAGTGCCCAACCACTGCACTCGTTCGTTCAAAGCTCCCAGTCCAGCGCCACGTCCAGACACACAGCGGAATGGGTCAGCGCCCCGACGCTGATGCGCTCGACGCCGGTTTCCGCGATGGCGCGGACGGTTTCCAGGTTCACGCCGCCGCTGGCTTCGAGCTCGGTTTCAACGGACGACATATTGCGGCGGAAGACGGCTTCGCGGAGTTGCTTGATTTTCATGTTGTCGAGCAGGATGATGTCCGGCGCGGTGGGCAAGACTGCGTCGAGCTGGATGAGCGTATCGACTTCCACTTCCAGCATCATGGCGGCCTGCTGCGGGTCGGCGGCGAAATGCTCGGCGAGAAACTGACGGGCTCGGAGCACGGCGTCGGCCGGTTTGTAACGGGGACTTCGATATTGTTTCCGCTGGCGGCCCAAAGCCAGGTGGTTGTCCTTGATGAGGATGCCGTCATACAGGCCGCCGCGGTGGTTGTTGCCGCCGCCGCAGCGAACCGCATATTTTTCCAGCCGCCGCCAGCCGGGCGTGGTCTTGCGGGTGTCGTAAATGCGGGCTGAAGTGCCGGCGATGGCCGAGACGTATTGCCGGGTCAGCGTCGCCACTCCCGAGAGCCTGCCAATGAAATTGAGGAGGATCCGCTCCGCCGTCAGCAGATCTCTGGCCGAGCCGGTGAGACGCGCCGCGAAATCTCCCGCTTTGAGCTCGTCGCCGTCTTTGGCCAGGGGGTGCCACTCGGCCTGAACGGACATTTCGTGCAGCGTGATCCTGGCCGCCTCCAGCCCGCAGATGACTCCCTGCTTGCGGACAACCACATGAGCGGCAGCGGTTGCGTCTTCCGGCGCGAGAGCCAGCGTTGTCCAGTCGTGCCCGCGGTCCAAATCCTCCGCCACCGCCAGCCGCACCAACCTGCGGCAGTCCTCCTCAACCTGGGGGGACCAGACGAACTGGGTAAACTCTTTTCTCATTGCGGACGCGGGTGGGAAGGGGGCGGGCCGCATCCATGCTAGCAAGAAAGCGGCCTGCCGCGAACGTCTTGACCGCGAGCGGCGCGCCGGCGTACCATCCCGCGCCGATTTTGCACGCCAACGTAGCCCGCACACTCCGTGTGCGCGGCATGTCCGCTCACGGAGTGAGCGGACTACTTTATGACAACCACACGCACAACCTGGTGGCTGTGGGCGGGGATTCTCGCCCTGGCGCTGGGAGTGCGCATCGGCTCGGGGATATGGTGGCAAAGCCGGCTGCCGGCGGAAACGCGCTTTCGCTTTGGCGACAGCGATGCCTACTGGGAAATGGGGAAAGGACTAGCTCAGAGCCAACCGCTACATTACGGCAAGGCTCGCATCTTCCGGACTCCCGGCTATCCGCTGCTGCTCGCCGGACTGTTCAAAATCTGCGGTGACGGCCGCGATGCCCACCACGAACCCCATGTGCTCTGCGGTCGAGTGCTCAGCGCCCTCTTGGGGACAATCGCGGTCGGCGGCGTCGGAATTCTTGGATACTTGCTGTTCGGCCCAAAGACGGCGGCCATCGCTGGATTCGCTGCCGCGCTGTATCCAGAGGCCATCGCGCTCTCCACCTTTGTCTTGAGCGAAGCGCCGTTCTGCCCGCTAATGGTGCTGCAACTGGTTGCCTGGACCCTGGCCTGGCAAGCGCCGGATTTGAAGCAGCGCATCCGCTGGAGCATCGCCGGCGGAATCGCGGCCGGGCTGGCGACGCTCATGCGGCCGAGCTGGCTCTTGTTCCTGCCATTCGCGATACCGGTGGGCTTGATTTTCTATCGCGAACGGCCTAAGCAGCTCGTCATTGCGGGAGTCATGTTGGCCGGGCTCTGCGTCACGATGGTTCCCTGGTGGATTCGCAACTATCAAATCGCCGGCCGCTTTGTGCCCACGACGCTGCAAGTCGGCGCGAGCCTCTACGACGGCATTAGTCCCCAGGCCACGGGCACCAGCGAGATGAGCTTCGTACCCCGGTTCGTCCGCGAGCAAAAGGCGGCTGACGTAGCGGCGGAAAACGCCGGTGAGCCGCTCGTCGGCATTTTCGAAGACCGGCTGGACCGGCGGATGCAAGCTGCCGCGGTGGAGTGGGCTCGGCAGAATCCGGGCCGCGTGCTCCAACTTGCCGGCATCAAATTCCTGCGAATGTGGAGCCCACTCCCCAATGCCGCGGAGTTTCAAAGCACGTCGCTGCGGCTGGTGCTGGCAATTACCTATACCCCTGTCATTCTGCTGGCCCTCGTTGGCGTGTGGAGATTCGCCCCTCGCGGCTGGCCGTACCTGCTCTGCGTTCTCCCTGCCGTGTACTTCACGCTTTTGCACTGCGTATTCGTCAGCTCGCTGCGCTATCGCCAACCGGCCATGTTGGTGCTGATTGTCCTGGCCACGGGCGTTCTAACAAGTTTCATTCCTGCGATTGGCGAGAAAATCCCAAGCAAACCGACCTCATGACGTCCGTCAAATCCAGCCTTGCCGTTCGCCTGCAGCGCGCCATCACGGGCCTGGCCACGATTGCGCTCCTGGTGGCCGCTGGCGTGATTGCGGCCAAATACGTCATCAGCGAGCGGCTGGATGAAGGAATTCGGGCTCGCGTTGAGGCGGAATTGCGGAAGAACTATCCGGCTCTCGACGTGCAGGTCAAATCCGCCCGCCGCGTGCAAGGGAAGGGAATCGAAATCCGCGGCCTCGTCATCGCTCAGCCGGAGGACCAAGGGGGAAAGATCTTGCTGCAGGTCAGCGAGGTGCTCGCCGAGTGCGACACCGGCTTTCCTGACTTCGTGGCCGAGGATCCGCAGTTCCGCCGCTTTCAGGTCCGCGGAATGAAAGTGCGGGCCGAGCGGACGGCGAAGGGAACCTGGAACCTGGCCGGCCTGCTGCCGCTCCCCAAGCGGGATGGCCCTTCGCCGCCCGCGGAAATCAAGGAGGCCACGCTGGAACTGGTCGACGAACATGCCGGCGGCAGCGGCAACTATGTCCTCCGCGACATCGAGTTGTCGGTCCATCCGCAGGCTCGCTCCAAACAGGAAGGGGATCCGCTGCTCCGCATCAAGGGCTCCCTCGGCGGCGACCATCTGGAGCGGATTGAAATTGACGCCCTGCTCGATCCCGTGAGTGGCAGTTGGGATCTGCGTGGGAGGGTTGAGGGCCTGGAATTCAATCCCCGCATGAGGTCCGCACTTCCCCGCGAGCTAAGCGCCCTTCTCCAACCGCTGGCCTCGGTCCGGGGTCGAACGCAGTTCGGGTTCCATGTGACCCGCGGCGCGAGCGGAAAGAGTGCCAAGGGTCCGCCGGCGGTGCAGTTTTCCATTGACGGGCAAATAGCCGAAGGCCGCATCGACGATGCCCGCCTGCCGGACCCGCTGACCGACGTCGCGGCTTCCATCCACTGCGACAACGGAGTGATTCGCATCGACGACCTCTCGGCCCGCTGCGGACAGACGATCGTCGAAAACCTCAGCGCCGAGCTGCGCGGCTACGCTCCCAATAGCCCCGTGAATATCCGTCTGAATGCCAAGAACATCGACCTCAGCCGCGTGCCGGTCGCTTCCTTGCCCGCCGCCGCGCGAGACGCCTGGGAGAAGTTTTCGCCACGGGGAAGGATCAATCTGTCCGGCACGATTGCGTTCGACGGTCGAAACTGGCATCCAGCGCTGAAGGCGGATTGTCTGGACCTGTCGCTCCTCTACAAGCACTTTCCCTATCGCGTCGGCGACGGGACGGGGACCATCAGTCTGGCCCAAAACCGCCTGACCGCCGACCTGCGTTTGGTGGGGGGAGGGCAAAAGCTGCTTTGCACGGCGGACATCTTCAACCCCGGGGATGACTACCTGGGATGGCTGGAGCTCAAGTCCGCGGGACCGCTCGTGCTGGAAGAAGGAATCATTGCCGCGCTCGAGGAGAAGTCGCAGAACATCGTTCGCGACTTCAACCCGCGAGGACATATTTCCTTTGCCGGCCGAGTGGAGCGGCGGCTTGAGCAGGGAACCGCCCCGCCACGCCCCGTGGAACATCGGCAACTGACGGTGCAGCTCCACGACATGACGGTCCAGCATGAGAAGTTTAAGTATCCGATTGATAAAGTCACCGGCAAGCTGGAGTACATCGACGGCAACTGGACCTTCAAGGAACTCGCCGGACGCAACGATAGTGCCACCATTACCGGCGGCGGTTACTGGGTCGCCAAAGCGCGGGACGGCAATCAGCTGGCGCTCGAATTTCAGGCTAGCGATGTGGCCCTGGAGGAAGAGCTGCGGCTGGCGCTATCCACAAACATTCAAAACCTGTGGACCAACTTGCGTCCGCGGGGAACGGTGGACCAGCTCGTCGTGCGGATGAAGTTCAACCCGGCAGCCGCCAAATTCGGCCTGGAGGTGGACGCCTATAAGCGGCTGGGTGCTCCCAGCGGCCCTGTCTCCATCGAGCCCTCCTGGTTCCGCTATCGACTGGACGATGTGAGCGGGGATTTTTATTATCGCGACGGAGTGGTAACGCTGAAGAACGTCGAGGCGCTGCACGGCAAGACCAAAGTCGCCACCGAAGGGATCTGCCGCATGGCCGGCGGCATGTCCAGCGTCCAGCTCAAGAAACTCACCGCGGACAAAATCGAGTTTGACCAGGAGCTTCTCGACGCGCTTCCGCGTTCGCTCGGTAGCGCGCTCGCCAGGCTCAGTCCCTCGGGGTACATCAATATGGACGGCGACTTGGACTTCTCGCTTCCCAGCGATGAAGGGGCCGGGCCACAACTCCGCTGGGATCTGAGATTTGTGTTTGTGAAAGGCAGCTTGCAGGCGGGCATCAAGGTGGAGCACCTGGACGGCGAGGTCCGGTTTGTGGGCCACAGCGATACGCGCAACTTGCTGTGCCGGGGCGAGCTCGATATCGCTTCGGTCATGATCAACGACTTGCAGGTCACCAGCATCAAGGGCCCGCTGCTGATTGACTCCGAACAACTCCTGGCGGGGATGTGGGCGGAACGAAACATCCCCAGTTCCAGAGCGCCGCGGTTCATTACCGCCCGGGTGTTTGGCGACGGCGAGCTGGCCTTGGACGGCCAACTAAAGTTTAGTCCGGCGGGAGACTTCCATATTCAGACCAGTTTGGACCATGCCGACCTGGCGACCATCGTGACCGACCTGCAGCCGAGCGTGCGGGGGGTGACGGGAAAAGTCTCGGGAGCGGTCAATCTGGACGGCACGACGGAGGGGGTGCATACCTGGAGCGGCGGCGGTCAGGTGAAGCTCACGGATGCTTATCTCTATGAGTTGCCGGCCTTGGTTTCCGTTCTGCAGGTGCTAAGCATTCAGCGCCCGGACCGCAACGCCTTCACCGAGAGCAACATGGAATTCAGGATTGAAGGGGACGATTTGGAATTCACGCGCCTGGACCTGAACGGCGATGTCATCAGTCTCAAAGGAAAGGGGCGCGTGACAGGCCGCCGCGAGCTGGCCCTGAAGTTCTATACGCAAATCGGCCAGGGTGAGCTGCAGATTTTTCGGCCGCTGGTGGGAGACATGAACCGGCAGTTCATGTTGATTGAAGTGACCGGGCCGCTGGAGCGCCCGATCTCGCGGAAGACGGCATTCCCCAAGCTCAACGAAAACCTGCGGCAAATCTTCCCTGAGCTGGCCGGCGACGAACTTCCTCCGATCACGCCCCGCAGCCTGCTGAATGCACCGCGCGCGGCGCTCGAGCGGAGCGGCCTGCTTCCGAAACGAAAATAGACTCGAGGTGTGCGATGAGTATTGGCTCACTAGGAATCGTCGGCAGCCTGGCGGGAACCGCGCTGGCGCAAAAGTCCGCCGAGGTGGACAAGACGCAGCGGGACGCCGCCGATGCCGCCCGCAAGACCGAGGCCGCCGCCCGCGCCGAGAGCGCCGAAGGCATTGGCCAAACGGAAGAGGAATCGCAGGCTGGAGAGCGCGATGCCGACGGCCGGCGGCTGTGGGAGCGGCCTGCGAAGAAGCCCGCGGAGGACGAAAATGGAGAACTCGCCGCTAGCACGCCCGTCGAAGTACTCTCCAAGGATCCCGCCGGTCTCTCGGGGGGGACTCTCGACCTGACGGGATAGTTTCTGCGAATAGGCTCAAGTCATGTATTGAATCTGCCGATAATCCGGCCAATACCGTCTAGATAAACTGCGAAAACTTTGCCGGTTAGCACGACCAGGAACCACGTCATGCGACTTCATTCGACCGCTCTTTCCATCGGCCTGGTCGTCTCCGCAATGGCCGGCTGTGCCAGCCTGGGCACTCCCAAACCAGTCGCTCGGGCGGAACTTTCCAAGGCAGGGACTCCCGCCGCGGACACCGCCAACACCCCCACGGTGAATCTAATCTTCCAGCCCGAAAATGGCCGGCCAGAGCTACTGGAACAACCTCTCACCGAAGCTACGACGGTTCAGCAAATGCTGGTGCAATCCGGAGCCAATAAGAAGTACCGCCGCATCGAGGTCGAAATCGACCGCCCGCTCGCTAGCGGCGGCTTCCACAAGATTCCCTGCGAGTACGACCGCGAAACCCGGCAGATCAACCCCGAATCGGACTACGCCCTGATGCCCGGCGACCGGCTGATCATCAGCGAAGACACCTCCACCATCATCGACGACATGATGCGGGCCGCCAGCGGCAATCTCGGCAAACGCTTCACCACCGGCGGCAAGCACAAAGCGGCCAACCGCTACCGGGTGGAAGGCTAACTCTCAAGATCATAGGGTGGCACGCCCACGGCTTTGCGTGGGC
>JBKJNY010000234.1:0-76739 GCA_046593355.1 Pirellulaceae bacterium | reverse complement strand
ATGACTAATGACTAATGACTAATGACTAATGACTAATGACTAATGACTAATGACTAATGACTAATGACTAATGACTAATGACTAATGACTAATGTATGTACATTAGTCATTAGACATTAGTGCTTAGTCATTCGGATTTCCCCCATGACCACTCTCAACTTCACCTACAAAGTCCGTGACGCCCTGGGGAAGACGCGCGACGGAACTCTCGAAGCCGCCAGCCGCGAGGAGGCCGCGACCAGGCTCCGCAAGGACGGCTTTCAGGTGGTGGAGCTGGCCGAAGAGGAGGAGGGGCTGGAGCTGCTGCCCAAGCGGATCAAGCAGTCGGACATCATCTTCCTGACGAGCCAGCTCGCCGTGATGGTGGATACGGGGATCACCCTTTCTGTCGCGATCGAGAGCATCGCCGCTCAGGAAGAGAACAAAACGCTCAAAAAGGTGCTCGTCGACCTCAAAACCCGCGTGGAAGGGGGCGAGGACTTTTCCTCCGCTCTGTCACGCCACACCAAACACTTCGACAAGACGTATATTTCGCTCGTCAAAGCCAGTGAGCACACAGGCACCCTGGGGGAGATGCTGGAAAACATCTCCGACTATCTCCGCAAGCAACTGGAGACGCGGCAGAAGGTGAAGGCGGCGATGGCTTACCCCGGCATCATGCTCACGCTGGCCGTCGGTGTCACCATCTTCATGCTGACCTACGTGCTGCCGAAGTTCACGCCGCTGTTTAACCGCAAAGGGATGAAGCTCCCTTTCGCCACGAAAATCCTGATGGCCGCTTCCGACACCTTGCTGAACTACTGGTATCTCTGGCTGATCGCCATCGTGGCCCTCATCATCGCGTATGTCTTCGGCAGCAAGACGGAAGCGGGGCGGAAATTCCTGGACGGAGTGAAGCTCAACCTTCCCATCCTTGGGCAACTCAATCGCAAGATTATTATCAGCCGCAGCATGCGGACATTGGGGACGATGATCGGGGCGGGGGTCAGCATGCTCGACGCCATCCGCCTGGCCGCCGAGGTTTCCGGCAACATCTACTACGAGAAAATCTGGATGCACGTGCTCGATCAGATCACCCAGGGGAAGCGGGTGGCGGAATCGCTGGTGGGCAACAAGCTGTTCCCGTCCACGCTCGTGCAGATGATCGCCAGCGGCGAAGAAACCGGCAAGCTGGACAAAGTGCTGGCCAAAGTCAGCACCTACTACGACCGCGAGGTGGAAACCAGCATCAAATCGGCCACCAGCCTGATCGAGCCCATCCTGATCGTGGGCATGGGCATCATCGTCGGCGGCATCGCCATGGGCCTGCTCTTGCCGATCTTCCAGCTCAGCCGGCCCTCTCACTAACCTCGAGCAAAAGTACGCGGGAGTGCTCGACAGAGCGCCGCCAGTGGGCCAGAATGTCCCCACGCGCCTATGTCACTCTCCGAAATCCTTGCCGCCATTCCGCATCGTCCGCCGATGCTCCTGATCGATGAGATCGTCGAGCGGGGGGAGCAGAGGATTGTCTGCAAAAAGACTTTCCGGGCCGAGGAATTCTTCTTCCAGGGGCATTATCCCAACTTTCCCATCGTTCCTGGCGTCATCCTCTGCGAAGCGGCCATGCAAGCGGGGGCCGTACTCCTCAGCAGTCAGATAACCCAGGGCGAGAAAGTCCCCGTGGCGGGCCGCCTGAAAGACGTGAAGTTCAAGAGGATGGTCCGGCCTGGGGAAAGCATCCTGATCGAAGCCAGCCTGAACGAGCGGGCGCAGGGGGCATACTTTCTCTCCGCGAAAGTCAGCGTGGACGGCACGCTGGCTGTCACCTTGAGCTTCGTCGTCACGCTGGCGGCCATGCTCCCTTAGCAGTCTTTCGGCAGGCATCGCGGCGAGGGTATCCTGATTCGTATGGACTACCTTTCCCTTTCCGGCAAATCCTTCCTCGTGTTCGGGGTGGCCAACAAGAAGTCCGTGGCCTGGCACGTGGGGAAGTCGCTGGCGGAGTGCGGGGCGAAGGTGACGTATGTGGTGCGGAGCCCGGAGCGGAAGGAGAGCGTGGCCAAGCTGCTGGCGGGGAGCGACGTGCTGGTTTGCGATGTGGAGCATGAGGAGCAGATAGCCCGGCTGCGGGATGAGTTGGCGGCGAAGGGGGGCAGGTTTCACGGCCTGCTGCACTCCATCGCGTTTGCGGATTACACCGATGGCGTGAAGCCGTTCCACGAGACGCCGAAGCGGGCCTTTTTGCGGGGGATGGATATCTCCTGCTACTCGTTGATCGCCGTTTCCAATGCCCTCAAGGACTTGCTGGAGCCCGAGGCCTCCGTGGTGACCGTTTCCATCTCCACCACCCGCATGGCCAGCGAAAACTACGGCTACATGGCCCCCATCAAGGCGGCCCTCGACTCCTCCCTAGCCTTCCTGACCAAGTCCTTCAGTCGCTTCTCGAAAGTGCGGTTCAACGCCGTGGCCCCTGGCCTGCTCAAGACTTCCGCGTCGGCCGGCATCCCCGGTTACGTGGAGTCCTACCTCTACGCCGAGCAAATCATCCCTCGCAAACAGGCCGTGCAAACCCAGGAAGCAGCCGACGTCGCCGTCTTCCTGCTCAGCCCGCGAAGCAGCGGCATCGTGGCCCAAAACATCGTGGTGGATGCCGGGATGAGCATCAATTACTTTGATGCGGACGTGGTGAAGAGGGCGATGCGGGAGTAGGTCGGTTAACTCCGAGCAGGAATCTCGGTTGGCAAAATAGGGTGCATGAGCGCAAGCGAAATGCACGCGTTGTGCGTATTGTCCTCCGAGCAGATCGCGCGTGCATTTCGTGTTACTCATGCACCCTACATCGCCTTCGGCCCTTGGGGAGGCTGCTTGTGCCAACTATAATCGCCGCAAGCGAAAGGGTTTCCGATGCGGATTGGCGCTGTTTCTTACCTGAATACGAAGCCGCTGGTACACCGGCTGGCGGAGTTTGCGCCGCGAGCGGAGGTGATGTTTGATCTGCCGAGCCGCCTGGCGGACGATCTGGCCGTTGGGAAGCTGGACGTGGCACTCATCCCGTCGGTCGAATATTTCCAGAACCCCGACTACGCCATCATTTCCGATGCTTGCATCGGCTGCCGGGGGCCGGTGCTGAGCGTGAAGCTGCTCAGTCGAGTGCCGATGGACAAGATTCGGACGCTGGCGCTGGATGAAGGATCGAGGACCAGCGTGGCCCTGGTTCGCATCCTGCTCAAGGAGCGGTTTGGCTTGTCGCCGCGACTGTTGCCGTTCCCGCTGGACGTGGACGCGGAAACGGTTGCGGCCGACGCGGTGCTGATGATTGGGGACCGGGCGATGCATCCGCCCGCGGGTTTTTCCCAGGAGTGGGATTTGGGGGACGAGTGGTGCCGCTGGGCGGAGTTGCCGTTTGTGTTTGCAATGTGGGTGACGAGGCAAGGCTCGCTACTTGAACTGTCCGAAATTGAAGTCGCTCTGGGACGCGCTCGGGATGAGGGAGTTGCGCACCTGGCGGAAATCGCCCAGCGCGAATCCGCAAGCGTGGGACTGACCCGCGAGCAATGCCTGTCGTACTTAAGAGATAACCTGTACTTCTTCCTCGGTCCCCGCGAACGCCGCGGTCTGGAGCTATTTCAGAAGCACGCAATTCATCTTGGCCTTGCGCCGGAAGGTGGGGCAGGCATCCTCCCTGCTCAGAAACTCCCCCGCGAACGAACCACCGTCTAACTCATGATTGACCGCATCCTCGACAAATCGATTGCCGGCGAACGCCTTTCCCCGGAGGAAGGCTTGGTCCTCATTCAATCGCACGATCTGGCCGCCATGGGCCGGGCCGCGGATGCGGTGACCCGCCGCCTGCACCCCGAACCCATCCGCACGTACAACATCGACCGGAACATCAACTACACCAACGTCTGCTCGGCGGTCTGCGACTTCTGCGCCTTCTATCGCAAACCGAAGAGCGACGAAGGCTATGTGTTGCCGCGAGAAGTGCTGCTGAAGAAAGTGGAGGAGACGGTCGCACTCGGCGGCGACCAGATCCTAATGCAAGGAGGTCTGCACCCGGACTTCAAATTGGAGTGGTACGAAGAGCTGCTCCAAGACATCAAGTCGCACTTCCCCCAGGTCAACATCCACGGCTTCAGCCCGCCCGAGTTGCACGCCTTCACCAAGGTCAACAAGCTGGATATCCGCACGGTCCTCGAGCGGCTGAAAGCGGCTGGACTGGGGAGTATTCCCGGCGGCGGGGCGGAAATTCTGGTGGACCGGGTCCGCCAGGAAATCACACGCGGCAAGGTGCTGACCGACGATTGGCTGAACGTGATGCGGGTCTGGCACGAGCTGGGGGGCGTTTCCAGCGTGACGATGATGTTTGGCCACGTCGAGACTCTGGCCGAACGGATTGAGCACCTGGATCGGGTGCGCCGGTTGCAGGACGAAACCGGCGGCTTCACGGCGTTCATCTGCTGGACGTTCCAGCCCGAGCATACCGACATGGCCCACATCCCTCCCGCGGGCTCGTTCGACTACCTCAAAACTCAGGCCGTCAGCCGGTTGTATCTCGACAACATTCCCAACATCCAGTCGAGCTGGGTGACGCAGGGGCTGAAGATGGGTCAGCTCGCCCTGCTCTTTGGAGCGAACGACATGGGGAGCCTCATGATTGAAGAAAATGTCGTCGCCGAAGCGGGGACGGTTCATTTTCTCACGCTACAACAAATCCGCGACTCCATCAGCGAGCTCGGCTTCATTCCCCGCCAGCGGAACGTGCGATACGACTTCGTCTCGCTCGACCAGGAGCGTTTTGCCATCGAAGCCAACAGCAAGCCTAAGCCCGTGGAACTGGTGCAACTGGCGAGTTAATGTCGCCTTTCGCTCCGCGAACGAACGTACTTTCGTGGAGCGAAAGGCGACGATTACACGTACACAAACCGCCCCGGATTGAGAATATTCTTGGGGTCGAACTTCTGCTTGACGGCAGACATCAATGCGAAAGGCACATCGAGCCCCCCCCAGACGCTCTGATGGGTCATTTCGCTGCCGGAAGGATTGGAGAGGACCAGCAGGCTGCCGTGATGTGCGGCGGCGGCTGGTTGCAGGTTGCCGACGAGCGCCCGCGACAGACCCTCTTTGGGAAATGCTGAAAGCCGAGCGATGACGATGCCGTTGCCGGCGTGGCATTGGATGGAGGCTGGCGGGTCGAGCGTGCGGAGGGCGTCGATAAACGGCGTCACACCGCTGGGGACCAGGCTGGCCTTGAGCACTAGCGGCGCAGTGTCTTTGTCAGCGGGCTGCGCATTTCCGACGGCGGGAAAGTCCACAAGCTTTTTCCAGAAGTCAGCGGCGTCGCCAATGGTGATGGGGGCCTCAATCCCCAGCGCGCACCATTCATCATGCAAGCGTCCGGTCATCCATTCGACTTCGACAGCGGAGCCTTCAAAGCCGACAACGAGATAGAGCTTTTCCGGCCCGCTGGCTCCGGCCAGGGTCTTGAGTGCCGGCTCGGAATCCCAAGTAGCGCCGCAGAGCAGCTCGATGGCGACGGGTGTAGTTGCGGAAGTGACGAGCGCGGCGAGGAGTTTTTCCGCCTGGCGGGTGGTCTGCACGGCGCAGGCCATGAGCGTGAATTGCTCGGTAAGCGGACGGACCTTGAACGTGACCTGCGTGATGACGCCGAGCGTTCCCAGCGAGCCTGTGAGCAGCTTGCAAAAGTCGTAGCCGGCGACGTTTTTCACGACGCGGCCGCCGCCCTTGAAACTCATGCCGCGACCGTCCACGGCGGAGATGCCGATGACGTAGTCCCGCACCGTTCCGCAGCCGTAGCGCCGCGGGCCGTTCCAGTTGGTGGCCACCACGCCGCCAACCGTGGCTTTGTCGGCGAGCGGCACGCCGAGCGGCAGGCGTTGACCTTCCGCGGCGAGCAGTTCCGAGAGCGTCTTCATCGTCACACCGGCCTCTACCGTGACGGTCATATCGCGGGCCGGGTAATCCACGATGCGGGTGAGGCCCCCCAGCGACAGTCCGCTGCCGGGAGTCTTTGCCGGCAGGCCGAAATCGAGGCTGGTGCCGCCGCCGATGGGGTAAATCGCCGAGCCGACTGCGTACGCCTCCGCGACGGCAGCCGCCAACTCAGTCTGGTTGGCGGGCGAGAGCGTCGTTTTGATGGGGAGGTTCGCCACAGGTGCCATAGTAGGCCGTCACTCCGTGACGTGCCAGGAGTTGCTTCTGTCGTCGAGCAGAGTCATTTCGCGAAATATCCGCGGCGCTGCTCCATATGCACTCCTGACCGCCCCGGAGGTGCGGCCTACTCTGGTACGAATTTGCCGGTTGTGCGATGAAATTGGTCGCCTCGCACCAGCGAGCAGGGAATGTCATCAGGCCGGGGACACTCTCCGATCAAGGCCGGTGCCAACCCGAACTAGAATGAAGGTTCAGGCGCCTCGCCCGCTCTTGATTTGCCGCCAGCCTGTTGAAAAAGGGGTCAGGCACCTCGCCGCAACCTTTGCTCGACGGGAAGCATCGAATTTGGCTCGGAGCCAGACCCCTTTTTCAACCGCATGTCTCTATCGCCCCCGGATTCGCCGCAGGAAGTCTTGGACGAAGCGGCTGCTCGCGCCGAGCCTGCCGTGCGAGCGGAGTCATCCGGCCGATTGGAGCGTCTGCCGAGAGCCGCCCTGTGGGTGATGCTCGGCCGCGGCCTGGGGATCGGCAGCACGCTGTTGGCGACGATCATCGTGCCGCGGCTCCTTGCGCCGCGCGAGTTCGGCGCTCTCACCAGCCTGCTGAGCGTCATCACCTTCGCGGCCATCATGGCGCAGCTTGGGTTGGGGCATACCTGCGTTCGGTTCCTGGCGGAAAGCCTGGCCCTGCAGGACCACAGCCGCATTGGACGGACGCTGCGTCTGGCAACCCGTGTCCTGGTGGTCGCATCGCTTGTGACGTGCGGCATCACGGCACTACTCCTATCGCTCTACGGCAAGTCCTTCTTTCAGCTCCAGCACGTTGGCTGGCTCATCCCGCTGGCGGCAGTGCTCATCCTGCTCATGGCGTGGCAGCAGTTTTCGGCGGAGTCGCTCCGCGGCCTGCACGAGCTGCGGTGGGCCAGCCTCCTCAGCGGCGGCACTTTTGGAGGCCCGTTGCCGGTGCTGTTGTTCCTGGGACTTCTGGCGTGCGTTGCGGCTCAGTTCCAACCAACCATCACGGCGACCCTCTTCTGCCAGATTGCCGCCAGCGGAGTTTCTCTGCTGGTCAGCATCCTCTGCTTGCGAGCCACGGTCCGCTCCGTCTGCCGGAATGTCACGCTAATGCCCGCAGTCACTGCTTTTCAGCCGCGTCTCACGCTGGAGGGTTTGCTGCGGGTCTCCCTTCCCATGGCCGTGTTTCAGTTCTTCATCATGGTGATGCAGACCGCCGACATCTGGATAGCGGTCCGCTACGTTTCGCTGGTGGAGGTCGCGGTTTACTGCGTGGCCCGCAGGTATCTAGTGCTGCTGAATGTTCCCATGCAGCTGGCGGTCAACACGGTCATCTCTTCCATTCCTGACCTCTCCACCCGCGGCCAGTTGGACGAGCTGCAAACTCTGCTTCGCCGCTCCGCCACGCTCACCGCCGTCGCCACGATCGCGGCCAGCCTGCTCTACCTGCTGGCCGGCGGGCCGTTGATGGGAGTCTTGAGCGGGTCGTTCTACCAAAGGGGGGGCACCGCACTCGCAATTTTGAGTCTCGGCCAAATTGCGGTCTCGCTGGCCGGAGGTGGGGGGATGACGCTGATCATGACGGGGCGGCAGACGGCGGCGCTGTGGATTTGCTGCGCGTCGGCGGCGCTGCTCTGCATCTTTGGGACACTCGCGGCTCAGCGCTGGGGCATCGAAGGTATCGCCGCCGCCGCGGCCGGTTCGCTCGCCCTGCAAGCATGCGCTGAATGGCTGGTCTGCCGCCGCCTGACCGGAATTTGGACGCACGCGGACTTTCGCCCGGCGGCCTTGAGCTCGCTAGCCAGCGGCCTGGCGTCGTGGCGAAAGCTCGTCGGCAATGTCACGGATGCTCGATAGTTTAGCTCAGCTGAGGAACGGAAATGCGAAGTACTCGTAACTCGCAGTAACAGGCCGGTCTAGCGCACTTACGCCCCCAGCGTCGCCGCTTCCATGATTTTCTGCTCGGTCGCTTCGCTGCGGAGAAAACAGGCGGTCATGCGGCCTTCGCTAAGCACGAGGATGCGGTCGCTGACCGTGAGGAGCTCAGGAAGCTCGCTCGAAGTGAGAATGACTCCCAGGCCGCTGCGGCAGAGCTCGTCGATCAGGCGGTACAGTTCGGCTTTCGCGCCGACGTCAACGCCGCGAGTGGGGTCGTCCAGCAGCAGAACCTTGGGCTTGGTCAACAGCCAGCGGCCGATGATGCACTTCTGCTGATTGCCGCCGGAGAGGCTGGTAATCGCGGCGCTCAGGCCCTGCGTCTTCACCGCCAGCTTCTGGGACATGTCCCCCGCCAGTTGCCATTCGCGCAAGCGGTTGATGATGCCGGCTGCACCCGTGTCTTTCAACGTGCAAATCGAGATGTTCTCCCCCACGTTCATGGCGGCGAAGATTCCCAGCCGCTTGCGGTCCTCGGTGACGAGGGCGATGCCGGCTGCGCAGGCCTCTTGCGGATGGCGGAAGGCGACCGGCTTGCCGGCGAGCTCGATCGTGCCGGTGGGGACTTCTTCCGAAGCCCCGAACAGCGATTCCAGCAGTTCGGTGCGGCCCGCCCCCATCAGTCCCGCGATGCCGAGCACTTCCCCCGCCCGCAATTCCAGGCTGATGTTCCTCAGCCGATAGCCGCGGGCATGGCCCGGCCAGGGGAGCGACAGACCCTTTACGCGGAGCAGCACTTCCCCCGGCTGGCGCTGGCCGCCGAAGTGGACGGATTCGATCTCGCGGCCAACCATCAGGTGCGTGACTTCCCGCGGGCTCGTCTCTTCGCGGCGCATCGTCTTCACCAGGCGGCCGTCGCGGAGGACGGTAATACGATCGGAAAGATGAAACACCTCGTCCATCTTGTGCGAGATGTAGAGGATGGTCACCCCTCGCTTGCGGAGCCGCTCGATGACGCGGTACAGGCGGCTGACCTCGGATTCCGTGAGGGCGCTCGTCGGCTCATCCATGATCAGGATGTCGCTTTGCAGCGAGAGGGCCTTGGCGATCTCGATGAGCTGCTGGTCGCCGACGCGGAGACTGCCGGCGGCAACGCGAGGGTCAATCTCGCATTCCAGCTCATGCAGCAAGTGCCCGGCGGCCTCTTCCATCGCCCGATCATCCCGCAGGCCGAAATAGCCGCGGATTTCGCGCCCCAGGAAGATATTCGCCGCCGCTGAAAGCTGCTCCACCAGGTTCAGCTCCTGATGGATGATGCTGATGCCGGCCGCCTCGGCATCGCGCGTGCCGGCAAAGCGGACCGGCTTTCCGGCCAGCAGCAACTCCCCTTCAAAATCGGGAATCACGCCGCTGAGGATTTTCATCAGCGTGCTCTTTCCGGCCCCATTTTCGCCGCAGATGCTATGCAGCTCGCCAGGGAGAACGTCGAGCGTGATATCCTCGAGCGCGACGACACCGGGAAATCGCTTGCTGACCGCGCGGATAGCAATGATCGGCTGCGGTAGTTCCTTGGGCTGAGACATCGAGGGTCGCTCCTAAGCCATTCGCGAATAGCTCTTGCGAAGCTCGACGACTTTCCAGGCGACGAGAATCACCAGGGCAGTGAATCCCGTCGCAGTTCCCACGGCAACCCCGAGCGTAATCATGGCCACCAGGGCGCACGCGCCCGCCAGGCAAGGAATCGTGACCATGCCCATCACGCCCGGAAACAATTGGCGGCCGGACTGGCGGATTTGCCGGAGCTGGCTGAACGTCACTGCGGCCACGACCACCATGCCGACGATCATGCCTTCATAGATGTCCGACTGCGATTTGATGATCCGGGCCACGGCATCCACAACGGCCCGCAGGAATACCGCGCCAAGCAGGGTGCCGATGACCGTGCCGACGCCCCCTTGCAGGCTACAGCCGCCAACGACCGCGGCGGCAATGGCGTTGAGCTCGTAGCCGCTGGCCAGCGTCGAAGGCTTCGCGCCGGACTCGGCGATGTAGAAAATCCCGGCCAGGCTGGCGCAAACCGCGCTGAAGCAGTAGGCGAACCACTTCACATTCTCCGTGCGTATGCCGCTCAATCGGGCGGCCTGCTCATTCCCGCCGAGAGCGTAGACATGCCTCCCGAGAATCGTCCAGTTGAGCACGACCCAGGTGAATGCGGCCAGCAGCAGCATCAGGACCATCGAAATCCAGACTTCATCCTTCAGCAGATCCAAGAACGGATCACTGAAGGGCAGCTCTTCCGAAGCGGTTCCCTTGAACTTGCCGGTCATGTAGAGGCAGAGGGCGCGGGACAGGCTGCGCAACCCCACCAGCGAGCCGAGCGTGACGATGAAGGGGGGTAAGCGCAAGGACGTGATCATCCAAGTATGCAATGTCCCCACGATGAGCCCAGTTAACAGCGCGGCTCCGATGGCCTCGAAGAGAATCAGCCCGCCCACGCCGCCGTCGGTATCAAAGTTGTCCTTACCCAGCGCGAGCATCAGCGTGGCGGCAATGGTGCCGCTGAAAGCCGCCATGGAACCGACGGAAAGATCGATCCCCCCCGAGATGATGACCACCGTTGCTCCGAGCGCGAGCATGCCCAGCGGAGCCAGACGCCGACAGTTGTCCTTCAGAACGCGACCGGGTACCCGAACATAGGCGTGGCTCTTGTCGAGGGCAGCGGTGCCCCCAAGAACCACGAGGATGGACAGGACCAGCGCAAGTTCGTTCGGGCGCACGTAATGCAGCAACCAGGCCAGCGGCGAGGTTCCCGGCAATTGCGACGAAGAAGGCTGGTCGCTCATGAGCTGACGAGTTTGTACTTAGCCAGCCACAGCTTGAACTGCTCCAGCGTCATGAACTCGACCACCTTGGGGTCAAAGTCCGTTGCTTTCACCGGTGATTTTTCATCGGCAACCACCACGCGCAGACCGGTGGTGTAAATGTCGCCGTCCTCTTTCCCTTCATTCGGGAACATCTCCTTCACCGTTTTCGCGTCGTCCTCGCACATCGCCTTGAGCAAGCGCACCGATTGAACACCCATGTCAAACGGGTTTTGCACGACCATGACATCAATGTTCCCAGCGCTCATGGCGCTGATCGCATCCTTGGCGGCATCGAATGTGGCGACGGACACTTTTTCGCGAACCTTACGCTCCTCGACGACGTCCGCGATAGCAGGGGCATTGTAGGCCCAAATTCCCACCAAGGCCGTGATCTTGTCTTCATCGTTGTCGAGGGCGGTGCGCACATTGTCCGCCGCTTTGTTGCGGTCACCCTGGTCGGGCTTGCGGCCGAGCTCATCGTAGTCTTTGCCGACCCCTTCCTGCACGCCATTCATGCGGCTGCGGGCGTTGTCGTTGTCGGTGAAGCCGGCAAACTGGTAGTAGCCCCCTGTGGTGACTTTTCGCCCCGCGAGAATCCTATTCAGGGCCGTTCCCAACGTCTTGCCGCCGACGAAGTTGTCGGTGCCAATGTAATAGGTGCGAGAGTCGCGGAATCGCGTGCGGTTCAAGTCGCCATCGACGGTAATAATCTTCTTACCCTGGGCCTGCAAGTTCTTCAGCTCATCGGCGATCGTCTTGTTGTCCGCCTGCACCACGGAGATGGCGATGCCTACAATGTCGGGCTCGGTGGCGTACTGGCGGAGCTTGTCAATCTGGCCGTCAATCTTGAAATTCCCCTTGTCCATCACGATGGAATAGCCGGCAGCTTCCAGTTCCATCTGCTTGGCCCCATCTTGCAAGCCGGCATTGCAGGTATCCCAAAACGGATCATCGCCATTAGTGAGGAAAATCAGCCGCTTCTTGCCGGCCGCGCCCTTCTGGTTTTCGGCGGTCGATGAAGCGGTCCCCGTGCCTTCCTTCTTGCCGCCGTTTCCACTGTCGCCTCCACCGCAACCGACAAGAAGGAGCGGCAGGACCAACAGTCCGGCCAAGGTGATGGTTCGCAGCATAAGAGGACTCCGGGGAGAGTGGCGGCGATGTGCCGTGGAGCAATTCAATAGGGCGAGCAATTGGCTAAGGAGCAGCGGTGGTGAGTGACTTGCCAGAGCCGCCACCCTTTTTGACCGGCGCATCCGGCCCGCTGCAACCTGTTGAAAAGAGGACTGCGGCGGCAGCGATGGAAAGGACAAAGAGTGCGAGCGACCGGCGGAGCATAAAGGCATTCCCCTGAATTAGTTGCGACGGCAAAGCACGAATTTTAGTTGTCGCCGGAGCCGCACGCAAGCAGCGGGTAATCGGCATCTGGGCTACTCCGTCATGGAGCCTGGACAGGAGCTGGTTCGTCAGTGGCTCCCTGGAGTCCTGTCTTCCTTAAGACTTGCATTGTTTTTCGCAGGGTCACCACTCAATCGTGGCCGCATCAAAGACCGGTCCTTCCACGCAGGTTCGTTTGTAGTCCCACTCCCCCTGCGAGGTGCGAACCTTGGCGACGCACGAAAAGCAGATGCCGATGCCGCAGGCCATGGGTGTCTCCAGGGAGACCTGGCAGGGGATGTTTTCCGCGGCAGCGATTTTAGCGACGGCTTCCATCATGGGTTCGGGGCCGCAACAGACGATGCGCGTGCCGGGAAGTATCAGGGGGCTGACGCCCACCGCTCGCCTGTCGCCCAGCACCTGCCGCAGCAGGTCCGTTACCAGACCATGATGCCCGCGCGTGCCGTCGTCGGTGGCAACTCGGACTTCCACGCCAAGCTGTTCAAAGTCCTTCACGCCGGCAAGGTAATCCGCGGTGCGGGCCCCATAGCAGAAGGTGACTCGCTTCGCCCTTGGCACCTGGCGCGATGGGGCTCCGAACATCTGCCGGCCGAGGTACTCCTTGGCGAGCGCGAGAAAGGGCGTTTGCCCGATGCCGCCGGCGACCATCACCAGATGCTCGGTCGGTTGCGGCAGAAAGCCGTTGCCGAGCGGACCCCACACGTCGACCCGTTGGCCGGGGCGGAATTCTTGGAGCCGCGTCGTTAGTTTGCCCTTGACGAGATAGACGACGTCGACGCAGTCACCTACCACGTCGTACATCGCCAGGGGGCGGCCGATGAGCGGGTCATTGCAATCGGCGAGGCGAAGCATCAAGAACTGGCCCGGTAGAATCCGCTGGGCAATCTCCGGACTGCGGAAGCGGAGGCGAAAGGTCTCCCTCGCCAGGCGGACGTTCTCCACAATCTCCACGTTCTGCTGGCACGCGAAGTCGGCATAGAACGAGGCATGCAGCGGGCTGATCACGGCCTTCCTTTTCCTTTGGGCTTGAATCCTTTCTTTCCACCGAATTTGCCCCCCGGCTTGCCGCGGAATTTCTTTCCGGGGCCGCCACCGAATTTTGCGCCATGTCCGCCACCGCCCGAAGATGCCCCCTCCGGCCGTGGAGTGAACTTTCGCCCCGGCTTGCCGGCTGGACGAGCGGCCGGTATGGCTCCAGGCTTGCCGGCTGGCTTGGGAGCGAACTTCACCTTGCCTCCGCGGCGGCCAAACTTACGAGCCGGCTTTTCGCCGGAGCCTTCCGCGGCACTGCCCCCACCTGCCGGGCGCGGACCGCCTCGTTCAAACTTCTTCTTGAACGGCCGCTTCCCCGAGGGCGGGCCTCCTGAACCGCGATTCTCGAAGGGACGTTTGGCGAATTTCTTTCCCGGCTTCGGTCCCGCTCCACTACGTTCGGGGCGAGCCGGACGCTGGCGCTGCTGCGCCGGTGCCGGAAGTGCTTCCTCGGAATCGTCGGGATCCTCGTCTCCCAGCACATCCTCCAGACCTAGATCGTCGTCGCCTGCTTCCTCATTATCCGAGTCCTCTTCCACCGATTCGTCGCCGGCATCCTCTTCATAGTCGAGCACATCCCCCGGCACGACAGCCGCGTCGTCCTCGGAGAATCCCGAGATTTCCACCATCTCCTCGTCGGTCGTGGCGGCGAAGTCATCCACTTCCAAGTCGCCGTCGTCATCCTCTCCGCCCGCTTTGGGCATCACCCCATGTCGAGGCAACGCCGTTCCAGCAGGCGGCTCCGCCTTGCGTATCGCTCCACCGGCCCGACCCGCGGCCATTTCTCCCCCCCTGAATCCTTCCCCCTGGCCTCTGTCGCCAAACTCCGGGCCTCTGCTCCTGGCGGCTGGTCTCTTTCGCGTCTCGTGCATCAGGCCGTCAACCTCGACCTGCGACAATTTTCGCCAGGCGGCCAGCGGCAGATCGCCCAGCTTGAGTTGCCCAATGCCAACGCGGCGGAGCTTGAGCACCTTGTGGCCAACGCGCGCCAGAATGCGACGGATCTCGCGGTTGCGGCCTTCGTTCAGGACCATGATCATGTCGGTGCTCTGCTTGTGCCGCCCCTTGATAACGATCCGCTGCACGCGGCAGACGCCATCCGAGAGGTGGATGCCGCGGCGGAGCTTGTTCAGCTTTTCTTCTCCGGGTTCACCCGCAACGCGAACGAGGTACGTTTTCTCCACGCCGTACCGCGGATGCGTCAGCCGGTTGGCAAACTCGCCATCGTTGGTCAGCAGGATCAGCCCCTCGCTGCTGCGGTCGAGGCGGCCGACGGCAAACAGCCGAGCGTCCGTGGGAACGAGGTCGATCACCCGCTCGCGGCCGCTGGGGTCGAAATTGGTGGTGACGACTCCTTCCGGCTTGTTGACGGCAAAATACATCCGCTCGGGGCGCTTGAGAGTTTCGCCATCCACGCGAATTTCATGCTTAAACGGATCGACTTTCGTGCCCAGCTTCGTGACGACCTGCTTATCCACCTCCACCCGCCCGTCTTGAATCAGCACCTCGCAATCCCGCCGGCTGCCAACGCCCATAGCGGCCAGCACTTTCTGCAAGCGCTCTTCGGGGCCAGCCGCTTCCTGGCGGCCCTCCTGCGGACCTCGCCCTTTCCAGTCGCGGGGCGTATCGCCGCGGCGAAATTGCTTCTTGTTGGCGGGTCGGCGAGTGCCGGAGTCGCGTTTTTCGAAACCGGGCTTTTTTAATCTAGGCGGGCGGGGCATGGATGCACAACTATCGAAAAGGACGGGCGAATGCCCCTCATCTTACCGCTCAAGTGCCCGGAGGCTAAGGTGAGGAATGCCGATGGACGAGTGAAAAGAAGCGGAGAATGGCCACGAAAAACGCGAAAAATCGCAAAGAGTGATCTCAAGTTCCTTTTTTGTGACTCTTCGTGTTTTTCGTGGCCATCCCACTGCCGATAATCAATCGTCAGCTTCGATGCTTTCCATCCACGCCATCAACCGGTTGTGTTCGGCGAGGGAAGACAACAGCAAATCCGCCTGTTCGTGGTTTGGATACTCGTGCGGAGGGATCGGACTGGTCAACAAGACTGTCCTTGCGCCCGCTCCACGCCCGGAAAGAACGTCAAACTGGTAATCCCCGATCATCACGACCCGGCAGGGAGGGATGTTCCAAATCTCGCAGATGTGTCGAACCGCCCAAGGGTCCGGCTTGATAGGACCGTCGTCGCGGGTTAGCAAGATGTCGTACCTTAGTTGCAGTCGAAGAAGCACGGCCAGTGAACACTCCCGGCTGTTGCGAGTAACGATGCCTATGGGAATCTCCCGTCCTCGCGCCAACTCCAAGAGTTCCGTAACCCCCGGCAGCAGCGTGGCCCGCTCCGCTCCGGCCACTTCGTGCTTACGGAGGATGCGGTAACAGCGCTCGGCATGTGGGGGCGGCAGCGCGGCAATGGATTCCAAAATCGGTCCCGGCGGCAGCTCCATCTCGCGCCGCATCAGGTCGAAATCGAGCCGGGAATCCACCAGCGTGCCGTCGAGGTCGAAAATCAGGCCGCGAACGTTCTTCATTTCTTAGAGACTCTCGTCGCCAGGCGTGATGACGGTTTTCAAGCGTTCCCGCGGCTCCTGGAGCGTCGTGCTGATAAGGGCTCCAGCCAGCAGCAGCGCCGTGATTCCATGATAGACCGGCGGAAAGCCGATGAGGCCAATCAGGCCGCCGATGAGCGGCGAGAGAAAGATCGGGGCGGCCATGCACAGGTTAAGCGTGCTGAGATACCGCGGATGGTCCGCCGGGCGGGCGATCTCCAGCGTGTAATTGTTGAAGGTTTTCTGAGCCACCGGCGTCATGCCAACCAGCAGAAAAACCATGGCGAATGCCAGCCCCCCAGTCTGTGGTATTTGCACGAGAATGATCGCGAGTTGCGGAGCGGCGGCGATGAGCAGCGTCAGGATGCGGAGCGACAGCCGATTGCCAAAGCGGTCGGCGAGCGGGCCGGTGAGGATGCTGAACAGGCCCGTGCCGATGTTCTGAGCGACGACCCACCAGACCAGATAGTCAAACCCCAAGTGCAGCTTTTCTCTCGCCAGCGCCTGGTAATGTGGAAAGAGAACCAGCGACGTACTGAATAGAGCGGCCACGAGTCCCAGGCGGCGGAAGTTGGCGTCCTCTTGCAGCGTTCGCCACGCGGTGACGAACGGCTTCCAGAGGGGCTGCGGCGCTTGTTCATGCGAATCAGGCTGCTCTCGGAGTATCCAAGCGGTCAGGGACGAGATGCCGAAGAGCAATGTGGAGAACCCGAATATCCAGTGGAAATCCGCGTCGTCCTCGCGCAGCCATTGCGGCAGCAGCGTGAGGGCGCAGAGGACGGCGCTCGTCGCCCCGATCGAATCCGCAATCATCAGCAGCCGCCCGCGGTGCGTGACCCGAATGAGCTTGCCCTGAATGGTGTTATACGTGAGCTGGTTGATGCCCACCGCCATGAAGAAGGCGGCGTAGAGAATTAGGTAGGCGAGCGGAATGAGCCAAGTGACGATGCCGGTTTGCGGCTTGACCAATCCGGGGACCAACCAGATGGCCGTGAGGACGGCAAAAATGAGCGTCATCGACGACGTTGTCGCCACAAACGCCCACTTCTTCCGCGGCATGATTTTGATGCGGCGGGCCATCATCAGCGGCGGCACGCTCTGGCCGAAGCGATTGAGCAGCGGCAAAGCCCCTCGCATCCAAGCCAGCGCCCACTTGGGAGTGCCGAGCAGCTCGAACGAGTCGAGCACCGCCGGCATGATGCTGCTTTCCGTCTTGAAAATCCAGCCGGTCCGCATCAGGACGTTGTAGACGACGAGCGTGAGAAAATTATGCCGCTCATCCGGCCGCGGCTCATCGATCGCGGATGTCAGCGGCGCAGGAAGGGACTCGTCCTCGTCCTTGGCATCATGCGCCGCGGCATTCATAGGGGCAGTATACACGCTACCGAAGTATCTCAGCTTAGCCCCCGCGTCCACGCGGGGAACGCGGCTCTCGCCGTCCGCGAAGACAAACGCCTCGTGGACGAGGCGGCTAAGCTTTGGCCTTCGCCTTCGCCAGGTCCAGGCTCCGCCATAAATACCAGGTGGCGAACGTCGAATGGGGAGTCCAAGATGCGGCGATGGACTGGGACTCCATCTTGGTCGGCAGATCGGCCAGCCCGTAGAGGTTCCGCAGCGCCATCTTGATGCCCAGATCATCCGGCGGAAAAACATCGGGCCGGCCCAGCGAGAAAATCAGGAACATCTGAGCGGTCCAGCGGCCGATCCCCTTCACCTGGATCAATTCTTCGATCACCTCTTCGTCCCCCATCCTCCCAATGATCTTCAGTCTTACCGTTCCATCGGCAGCCTTGGCGGCCAGGTCGTGCAGATAAGTCGCCTTCTGGGGCGAGAGCCCCGCGCTCCTCAGTTGTTCCAGCGAGAACCTCGCCAGCACTTCGGGACTCACTTTTTCGGGGGCGATGAGCGCTGCGAGCTTCGCCCGGATGCTCCTGGCGGCGCTGGTGGATATCTGCTGGGAGATAATCGAGCGGACCAGCATGTCGAAGCGGTCCCGCTGCGGCTTCAGCGTGTACTGGCCAACCTGCTTCACGACCGCGGCAATCACGGGGTCCGCCTTGCGGAAGTGGCGGGCGGCAGCGGCGTGGTCAATTCTGGCGGTGGGCATCTGCGTCACCAGTCGGATTTCTTCGTTTTGAGCGTCTTTAATTGAGCGATTATGATTTCAATCAACTTTTCAGCAGCGACCTTGAGCTCGTCGTTACCTTTCACCCTCCCCTCCGGCTCGAAAACGACGAATTGGATCGCCGTCATCGCCACAAGACGTTGCAAGGCTTCCAGACAGGCGTACTGCCAATTCTTCGATCCGAATGGCGTCGGATGCTTATCTCGCAACAGAGCGTCGATATCCGCCTGCAAATCCATGATCTCCTTAAGCTTCTTACCGACAAGGGCACCCGTCTTCTCAGCATCGCGTCGTTCTTCGTCAGGTACGCTCATCTGAAAACTCCATCGTTCCTTAGCTGACCGTTTAGCCTTGCGATGCGATCACGGCACGAACCATGCATCGTCTTGGATAGGCTTCATACACTCGTCCACGGAGAGAGATTCGTACAACCCTTGGTACTAGACCTGCCTGTTCTTTTCGTTCACATGGATAATCCGCGGCTTGTGCGTGCGAAGATCATCGGGACCGGCAATTCCGTAGGCGGCGATGATGACAATGTCCCCCGGATGCACCAGGTGCGCCGCCGCCCCGTTAATGCAGATCACCCCTGACCCCGGCGGCCCCACCATCGCGTAGGTAATCACCCGGCTGCCGGACGTGACGTCGTAAATATGGACCTGCTCATATTCGGCGATGTCGGCGGCTTCGAGCAAACTGGCATCCACGGTGACGCTCCCCTCGTAGTCGAGGTTCGCTTCCGTCACCGTGGCGCGGTGGATTTTCGAGCGGAGGACGAGGCGGTTCATGAAAGTCGTTACTTCGGCTCAGCGGGGATGACGATTTGTTCCGCCGGAATCCACTTGACCTGGCCGCCGGTGCAATCGGCGACCGCTCGACCGGCGCGCTTGTGTTCGATCAGCGCTTCTCGAACAGCACGCTGGAAAGCCTTTTCAACCGCCTTCATGGTCGATAGCAACTCTGTCTGGCGAGTCTGTGGATCACGATTCATAGCCATGCGCTCCCAAAATGGAATCCCATAAGAACTCATCGCCGACATTGGAAGTTAGACCTTGAATTCCCTGGGCAATTACTTGCGGGGTTAGAACATTCTCATTATTGACCACTTGCCACGAAGTCGCCAATGGCCGATACAACTCAAAAAAGTTCTTAAGGCCGCTCTGGAATCGGCGGATAACAGTTGCTTCAGGAACATGAGATCCCCCCGAACGCACGCGCTCCTGGACGCGGGCAATTGCCGCTTCAGCGGTGGGAAGCCAGACAAAAAAGAGATGAAACTCATATCCGCTGACGTTCAGTCTCTTGAGCCATGGTGCAAACGATCGGCTTGCCAGCGTTGTTTCGAACGCAAAATCGGCACGCTCCGCCGCTAACGCGTCAAGCCGCTGCAACATCACTCTGCCCGCAGTCAATGCAACGCTTTCCGGCTTGAAGGCAGATAAGCCTCTGGCAATAACATCGGCATTGACAAACTCTTGAACCGCCAGGGCATCCTGCAAGATGCGCGTGGCGGCTGTCGATTTCCCGGCACCATTGGGGCCGGCGATCACAACGACCTTGGGGGATTCGGTCATAGCTTCAAGACCCCTTGCCGTTCTTCGCTAGAGTCGGCAATTGGCAATCTGCGTCTCCAGGATGGCGCTCGCGCCGAGCAGCTCGAGCTTTTCCATGACCTCGATGACCTTGCTCGATGGCACCATGACGCGGACGGCGCACCACGCTGGGTCTTCCAGGGAGTTGACCGTGGGGCTGTTGAATCCGGGGGTGATTTTCTCGACCTCCGCCAGCTTGCTGCGGGGGACGTTGTATTCCAGAAGTGACCAACTGCGGGCGATGACGACCCCTTGCAGCCGGCGGACGACCCGCTCGGCGAGCTCTGCGTGACGTTTGGCCTTGTTCTGGATCAGGACCGTTTCATAACGGCCGATTTCTTCCAGGATGCGCAGTCGGTTGGCGGCGAGGGTGCTGCCGGTTTCAACCAGATCCACGATGGCGTCCGCGACTCCCAGCGTGATCATGATCTCCACCGAGCCGCCAAGCGTGACCAGATGCACTTCCGCTTTGTGGTCGCGAAGGTACTTCTGCGTAATATTGGGAAAGCTGGTGGCAACCCGCTTGCCGTGCAAATCGCCAGGCTTGGTGACCGGAGAATCTTCCGGCACGCAGAGAGCCAGCTTGCATTTGCCAACGCCTAGGTCCAGCCGCGTCTCCACGTCCGCCCCACATTCGGTCATCAGGTCGCTGCCGGTGATCCCCATGTCGATAGCCCCTTCGGCACAGAGGACGGGGATGTCGTCGGTGCGGAGGAACGTGATGTCGATCGGCATGTCGCCAACGCGGGCAAACAGGCTCCGCTCCTGCCGTCGGAACGGCAGTCCGGCCTGCTTGAGCAGCTCGCCGGCCAGATCGCTGAGCCGGCCTTTGCTGGGGACGCCGATGCGGAGGTTGGACATTGCGAAAAGTGTAAAGTGCAGAGTATAGAGTGCAAAGTTCTTCAATTCGTCATTCGCCATTCGAATTTCGTCATTCCGTTTTCGCCGGTCGCGCCGCCTTCTCGTCCAGGCCGCTCATGCCGAACCGGCGAGCGAGTTCGGTTTCGACTTCGCTCAACGCCACTCCCTTGTAGCCGAGCATGACGAAGAGATGATAAATCAGGTCGGCGGATTCGTAGATGAAATGAGTCCGCCCTTGGTCCCCAGGTTCACCGGCTGCTTCCACGACTTCCGCTGCCTCCTCGACGATCTTGCCGCCGATTTTGTCGACACCTCCCTGAAACAGCGACGTGGTGTACGATTTGGGTGGCGGATTGGCCCGGCGATCCTCGATCACCCGCATCAACTGGTGCAGCACGGACGGCGGTGGCGTGGAAGCGGACACGGCAGGCAATGAAAACGCAAGTGAATGTGGCTAAGGGATTTAGGATGCCGCAATGACATGGAATCCGGTTATTCTGGCATTGCCGCAACGGTTATGAATCCGTTCGTCCATCGTAGATAGGCGTCGTAGACCCCGCAACCCATCCCTCCATGTCTTCTCCCGCCGCTCTCGACTGCTGGTTTCTCACAGGCCCCACGGCTGCCGGCAAGACGCAGGTGGGGCTGGAATTGGCGGAGCGAATCGGGGCCGAGATTGTCTCGCTGGACTCGATGACGCTCTACGTCGGCATGGACATCGGCACGGCGAAGCCTTCTGCGGCCGACCGCACCCGTGTGCCGCATCACTTGTTGGACCTGGTGCCGCCCAACGAAGATTTCAGCCTGGCCGAGTACCTGGACGCTGCTCATGAGAAAATCAGCGACATCAAGGGACGTGGCAAGGAAGTGTTGTTCGTCGGTGGAACGGCCCTGTATCTTAAATCGCTGTTGCGCGGCGTCTATCAAGGTCCGCCGCCCGACTGGGAGTTCCGCCAGGCGATTGAAAAGGAGCTTGCCGTCGTCGGCCTGCCGGAGCTGCACAAACGATTGCAGGTGATTGATCCGCTGCTTGCCATTAAGCTGCACCCCAACGACAAGCGGCGGATTATCCGGGCGCTGGAAGTCTTTCGCGTCACCGGCGAACCCCTTAGCCACCGCCAAACGCACTTTGACGAAGGCCGCCCTGCCAGCGAGTGCAAGGTCTTCGTCCTCGCTTGGCCACGGGAAGAGCTCCATCATCGCATCGACGCTCGCGTTGATGCCATGTTCGACTCCGGACTGGTGGAGGAGGTCCGCGGACTGACAGCCAACTACGGCAGCCTGAGCCGCACAGCGTCCCAGGCGGTCGGTTACCGGGAAGTGATGGAGCATTTAGCCAAACCGGCAGGCCAGCCCAATTCCCTTGCCGAGTGCATCGATCTCGTCAAAGCCCGCACCCGGCAATTCGCCCGGCGACAGGAAACCTGGTTCCGCGGCCTCCCCGAATGCACCTTCGTCCCGCAAACGGCTGACATGAGCCCGGCCCAGACTGCCTCGCACATCTTCCATTTGCTTGAACGACTGCCCACGACAAGCTAAAGTCAATGGCGCCAAGGCGAGCGCCCCCTTCGTGGCGAAATCGTTCTTATCTTTCCCTTTCTCGCAAGGACAGCGCAGCGCCGCGGCACATACCCTGCTCTTCTCCTCTTTTGCATCTCGTTTGAGGACCGCCCAGTGCCGCTCCATTGTCCCCACTGCCAGCACAGCATGGTGGTGAAGGACGCCAAGCCGGGAAAGTACAAACCCAAGTGCGCCAAATGCGGGGAGCGGTTTTCGCTCACCGTATTCCCGGATGCGTCGAAAGAACCGCTCATTCAAAAACTGCCTGCGGAAGGGGAGCGGGCGAATATCGCCAACGCGCCGACGGTGCTGTATCCGCCCGCGGCGGACGCGACCACGGTCCCAGAATCCCCGCCGGCTGCAAAGACTGTTGTCCCAAATCCACAGGTCGAAGCGACCATTGTCTCGCCGCCGCCACCCGCGGCGAAGCCACCGGCTCCCGCAGCTCGTACTCCCACCAGCAGCGAGAAAACCGTGGGAGGGGGCGTCGAAGCCACCGCCATGTTCGATGCCGGTAGCGCCGCGACCATGGTGCCGACGAGCAACAGTGCCGTCGCGACGATGGCCAATCGCGCCGCGGATGCCACCGCGCCAGGCAATTACGGCGGCGCGACCCGCCCAGACCAAGGTCCGGTTTCTTACGGAGCTTCCACCGCTCCCTCCGGCGGCGTTCCCGCCACCATCGGCGGCTACAAGATCGTCAAGGAACTTGGCCGTGGGGCCATGGGAGCAGTGTACCTGGCCAGACAGACGTCGCTCGACCGGGACGTGGCCCTGAAGACCATTCAGGCCCAATACGCGGATAATCCCACTTTCATCGCCCGCTTCACGCGCGAGGCTTACGCTGCCGCCCAGCTTACGCATCACAACGTGGTGCAGATTTACGATCTGGGACAGGAGAACGGCACCAACTATTTCAGCATGGAGTTTGTCCGCGGCCAATCGCTCGATGAGATTGTCCGCAAGGAAGGAAAGCTCGACCCCGAAGTCGCCGTCGGTTACATCCTGCAAGCGGCTCGTGGGTTGCAATATGCCCACGACCACGGCATGGTTCACCGGGACGTGAAGCCGGCGAACATGATGGTCAATGACAACGGCATCGTCAAAGTTGCCGACCTGGGTCTCGTCAAAACACCCGCCGCTGCCGAGGCCGAAGCGGCCGCGGAAGCGAGGGAAAACGCGGCACCAGCGGACAGGTCCGCGTCACTGGCAGCGGCCACGGCGAACGTCACGCTCAACAACGTCGCCATGGGCACCCCCGCCTACATGGCCCCCGAGCAAGCCGCCAATGCCGCCGGCGTGGATCATCGGGCGGACATTTATTCGCTCGGCTGTTCGCTTTATGTCCTGCTGACCGGCCGGCCGCCGTTTGAAGGAGCGACCGCCCTGGAAGTCATCACCAAGCACAAAACCGAGCCGGTCGTCCGTCCGGAAGCCATCGTCAAGCGAGTTCCCGCGCGGCTCTCGGAAATCTGCCTCAAGATGGTCGCCAAACGGCCCGAGGACCGCTACGCGGCCCTGAATGAAGTCATCAAGGATCTGGAGGGATTCCTCGGTGTTCAATCCAGCGGCACCTATTCTCCCAAGGAAGAGCATGCGCAGCTCCTGGAGGAATCGGTCAAGAACTTCAACTCGGCGGCGATGGCTGGCATGCGCGGGATTCTACCACTCGCATTCTTTGGCGTTTGCGGTCTGGTGTTTATCGTCGCGATGTTTTTCAGTTGGGGGCTGGCTGGCGGTGTCCTCGGCCTCGCCGCCATGACGACTGCCGCTTACTTCGTAATCTCCGGCCAGCGGCAGCGGACCTACTTGTTTGAAAGGACTCGCGGCTTCCTGTTCTCGGCCCGCATTACCGACTGGCTGACCTGGCTCGGCGGCGGCCTGGTGTTTTTGCTGGCTCTATGGTTGCTCGGCACGCTCTGGTACTGGCTCGGCTTCGCGATGCTGGCGGTCGGACTGGCCGCGGGCTATTCGTTCGTCGTCGATGACGGCCTGGCCCGCCAGCGGAAAGAGCCGCTCGAAAAGATGGAACAGCTTCTCAAGTCACTGCGGCTCAAGGGTGTGGACGAAAACTCGCTCCGCTCCTTTGTCGCCCGTTACAGCGGCGACAACTGGGAGGAATTCTTTGAAGCCCTCTTCAATTACGAGGCCAAGCTCGCCGCCCGCGAGCAATTCGGCCGCGGCGATTCCGGCCGCACTCGCAAAAAGTTCCGTAGTTGGCGAGACGCAGTCATCCGCTGGATGGACGACCGCCTGCGGGCCGACAAGGAACGCAAGGAGCGTCAGCACTTGCAAAACGTCGAAGAGAAGAACCTGCAAGCCCAAGGTGTGGACGTAATGGCCGCCCGCAAGCAGGCTCAGGCCATGGCGGACGTCTTGATGGACGAAGCCGAGCAGGCCCGCAAAGAGCCGGTTAAAGGGGGAGCAACCGTTATCGATCCCAAAGCTGCCTCCGAAGCCAAACGGCAGCGCATCAAGCAGATGCTCGCCGACGCCCGCCGCGGCGCTTACCAGCCGAAGAAGAACCGCATGTTGGGCCTCGCCGCCTCGCCGCTCACCTTCGCCCTCGGTGGCAAAATGCGGTTCCTCCTCGGCTGCGTCCTGATTGCGGCTTTCGCGATGTGGGTGAAGCTGAGTCCCGATGTCTTTAAGATCGGCCAGATCAAGGATGCGGCGACGAACTTGGCGGAATCGGTCAAAACCGGCGACGTGAAAGCTGCCGCCGACACCGTGAAAGGGAGCGTCGCCGATTCCTCGAAGCAAGCCGCCGGTGCCAAGGACTTGCCAATTCCCGTCCTCGGTCGTTTCCTCAGCGGCTGGCCGGCGGGAATCGCGGGACTCATGCTGGTTGTGCTTGGCCTCTTCCGGGGCTGGAAGATGTCTCTTTTCGCTCTGCCTGCGGCCGCATTGATGCTAATTGGATCGACGTTCGGCATTCCCGGCGGCGGGCTCGTGGCAGTTCCGATAGGACTAGCAGTAGCCGGAGTCGGATTCTTCTTCGGCAGAACGGCGGACCCGTAGCCAACAAGATTCGGAGGGCGCAAATCACCCGCCGCTGCTGAATGCCTTCCTCAACAATGCCAGGCTCTTGGGAACCGCGATTTTGGGATCTTCCTTCCCTTCGAACTCCAGCGAGACGAAGCCGCGATACTTGTGCTTGTGGAAGAGTTTGGCGATGCGGTCGTAGTCGAGGTCGAGTTGATACCAGAGGCCGCCACCGTAGTAGGTTTTGGCTTGCAGCAGGATGGTCTTGGGAGCTAATAGCTCCAGGCGGTCGTAGGGGTCTTCCAGGAAATTGCCGGTATCCGCCGTGACTTGCAGCCAGGGGGACTTGATGGCGTCGACAATCCGCAGCACGCCCTCCGCGGTGCGGCCGAGGCCCCAGTGGTTTTCCAGCCCCAACAGCACGCCGCACTTCTCCGCGGTCGGCAGCAGTTTCTCGAAGCTATCGATGACCCATTTGAAACCGTCATCGTCGGTATAGCCGGGCAGCTGCGGCTCGATGCCGCGATTCTTCATCAGCTCGTCAAAGTCCTTGCTGGTCCCCCAGCGGCCGGTGTTCACCCGCATGGTGGGAATGCCAAGAGCATATGCGAGCTCGATGCAGTGGATGGTGTGGTCGATGTTCTTCTTCCGCTCTTCCTCCTTCGGCGATACAAAGCCTTGGTGTGTGGAAAAACCCATCAGGGCCAGCCCATTCACAAACGCCCGCTTTTTGAGCTTCTGCAAATAGCCGTTCTCCTCGTTCGTCATCTGCCGATGCAGGATTTCCACGCCGTCAAAGCCCCACTCCGCGGCCAGGTCGATGCACTTCTCGATATCGCGGTACTCTTCGTGCTCGAACTGCCAGAAAGAGTAGGTGGAGATGCCGATGGGGTTGGAGCGCGGCATGGGCGAAGCCGGCGCGGACCGTGTAGTCTGAGGCAGTCCCGCCAGAATTGCGGCAGCGGTCCCGGCGGAAATCATCGTGCGACGATTCATGATCAAGACATCCTCTTGATGGTCACGCTGTAAATCGGCCGCTTGGTTGGACCTTGCTTGACGCGCAATCGAACTCCCGCGCCGAAAACGACCGACCGCGCAAAGCCATCTGCGGACGGCGTTACCGGAATAAAACCTCTGCTGCCGCGTTTGAGAATGGTGAATTTCGCCGTGCCGCGGCGGGCATCGACGACCCAGTATTCCTGCACGCCTGCCTCGAAGTACAGCGACTTGAGATTGACCGTGTCTTTCGTGACCGAGGAATCGCTCACCACTTCCAAGGTCATATCCGGTGTTCCTTCCACTTCAATAGCTCCTGTGCTGGCACTCTCTTTGAAATGAACCCGGCCGGAAGTTTCCGACTCATAAGAGACAAACAGCACGTCCGGTTCCGCGGACAGCCCGACTTTATCGTTGCTCACGAGAACCCGGTCGGACAGTAGATGACCAAGTTTGTATTTGTTGACGTGCCGCACCAAAGCAGCGATGAATTCGTTCTTGACCGTGTTGTGACTGAAGACTTGCTCGACCATGAAGTCCATCCAGATCATGCCGTTCAACCAGGCAAACCTGCCGTGTCTGGGGTAATCATCCGATCGAGCCCAGCGGCGGAACGATGCATGATCGACGACAAACGAAGGAATTGCGAGTGCGCCGGCAACTGGTGTGACCAAAACCTCGTCGGATTCGAGCAAGGAATTTGGTGTGCGTCGAGACGAAGCAGGAGTTTTGGCAATTGCAAATGACGTCATAAAGGCATGGCTCCTACCGCCATTCTAATCAAGGACGAGCATCGAAAGTTACTGGGGTGTCATCCTCTCCTTCCCCATCCACCCGCGCAACACCTGCGGCACTTCCACGCTGCCGTCCGCTTGCTGATAATTTTCCAGCACGGCGATGAGGGCTCGGCTGAGGGCGATAGCGGTGCCGTTGAGGGTGTGGGCGAAGCGGGTTCCTTTCTCGTCCTTTTTCTTATAACGGATGTTCAGGCGGCGGGCCTGGTAGTCGGTGCAGTTGCTGGTGCTGGTGACTTCCCCCCAATCGCCCCCCTCGCCGCGGCCGGGCATCCAGGCTTCCAGGTCGTACTTGCGGTAGGCCGGGCCGCCGAGGTCGCCGCTGGCGGTGTCAATCACGCGATACGGAATGCCCAGGCCGTCGAACAGTTCACATTCAATGTCCCGAAGTTGCTCCAGCATGTCGTCGCTCTGCTCGGGAAGCGTAAAGGCGAACATCTCCACCTTGGTGAATTGGTGTACGCGATAGATGCCGCGCGTCGCTTTGCCGGCCGCGCCCGCTTCGGTACGGAAGCAGTGGCTGATGCCGGCCAACTTGATGGGAAGATTCTCGGCTTCGATGATTTGCTCGGCGTACATGCCGCCGAGCGTGATTTCCGCGGTCCCCACGAGGCACAAATCACTGCCGGCGATGCTGTAAATCTGCGTCTCCGGTCCGCGGGGGTTGTAGCCGGTCCCCATCAGCACTTCCTGCCGAGCCAGGTCCGGCGTCGTCGTCAGTGTGAAGCCGTGCCGGGCCAGCACGTCCACGGCATACCGCTGGAGCGCCAAGTCGAGCAGCACGCAGTCGTTCTTCAGAAAATAAAATCCGTGCCCTGTCGTCCGAGCCCCCGCTTCGAAATCGAAGAGGTCGAGTTTCTCGCCGAGTTGCACGTGGTCCAGCGGCGGGAAGTCGAACTTGCGGACTTCCGTTTTGCCGCGGCGGACCTCGACATGCGCATCGTCCCCGCCGCCGACCGGCGCGGCCGGATGCGTCATGTTCGGGATGTGCAACTGAATCTCGCGCGCCTCGGAATCGAGCTTGTCATGCTCCGCCTGAGAGGCTTCCTTGGCAGCTCGCAACTTGCGTCCTTCTTCCTTCAGGGCGTTGCGCTCTTCTTCAGTCTTGGCAGGACCAATCTTCTTGGAATTCTCGTTTGCTTTCCGGTTCAGCTCTTCCACTTCCAGCAGCTTCGCCCGCCGCTGTTCCTCAAGCCGCATCAACTGGTCGACATCGCAACTCGTCCCGCGATTCGCGCAGTTTTGTTTGACGGCAGCGGCGTTTTCGACAATGAATTTGCGGTCGAGCATGATTTTGTAGGTGGGGTAGGCTTCCAGCCTGCCCAAAAAAGAAAAAGGCAGGCCGGTGGACTCACAAGCATATCAGCACCGCAGCGGCCCATGTAGGCCAGCTTATTCCGCGGTTCGCACCCAGCACCGCAGCACCTCCGCCACGCTCCAGGCCTGGGCGATGCAGCCGCGGGGAGTGAAGGGGGCTTCGGCGTCAAAGACTTCGCTGATGCTGCCGATGCAGGCTTCGCCGAGATGGTCCACGAAACCGCTCAGGAATTTACGGGCGGCAACCCGCTCTTCGGGATGGACCCGCAAATAGCAGTCGATGTACGGCCCGATGAGCCAGCCCCAAACGGTCCCCTGGTGATAGGCCGCGTCGCGAGACCGCAGGTCGCCAAAGTATTTGTCCTTATAGTCCCGATGGCCCGGCGCGAGTGACCGCAAGCCCACCGGCGTGAGCAGCGTCTTCGTGCAGATGTCCAGCACCGGCTTCCAGCGAGAAGTTTCCAGGACCGGATGCTCCAGCGAGAACGAAAAGAGCTGATTGGGCCGCAGGGCGGGATCGTTCCCCTGCTCGCCGTCGAGCACGTCATAGAGATAGCCGGATTCCTCCATCCAGAAGCGTTTGTTGAAGGAGTTGCGAACTCGCTGGGCCATCTCCGAAAACTCGCGGCCGGCATCGGGGCCGTCTTCCTCTCGGACCCAGTTTTCCAAGAGCCGCAGGGCGTTGTACCAGAGGGCGTTGATTTCCACCGCCTTGCCGCGGCGCGGCGTGACGACCCAATCCCCAACTTTGGCGTCCATCCAGGTGAGCTGATACCCTTCCGCCCCCTGCCGGAGCAGGCCGTCGGCCGGGTCGACGCCGATGCCGAACCGCGTGCCACGGACGTGATGATCGACAATATCCTTGAGCTTCGGCAGCAGCATGCGGAGCGTGTTGCGGTCGCCAGTCGCGCTCACGTAGCGGCTGAGGGCGTGAAAGAACCAGAGCGTGGCATCAGCCGTGTGATAGAGTCCCTGGCTCTCCCCTTCGGGAAACATGTTGGGGATCAGGCCGTCCCGAATGTACTGGGCGAAGGTCCGCAGGATGTACCCCGCCTCGTTATGCCGGCCGGTGGTGAGAGTCAGCCCTTCCAGGCTGATCATCGTGTCGCGGCCCCAATCCGTGAACCAGTGATAGCCGGCGATAACCGTGCGCGCTTCGTCCCCCGCGGCCGCGGTGCGGGCGGTGTCTTGCAGGCGGCCCATCGGGGTTATCAAGAATTGATCGGCAGCGAGCACCAGCTCGCTGGCGGGACCCCGGTTCACTGCCGGGTTGGCAATGGCGAGCAGGCGCTGGCGGCGAGTGTGCTCCAGGTCGGTCGCCTCTGTCGGCGAGAGGGCCATGATGGTTTCCCAGGACTCGGTGGACGCCACCAGCGTCACTGGATTGTCCTGAGACAAATCCGCGCGGAAATACCCGGGGCTCCACAGGTCGCCGAACGACTCATAGCCGCGGCTTTCCTCCACGCGGTAAAGGATGTTCGGCAGCATCGTGCTGTCGAGCGTAAAGGCGATGCGGTCGCCGTGCGTGAAGAGGCACAGCGGCGGCAGCGGCTCTTGCGGCCGGATTTCCACCCTCTTGTCGTTGCAGAGGATGGGGGACGGACCGGCGTGCGGATAACTCACGGGTGCATCGTGCGGCCGAAAGTGAATGCAGGGCCGCAGCTTGAGCCGCACCGAGCCGTCCCCTTGTATCAGCCGGTAGCTGACATGCACCGTGTTCTGTTTGTGCGGCAGCAGGACCCGCTTTTCGATCACGTGATTATGGAAGGCATAGCGCCAAACCGGCAGGCCGAATTCGAGCCGAAACTCGCGCAGCAAGTCAGCGCCATGCAAGTCGAGCGAGCCCCCTCGCTCTTCGCCGCCGATCAGCGCTGTCTCGCCACCAGGCAAACGGATCAATTCGGTCAAATGGTTAAGCATGACGCGGCGGCCGAGGTGAGCCGGTAGCGCGGCGATGAGCAGGCTGTGATA
The DNA here is from genome assembly GCA_046593355.1 of Pirellulaceae bacterium. Lineage (GTDB taxonomy): Bacteria > Planctomycetota > Planctomycetia > Pirellulales > Pirellulaceae > SXOA01. The sequence goes on along the minus strand of JBKJNY010000234.1, from coordinate 46,656 downwards.
GCGGCGCGAGGCAACGCCGGCAACGGTGCCGGAGGCGTAACCACCCAGTCCATTTCCCACCAGCCATTCGCGCGTCAGCAGCGGCTCGGTCACGTGACTCTGCTCGTGACCCCACGGCATTCGTAAGACCCAGTCTTCCATGTCAGGCTCCTATTGCGGCTAGCTGCCTGTTGAAAAAGGGGTCAGGCACCTCGCCGCATTCCGTTTTGTTGGGGAAAATCAAAAGTGGCTCGGAGCCAGACCCCTTTTTCAACGCTCCTATTGCGGACGGGCCGCGATACGCATCCATTACGGGAGTTCATCATCGGACGGCACTGGTTTCAGCACAACGGCTGCCTCGCCGGGGATCCGCCAGCCGGCAAAGTTTTCGACCGTGGGTGTCCCGCAACCGCCATACCGCAAGTCTTCGCTCGACCAAAGTATTTGCCACTCCATGCCTTCCGGCGGGGCGATGAGCGGCTCGGGGATCGGTTCCAGATGCAGGTCGCGCCCCAAATTCACGATGAGCAACCGGTCCAGGGAGCCATCCATCAGAAACCGCAGCATGAAGCAGCGGTCGGAGAGCACCGCTCCATCCACGCCGCGATACCGCTGCGCGCGGAAGGCCCCGTCGTCACGCCGCAGGCGAAGCAAGTCGCGATGCAGATCGTAGATTTTCTGATGACGCTGGCGGTCGGCGAAATCCAGCTTGCAGCGCTCGAAGGTGGCAAACGCCGCCGGGTCGGGAATCTGAGCCTGCATTTCGGGGCGGGCCAGCGTCGGAAACTGCTTGAGAAAATCCGCGCGTCCCTTGCGGACTAATTTCGCCAGCTCCGGCACATGGTCCGCAAAGTAGAGAAATGGTGTGGACGCGGCAAACTCCTGCCCCATGAACAGCATGGGCGTGCCCGGCCCCAGCAGATACAGCGCGGTCATAGCCCTAAATTTGCCGGGACTCGTCAGTTCCTGAATTCGCTCCCCGCGGGCGGAGTTGGCAATCTGGTCGTGGTTCTGAATGAAGTTGATGAACTGCGCCGGCAGCAGGTCGAGGGCTGGTCGGCCGCGGCGCATCTCCTGCCACGAATAGCGCTGCCCCTGATACAGATAGCCCCACTTCATCGCGGAAATGAATTCCTGGGGATGGCCGAGATAATCGGTGTAGTAAGCGTCGTTGTGGCCGGTCAGCGCCACGATAGCCGCATGGTGGAAATCGTCATTCCACAGTCCATCCAGCCCGTACCCCTTTTTCTCAATCGGCCGCACGAGCTCCGCATGCTGCCGCTCGTTTTCCGAGACGATGATGATCTCCCGCCCCTTCGCCGCCGCGCGGGCCTGCTTGCCGACAACGGTCAGTATATGTTCTGGTGAAACATCGAAAATCTGCTGGGTGGCGTCCATCCGCAGGCCGTCCAGGTGATACTCATCAATCCAGTAGGCAGCATTGGTGGCGAAAAACTCGCGGACGGGGCCGGCGTGCTGATCGTCGAAGTTGATGGCCTCGCCCCATTCCGTCTCGTACTTTGCGGAAAAGTAATGCTCGGCAAACTCCCGCAGATAGTTCCCATCGGGGCCGATGTGGTTGTACACGACATCCAGAATCACGCCGACACTCAGCTTGTGCGCGGCATCGACGAAGCGGCGAAAGTCGTCCGGCTGGCCATAGACGCGGTAGGGCGCGAACATATTCACGCCGTCATACCCCCAGCCGAAGTTGCCGGGGAAATCGGCGATGGGCATGATCTCGAGCGTCGTCACACCCAGTTCCGCGAGTGCGGGAAGTTCCTTCGCCGCGGATTGCCATGTCCCTTCCTTGGTGAACGTGCCGATGTGCATTTCGTAAATGACCTGGCCGGGGAGGCCGCGCCCTTTCCAATGCTCGTCCTGCCACTGATAGGCCTGGGGGTCCACAATCTGCGAAGGTCCATGCGGACCTTGCGGCTGAAAGCGTGAAGCGGGATCGGCAAAGAGCTTCTCCCCGCCATCCAGGCGAAAGCCATAGATGTCGCCGGCTTTGGCTCCGCCAACGACGCAGGAAAAATAGCCGTTGCCTTCCGGTTCCAACGCAGTCGCCTGGCTCCCATTCTCGCCCAGGACAATTTCGAGTTGCTTGCGACGCGGCGCCCAAACGCGAAAGTGGACGCCCCGTTCGCCGGCGATCTCAGCGCCGATAGGATATTTGCGGGAAACGCTCATGATGGTTCGCGGCGAAGGGTGCAAAAACTATACCAGCCAGCCATTGGAAACAGGTTGGCCGCCGGTGGAAGAAACTGGACACTTAGTCAGTATATGCTGTTTTGTATAATAGAGGTTGCGAGCGAAGGTTGCGGGTGGGTCGTCCGCTGTTACGGGTGGCACGCCCACGGCTTTGCGTGGGCGTGGGATCCACGACCTTCGCAGGTTCACGCCCACGCAAAGCCGTCGGGTGCCACCCCTTAAAAAAAGTCGGGTAGTAATTCAGGACCAGTTCCTTATGAATCAAGGCATGCGGAAAAAGAGGCGGAATGAATCAAGAAACTTACCAGTCGTGTTAACGCAACCTCTTGATTGGCAATGACTTAAGACAAACAGCTTGATTCACTCCGGTCTCCTGCGGCTGCAAAAGAGAATCGCTGAAATCATGAATCAAACCACTATATCAGGGGGCAAGTCGCGAACGCAAACGAGCGGTAGATTGAAGCAAACCACCCCACTGGGTTGCTCGCAACTCGGCCACGAATTCCCTGTCTGCGAATGGACTTTAGAGGCTTGGCCGGGTTTGAAAAGGGGTAGGCGGCGGCGCGTTATTTGCTCTCCGTGCAACCCGCAAGTGAGGAAGCTGCATCCATGAACGGCCGAAGAGAATCGGGCATTCTACTCCATATCACCTCCCTCCCCTCGCCTCATGGCGTCGGGGATCTGGGAGTTGCCGCTTATCAGTTCGTGGATTTTCTGGCGCGGACTGGCCAGCAAATCTGGCAGGTGCTGCCGCTGGGGCCGACGGGCTACGGCAACTCACCTTATCAATGCTATTCCGCCTTTGGCGGCAATCCACTCCTGATTAGCTTGGAGAAGCTGGCGGAGGAGGGCCTGCTCGAAGCGCGGGACGCGGCAGCATCGCCCCCCGCCGATCCCGATCACGCCGACTTTGAGGGGGAATGGCCGATCCACAGCCGCGCCTTGCAGAAAGCCTTCGCCGCCTACGAAGGAATCGCATTTGGCGACCTACGAACCGAAGCCGCCGCGTTCTATTCCCAGAACGCATCGTGGCTCGACGACTACGCCCTGTTTCGCGCCCTCAAGACCGATCACAACGAACGGGCCTGGCATCAGTGGGAAGCCGACATTCGCGCGCGGGAAATTCAGTCGTTATTGCGATGGCAGGACAAGCTCTCACAGCAAGTGGAATACGAGAAGTTCATCCAATTCCTGTTCTTCCGGCAGTGGTCGTCGCTGAAGAAATATGCGAATGATCGCGGAATCTCCATCCTCGGCGACTTGCCGATTTTCGTGGCTCACGACAGCGCCGACGTGTGGGCCAATCAAGACCTTTTTGAACTCAACCCCGATGGCAGCGCCGCGAAGGTGGCCGGCGTTCCGCCCGATTATTTCGCCAAGACCGGCCAGCTTTGGGGGAACCCGCTGTACCACTGGGATAAGATGCGAGCAGCCGGCTACGCCTGGTGGATCGAGCGGTTCAAGAGTGCGCTGGCGATGTTCGACGCCATCCGCCTCGACCATTTCCGCGGCTTTGAATCGTATTGGGAAGTTCCCGGCAACGCCAAGACCGCGGCGAGCGGCCGCTGGGTGCCTGGTCCCCGCGAGCCGTTCTTTGAAGCTGTCGCAGCCAAACTCGGCAAAATTCCTATCATTGCGGAAGATCTAGGCGTCATCACGCCGCAGGTCGAAGCCCTCCGCGATCGTTTCGGTTTCCCCGGCATGAGGGTGCTGCAGTTCGCCTTCGGCGACGACCCCAAAGCCAACGACTATCAACCGCACAATTTTCCCCGCCACTGCGTGGTTTACACTGGCACGCACGATAACGACACCACCGCCGGCTGGTTTCACAGCGTCCAAGGAAAAGGCTCCACCCGCGCCGCGGACGAGATAAAAAAGGAACGGCTATTCGCCTTGAAGTATCTGGACTCCAAGGGGGAACAGATTCATTGGGACATGATTCGCCTGGCCTTCCAATCCGTTGCCGATACCGCAATCGTCCCCCTGCAAGACGTCCTCGGCCTTGGCACGGAAGCGCGGATGAACATGCCCGGCACCGCGGAAGGAAACTGGACCTGGCGGTTCCGCTGGGAGCAACTGACGATCGACCAGGAAACCAAGCTCCGTGAACTTACTGAGACTTATGAGCGAACACCTTCAAAGAATACGGAGGAGATGGCCGCGAAGAACACGAAAAAACACAAAGAAATTGCCTGAGTATTTTGCTTCCCCCTTTTTTTGTGCCTCTTCGTGTTTTTCGCGGCCATCCCCTCTTTGAGGAACAACCCATGACGACCGCTTCTTTGTGGTACAAGGACGCCATCATCTACGAGACGCACGTCCGCGCGTTTTGCGATGCCCTCGGAGACGGGGTGGGGAATTTTGCCGGCCTGACGACAAAGCTCGACTACTTGCAGGACCTGGGAGTCACCACGATCTGGCTCCTGCCGTTTTATCCGTCGCCGCTGAAGGACGACGGCTATGACATTGCCGACTACACCACGGTCCACCCGCAGTACGGCACGCTGAAGTCCTTCCAGGATTTTCTGCACGCCGCCCACGAACGAGGGCTGAAGGTCATCACCGAGCTGGTCATCAATCACACGTCGGACCAGCATCCCTGGTTCCAGGCGGCTCGCCGCGCTCCACCCGGCAGCCCGGAGCGGGACTTCTACGTCTGGAGCGACACGCCCGACAAATACAAGGAAGCTCGCATCATCTTCAAGGATTTCGAGCCCGGCAATTGGACGTTTGACCGGGTCGCGGGAGCCTATTTCTGGCATCGCTTCTACTCCCATCAGCCCGACTTGAATTACGACAATCCCGCGGTTAGAGATGCCATTATCCCGCTGCTGGATTACTGGCTGGATATGGGCGTCGATGGGCTGCGGCTGGACGCGGTGCCGTACTTGTACGAGCGCGAGGGGACGAACTGTGAGAATTTGCCGGAGACGCATGACTATCTCAAGGTTCTCCGCAAGCACATGGATGAGAAATACCCGGACAAGATGCTGCTGGCGGAGGCCAACCAGTGGCCGGAGGATGCCGTCGCCTATTTCGGCACTGGCGACGAGTGCCACATGGCCTTTCACTTTCCCGTCATGCCGCGACTGTTCATGTCCATCCATCGGGAAGACCGCTTCCCGATCACGGACATCATGGACCAGACGCCCCTCATTCCGGACACCTGCCAGTGGGCGCTGTTCCTCCGCAACCACGACGAGTTGACGCTGGAAATGGTCACCGACGAAGAGCGGGACTATATGTATCGGGCCTACGCCCACGATACGCGGGCCCGCATCAACCTCGGCATCCGCCGCCGCCTGGCCCCGCTGCTCGGCAACAACCGCCGCCGCATTGAGCTCATGAACGGGTTGCTGTTCTCGCTGCCGGGCACGCCGGTTATCTACTACGGCGACGAAATCGGCATGGGGGACAACATCTACCTGGGGGATCGCAACGGCGTCCGCACCCCCATGCAATGGAGTGCCGACCGGAACGCGGGATTCTCGCGGGCGAATCCGCAAAAACTGTTCCTTCCCATCGTCATCGACCCCGAATACCACTATGAAACCATCAACGTGGAAGCCCAGCAGAACAATCCCCACTCACTCCTGTGGTGGATGAAACGGCTCATCAGTCTCCGCAAGCGCTACAAAGCCTTCAGCCGCGGCAAGCTGGAGTTTCTGCATCCCGATAATCGCAAAGTGCTGGCGTTCCTGCGGAGCTTCGAAAACGAGAACATTTTGGTCGTTGCCAATCTCTCCCGCTTCGTGCAGTACGTGGAGCTCGACCTCTCCGCCTTCCGCGGCTCGACCCCGATCGAGCTATTCGGCAGCACGCCGTTCCCGCGAGTGGACCGGGGGCCCTACATCCTCACGTTGGCTCCGCATTCATTCATGTGGTTCACACTTTGTCCGCAGGATGCCCCCGAGCTCTGCGGTGATGAAACCATGCACTCGACGAAGCTGGGGGAAATTCACGTCCGCAACGAATGGGAGCAGACCTTCACTCAAGCTGCCGCGCAGCTGGAAGCGGCCATCCCCGCCTACATCGAGCGGAGCCGCTGGTTCGATTCGCGGCCGCGCAAGGTCCGCACGGCCAAAGTCCGCGAGCATTTCCGCTTGGGCGCTACCGCGCCCGTGGCATATCTGGTGGTGGTGGACGTGGAATTCAGCGGCGGGGATACGGGCGCTTATCTGTTGCCGATGGCCTTTGCAGAAGGGCAGCGGGCCAAGGATCTGGCCGAGTTTTCCCCCACGGAAGTCATTGCCAGAGTTAGCGGCGGAGAAATAGGAGTTCTCTATGACGCCTTCGCGGATGCCTCTTTCGGCACTTCGCTGGTGGATCTCGTTTCCAGTCGGGTTCGCATCCAAGGGAGCCTCGGCAGCGAGTTAGCTGCGACTCAGCTCAAAGCGTTCGCCGCTTTGCGTGGCCAGGAAACTTCGGCCGGCAACCCCAGCGAGGGGGTGAAACAGACGACGTCTCTTATCTGCGACAGTGGGCGTTTTGCTCTCAAGATGTTCCGCCGCCTGGAAGAGGGAACGAGCTCGGCTTGGGACATTGGCCGCGTGCTCACCGACAAGCAGAATTTCCCCGCGGTCGCGCCGCTGGCGGGGGGGCTGATGGTTCAAAGGGCCGGCGGCGAATCCGCGACGGCGGTGCTGTTGCACGGTTTTGTCCGCAATGAGGGGGACGCCTGGCACTGGACGCTCGATGCCCTCAGCGATTACTTCGAGCGGGTCGTCACGCTCGGTCAGGCGAATCACTTGCCTCCCCCCGAGCTCTGGCCCACGGTCACGTCCTCCCCCGAGCCGCCGCAACTAGTGGACGAGGTCATTGGAGACTACCTGGATTTAGTGCGGCTGCTCGGCAAGCGGACCGCGGAGTTGCACCTGGCCTTGGCGTCCGAGACCGACAACCCGGAATTCGCCCCCGAGCAGTTCTCCGGGTTTTATCAACGAAGCATCTATCAAACGATGCGGAACCTGAAGCTGGAGGTCTTTGACGAGCTCCGCCGCCGCCTGCCGGAACTTCCCGAAGCCGCACAGCAGCAGGCAAAGGAAGTTTTCAAACACGATGTGGAAATTCTGCGGCGCTTCCGTCTGCTCGTGGACCGGCGCATCAACGCCACCCGCATCCGCTGCCACGGAGATCTGCAACTGCCGCGCGTGCTTTACACCGGCAAAGACTTTGTCTTCGTGGATTTTGAAGGAGCCCCCGGAAAATCTTTAAGCGAGCGGCGGATGAAGCGTTCGCCGCTGCGAGACATTGTTTCCATGTGCCGCTCCTTCCACTATGCCACGCACACCTCGCTCTTCGGCCACGGTAAGGGCCGCGCCACGCCGCAAGCCGTCGTCCGGCCGGAGGATCTCTCGCGGTTGGAACCGTGGACCCGCTTCTGGACCGCGTGGGTTAGCGCCGAGTTCTTTCACGGTTATTTGGAGACTGCCGGGGATGCGAGCTTCATCCCCAAGGATCCCTCGGAGATGAAAGTCCTGATGGATGCCTTCCTGCTGGAGCGAACCCTTTCGGAACTGTCCCACGAGTTCCATCACCGACCGGCCTGGGCCGGCGTTCCGCTCACGGCCATCCTCGAAGCTCTTGGCATTCAACCGCCGCCGACGGAACCGCCCGCCGCTTCCCAGCCCCAGACTCCAGTTATTCACCCGCCGGAACCAGCGACGGTCGCATAGGCAGGTCTGTTGCTATTGTGGCATCGTAACCCTATGATAAGGAGGCGTATTGAGATTAGGTCTCAGTTACCTTTGTCGCCGCATGAGTCCCAAATTGCCCGACCTTATCCCCTTAGAACTGCTTCCAACCGGCCATCGGGCCTACATCGACCAACTCGTCGGCGACAATGCCAGCATTCATCGGCTCCATGAGATGGGGATGCGGCAGGGAATCATTGTCGAAATGGTGCAGCCCGGCTCCCCATGCATTGTGAAACTGATGGGCAACAAGCTTTGCATTCGGGACGCCAACCTGTTCCAGGTGCTGGTCCGTCCGGGAGTCACAGAGTGAACCTGTCCCAGCTTCCCATCGGTCGCCGCGGGCAGGTGGTGCAGGTGGAAGGCGTAGATGAGATCAGCGTACGCCTCATGGAAATGGGACTGGTGCCGGGAACGGAGTTCACGCTCCTCGGAGCCGCACCGCTAGGAGACCCGCTGGAGATGGAAGTCCGCGGCTATCGGCTGAGCCTTCGCAAGAGCGAGGCGGCAAGGGTGGAAGTAATCCTGATTTCGTAAACGCCATGTCCCTCTCCGCCCCTCCTCGCGTCGTGACGGTTGCCTTGCTCGGCAACCCCAACACGGGCAAGTCGACGCTCTTCTCCGCCCTCTGCGGTGTGCGGCAGCGGGTGGCGAATTACCCCGGCGTGACGGTCGAAAAGAAAGTGGGCCGCACGGAGATTGCCGGACACACCCTGGATATCATTGACCTTCCCGGCACCTACAGCCTGGCCCCCAAGTCGCCGGACGAAATGGTCGCGGTGGACGTCCTTCTCGGTCGCCGCAGCGACGTGGCGCGTCCCGACGTGGTGCTCGTCATCGTCGACGCCAGCAACCTGGAACGGAATTTCTATCTCCTCAGCCAGGTGTTGGAGCTTGGTCTCCCCACCGTCGTCGCCCTCAACATGACCGACGTAGTCCTGGCAAAGGGACAGAAGCTGGATGTCTCCGCGCTTCGCAAGCGATTGCACGTACCGCTCGTCGAGGTGCAGGCCAATCGCAAACTCGGCATCCAGGAATTGAAGGCCGCTCTCGCCGAGGCCGTGGACGGCAAGTCGGCGACCATCACCAGTCCCTTCCCCGAGAAATTCCAGAACGAAGTCGCGCTGCTGGAAGAGCTAACCGGAAAGAATGGCGACGACCCGCTCCCACGTTATCTCGTTGAGCGGCTGCTCCTCGATACCAGCGGCTACCTGGCGGAAGCGAGCATATCAGGCATCACGCCTCGAATACTCAAAGAACTACCTGCCGCAAGGGAGCGATTGAAGGCGGCCGGTATTCCGGTTCCCGCGGTGGAGGCAATGGCCCGCTACCAGTGGGCTGCGTCCGTGCTCAAAGACGTTGTCACTCGCCCGCGGCACCGGCCCGCAACGCTCGGCGATAGACTCGACAAACTGCTCACTCACCGGGTCTTCGGCACCCTCTTCTTCCTGTTGCTAATGCTTCTCATGTTCCAGGCGGTGTTCTGGGTCAACGACGTCCTGCGAATTGGCGACGGCATTGATTACGCAGCCGCCTGGCTGCAATCGCTGGTTAGCGCGGCATTGCCCGAAGGTGCCCTCCGCTCTCTCGTCAACGACGGCGTGATTGCCGGCGTCGGCGGCGTTGTTGTCTTCCTGCCGCAAATCCTTACGCTGTTCTGCTTCATCGCCATTCTGGAGGACTGCGGCTACATGGCCCGGGCGGCATACTTGATGGATAAGTTGATGTCCAAAATCGGCCTCTCCGGCAAGTCGTTCATCCCGCTCCTCTCGTCATTCGCCTGCGCGGTTCCTGGCATCATGGCCACCCGCGTCATCGAGAATCGCCGCGATCGCCTCGTCACCATCCTCGTCGCCCCTCTCATGAGCTGCAGCGCCCGGCTGCCGGTTTACACGCTGTTCATCGGGGCGTTCATCCCCAATCGCACACTCGATTTGACCCTGGCCGGTTGGGGAATACAGATCCCGTGGTTACGCGGGTTGGTCATGTTCAGCATGTACATGATTGGCATTGTCACCGGCATTCTGGTCGCCTGGATTCTGAAAAAGACGCTGCTCCGCGGCCCGACCCCGCCGTTTGTAATGGAGTTGCCCAGCTACAAGCTCCCCGGCCTGGGCATCGTCTGGCAGCGGATGACTGAGCAAGGCTGGGCCTTCCTGCAACGAGCGGGAACACTTATCCTCGCAATCTCCGTCCTCGTCTGGGGCCTCGGCTATTTTCCGCACGACTCCCGGAAGATTGAGCCGGTACTGCTCGAGCGGCAGGCTAAACTTGAATCCCAGTTGGCGAAATTCAGCCCGTCCGAACTTGAGAAAAATGAAGAGGCATTGAAACTCAAGGTCGAATTGGCAAACGCAGAAAACCAAATCGCCCGCGAGTACCTCAGCGACAGCTATCTCGGTCGAATGGGGCACTTCATCGAGCCCGCCGTCCGCCCGCTCGGCTGGGACTGGAAGATAGGCTGTGCGGCCATCGCCTCGTTCCCCGCCCGCGAAGTCGTCAACGCCACCCTCGGCGTCATCTATAATCTAGGAGAAGGAGCCGAGGAGCAGCAGCTCGAAGAAACCATCCAGGCGGAGAAGAATCTCAACATCCCGGTTGCCCTCTCCATCATGGTTTTCTTCGCCCTCTGTGCCCAGTGCGTCTCCACCCTCGTCATCATCCGCCGCGAAACCGGCACCTGGCTCTGGCCCCTGTTCACCTTCGTCTACATGACCGCCCTCGCCTACGTGGGAGCCTTCGCCACCTACCAAATCGGAATGTTATTCGTGGGGTAGGCTTCCAGCCTGCCCAGAAAATTGCAGATTGCAGAATGATGAAAGCAGAATGATGAAGAAGCCTCGGTGAATGATGTCCCCCTTCCTCCAATCCCTCATCGCCGCCACCCTCTGCCTCCTCGCCGGAACCTATCTCGCGTTCCGCGCCTATCGCACGTTCGCCAAACGGGCCGGCGGGAGTTGTGGAGGAGGCGGATGCTCGTCCTGTCCGAGTGGAGAAAACGCGGGAGGAGCGAAGGTGAAGACGCTACTGCCGCTAGAGTTGCCTCAAAAGCAATAGCGAGCAGCGCGCTAGAATTTGTCGATTCCGGTTTCGTTAATCAGCAATGCCTGTAGCGAGGGAGCAACGAAGACGGCGTCTTCAGCATTCAGGCTCCCATAACCGACGAGATAAATTCCATTCGTTCCTTGGTAATGCAGCACGCGTCCGCCGCCATCGTCACCAAACGGGAATGATCCAGGAATTCTGGCGGTGATGCTGTACCCTTCGTTCATTTCCACACAGCCCAGTGGTTCCCAAATTCTGACGTATTGGCCATCTTGGTGTTGTAATTCCAACTCAGTTTGCTTCTCGATGAGCATCAGGTATTCCTGCGGGATCCACGTAAACGCATTTTGAAGGGCAAGAATTTCCGCGCGGCCAGCCGCAGGCCGATTTGACAAAACAACGAAATGAGGATGGATCGTCTCGAACACGTTGCGTGATTTTCTAAGTCCTACACCCCCGGTTGGCTACTCTTCCTCTCCGGCACCTTAACCGCGATCTGGTCCCCTTCGACCCGGACCTCAAACGCGTCGACTTTCACTTTAGGGTTGTCGCACCACTTTCCATCGTGGATGCAGAAGCGCCACGCATGCCAGGGGCAGGTGACTTCACCTCCTTCGAGATAGCCGCCGGCAAGAGAGGCCCCCATGTGGGGGCAGAAGTCGTCGATGGCGAAGTACTTGCCATCCTCGTTGAAGACCGCCACCATTCGCCCGCTGACCGCGTAGGCATGCCCTTGTCCCGGCAGAATCTCGCCGACCTTGGCGACCGGGGTGAAGGGGGCTTCCGGCATGGCGGGAACGGTCGCTTCGGACATGACAGGCTCGTGTTCCTGCAGGGACGGCTCGTGTAAAATGTTCTCTTCCTCGATTTTACGTCCGGCCTTGCAAATGCGACAGATGGAGCGGTGCTGATGTTTTGGCGGCTGAACACGTTGCAGCAGGGGCTTGTCGCCGCGATGCTCTTCGCGCTGCCCGCAATGGCTGCTGGCGAGGAGAAGGAAACTTCCTCACCCCGCTCCCTTTATTTGACCGGTCACTACGCGGAAGCGGCGGAGCTATACAAGCAGGCGGCGGATAAGGATGCTACTTCCGCCATTGGCCTCGCCCGCTGCCAGGCCGCGACGGGAGACTATGACGAGGCGGCCGGGACGCTGACCGAAGCCATCCAGCGCGACACCAAATCCGCGGCGCTATTGTCAGAGCTCGCCCTGCTCGAATTCCAGCGCGGCAGTGAAGATGCCGCCCGCAATCATGCCGAAGCGGCGCTGATCCTCGACAAAGATTCCATCACCGCCCGCTGGATACTGGCGGCGTTGGACCGGACTAGCGGCAAGTTGTCCGAAGCGCTGAAGGGATACGAATCGCTCGTCAGCACCTACAACCGCGGCAGCAAAATAGAAACGAGCGAAGAGGTCCGCCTCATCGGCCTGGCCGCGGCGCAGGTCGCCCGCTGGAACCGGAACCACAACCAGTTCAAGCGACTGGTGAGCGAGTTTTATCCGTCGCTCCTCCGCCGCGAGAAGGAGTTCTGGCCAGCGCATCTGGAAATGGCCCGCCTGTTCGCCGAAAAGTACAATGAGGCGAATGCGACGACTTCCCTGGCCGCGGGCCTGGCCATCAACCCCAGCGCGGCGGAGCTACACGCCCTCAAAGCGGAAATCGCGGTGGGCAACTTCGACCTGGCCGGCGTCAAATCGTCGCTAGGGCGAGCGAGTGACATCAACCCGCGCCTCCTCTGGGCCCAGCAACTCCGCGGCGACATGCTGATGGCAGACGTGCGACCCTCGGAGGCGATTGAGGTTCTGGAAGAAGCCCGCAAACTCAATCCCCAGAGCGAAGCCACGCTCGGCCGCCTGGCAGCCGTGTATGCTGCCGTCGATGGAATGCCCGGCGAAAAACCGTCCAAACGAATGCAAGCGGTCATCGAAGGAGTGGAAAAACGCAATCCACACTGCGGCGAGTTCTATCTGGCAATGGGCGAGAGCTTGGACCGGATGCGGCGTTATCCGCTTGCTGCTGCTCAGTTGAGAGTGGCACAGGAGAAGATGCCGCAGCTCATCTCGGTTCGCGGGCAACTCGGCATGACTTTGATGCGCCTGGGAGAAGAAGTGGAGGCGGCCAAGCTCTTGGAGGAAGCGTTCACCATCGACCCCTATAACGTGCGGGTCAAGAACACGCTGGAAGTCCTCGACGTCCTCAAAGGCTACGCCGTCCTGGAGACCAACCACTTCGTTCTCAAGTTTGACCGCGGTCACGACGAATTGCTGGCTCGCTACGCCTCGAAATATCTGGAAGAGGAAGTCTACCCGCAGCTCGTGGAGCAGTACGGCTTCAAACCGGAGGGAAAGACACTCATCGAAATCTTCAGTCGCAACAGGAATACAAGCGGGCACGGCTGGTTCAGTGCCCGGATGGTCGGCCTGCCGGCGATAGGGACCGTGGGGGCCTGCGCGGGGAAGATGGTCGCCATCACCACGCCCGATGAGCTTCCCAAAAAGTACGACTGGGCCCGCGTGCTGCGGCATGAGTACGTTCACGTCCTCAACCTGCAGCAGACCGACTTCAACATTCCGCACTGGTTCACCGAAGGGCTGGCGGTGCATAGCGAAGGGCCCAGCCGCCCCCGCGAGTGGAACGCGACCCTGGCCGAGCGAGCCCGCGCGAAAACTCTCTACAACCTCGACACCATCACGCTCGGCTTTATCCGGCCCAAGAATAGTGAGGACTGGACTCTCGCTTACTGCCAGGCAGCGCTGTATGTCGACTATGCCCTTGAGACTTACGGCAGGGACGCAACGGCCAAAATGCTGGCAGCGTATGCCGAGCATCTTTCCACGCCGCAGGTGCTGAAGAAGTGTTTTGGCACGGACCAGGCGGACTTCGAATTCGGCTATCGAAAATTCGTGGACGGGGCTATCGCTAAGAGCGGCAACGGCGGGAGCAAAGAGACTCGCAGCCTGGCGGAGTTGAACAAAATCGCCGAGGACAAGAACGTCACCGCTCGCACGCTTGCGGAGCTCGCGCGGGCGAACTTGGAACGGAAGGCCAATGCCGAGGCACGGAAGTGGGCACTTGCCGCTCAAAAGAAGGACGTCGCGGAGCCGTTGGCCGCCTATGTTTTGGCTCGGCTGCAACTCCTCATCGGCGATTCGGAAACAGCCATTGGCATTTTGGAAAAAGGGCTCGACGAGAACAAGCCGCAAGAGGATCTGCTGGCTCTGCTCGGGGCGCTCAAGCTGAAGGCCGAGGACTTTCCCGGAGCAGAAAGGCTCTATTTGCTGGGAGAACAGCACTTCCCGGCGAGCGACCGCTGGGCCAAGGGGTTGACCCGCATCTATTTACATGACGAAGCGAATGAAAAGCTGTTGCCGATTCTCACCAAGCTGGCGAATCTCGAACCAGACAGCATCACCCTTCGTAAAAAGCTGGCCGAATTGGCCACAGTAGCCAAGGACTTTCCGCAGGCCCGCGGTTGGGCAACGCAGATCATCCACCTGGACTTGCAAGATGCCGAAGCTCACGCGCTGCTGGCCGCGGCGGCGGTGGGAATGAAGGAATTTGGCGTTGCGAGCGATGAATACAAAACGGCCCTCGACTTAAGCGAGAACCACAACGACTGGCGGTTGGGGCTAGCAGAAGCGCTGGCCGCAGCCGGCAAGAAGGAGGAGGCTCGTGCGGCGGCGGAGGCCCTCCAGGACAAAGAGCCCGATTATCCAGGACTGCAAAAGCTGTTGGAGAGCCTGAAGCCGTGACTACCTCCGACGAGAAAAAACCCGCCGGTACCACCGTCTCGCTCGCCGAGTTCCAGGAGCTCATTCGGGAGATGTACCTGGAAAAGGATCTGGCTCGAGGCGTGGAAGGGACTTTCCTTTGGCTGATGGAAGAGGTCGGCGAGTTGGCCACCGCGCTTCGCAACGGGACGCACGAGGAGCGGTTGGAGGAGTTTGCCGATGTGCTGGCCTGGCTCACCACCATCGCCAACGTCTCCGGCGTCGACCTGTCCGAAGCCGTCACCCGCAAATACGGCAGCGGCTGCCCGGGGTGCAAGAAATTTGTCTGCACCTGCCCGGATAGCGAGAAACCGTAGATCAGAAATCAGGATGTGACAGAAAAATGGAGGACAGAAAAATAAGAAGGGCGGGAGAGGCGTCAGAATGGACAGGCGCGCGAGCACTCAGCTCCCTGACTCTCTTCCTATTTTTCTGTCCTCCATTTTTCTGTCACATCTTTCCCGACAATATCTGCGCCGCCGAATCTCCAGTTTTGTCTGTCGGGCACGTCGATATCGGCTTCGCGGGAAAATACAAGTCCGGCTTTTGGGCACCTGTTGCCGTCACGCTGCACGTAGGTCCTTCGCAATCATCGGGCGAACTGCAATTGATCGCTCCGGATGGAGACAACGTCCCCGTCGTGTTCTTCAGCAGCCAATCGTCTTCCCGCGTCTTGGTTACCGGTTTGGGGAAGGGAAGTGATTACAGAGTATTCCGCTCCTACGTCAAAGTCGGCCCCCAAAAAAGCCGCCTATCTGCCCGACTGGTTGACCCTACTTCCGGCAGAATCCTCTGGCAATCCCGCCTGCCCGACAGTCTTCCCGCGCCTCTTTCCGCGACCACGCCCCTGGTCGTCACTCTCGGCTCGTCCGTCGGTGTCGAAGACGCGCTAAAATTCACTCGCCGGAGCGAAGCCGACGCCCTCGTTGCCGCGGAAGTCAAAACGGCGGCGGAGTTGCCGGAATTTTGGTGGGGTTACGAAGGGGTGGAGACTATTTTTCTGCCGACTGGGAGTGCGGGAATCCTCAGCCAACTCTCCCCTGCGCAAACGGCGGCGATTCTCCAGTGGGTTCGCGAAGGTGGCCGCCTGGTGATCAGCGGCGGACCGCAAACGGTACAACTCTTAGCCGGAGACTCCCCGTGGAAGGAGCTAATCCCCGGACAGCTCGTGGAAGTGGCGCCGATGCGCGATGCCGCGACGCTCGAGTCCCTCACTGGAGAAGCCTTTCCCTTCACCGATGATGCTTCGCGTCCTCTGGTTGCCCGCCTTTCTGGCGTCCGCGGAAGAATTGAGCTCTCGGAGGGGCCCCGCGCGGCGAATGTCCCACTCGTCATTCGCGCTTCGCACGGATTTGGGGAGATCACTTTTGTGGCATTCGATCTGGATGGGGAGCGGTTTGCGAAATGGGCCGGCCGCCCGCGCTTTGTCGCGGGGCTGCTGCACGAAAGCAAGACCACCCATAAGGAACTGCCCGGCGGAGCCGCCGGTGCGAGGCTGGGCTATACCGATCTCACTGGCCAGCTCCGGGCGGCGCTCGACCAGTTTCCAGGTGTTCAGGCGATTAGTTTCACCACCGTCGCCATCCTCATGATCTCCTACATCGTCCTGATCGGCCCCGTCGATTTTCTGATCCTGCCGCGGCTCGGTGTTTCCCGCTCGCTCACCTGGATCTCGTTTCCACTTGTCGCGGTCCTGTTCTGCGGCATCGCCTGGTGCTCCGCCCGCTGGTCCCACGGCAGCCGCCTGTTGGTCAATCAGGCCGAGATCATCGATATCGACGCGGAGCGCGGCCATGTGCGGGGCACCGCCTGGCTGCATGTCTACAGCCCGGAAACCAAGACCTACGATATCGCGGTGCATCCGGCAACCGAGGCTCTCACGAATCCAACCGCAACCGCCGGCTACGTCACCTGGCAAGGACTCCCTGGCAGCGGACTTGGCGGACTCGATGCCCAGCAAGTTGCTTCTAGTACCGTCGACCCGTACGCGATTGAATTCCCCGCAGCGGTTCCGGGGCTCCGCTCGCTCCCCATTCAGGTCGGCTCGTCGAAGAGTCTGGCCGCCCGCTGGTGGCAGAATGTCTCGCTCCCCGCGGCTTCGCGACTGACGCTCACGGAACATGGCGTCCCCGCCGGCGAGATCGTCAACCCGCTGGAGGTTGAGTTGCAGGAGTGCATTTTCACTTTTCATATCTGGATGTACCGCTTGAAGAAGCTCGGCCCGGGCGAGCGATTCAATCTGAGCGATGCCCGGCCACTGTACCTGGAATCCCGCTTGCAGCAGCACAAGGGAAACGACTTCAAAGATGCGGCCACCCCGTGGCCTCGCGATTCCTCGGATGTCCCCGCCATTCTGCAAATGCTTATGTATCATGAAGCGGCCAAGGGGCAGACCTACACCGGCCTGACGCACCGTTACCAGCCGCATTTAGACCTCAGCCGACAATCGAGCGGCGGCCGGGGGCTGCTCGTCGGCCGCGTGGAAAAACCGGCTGCCGAAGTGCAAATCGACGGAGCTGTGCTTGCAACGGACAAAATCCAAAGCTGGACGTATTATCGAATTGTCATTCCCGTCGGCGAGCGGGCGGCGTCAGCCCCCTAATACTACCCGTCAGCCTGCTGCTAATATCAGCGGGCTTACGCCCGCCGCTCGCCAAGACTTGAACCACTCCGAGCATTTCCCGTGATTAAAACCGTTGACCTCACCAAGAAGTACGGCGATATGTACGCCATCCAGTCCATCGAACTGGATCTGGCTGCGGGGGATTTGTTCGGCTTCATCGGCCCCAATGGCGCGGGGAAGACGACCACGATGAAAATCCTGGCCACGCTGCTTAACCCCACGCATGGCGAGGCCTATGTCTGCGGCTACAGCATCTACAATGCCCCCAAGGAAATCCGCCGGCTGGTGGGGTACATGCCGGACTTCTTCGGCGTCTACGATGACATGAAGGTCATCGAATATTTGGAGTTCTTCGCCGCCGCCTACCGCATCACCGGGCCCAAGCGCCGCCAGGTCTGCAACGAGAAGCTGGAGCTCGTCGATCTCGATTTCAAACGGGACGCCTACGCCAACACTCTCTCCCGCGGCCAGACGCAGCGTCTGGGCCTCGCCCGCGTACTTCTCCACGAGCCGCAGGTGCTGCTCCTCGACGAGCCGCTCTCTGGCCTCGATCCACGGGCCCGCATCGAAATGCGCGCCGTCCTCCGCCGCCTCGGCCAGCAGGGAAAGACCATCATGGTCAGCAGCCATATCCTGCCGGAGCTGGCCGACATGTGCAACAAAGTCGGCATCATCGACCGCGGCGTAATGAATGTGAATGCTACCGTCGCCGACGTGATGAAGCAGGTCCGCAAACGGGTGGTGCTGCTGATCGAGGTCACCGGCGACACTACCGCTGCCGCGAAGCTCTTGGAGCAATCTCCGCTCGTCGAATCCCTCACCGACAAGCAAGGCCAACTCTCCGTCACCCTCCGCCCCGGCAGCGACGACTACAGTGAGCTCTCTTCTTTGCTGGTCTCCGCCGGCCACAAGCTCAAGCTCTTCCGGGAGGAAGAGTTTAACCTCGAGTCCGCCTTCATGATGCTGACCAAGGGGCTGGGGCAGAAGATCTGAGTGTTTTTAACCTTGATCTTTCCAATTCCGTGGATGTCGGGATCCGTGAACCACGGCTGAGACTCGAATGTGATTCTCGGTGATTCGGTAGACGACCAGGTATGGAAATCGTGAAACCATGGCGAGTCGTAGGTTCTTCTTGATGATCGCAAATGACTCTGGGAACTGCTTGATGCGTTCCAGGCACCTGTCCACCGCCTCGACGAAGCCGTCTCCCAATCCGGGCTGTTGCCGCTCGTAGAAGACGAACGCCTTGTCAATATCGCGCTGAGCGGCGCGACTAAGTTGCAGGATTCGGCTCATGCGCCACGCGGGACGTTTGCCTTTACTTCTACCCAACTAACGTAGTCGTCCGGATTGGCATCCTCGTAGGCAATTCGGCGGTCGAGTTCCGCAAGTGTTTCCTGATCAAGAAAAGTCGAACCGCTTTCTGCGGGCATCGAATCCCAAAGGCGAGTGAGCACCTCCAAGCGGTCAGGCAATGGCAACGCCAGTGCTGCTTCAATGATTGTGTCTGAGCCAAGTAGTTCCATGACAGAAATCCGTAATAGGTGAGAATGATGAATTATCGCTGAGCGCAAGTTGATTGTCAATTTTGGTTCCCAGCCTCGCCCTGATTCTAACCGGATGCCGCCGGCCAATAGACTCGAACCAGCGGCAGAAGCGCGCGCCCGTCCGAATCGAATGAATCATAGTGCGTGACGATTGCTGAGACCAGCTCGTCGATGTCGAGCAGCGTAACGGGAACTTTGGACCGATCGGCCTCGTAGCGAGCTTCTTTGGTGAAACCTCCGGTGCTGACATACAGTCCGCGCTCTCCGTCGCGCAGCCCTCCGATGAAGCTGCGAATATCCGGAGCGCCCATAGGCGTCTTGGCTCTGTGTTTGACTTCCGTTTTGATCCGCGGTTCTTGAAACCCCAACCCGTCGGGGGATGCAAACACGTCGACCCCGCGGTCCGGACCTTTGGGAGTCACTCGGGTCCGATATCCCATCGCCCTCAGCAAAGCGGCGGTGAGATATTCCAAGTCCGAATCGTCGAACCGCAGAACCTGATCCTTGATGAGCTCATGCGCTTTCGCAATGGCGTCCTCGCGAGTCTCTTCCAGCTGCACTTTCTCATCCTTGGATGGCCGGTCCGAACTGGATGGCTTGCCACTGAGTGCGTCTTCGATGCTGCCCCAGGCGTCGTCATCAATGCCAAACAGCGTCAATGCACCGCCGAGAGAATTCCGTGCCGAGACGGTTAGCAAGTCTCGGCTTACTCGACCCGTCCAGGCAACCTTTCGCAGATGCGGGTAGCCTTCCATCACCGACGTATCAAAAAAGTAATCACTCTCAATTGTTCCAACCAAGTACTCGCGTTTGGTGGGATCGTACGTCACGACATTGTGACCCGATTGGAGCGTCGTGCGGAATTTGAAAATCATGGCTATCGCGTTCGATTCCTTGCCGGGCTTCTCGTTTGCATAGGCGCTAGCATAGAGCGCTCGGATTGCCTCTCGTTGAGGCGTCTTGGTGAGGTCGCCCAAGCTTCGCCAACCAATTGCCGCAAATCCCTTGGCAAAGTCGTCGATCAAATGTCCGCCCTCTCCCGCGCGAATCATCCACGATTGTGACATGTGCACTCCCACTGAAAACGATTGCTACGTCGCGACATGGGAGATTCTACCGCCAATTGACTGCGCTGAGAATTCGCGCCAAATGGGGAATTGAGCCCACCTGGCTGGTTCTTCGGCCTGTGACTCTGCCAGTGAAAATAGGTCAGGCTTTGCCTGACTGTGAAAATTAGCTGCACAATGTCATGCACAGCATGACCTACGCCATCCTATCTCCCCTTCGCAGCCCGGCCCGTCTTGGCTATCATTCGCAGATGCAATTCTATGTCATCTTGGGCTGCTATTGCGCCCTGATTGTGGCGGCATCACTGGCGGGGGGGCTGCTGCCGTGGCTCGTCAAGCTGACGCATCGCCGGATGCAATTGATGATGAGCTTTGTCGGCGGGCTGATGCTAGGTGTCGCGCTCCTGCACCTGCTGCCCCACGCGGTTGCCAAGGGAGTCTCCGTTGACACTGCGGCCTGGTGGGCCCTCGGCGGTTTGCTCGCCATGTTCCTGCTCATTCGCGTGTTTCATGTGCATGCCCATGAGCACGGAGCAACGGGGAAAGACGAGCACCAGCACGAACACGGCGAACATCATGGCCACAAACATTGTGACCACGACCACGCTCATCCGCCGGAACTGACCGCGGAGCGGAGCTTTAGCTGGGTCGGGCTCGCCTTCGGCCTCGCGCTGCACACCATCATCGACGGCCTGGCTCTCGGCGCGGCGGTGGCTGCCGAGGCGGATGAAGCAGTCCACGGCTGGGGACTGTACGGAGTCGGAACATTTCTCGCCGTCGCCCTCCACAAGCCGCTCGATGCTCTGTCCATCACTTCCCTGATGGCCTCCGGCGGCTGGTCGAAGCGGGCGGCCCTGATCGCCAACATTGTCTTCGCCCTGATGTGCCCACTCGGTGCCATCGGCTTTGTCTGCGGCCTGGGGGCGCTCACCGGGGACCAGGATGTCGTGATTGGCTGTGCCCTGTCATTCGCGGCGGGCGTATTTCTCTGCATCTCCCTAGCCGACCTGCTGCCGGAAGTGACCTTCCACTCGCACGACCGGCTGTGGCTGACGGCGGCACTCTTCCTGGGCGTGGCTTTGGCGATTGGGATTGGATTTTTCGAGCACAAACACGTCCACGGGGGGCACGAGCATCAGCAGCATGAAAACAGACGTTAAGATAGAGTGGCGCGTAGAACCAGTAATTCACGCCCACACAAAGCCGTGGGCGTGCCGCCCCAGCAACTACGATTGCTTGGATGAGCCTCATGCCGCTGCGAATCAAATGCCCCTCGGGGCACTCGCTGATTGTCTCCGAGAGCCGGGCTGGCCAGGCCTTCCGCTGTCCAAAATGCCAGGGTGAAGTGCGAGTTCCGAGGGAAGCTGTAAAACCTCCGCCGTCGATAACCGCGCGGCCCCCTGAAGAAAAACTCGCCGCTGCGAAGCCGCCGGTTCTTGAAAAGAAGCCGATAGTCAAGCCGCCGGCAGCGAAGCAGCCTCCTGTTCCGTTGCCGCCACTGCCGTCAATTCCGGTGACTCTTGTCAGCGAGGGAATCGAGTTCAAGGAGATTGAGCCGCCACCGGTCGTCCTCCGCGTTCCGCAAGTCGCCGACGACGAACCGAAAAATCCGCTCCCTGCCGCCAGGCAAGTGCCGCCACCGGCAAAAATCGCAAATCCGGCGGCCGACCCTGCCCTTCCTCCAGTCGTCTTGATGGAGGCCGAAACGACACGCCCCGCTCCCCCACCCCCTGTGGCACCGCAGCCGCCACTGGAACCAGTTTCGCCTCCTAGCCCTCGAGCAGCCGCTCCTGCTCCGCGTCTCCCAACTCCTGTACCAGCGATCGAACTCCCACTTCTAGTCGTACACTCTCCCCAGCAAGTCGCCATCGTTTTTCAACTGGCCGCGGCGATGATTGTGGCCGCGGTTTTCAGTATCTCTCCCAGTGCGTGGGATCTGTTCGATTACGCCAGTGGCACTTCCGCTTCGCCGCTTGGCCGCTGGGCGATTGTGCTGGGGATGTTGGGGGCAGTGCAGGTGGCTTATGCCATCTATCTCATCCAGTTGCCGGACTGGACGACGGTCTGGATGGTCACGCTGTTCGCGCTCGCCTCGGCGGCTCTCTACGCGATGGCTCTCGGCCTGACCATCATCTCCGGCAAGGACGGCTGGATCGTCCGCGATGTCCTACAACTGTCGGACAAGGTAGACGGCGGCAGAGCGGCCCTGTGGTGCCTTTGCATGATGAGCGTGATGACCCTGCTCGCCTTCTTCGCCGGCCGCATCTCCGTTCGGTGGCGGCAGGCGGAGGCGGTCCTCCGCGAAGCGGCGTAGCAGCGGACGATACAATACGTCATGGCTTCAGACGCGGCTTCACTCACGAGCGAACTCAAAGCGGAAGCGGAGCGGTTGGGCTTCAGCCTGGCGGCGGCGTGTCCGGCGGTTTCACCGACCGGCGCGACGCGGCTGGGAGAATGGCTCCATCTCGGTTACGGCGGCGAGATGGACTACATCGGCCTGCGCCAGCAGGCGTATGCCGATCCAGGCATGGTGCTGGAAGGGGCTCGCAGCATCCTGATGCTGACGCTCAACTACCGCACCACGGATCCGCAGCCGCCGCGGGATGGCGAAGGCCGCATCTCGCGCTATGCCTGGGGACCGACCGACTATCACGACGTCATCCACGAGCGGCTCAAGCAACTGGTGACGCTGGTGGAAAACCGTGTGCCGGGGGCGAAGGCGCGGGGCGTTGTCGATTCCGCCCCGCTTCTGGAGCGGGAGTTCGCGCAGCTCGCCGGCCTTGGCTGGATTGGAAAGCACACGCTGCTCCTCAGCCGCCAGCAGGGGAGCTATTTCTTTCTCGCCGCACTCCTCACTGACCAGGTGCTCATCTACGACGACCCACAGGATACCGATCACTGCGGCAGTTGCACGGCATGTTTGGATGCCTGCCCCACGCAGGCTTTCGTCCAGCCGCACCTGCTGGATGCCACCCGCTGCATCAGCTACTTGACGATTGAGCTCGACGGCCCCATACCCCGCGAGCTCCGTCCCGGCATCGGCGACTGGCTGTTCGGCTGCGACGTTTGCCAGGAAGTTTGCCCTTGGAACCGCTTCGCCCCGCTCTCCACCGAACCCGCCTTTGAGCCGCGGCAGGACGCGCCGTCCAACCCCGTCCAGCTTACCGAGCTCTTCGACCTCGACGACGACGCCTTCCGCCTCCGCTTCCGCCACACCCCTCTCTGGCGCGCCAAACGCCGCGGCCTCCTCCGCAACGCCGCCATCGTCCTCGGCAACCAACACGCGGTCACGGCGCTTCCCGCACTCCTCGTCGGACTCAACGACTCCGAGCCGCTAGTGCGAGGGGCGAGCGCGTGGGCGCTCGGGGAAATTGGAACCGAAGAGGCGAGTGCGGCGCTGAAAGAACGATTGGCGGATGAAGAGGATGGTTGCGTGCGGAAGGAGATTGAGGCGGCGATGTTGAAAGACGATACTCTCGCTAAGTAGCTGGGACTTTAGTCCCAGCATTTGCCGTTTCTAGGTAGCGTGTGGGGACTGAAGTCCCCACTACGTCACGCCGCCTCCTCGCAACTGCCGTTCACGCGGTGAATGGCAGGATCGGGATGGCAGCCGGGGAGGTCTTCGGCGTACCACTGGGTGAGGACGGCTTTCCAGTCGTCGAGGCAGCGGACCTTGGTGAAGGCTTCCCGCAGGGGGATGTGCTGCGGATGGAGGGCGGCGTACTTGATGCCGAACTTTCGCATCTCGGCGCTGGCTCGCTGCTCGCCGTAGAGTTCCATCGCCAGGCGGAAGTGCTCCAGGATGACCCCCCGCTGCTCATGGAGTGATGGCGGCAGCGGCAGTGGCTGGCCGGCGGCGAGGGCGCGGGCCTGCGAGAAAATCCAGGGGTTGCCGATCGCCCCGCGGGCCACGGTCACGCCGTCGATGCCGGTCTCGCGCATCATGTCCAGGCAGGCCTGGGCCGTGAACAGGTCGCCGCTGCCGAGGATGGTCCGGCTGCCGACGTGCCGCTTCACTTCCGTCAGAAAACTCCAGCGGCTGGGACCGATGTACCGCTGCTCCACCGTGCGGCCGTGGACGGTGACGGCGGAGATGCCGGCGGCGAACGCCCCGTCGAGGATCTCGAAGAAGCGGTCGCGGCTCTCCTGGGTGTCGTCGATGCCGCGACGCATTTTGACCGTGACCGGAATGTGCGGCGGCACGCTCTCGCGCGTGCGGCGGACGATTTCCAAAGCCACGTCCGGCTGACTGAGATGAAAGCCGCCGCGGCACCGGCCGAGAACCTTCTTCACGGGACAGCCGAAGTTGATATCGATGACGTCGAAGCCCGCCGCGGCCAGGCGGACTGCCCCTGCCGCGAACTGCTCCGGCTCCGCCCCCATGAGTTGCCCGGCGACCGGGTGCTCGTCATCGCTGATGTGCAGGAAGTGCTTGTTCTTCTTGCGGTTTTCCTTCATCGCCACCAGGAACTGATCGAGCATCACCTCGCAGAGCGTGTACGACGCCCCATGCCGCCGGGCGAGCAGCCGCATCGGCCAGTCGCTGTAGCCGGAGAGGGCCGCCTGGACAAACGGCGAGCCGATATCGACGGCACCGATGCGAAGATGGGGAAGCAGGGCCATGCTTTCAGCGTAACGCAGTGGGCGGGGGGTGGGGAGTGCTATCAGCGACTCTGCCGCTTGTGCCGATTTTTCCGGCAGAGCAAGGCGTGCCTGGGCCGAAGATAAGAAGCGTACCCGCGCGCCTCTTCCGCTAGCATGTCTGTCCGAATGGCGACCTCGTATTCTCCCACGACTGCTTCGCCGCTGCAGGTGCCGCTCCCCTCCGCGCCGGCAACCGCCAAGGGAAGCGCCGCAAGTCCGCCGCCAAGTCCCGACCTGTTACTGGTGCAAGAGACCAAGAACGAGATTCGTTCGCTGGTGCAAGAAATTGCCCAGCTCGCAAAACAGGAGATTCCTCCGGAAGAGTTCTACGCCGGCTTTCTGGGTCGCATTGTCTCCGCAATGGCCGCGGTTGGCGGCGCCGTTTGGACCAGTGGCGACAACGGCCTCACCTTGCAGTATCAGGTCAATCTCGCCGGCGCGGAACTCGACGACTCCACCGCCGGCCGCCAGCAACACAGCCGCTTGCTCCGCAAGGCAATGTCGTCGGGGAATGCGATGCTCGTGCCGCCGCGAGCAGGCGGAAGTGGAGAAGATGCCGAAGCGAACCCTTCTGCTCACCTGCTCGTTCTCGCGCCGCTTCGCGTGGAGCAAGAAGTGGTCGGCCTCGTCGAAATCTTTCAGCGGCCCGGCGGCGGGCCAACAACGCAGCGCGGCTACGTCCGTTTCGTCAGCCAGATGGCCGACCTCGCCGCGGACTACTTGAAGAACCAACGGCTGCGGTTCTTGAATGACCGGCAACAGCTTTGGAAACAACTGGAGCAGTTCCTGCGGTCCATTCATGCCTCGCTCGACGTGCGGCAGGCCGGGTATTCGATTGTCAACGAAGGGCGGCGGTTGATTGGGTGCGACCGGGTGTCACTCGCGGTGAAGGACGGCGGGAAGTTGCGGGTCGTTGCCGTGAGCGGCCTGGATACCATCGACCGGCGGGCGACGGAAGTCCGGCATCTCAGCAAACTGGCACAGGCGGTTGCGAAGACAAGAGAACCGCTTTGGCACGCCGCAAACAGTGGCGAAGCCGCGCCGCAAATCGACCAGCATCTCCAGCCGTACATTGATGCGTCTCACGCCCGCCTCCTCGCCGTGTTGCCGCTCTTAGCTACGGTGGGTGGAACCAAACCAAGCTCCGACTCTGACAAATCCAACTACCAGCGGAAGAAACTCGTCGGCGCTCTCATCATCGAACAACTGCAGGAGGCCAAGGCGACGGACCTGCTCCGCAGCCTCAGCGAGATGGTGGCCGAGCATAGCGCGGCGGCCCTTGCCAACGCGCTGGAGCATAGCGGCCTGTTCCTGATGCCGCTCTGGAAGGTGCTGGGAAAGACGGCTTCCCTCTTCCGTGGCCGGACGTTCTTCAAAACGGCCGGCGTGCTGGCTCTGCTCGGCGGAATCATCTACGCTCTGGTCGTCATCCCGGCGGAATTTGAAGTTGCCGCCAGAGGCAAGCTTCAGCCGGTAGAGCGGTGGGATATCTTCGCCCGCATCGATGGCGACGTCGTCAGTGTCCCGGTCCGGCATGGCCAGACGGTTAGCCGCGGCGACGTGCTGGCGGAACTCCATAGCCCGGACCTCGCCGAAGAATTTGAACGCTTGCTTGGCCGGCAGAAGGGGGTGCAGGAAAAGACTTCCTCCACGAACAAGCGCCTGCTCGACAACAACCGCGGCGGTGCCTCTCGGCTGACTCCTTACGACGAAAGCCGGCTCGCGGGCGAGCTGGTCGAGCTACGCCAGGAAGCCGAGAACATCCGCCGCGAGCAGGAGTTGTTCACCCAGAAGCAGAAGCGGCTGAGGGTGTTGGCGGAAGCTGCGGGCCAAGTGGTGACATGGGAAGTGGAAGCCAGCCTGCTCCGCCGTCCCGTGCAGCGCGGGCAGGTGCTGATGACGCTCGCCAATCCCGACGGGCCGTGGGAACTGGAACTTTACGTCCCTGAACGGCGGCTGCGGCACATTCTGACGGCACAAGAGGGGGGCGATGGTACTGCGGACGAGACCCGCCCTGCTCTCGACGTCACCTTCATGCTCAGCAGTCATCCGGGGGAAGAGTTCCACGGGAGGGTCATCGAAATCGAGCAGTCCGCCGAGGTCCGCGGCGAGGAGGGGAATACCATTCTCGTCCGCGTGGAAGTGGACAAGGGCACGCTGCCGCACCTGCACGACCAGACCACCGTTACGGCCAAGCTCTACTGTGGCCGGAAGAGCCTCGGCTACACCTGGTTCTGCGATTTGATTGAAACCGTGCAGGCGAAAGTGCTGTTCTGGCTGTAAAGCAAAGTCCAAGGTTCCAAGTTCAAGGTTCAAAGTTATGTCCATTGTCACGGTTGCGATGATTGCTGTAGGTGCTTTGTCAATTCCTCCCGAGCGACCCTCTGCCGCCCGGCAACCGAGCGCGTTTCGGGGCGCGTCCAGCGGCTCATCATCACAACCATCTGCCGGAGTAGTGCAAATCCCGGACTGCTTCATCTACCTGCTGGAAGACGTGCAAGTGCCGGCATTGGAGGCGGGGGCCATCAAGGAGCTCACAGTCACCGAGGGTGCCGTTGTCCGTAAAGGAGAGCCGCTCGCCGTCCTCGACGACCGCGAGCCGTTGGTCCGCAAGCTCAAGGCGGAGCTGGAGCGGGACGCGGCTTTGACCAAAGCTTCCGACGACGTGGAAATCCGCTTCGCCCAGGCGTCGTTGGCATACTCCACTGCCGAACTTAACCGGCTGCTGTCGATTGAACGGAAAGCCCAAAACACGGTTTCGGGGACCGAGCTGGAAAAGGCCAAGCTCGCCCGCCAGCGCGACGAGCTGCAGATCGAGAAGGCCAAGCTGGACTTGAAAGTTGCCAAGATGACCGCGGACGTTCACCAGGCCGAGGTCGATGCCGTCGAGCTCGCTCTCGCCCGGCGGGAGATTATCTCTCCGGTTGACGGCGAGGTCGTCACGGTTTTCCACGAGCGGCAAGAATGGGTGAATGCCGGCGAGCCGGTGGTGCAGGTCGTGCGCATGGACCGGCTGCGCGTGGAAGGGTTCGTGCTTTCCTCGGAGGTGAACGTCGGCGAAATCGCGGGCGGCAACGTGGTGGTGGACGTGCAGCTCGCCCGCGGACGCCAGGAGCGGTTCGCCGGCAAGGTGGTGTTCATCAGCCCCATCGTCACCTCCGGCGGCAAGTACCGCGTGCGGGCCGAAGTGGAAAACCGCCGCGAGCAGAACCAGTGGCTGCTGCGACCGGGAATGAACGCGATGATGACCATCGGCAAGTAGCAACAACTTGTTCCCAAGCTCCGCTTGGGAACACACGCCTGGAAGCTCCGCTTCCCGAATTACCAGACGAAGCAGAGCTTCGCAAACTTGCGTTCCCAAGCGGAGCTTGGGAACGAGAACACATGCCACCCTCCTCCACCCTCGTCTCCTCCTCCAGCCGGCCGGTGCAGCTCCGGATGCGGCCGGATTTGCAGGTGACGCGGCAGTCGTACCAGGGGAGAGAGTACTGGGTCATCAAAGACCCAATGTCCCTCAAGTACTTTCGCTTCGAGGATGAAGAGTATGCCTTGCTCGCATTGCTCGACGGCAAGTCCAGCCTCGACACCATCCGCGAGCGGTTCGAGACCCAGTTCGCCCCGCAGAAGATTTCGGCCGCCGAGCTCCATCAGCTCATCGGCCTGCTCTATCGCAACGGCCTGCTCCTCTCCGAGCTGCCGGGGCAAGGAGAGCAGCTTGCCGAGCGGGCAACCACCAAGGAGCGGCAGGTTTTACTGGGCAAACTCAGCAGCATCCTAGCGGTCCGATTTCGTGGGTACGACCCCGACCGCTTGCTAACGTGGCTCAATCGCTATTTCGGCTGGCTGTTTTCGCTGCCGGCCCTGGTGGCCGCGCTGCTGCTCATGCTCTCAGCTCTCTTGCTTATCGGGGCGGAGTTCGACGTCTTCCGCTCGCGGCTGCCGGACTTCCGCGAGTTCTTTGCCGCGAAGAATTGGCTCTGGCTCGCGCTCACACTCTGCGTCACCAAGATCCTGCACGAGATTGGGCACGGCCTGGCCTGCAAACGGTTCGGCGGCGAGTGTCACGAGATGGGGCTGATGCTGCTGGTCTTCACCCCCTGCCTCTACTGCAACGTCACCGATTCCTGGATGATCCCCAGCCGCTGGCGGCGGGCGGCAGTGGGAGCCGGGGGCATGTACGTGGAGTTGATCCTGGCGTCGCTCGCGACGTTTCTCTGGTGGTACACGCGGCCGGGGATTGTAAACGGCCTCTGCCTGGATGTGATGTTCGTCTGCTCGGTCAGCACGCTCCTCTTCAACGCCAACCCGCTGATGCGGTACGACGGCTACTACATCCTCTCGGACCTGCTTGAAATTCCCAACCTGCGGCAGAAGGCTTCGCTCGTCCTGCAGCGCAAAGCGGCCGCATTAGTCCTCGGTCTGCCGGAGCCCCCCGACCCGTTCCTGCCGCGCCGCCGCATCTGGCTCTTCGCGCTCTATAGCATCGCCTCCGCCTGTTACGGCTGGTTTGTCACGCTCTCCATCTTCTGGTTTCTCTACCGGGCCCTGGAGCCGTGGGGACTGAAGGTGCTGGGCCAGGCGCTGGCGGGCATGATGTTCTTCAGCCTCGTCATTCTGCCGGCCTGGCGGCTGGCGAAATTCTTTCACGTCCCTGGGAGGGCCACTAAAGTGAAAAAGCTCCGCGCCGCCGTGATCCTCGGCCTTTCCGCCGCCGCACTGGCCGGCCTCCTTTGCGTGCCGCTGCCGTACTACATCCCATGCAGCTTCTATGTGCAACCGAGGGGGGGCACCAGCGTGTATGTCGACGTTCCCGGCGAGGTACGGCAAATTCACATACAAAGTGGCGAGGTCCGCGCGGGAGAGCCGCTCCTCACTTTGGAGAACATTGACGCTCGCCTCAGTCAACGAATCCTGGAGAGCGAACGCGAGCAGCTTGCCGCACGGCTCGACGCCCTTCGCCAGCGGGCTCACACCGACGACACCGCTCATTTGGAACTGGCGGAAGGACAAGAATCGCTCGCCGCTGTCGATGCCCAGCTCGTCCGCCGCCGCGAGGAGATCAAGAAGCTGACCGTCGTCGCGCCGGTCGATGGGATTGTCGTTCCCGCGCCCACCAAGATGCCGTTCACTTCCACGCACGGCACTCTGGCCACCTGGTCCGGCCGGCCGCTGGGCCTGAACAACGTGGGCGCATATCTCGAACCGAGCACACTCATCTGCCTCATTGCCCAGCCGGGTGAGCTGGAAGCCATTCTCGCCATCGGACAGGACGAGTTGGAATTCGTCCGCCCGAACCAACCCGTGGACCTGTTCCTCGCCGCGGAGCCGGGCTCCAAGCGGACAAGCAGCATTGAGCACATTTCCCAACAGGAAATGCAAGCCGCTCCGCGGAACCTCACGCTCCAGTCCGGCGGCGACATGGCGACTCGCACGGACGAAACGGGTATCGAACGCCCCGCGGATGTAACGTACCTAGCGAGCGCTCCCTTGAGTAGTCTGCACACTCCGTGTGCAGACATGCCCGCACACGGAGTGTGCGGGCTACTTTGTGGCGCTACTGGCCATGCCAAAATCCACGCCGGATATCAGCCCCTCTATCGCCGCCTCTGGCGCACGGCCTGCCGCACGTTCCACTTTGAGATGTAAGTCGTCGCAAGAAAAGTACTCTTCACGCTCCGCGTGAAGATGCCTCACGCGGAGCGTGAGAAATACTTTCTACCTATCCACATAAACCTGCGTGCTCTCCTCTTTCGTCACCGGCGTCGCCGACTCATCGCTGCTGATCTGCACGCGGATCAGGTGGTCACCCGCGGCAACTCCCTGGGCGTGAATGCGGAAGGTGACTTCCTCGCCGGAATTAATGCGGCCGACGGGCTCGAAGTCAATCTGCTGACCGCGCGTCGTGGCGCGGGAAGGCCCTTCCCCACTGACGAGCTTGAGTTCTTTGGGGAGCGCGGCAGCCAGGACGACGTTGGTGGCCGGCTTCGAGCCCTTGTTCGCCACGCGGACCTCATAAGTCGTGTCGGTACCGACTTCGATCGGATCATTGAGGTCGGAGATGCTGAAGACCAGCTCGGAGACCGCATCGACCTGCACCGATTGCTCGCTGGCTACGGAGAGTCCGAGGTCGGCTTTCCCTTCCACGCGAATCTTCTGCTCGCCGGTCTCGACCGGAGTTGCCACGAACTTCACGTTGCCGCTCTTCGCCGCGGGAAGCTCTTCGAGCCCCCACAGCACGGCGTTCTGGCCGGCGTCGTACTGGCCTTCGGAATCCGACGAAACGTACTTCATTCCCTTCGGCAGATAAGCAATGATCTGCACGTCGCGTGCGGCTGCCGTGCCGGGGTTCGCCACGGTCACTGTATACGTCGCTGGGCGCTGGTCGAGGAACCGTTTCTTTGGCCCGCTGACGCCCACCTGAAGTTGCGGCGAGATGACTTCAATCCGCACACTGTGCTGGCTGGTCAGATTTCCTTCGCCCCGGACCAGAATCGTGTTCTCCAGCACGCCCGGCTTCTCGGCTTTTAGGCTGAGCTCCAGCTCGCGCGATTCGCCGGGGCGGAGCACGCCGATTTCAAATTCCAGCTCGTTGCCGGCCACATGCGACAGTCCGTCCGGCACATCCTCTTCGACAATCACGCCGGTTGCCGCCCCGCTGCCGGGGTTCTTGATCGTGACTCCCAGTCGCACTTCCTGGCCAATCATGACTTGCTTGGGCGCCGTGTGTTCGATTTCGAGCCTTGGCCGCGTGGAGATGGTGCGGGCCGTCGCTTTCCCCGCAAAGCCGACCTGGGCTACCGAGCCGATCTCCCCCTCTTCCTCCGGCGTGACTTGCAGGGAAATGGCAATCTCGTCTCCCGGTTGCATCGTCCCCAGGTTCCAAGTGAGAGTGCCGTCCGCCGCTTCGGTCGCTTGCGGAGTGGTCGCTTCCAGCCGCGTGCCGCGGGGCACGTGGTCGGTCACAATGACTTCATGAGCGGTAATCTGGCCGACGTTGCGGACCCGAGTTTCAAATGTGGCAAGCTTGCCGACTTGCACCTCGGCCGGAGCCAATTTCTCCAGCGCGACGGACGGCGCTTGCATTCCCTCGAGCTGCCGTTCGCCGGGAACTCCATTGGTCGCGGCCAGGGCATGAGAGACCGGCGCGGCGACATGGCGGCTGCCGCGGTCATGAGCGGCGGACGCGGCGAGGCCAGCCTTCGGACCATAAGGATTCGGACGAACCGGCTGCAACGCGGCTGTGGCTTCCGGCTCGGCGGCTTCGGCGTTGGCACTCGCACCGGAGAATGGGCGACTGGAGGGGAGCGGATTGGACCTCGCGGCACCAAGCCTTGCCGGAGGACGAGTACTGGGCAGCGTGGCCAGTGCGGCCGGCACTTCGGCAGATTCGGAAGTCTCGGATGATGGCACTTCTTGAACGAGCGCACCTTCGGCAGCGGGGGAATTGTCCTCGCTGACGGCGGGCTGCTTGGCTCCTTGGTTTTCATCACTCAGGGCATAACCGCCGCTGCCACTAGGCCGCGTCGGCGTACGCAGCCGATTGGGCGCGCTGGAGGGCGCTTCGCCCGGAACGTCTTGGACGATTGGCTCGCTGGAATTTTCACCGGCACCATAGACCGCGGCATTCGTGGGGCTCTCGGTCCCTGTCCCGTATTGCGCGGCGGCATTTTCCTCCGTCACAGCGCCGCCTCCGTAGAGCGGCCCTTCGGCGCTAATCAACTGTCCTTCAACACTGCCAGGAGCGCCGGCTTCTGGCGCGCCCTCTTCAGGTGTTCCCGGCGAGTTCTCCTCGCCGTTCTTCACGACCTTTTTGGGAGTCGGCTTGCTGGGCCCCAGTTGCTGCACACCCTTGTAGACGGCAAAACCGCCGACGCCGAGCACCACGGCCACAATCGCCAGCCGCAGGTTGACCTGCTTGCCGATGGCCTGCGTTCGCTTCAGTAGATCCAAGAATTTTGACATAGGACACCTGGCTGTTGGAAATCCCTTCCACCCGTTCGTAGTAACCCGCTGCAGCGGGATCATGCCAGCCGCGCAAAGCGGCCCAAACACCGGGGGAGATACCAAAACCGGGTAAACCAGGGAAGGTCAACTCAGAGCAACCCGTCGATTCACCTTATCCCCCGGCGCGATTGGGGGCAGCCTCGCTGCCGTTTTCGTCTTTCCTCAGCCCGATGAGCTGTAAGATGGGGGTCGTAGCCAGCGTGGTGACGATGGCCATGACGACCATCATGGCGAACACGGTGGGGGAGATGATTTTTAGTTCCAGCCCGATGTTGAGGACAATCAGCTCCATCAGGCCGCGGGTATTCATCAGCGTGCCCAGGCCGGCGGAGTCTCGCCAGGAGAGGCCCGTGAGCCTGGCGGCGGCGAACGTTCCTCCGAACTTGCCGGCGGTCGCGACGGCGATGATGGCCAGGCACCACAGCCAGTTTTCCCAACCGGAGATGAGGCCGATTTCGGTCCTCATGCCGGTGAAAGCGAAGAAAGCGGGAAGCAAGAGAACCGTGACCAGATCTTCCAGCTTGTGGCAGAGATCGATGGCAACGCGGCTATTGTGGGGGAAGACGGCTCCGAGGAGGAAGGCTCCGAAGATGGCATGAATGCCGATCAGCTCGGTCGCCAGGCAGGAGATCAGCAGGGCCAGAAAAATGAGGGCCAGCACTCCCTGCGGCGGCGGCTCGTCACCCAGGCGCGAGAGCAGCCACGTGATGAGCGGGCGGACGGCGAAGAACATAAAGGCGATAAATGCCAGCGTCATCAGGGCCACCGCAATCGCCCAGCCGAGTTCCGCCTGGGCGACGCCGACCACAATCGCCAAGAGGCACCAGGCGGCCGCGTCATTCAGAGCGGCGCAGGTCAGTGCCATCACGCCAAGCGGCGTGCGGGTCATGCGGCGGTCCTTCAAGATGCGAGCCAGCACCGGAAAGGCCGTGATGGACAGTGCGGCTCCCAGGAAGAGCGCGAACTTCGTGAACGAAACGGTGCTGGGGGAATGGACGGCATACATCGGGATTGCCAGCGCGCACCCGAGGGCGAACGGCACCACGATGCTGGCGGCGGCGGTCGTGAAAATGGCGGTCCCTCGCTGTTGCATCACGCGAAGATCAAGCTCCAGGCCGACGACGAACATATACAGGATGACGCCGAGCTGCGCGACCACGTCCAGCGACGGTTCAAGGGATTTGGGGAGCAAGAATTCCTGGCCGGCGGGCCAAACCACGCCAAGCAGCGAAGGGCCGAGCAGAATGCCGGCGATGACTTCCGCAATCACCGGCGGCTGGCCAATCCAGCGGAAGACCATCCCGAGCAATCGCCCGGCGACGATCACTGCGGCGAGGGCGAGGAGGAGGTGGAACATGAAGAAGTGGGGTAGGCTTCCAGCCTGCCCAATAACGGCACTGGGCAGGCTGGAAGCCTACCCCACCGGGGTCGCCGGCAACTTTTTGAGCGAATCGATCAGCGGGAAAACAATGTCCACGTGGTCGTCGAAAAGATCGCCGATGAGGAGATCCGTGAGGAGTCCTTTATGTTCCGGATAATGCTTGACGAATCGCCCGAAGCTGAAGCCTTCGTAGAATTCGACCACCAGTCGCCGCATCCGCTCCATCCCTTTCACGAACTCCGGTTCCCACTTGCCGAGTTGCTGGCCGCCCGTATCGCCGGTCGCCAGCCCTTCGCAAACCGCGTCGGCAGCCATTTGCCCGGATTTGAGGGCCAGCAATACGCCGGAAGAATAGAGCGGGTCGAGAAAGCCGAAGGCGTCGCCGATGAGCACCCAGCCGTCGCCGGCGGCCTGTTTGGCGCGGTAGGAGTATTCCTTGGCAGCGAAGAATTGCGAGCAGCGTTTGCCGAGGGAGATGCGCTCTTTCACCGCCGGGCAGCGCTCCACCTCTTCGAAATAGACCTTTTCGAAATCCTTGCCGGGACGGTTCTTGAAGAGATAGTCGTAGCCCGCGACGACGCCGACACTGACGATGTTGTCGTGCAGCGGGATGTACCAGAACCAGCCCTGCTTCCCCTGCACTTGCAAAACGATGGTTGCTCCTTCGTCCCGCTCGGTGTCGCGGTAGGCTCCTTCCCAGTACGTCCAGCAGGCGGATTTTCTCAGAAGCGGATCCCATTCCCGCAGGTTCAGGCGGCTCTGAATCATGGAGCTTTGACCGCTGGCATCGACAATGACATCGGCGTGGACGGTCTCTTCCTGGCCGTCCTCCCGCAGGATGCGAACGCCCGTCGCCCGGCTGCCGTCGAACAGCACCTCCAGCACGCGGACCCCTTCCTGCACGTCCACCCCATGCTCGCGGGCGTTTTGCAACATCAAGTGGTCGAACTCGCTCCGCCGCACCTGCCAGGTCTGCGAGCACTCGTGCGGCTTATGGTCAACAAAGTAGAACGGCTCGCTCAGCCGCCCGGACTGGCTGACGAACTGCACGCTGTATTTCTTGACGAAGTGGCTCCCCTTCATCTTCGGCAACATGTTCAGCCGCTTGAGGATCCAGTAGGTCTCGGGGATGAGCGACTCGCCGATATGGAAGCGGGGAAAATGCTCGCGCTCAAACAGCCGCACCTGGTATCCCTGCTGGGCGATGAGCGTGGAAGCGGTGGACCCGGCAGGGCCGCCGCCGATGACGATGACGCGGGGGTTCTGGGGCATGACGTCCTCGGGGCGACTGGGGTGGTAGCGACGACTTGCAATATAGCGCGGCCGGCATATGCATGTCAAGACAATAGTTGTTCAAACAAGTGTCGTGCAAGGCCAATGAAAACACGCTCGAGCACCGCGAACTTGCCGCCCGACAATCGCTTGTACCCCCTTGTCCCAAAAACTAAGTGTCCAGTAAGGCTGAGAGGAATAATACTAAATTTCTGCAACTCATTGGTGTACAATGACTTGCGTAAAAATCTGCGGTATTGGTGGGGGGGGGGGGGGGGGGGGTGAATTTGTCGCCCAGCACTATAATCGCCGAGTGACGCACACCAATTCTGATGTCCGTTACACGGGTGGGCCATCCTCCTCCTGGCCAGCCTGAACTTTCATGTGAGGAGGCATTAAGGAGACTGCCGATGACTCGCTCATTCTCTTTGGCCTCGCAGTTGGCAATTCTCGCGGTCACCGCGGGAGTGTGTTCGTTCGCCGCCTCACCAACTGTCCTCAGTGGCGCGGCACTAGTATCGGCACGAGGCGGCGATCCCGTTGACTGTACGGTCGGGGAGCATCGCATCCAAGAAATGTGTGCAGTGGCACCAGGGAAGATGCAGTGCGCCAGTGTTGTTCTCCGGTGCAACTTCGGCGGGTCCCCAAAAATCTTTCTTTGCGACCCCAAAGGAGCCCTCGACTCCGCCTGTGATATTAACGTCAACTGCGTAAACAACAACGACGATGTTTTGTGGGACAGCGATCCTGAGTGTAAACAGGTCATGTAAAGTCTCAGGAGGTTCCCCCAAGGGAGTCTAGAGTTGGTGAGAAGGGTTCATTCCTTGGTCCTCCTCGGTCCTCCATGAGGTGTAGTCGTGCGACGATTGATTCCCTACCCTGCCGTGGCGATTTGTCTCTGTTGGACTGCGAGTGATCTCCTTTCCCAGCCATCTACGGGAACGCAGAACGACGCGATTGCCGCTCTGGAACGAGCCTTTCTGCCCACAAATTCCGTCCGCATGAAGTTGCACACGGAAGCCTATCGTAAGGGAGGCATTCATCCGAACGAAGTCCGATTTGCCACTTTGGACGCGGAGGTCTTGCGCGACGGCGATAAGTGGTGGGTGAAGGGCAATCGCTCAACGGTGCGATTCAAGGGAGGCGTCCCTAAGGAACACCAAGGTCGTTTTGAGTATCTTGTGGCCGCTGACCATTTAGCCAATCTCGAATGGATGAGCGGGGAGAAAGGCAAGGAGCCACATTCGTTCTCGGCCACGTTCGAATCGGACGCGCGACGCGACGAGCCTGGGGGCATCACGTTGTACGATGCCGCTGTCTTATTCGGATTCTCCCCGAATCACGGAACGAAGCGGCTCGCTCAGGTCATTGCGGACGCGGGCGCCGCGGGACGGCTGCAGGTGATTCCGCGCGGTTCTGAAACGGTGCTGCAGGTGCGCGATGATCAGGGCGTGCAATCCATCGTGCTGGCATCCGTGAATGGTCGTCTGCTACCTGTCAAGGTGGATATCCTCAAAGGCCCCAGCGACATGCTGAGCGGCAAGAAGCTCGGCGATTGGGCCGGCGGCGGCGAGAATCCGGCGGGAAAGATGGTGGCGTTTGAGCAACATATTGGTCCCATCGAGTGGGATGACAAACAAGCGTTCATTAAGTCCTGCGAAGTACGCAGTATCAGGAAGTATCATCCGGGAGGAGATATTGAGGAACGAACGGTCCATAAAGTTCTGAAGAGTCACCCTCCCACCGACAAAGAACTTAACCAGTTTGTCATCACTTCAGCCGTCCCTAACGGGACGCTCGTGAACATCCGTGAGATGCCGCACATCGCGCATGAATGGCGCGACGGCAGGATCCAAAAAGTCCTCGACATGAGCGCCGCGGCAAACATGCACGATACGCGATTCGAGCAGCCTGCCGCCCCCTTGTTCACGCTGGGAAAAATCGCGATCGGACTATCGATCGTGCTTGCCGTGGTTTCCATCGGGTGGTTGGTGTACCGCCGAACTCGCGGCGATTCTTGAGGTCTTGCCATGAAGTCGCTCGCAACCGGTCACTGCACGCTCCTGCTCGTCGTGATCGGCATGGCAACCGGTGTTTCCCGGTCCGCGGAGAGTCCCCCCGCGATGCCTCCCCCCCGACTTCGCGCCCCCTCGGGGCCGTATTGCGGAATCAACTCCGTCTATGCCTCCGCCCGGCATTATCGAAAATCCGTTTCGTACGGTGATCTGGTTGCCCCACGCTTCGTGGGCTCCTACCAGGGAAGCAATTTGGCCGAATTGGTCGCCGCAGTGGATTCCGTCGGACTTGCGGCTACCCCAAAAGCGGGAATGACGGTACACGATCTCCGCTCCTTGAATTATCCCAGCATCCTCCTCCTGTCGCGGCATCGCGATTCCGTCGCCTTCCATCACTGGGTGCTGGTCTTGCACGCCGGCGCCGATCGCATTCGCGTCATGGAGTCTCCCGGCAGCAGCGAGAGCCTGTCGTACGCCCAGTTGCTCGCCCAGTGGGACGGCGTGGCTCTTGTGGTCTATCCCGATTCATCCGCGAAATCCGCCACGGACAATGACAGGGCCGCTTGGAAGTGGGCGCTGGCCGTTTTAGCCTCAGCGGCTGCCCTGGGCCTTTACGCCGACCGACACTGGCTCCCTGCCAGCGTGCGCACTGCCGAATTTCAACCTCGCCGCGCCTTGCTGCGAGCCGGCGCGATCATTGGGTTGGGGACGGCGAGCGCACTGCTTTGGCATGGCTTCGCGCCCACGGGCTTTGCTCGCAACGCCCAGGCCATTGCCATCGTGAAAGCGCGCTTTTTTTCACGGAACCTTCCACATGTGAGTCGCGAACAGCTCGTGGAACTGATCAAGAGTAACCACACAATCCTCGTGGACGCCCGTTACGAGGCAGACTATCGATTCTCGCACATTCCCTCGGCCATCAACATTCCCGTGCATATCTCCCCCACGGCTTTGCAGGAGCTCGCCCAGGAAATACCCGCCGGAAAGCAGGTGGTCGTCTATTGTCAAAGCGATAAATGCGAATACGATGACCAGATCGGCTCCCAGTTGAAACTGATG
Source organism: Pirellulaceae bacterium (assembly GCA_046593355.1). Classification (GTDB taxonomy): domain Bacteria; phylum Planctomycetota; class Planctomycetia; order Pirellulales; family Pirellulaceae; genus SXOA01. The sequence continues at coordinate 8,344 of JBKJNY010000234.1, read as the reverse complement.
GGTATCAAAAACGTAGTCCTCTATCATGGCGGATGGAAAGATTGGAAGGCATGGCAACGCCGGAGCGAAACCGCAACAACCTTGCCGAGCAAAAGCCGATCCCTCAACCCTCACCCCATCCCTCTCCCAAAGGGAGAGGGAGTTAGCCAGCCATGACCGAGACCTTTCGCACCGCGATTCGCTGTCTCATCGGAGCGCTGCTCTGCGTCTCCGGGTGGCTGCACTGGACCAACTCCTATCAGTTTCTGAACTCCGTCTTCAAGTACAATGTGGTAGGCGAAAACGCGGGTGTGGCCGTGGCGGCGGTTCTGCCGTTTGTGCAGATTGCCGTAGGACTGGCTCTGATCCTGGCGATTGCGGAAGAAGGAGCCTGGATCGGGAGCCTGGCGCTGTCGGTAATGTTCCTCATCGCTCATGCGGTCTTGATCGCCCGCGGGGGCGTTTCCGACTGCGGCTGCTTCGGCGCGGGACCGCTGCAAATGACTCAAACCACTTCGCTGGCAATCGCCGGGTTCATTTTCGCAGGCTCGGTCGCGACCATCGTTACGCGCATGAAGTGGATCCCATCCCCGGCAACGGAGGCCGAAAATTCCGCAGCCTTGCGCCCCATGCCGATGAGCGGCGCACGCGGCGGAATGACGCTGATCGAGCTTCTGGTGGCGATTTCCATTATCGGAATCCTGGTCGGCCTGACTCTGCCGGCTGTGCAGTATGCGCGGGAATCGGCGCGCCGCACCCAGTGCCAGAATAGTCTTCGCCAACTCGGACTGGCGGTGTCGCTCTATCATCAAACGCATCAAGTTCTGCCGATCACGGTCTCCGCCTGGTTTGAAGGCCAGCGCCCGGCCGCCCAGCGCAATGGACAGAGCTGGATAGTCAGTATCCTGCCGCAACTTGAACAGCAAGGCGTGTACGACAAGCTTGCGCCGGGACTGGCCGGGGACTTTTTCTCCGGCGGGGGATTAATGAACCCGGTCGTCCGCCCGTACCTGGCGTCGCCGGTTCCCATCCTGCATTGTCCTTCCGACGGCACATTCGAATCGCCATCGATGGTTCAAGTCAGCCTGACCGGAATTCCTGTCACCTTGACGAATTACAAGGGGGTGATTGGCGATACCAGAATTGGCGGCTCGGGAAGCATCCACGGCGGCTCGGAGCCCGATTGCCATCGCATCGGCGGGTGCAACGGCATGTTCCATCGCAACACGTATCAGGAACCGATATCGTTTGGCGATGTCCATGACGGACTGAGCAACACCTTGATGATCGGTGAGGTGGTGCCCAGTCAGCACCATTACTGCGCCGCGTTCTTCTGCAACGGCGACTATTCCAGTTGCAACGGCAGAATAAACTTCTTTCCGAACACCCCCACCGATTGGTGGAATGTCGCCACGTTTCGCAGCCATCACCCCGGGGGCGCGCAGTTCGTTTTGGCGGACGGGTCGGTGCGGTTTATCAACCAAGCCTTCGACATCAAGGCCTATCGCGCCCTTTCTACCCGCAACGGTAGCGAAGTTGCTCAGCTCCCGTAGTGGTGCCGAAAACCGGTTCATCCCAGGGAAGCGTTCGGCGGAAACGTTGCCCGGGGGACCGAGGCAGCCCGCCCATCATGATCCGCCCAGGGCGTGGGCGTCCAAGATTTTCCGAAATTCTGGCTGGCGTGGACTTGACGACGCCAACCTGGGTGTATACAATTGTCCCAATAAGCGGCGCGGCTCCCGTTTCGCGGAGTGGCGGCGAAGTTCTTTGACAATTTGGTTGTCTAAGGTAGTCCGCTCGCTCCGCGAGCGCGGTATTTTCTGAAATGCGGGCCTGCACACGGAGTGTGCAGGCTACCATGGGGAGAATGCCACCCCAGCCCTGGGTGTTGCGAAAAGGTGGGGGTTTCGCAACGCATCCCCCCGATTTCTCCCCGTGGGCGCGTTGTGAAACTCGGAGAGTTTCACAACACCCAGCGAATTCCTGTGAATTAGGAGCGGCCTTCAGGAGCCGCCTGAAGGCGGGACTCCAACTATTCCTCCGCCACGTTCACGTAGACCTTTAGGGCCGACTTCTCCTCCACGAGCAGCCGCATCATTTCCTGGTAGTTGTCCAGGCCGTTGACCGGATTGGTGAGAATCCGCTGGAGCACGCCGGGGAACATCATTTCGCCGAGCGCGAGATCCTTGATCCCCATTTCAAAGTGCTCGCGGTTGGCGTTGACCGAGCCGAGCAGGAGCTTGTTGCCGAGGACCCATTCGATGTTGATTTTGTCGGAGGGCAATTGAATCTCCCGCTTACCGCCAGTAATGCTGACGAGTAACAGCACGCCGTTGTGCCCCAAGTGCTGCATGGCATTGAAGGCGACTTCGCTATTGCCGCTCGATTCCAGGATGATGTCCGCCTTGCCGACTTTCTTGACGAGCTCTTCCAGGGGCGTTTCCTGCGTGCTGACGTAGTTCGCCTCCAGCCCCTGCACAATCTGGCTGCTAAGCGTGCCGGGCTTGCTGCGGGCACAGGTGTAGACATCAAGCCCCTTCAGCTTGAGCACGAGTGTCGCCAAGAGGCCGATTTGCCCCGCCCCCATCACGAACGCCCGCTGCGGACGCCAGACTTTCATCCGCCGCTGGGCTTCGTAGGCCTGAAACACCGCCTTGGCCGCGCAGCTCATCGGCTCCATCAGGACGTGCAGATGTTTGAGCCCCTGGGGAATGCGGACGATGTACTCCTCCTCATCGACAAAATACTCCGTCAGATAGCCGTGCCGCAGGTTGATGCCCCGTTCGTAGTACGTCTCCTCGCTGGTCATGTCGTTGGTGCCGATCAGATCGTAGATCGATCCACCCGGCCGGCGGACCGTGGCGGTGACGTAGTCACCGGGCTTCACGCGGCGGACGTTAGGGCCGACCTCGACCACTTTGCCAAACGACTCGTGCCCCATCACCAGATGCTTGTCCCCCGTCGGTGCATTCCCGTAGAGCGCCTCGTTGATTTCGCGGTCCGTCGCGTCCACGCCGACCTTGAGCACTTTCACCAGCACCCCTTTGCCGTCCGGAATTTGCCCGACCGAGGGCCGCGGAATGTCTTCCAGATGGACGCTGTTCTTCTGGCCGGGATAGACGGCAATGGCTTTCATGGGAGGGACCTGAGAAGGAAAGAATACGAGCGCGTTATCGTAGCAAAAGTTTCTTCGCCGCCCACCCCGCCAGCTTTTCGCGAAAGATTTTGGCGTTGTGTCGAATGTCTGTCGGCAGCGTGTCCATCAGGAAAAAGTCCTTGATGCCGGATGTGTGGGGGTGCTTCGCGGCGAGTGCTGCCAGCTCGGAGATCAGCTGCTGACGGTCCTGCTCATCCCGCGGCCGCTTCTCCGGCCAGGGCTCGGCAATGATGACCGGCCGCTGCTGGCCAGGCAAGCCGACGCCGACCAGGGCAGAGCGGTAGATCCGCTCGTGCTGGTTGCAGATGGCCTCGCAGGGAATCGTGAAGAGCGTGCCACTATTCGTCGTCACGCGGTGACTCTTTCGCCCGCAGAACCAGAACCGCTGGCTCCGATCATCGGCATCAGCAGGCGGTTCCAAGTAACCAACGTCCCCCATCCGGTGCCAGAACTCCTCGCCGTCCTTAATCTTGTGCAGGGCGTTTGCATCCACTCGCGTGACGTACTCCGTGGTCACCACGCCCCCTTGCACGACCAACTCGCCGATCTCTCCGGGAGGCAGCTCTTCCGCCTGATCGAGTGTGGCAATCGGGCCGTCCGTGATGCGGATGACTTTCCACTCCATGCCGGGAAAACGTCTGCCGACGCAGGTTCCCGCTCCCAGCGCGCTCTTGGCCGCGGTCTGGGTTAGGACTTCGCTGGCGGCAATCGACGCCACCGGCAGCGACTCCGTTGCCCCATACGGCGTATGCACGTCTCCATCCGGCGCAATGGCGTTCTTCATCCGCCGCAGCACATGCGGCGGAACCGGCGCGCCGGCCGAGAGCACACGTTTCAGCGTCGGCAGTACGATCTTGTGCTCCTCGCAGTAACGGCCGACGACGTTCCACAGCGCCGGTGACCCGAAGGCCTGCGTGACTTTCCAATCGTTGACGTGGTCGATGATGTTCCGTGGATCGACCTTCGCCGGTCGCGTCGGGTCCATTTCAGGGAGGACCGTGGTCACCCCCATTGCACAATTGAATAGCGCGAACAGCGGGAACCCGGGCAGATCGATCTCGCCCGGCTGAATCTGGTAGAAGTCCCGAATCTGATCCACCTGCTGGTTGAAATTGCCGTGCCGGTAGAGCACTCCCTTCGGCGGCCCCGTGCTGCCGGTGGTGAAAATGATGGCGGCCGGGTCGCTCCCCTTCGTCGCCACGGGCTGAAAGTGATCCAGCTTCCGGGAACGCAATTGGGCAATGGTTTTGCCTCCCCAGAACCAGCGCCGCCCAAGGGTGACGTTGTACTTCGCCCTGGGGAATCTCCACCGGAGCAGGGCTCGCACTGCCTGCGCCAGCGGGATGCCGATAAATCCCTCCGGCTCGCTTTCGGACAGGCACTTCACCAGGTTTCCGCGCCCCATGCCGGGATCAATCAAAATCGTCACGACCCCCGCTTTGAACATTCCGAACACGAGCGAGATGAAATCGATGCTCGGCGGCACGAGCAGCGCCAGCCGCGTGCCGGGCCGCACTCCCATCGACTGCAAGCCCGCGGCCAGCAGGTTGCTGTCGTCGTCGAGCTGTTTGAATGTCACCTGCTCATAGCGGAACTTTCCCGTCGCATCGCGCCCCCTGGGCATCGCCACGGCCACGCCGTTTGGGTCGCGGCGAGCTGTCTCGCTGAGGCGGAATCCGACGTTGATGATTTCGCCAGGCGCGGTCATCGGGCCTTGCACCTCGCCGAGACGAACTCCAGCATTCTCGCCGCCACGTCAACCTGCAGCGTCCGGGCCAGGGCTTTCCAGCCAGGCACCGCATTGACTTCCAGCACGTAAAGCCGGCCGTCCTTGCCGGGAAGGACATCGACACCGGCCAGCGGAGCGCCGACGGAGTCGGCGGCGCGATGGGCTAAGTCAGCAAGCTCCGGAGTCAGCTCGAGACGCTCGGTCTTGGCACCGCGGCTGACGTTAGTGCGCCAGTCGAGCGGGTTGCGGCGCTTCATCGCCAGGATTTCGTCGCCGACGACGAGCAGCCGCAGGTCGCAGCCTTCATGCTCGATGAATTCCTGGATATACAGGACCGCGCCGAGCTGCGTGAGCATCTTGAAGGCGCGCAGGGCCAGCGCGGGGTCATTGAGCCGCGTGATGCCGCGGCCTTCGCTGCCGAAGAGCGGCTTGACCACGACGTCGCCGCCGAGCCCTTCAAAGGCGGCCATCGCGTCGTCCGGCGTCTGGCAGGTGATGGTCCGCGGCGTGAGCAGTCCGGCTGCTTGCAATTTGGCCGACGTGAGGTATTTGTCGACCGCCGCTTCCACGGCCCGCGCCGGGTTGATGACGCAGATACCTAGCGCCTCCAGCCGGGCCAGGCAATCCATGCGGAACACAACCTGCTCCAGTGAGCCGGGTGGCATCGTGCGGACGAGCACGGCGTCGAACTCTGTCAGTTCGTGTTCGCCGGAGAAGATGCGGGTGGTCTTAGAGCCGCCAATTTCCGCGGCAATCTGGCTGAACGCAACTTGCGTCACCTCGTGACTCTGCGCTGCCGCCGCGCGAGCGAGATCCCGCAGGTACCAGCTTTCAGGATCGGCGAGGACGGCAAATCTCATGGTCTTGAAGCAACTCGCTCACTCCGTGAACGACCTCTTGAGCACGTCCGGCCGAAGCTGGCCGAAGCGGTGGAACACGCCGCTATCGAGGTTGACGAGATTGACGACGCCAGGGCTGAACAGCAGCGGGTCGATCTTATAGAAGTCCTTACCCGCCCGCTCAAAGATGGCGGCGAATGGTTCGCCATAATCGTGGGAGGCGGAGGCGGGAATCTGGGGTCCGAGCGTGGCCAGACTTTCGTCGTCGCCGCGGAGCCAGAGCGTGACTTCTCCGCCGTAGAGTACGGCATCATTCGTTCGCCCGATGCCCGCCAGGTCATCCTTGGCAATCGGCGGCAGCGGGGCCACGCCATAGCCGCTCTGCACGCGGGAGAGGTCGAAGCCGAGCTCGTGCATCTTGTGCAGCGCCGTCTCCACGCTGCGAGCCACCACCTGCACGCTGCCGGCGATGCTGGCGGTGCGGGCAACGAGCAGCGTCAGATTCGCGGGCTCGATTTTGCAATCCACGGCAATCTGCCGGCAGACTTCGTCCGGCGGCAGCTTGCCGGTCTCCAGCACCCCCACCGCATGGGCGGCTGTTTCGCGATAGCCGATCTGGTCGTAGATCTTTTCCTTCCCTGCTGCCGCCCGCATGGGGCCGGAGCCCATGGCGAAAAACTTCTCGCCGGTCACCGGCCAGCCGGCGTATTGACTGGCCATGCAGGCGGCCACCGGCTGGTCGGTCTGGACCGTGACGGCGAGCCCAGGCCAGAGATCGGAGTGACCGGGCACAAATTTGACCCTTCCCAAATCCGCCAGGCAAATCTCCGCCAGTTGCCGCCCGACTTCCAATCCCCCGCTGGCGTAAACGCCGCAATCTATGACCCGCGCCCCGCAGTCCATCCGCAGTACCCCGGCATGCAGGTGCATCCGCTCCACGAGATGCTCCGCCAGGAGTTCGCAGCGGCGGAGGGCGAGCTCGTTGAGGGAAAGCATGGGGCAGGGAAAAGCGGAAAGTGGAGAGTGGAAAGCGGACCGGGTCGCAAGCATTGTAGATGGATCACTACCAACCCGAAACCGGCCCATTGTCAATGGCCACATAATCCACCATCATCCACTCCATATTCCGCTTTCCGCTTTCCGCTTTTCCCTTCCCGTGGCCTCCCTCACCATCGAAAACTACGTCAAGGCCATCTACCAACTCTCGGCCGAGGGGGGCGGGGAGATTGCCGCCACCGGCCAGTTGGCGGAGACCCTGGGCGTTTCTCCCGGAACCGTTACCTCCATGCTCAAGACGCTGGGGGAGAGCGGCCTGGCCCAATACACGCCCTATGAAGGTGCCCGGCTCACTGACTCCGGCCGCTCGCTGGCCCTCCGCGTGCTACGGCGGCATCGACTCATTGAGCTGTTCCTGGTACAGACGCTCAAGCTGACGTGGGACGAGGTCCACGCCGAAGCGGAGAACATGGAGCACGCGGTCAGCGACCTGCTCATCGATCGGATCGACGCTTTCCTCGGCCATCCAGAAAGCGACCCGCACGGCGACCCCATCCCGCGAGCCGACGGCACCATCGCCGCCATCGCCGGCAGCGCACTCTCGAAGCTCGGTGCCGGAGAACACTTCCGCATCGTCCGGGTCAGCGACCAGGCCCCCGATTTCCTCCGCTACCTCGCCGAAACCGGCCTCCGCATCGGCGCGGAAGGAACCATCGCCGAAATCCGGCCCCAGGCGGGGGTCATCGTGCTCCACATCGGGCATATCGAGACCACCCTTTCCCGCGAGATCGCCGAGAAATTGATCGTGGCCCGTTGCTCCGAAAGTCGCTGATTGCGACTCGCGGTTCGGACCCGTCTTAATAATTGGTGGTGAAAAAGTCCGCCTCCCATTCTTCGTAAGTTCAAACGCTGCAAACACTTGGAATACGCACGACCTGAGCGTTTTCACCACCCCCCTCCTCGCAAGAGGGGGAACCGGACCAGTTCTGGAAATCGCGCCGCTCCATGAATTGCTCCAGCCCTTCCCAAGGAGCCGTATTTATTCATATTCTTGCGATTCATTCTGGAGGCCGGAGTGTATTCACATATCGACGCAAGTCATTGCCATACCGCCACTTGCAAACCGTCACTTTATTCATCCACCGGCGGTTTACCGGCTGACTTTATACACCCTCCCGACGTTCGTGGATGCGCCAGGGCGTTAGCCCGAAAATTTCACCGGCGAGCGGCCTGCGTAAGCGGGCCGGTGAGTTCGCACTCCTGAGCGATCCCTTTCGCCGGTTCGACGTGACTGGCCAGCTTACGCAGGGCGCTCGCCAGACACTGGCTGTCTGTTTCCGATTCTCTCCCTACTTCGACTGTTTGAGTTCTGCGAGATTTGCCACCGCTGGGCTTGCCCCAGCGGAAGCAAGTTTGGAAACCAGAAGATGCGCCAAACCAATGCCCCATCTTCTCCGCCGATTTTGCGAGCCGCCGGTGGCGGCCCGCAAAATCGGCGGAGAGGCGGGAAGGTGGATGCCGTCGTTCCTGGTTTCCAAACATCGTTCCACCGGGGCGAGCCCGGGTGGTGACGAAGTCAAACAGTCGAGTTATGAATAAAGCCCCGCCACGTACTGTTCATACCCGTTGTACTTCTCTGTCGGC
>JBKJNY010000200.1:0-40807 GCA_046593355.1 Pirellulaceae bacterium | reverse complement strand
GGAGGTTCCCTTGTCCGAGCACATGCCTGCCTGCATTACGGTCGGCGGCCCCCTTCCTGGCCGACTTGTCCCCGGGCTATGTGAAGCCATCGACAGTCAGCAGGTATCGCTGGAATTTGGTGGGGACTGCTTCTCGCCAGGGTCAGCTGAGGACCTGCTATCGGCGCGAGTTGAGCAGGATGGACGGCTCGTCTTGCAGCTCTGTGACGACGAGGCCCGCTGGGGCTGGTTTGAGACCCTGGAGCCGTTCCTGCAGCAGCACGGGATCGCTTTTGACCGGCAGACCGACGCCAATTTTGCGTATGGAGCGTGCCTGGTGCAGTTTCGCCCTGGCCGCAAGGTCTTGACCGTCCCCACCGATTCCGAGGGCCGGCCCGTCGTCGAGATTGCCGCCGTCCGCCCCGCGCTCACGCAGCTCACCGAGGCGATCCGGCAATTCGAATCGAGGTCCCAGTTCACTCCGAGGCCTCCGAGCCAAGACCTCAAAGCCTTTCGGGCCGTCCGGCGGCTCCTCACCAAGGCTCTCCCTCGTGCGGCCCCACCACTTCGTTCTCTAACCATGATTGGAGGTGATCCATGACCCTGAGCCCCTCGGAGCTGGCGACCGTCTTGGCCGCCCTCCGCTACTTTCAGGACGAAACCCAGTGCCTGGAGCCCAGCGAGATTCGGGAACTCTATCCCCAGTTCGCAGACGCGGCTCCGCTTTCAACCCAAGAGATTGACGCATTGTGTGAGCAGCTCAACTTGACTGACTCCGCCGACAACGACGGTGACGCTTGCGACTGTGAGGCTTCCGGCTTCTTCCACACCGGCGTCCCCGGCATACTCGCCCATCTCCAAGACGGCCGCGTTGCCCCCGGAGCTCTCGTCGAGCGCTGCGACATGTGTGAGCGGTTTGCCAGCGACGCCGAGGCGATTGCCAAGTTGCAGGAGCTGGGGATCGCGGGGAGTGCGACCGTGGTCACCGAACAAGACGCGCAGTTCGCGATGGATGAAAACGGTCTCCTACTGGGTGTTGGCGGCCAAGAGTTGTCCTGCGACTTTTGCGAGGCCCGCGCAATCAACCGCCGCATCGTCTCGGTGGAGCGGCCGCATGACGATACTCGGAACCTCTGCCAAAGCTGCGACGCGGTGTTCATGGTCGGCGTGCAGCACGGTCGCTACCACGAGGCAGCCCTGCACGGCACCCAGCCCGGCCGCGACAGCAGTCAGGAGCTGACCGCGCCTGCTGCTACCTCACCACTTTAGGGAGAAGCCATGCCGAAGTTCATCGTCGAGCAGTACGAACTGTATACGAATTCGAATGAGATTGAGGCGGAAACCCCAGCCGAGGCAGTGAAGCTACTGCTGGAGGCCACAGCTCCCAGCGCTGATCGCGATGACTGCTCTGATTTTCTGGAGATTGCTGAGCAGTACGGTATGTCCGCCCAGGCCAACCAGGCGCTGGCGCGCCAGCTTCGGAAGCTCGGTGTGCCGGTCAAGGACATTATTCCCAGCATCCGGCAGGTTTATCCGGTCAGACAGGAGTAAGGCACGGCTGGTTGGGCTCGCCCCGCGCTGTTTTCTGACTTCCTTTATCCCCTAACCCAGAAAGTTCTTTCCTATGCCTACCGTGCTTGAAGAGCCGGCAGCCCAGAGCACTACCAGCTCCGCCGCCCGGCTGCGGCGGACCATGGCGGCCGTGCGTCTGGCCTTTGTCTGGCTGGGGTGCCGCAAGACCCTCAGCCGGGAACAGAAAAACCAGGCAGCCGATATGTTCGGCGCGGAAGGGGAGTATGTCTCGGCCGCCAAGAAGCTGCTCGATACATCCCACCCCGCCTACAAAGGCGTGAACTCCGTCAAAAGCCAGATCGTCAGCTTCTGGCGGACCATGAGCCTACCCTATCCCGAGCCGGGAATCCGCCTCATCCGCCAGGACGACATCGGCCCTTTCCAGGTCCAGATGACTTCGCTGCAGGAGTCCCTGTCCAATGCGGTCGAAATCTTGAACTCGCATTACGCCGAGCTCAAGTCGGCCGCCCGTCAGCGGCTGGGCAGCCTGTTTAATGCCGGCGACTACCCGGCCACACTGGAGGGGCTGTTCGAGTGCAGCTGGGATTTTCCCAGTGTTGAGCCGCCGGACTATCTGCGGCAGCTCAGCCCCCAGCTCTATGCGCAAGAAGCAGCCCGGGTGGCGGCCCGGTTCGATGAGGCGGTACAACTGGCCGAGCAGGCTTTCACCGAGGAGCTGTCCCGCCTGGTCTCCCACCTCACCGAGCGCCTGAGCGGCCAAGAGGATGGCAAGCCGAAGGTTTTTCGGGACTCGGCCATCGAGAACCTGGGAGAGTTCTTTGAGCGGTTCCGCCATCTCAACATCCGCTCCGACGAGCAGCTCGATGGTCTGGTCTCCCAGGCTCAAGGGATCGTGCGGGGGGTTCAGCCTCAGCAGCTCCGCGACGATGTGCCGCTCAGGCAGCAGGTCGCCACGCAGCTCTCGGGTGTGCAGGCGGTTCTGGACGGCCTGCTCGTCGACCGCCCCCGGCGGAATATCCTCCGCCGGCCGAAATAGGCCCCGCCATGCAGATCCTCATCGAGCGAGGTGGCAGCATCCGCTGCCTCTACGGCGAAGCCATTGATCTGGCCGTGTTCGGCACTCTGCAAATCAGACGGGCTTCGCATGTCGAGCCGACTGCCGGCGGCCAGTGGCTGGCGGACCTCTCACCTCTCTCCGGTCCTGTGCTGGGACCATTTGCTGCTCGCAGCGAGGCGCTGGCGGCAGAAGAAGCCTGGATTATCGAGCGCTGGCTGCCGCGCTCCTAGCTGACGGCAAGTCTGCTTCTCCCTTCAAGGGCAGCGGCATTCCCTGCAGCAACTCTGTTTCCGAATTCTCTGTACCCATTTTCAAAGAAGGTTTTTCATCCCATGAAAGTTCTGTTCATCAACAACGACGGCGGCGGTTTCGCGGATTACATCGAAGTCGAAGCAGGGACCACGGTCCGAGCCCTGTTCAAGCAGGAAGTGCCGCACGGCCAGGCCGAGGAGTTTCTGATCCGGGTCAACCGCCAGCCGGCTGCGGCCGACCAGGTCCTACAGGACCTCGACCGCGTTTCGTTCACGGCAACCAAGATCCAGGGCGCTCTCTAACTCGGCACGGCAGGCCGCTTCAGGGCGGCTGGTCCGCTGGCCCCTTTCAGGAGACCCTGCATGACGACGGACACTACCTCAGGGCGGCGAGCATTGCGGGCCGCTGTCCAAATCCACGAGCACCTGGTTGGATCGGGCCAGTTTGGTCCGCTCCCTATCCTTTACGACCACGAGTGGCAGCAACTTGCTCGCACCGCAGCCCGCTTCGAGCTGGCTCGCGACAAGGGCTGGATGGCAGCTGCCGAAAGTCTGGTCTCCGACCTGGACTTTTCGGCAGCGAACCTCCGACGCCGGCTCGATACCTTTCGCAATGAGCTCCCCAAGACTCCGGCGCAGGGGCAGATTGCCTCCCCGCGAGAAATCGCGGACGACATCTCGGCCCTCGGGGAGGAATTTGAGGATCTGGCGCTCGACCTCCAAGAGAAGACACTCAGTGTCATTACGGCCCCCATCGAGCTGGAAGACGTCTTTCTCGGACGGTTCCGCATCGTGCTCCACTGGGAGCAGATTGGCAAAGGCCCCTGCTACGACCTCGTGGCTGAGGACCCGAATCATGCCCAGGACAATGAAGACGTGACTCACCCGCATGTCAGCCACGAGCGGCTCTGCGAGGGAGAAGGTTCAACCGCCATTCGCTCGGCCCTCAAGCAGGGCCGGCTCCTGGATTTCTTCACCCTCGTGAAGCAAATCCTGGAGACCTACAACGCCGGCAGCGCCTATGTGGCCCTCTCCCGCTGGACGGGCGGAACAGACTGCTATGACTGCGGCTGTGCCATTTCCGAGGATGAGTCCTGCTGCTGTGATCGCTGCTGCGAATCGATTTGTGATAACTGCCGGAGCTGTTGCGAGGGCTGCGGAGAATACCTCTGTAGCGGCTGCTGCCGTCAATGCACCGATTGTGGAGAAACAAGCTGTGGGCCCTGCCTCAATCCCCATCCCCAGACCAAGTCCCTGGTCTGCGATTCCTGCCTCAATAAAGGAGAAACTTCTGATGAACAAGAACCGGCAGAGGCTGCGCCTCTCCAGTCCGAAGACGGCGGGGATTCGTCATCCGCCTCCCTTGCGGTTGACGCCCTATGCCTGGAGGAAGCTGCTGTTCCAGCGTGACCTCGGCCCCACCGAAGTCGGCGGCTTTGGGATCAGCGCCCGGGACGACCTGCTACTGGTGGAGGACATCGTCCTGGTCCGCCAACGCTGCACCGCCGTCACGGTCAAATTCGAAGACGAAGCGGTGGCCGACCATTTCGACGATCACGTTGACGCCGGCTACCAGGTCGAGCAGTTCGGCCGAATCTGGGTCCATACCCATCCTGGCGATTCGGCCAATCCCAGCAGCACGGACGAAGAGACGTTTAGCCGCTGTTTCGGCGGCAACACTTGGGCCGTGATGTTTATCCTGGCGCAGGGCGGGGAAACCTATGCCCGAATGGCCCTCAACGATGGACCCGGCGCGGAGCTGATGTTGCCGGTAGAAATCGACTTCAGCCGGCCGTTTGCAGCCTCCCAGGAACTGGCCTGGGAGGCGGAATATGTAGATTCCGTGAGTGAGGAGCAGTTCTATGAACCACTCCCGGATGAGCAGCGCCTGCTGAAGGCCAATGGGAATCCCCCGAGCCGGGACGCCCTGCTGGACGACGAGTGGATGTATGACCCGTTCTTTTACTCCGACCGATTGGAGGTGGCCGGTGAGCGGTTCTAATACCAACCGGTTCGAGCGGCAGGAGGGCCTGGTTCCCCGGGAAGTCCTGGAGAAGCTTGACGTCACGGTCATCGGGGTCGGTGCCATCGGCCGCCAGGTAGCGTTACAGCTGGCGTCTTTGGGCGCGAGCCGCATGACCCTCATCGACTTTGACGAGGTCGAGGAAACCAACGTCACCACGCAGGGCTACCTGCAGGAGGACGTTGGCGAGACCAAGGTGCTGGCGGCGGCCGAGGCGATTTCTCGGATCGATAGTACCATTCAGGTGAGCCAGGTCGCCGCCCGCTACCGCCCGGGGATGCCGATGGGCGACGCCATCTTCTGCTGCGTCGATTCGATCTCCGCTCGCGGAGCCATTTGGCGAGCGGCTGGCCGGGGAGCCCCTTTCTGGGCCGACGGCCGGATGCTGGGGGAAGTGATCCGCATTCTGACGGTCGCTGACGATGTGGGCCGTGACCACTATCCCACCACCCTGTTTGCTCAGGCCGAAGCGATGACCGGAGCCTGCACCGCTCGCGGAGTCATCTACACCGCGGCCATCGCCGCCGGACTGATGACGCAGCAGTTCACGCGCTGGCTGCGGGGAATGCCGGTCGATTGCGACCTGTCGCTCAACCTGCTGGCCAGCGAACTGACCGTAACCGAGATGGCCAGGCAAGCTGCCTAGCCGTCGTTTGCCAACCACTGACCCTTACTGGGCCGCTTTGCTTGACCGCAAGGCGGCCCCTTTTTGTTTCTTGTCCTTCCATACCCCTTTTTGGAGGTTTTGCCATGACCCAGGTTGAAATCGACCGTGAAGTGAGCCGCGCCACCGGAGAAACGATCGGAACCATCAAGCGGCGCGGCTTCTCGATCCTGCCACTGCCCGGCGACTATTCCGATGATGAGCCGCACGTCTTGCCGCTGCGGATCGTGGACTGGGACGAGGTGGACGCCACCCGTCGCCGGGCGGCCTAGCAGCAGGCTCGGCAGGACCGGCGGCGGCCCATACGCCGCCGGTCCGCGGGGGCATTCCCCGTTTCTCTCACTTTGGAGCATTCGACCTTGATTACGATCACCCGCCTTCTGGCCAAGCAAATCAAAAGCGTCCTCCGCCAGCTGTTTGGCCGGACCCGATACCGGCAGCCCCCGGTTGTGATTTCCAGCGGCCCCCAGGGGCTGCTTATCAGCTGCTGCGATGGCCTGCGCGGCTTCGAGTATCGCGACGCCATGCCGCAACCTGAGTGTTCGCTACGGGCCACCTTTGAGCTCTTCAAGCAGCTGGCTGGGACCAAACAGGTCTTTGTGGAATTGACGCCTGTCACGGACGGAGAGGGAGTGCTGGCCCGCTGGCAGGACGGGTCGATTCCCTGCAGCAAGCAGTTTGAGCCGTCCGATTCGACGCGTGACCTGGTGGTCCCCACACTCCCTGAGACGTTTGCCGAGAATCCACCTGCCGCTCTGAGCATCCTGCACGAAGCCATGCTGACCATCGCCAAGGACCCATTTCGCTTTGCCACCGACCTGATTCAGCTGCGCGGCAAGGACGGGATGGTCGTCGCGACCAACGGTCATCATCTGCTGGTGCAGCGCGGCCTGGCCCTCGGCTGGGAAGAAGAGATTGTCTGCCATGCCACCCGCCTGTTCGGCTGCGCCGACCTGCTGCCGCAGGACCAAGCAGTGCTCATCGGCAAGTCCGCCGACTACGTCGCCGTGCGGACCGGCCCCTGGACATTCTATCTCGGCATCGAGCAAGAACGCCGCTATCCGGCCGTCGACCATACGATTTGGCCCCCTGAGGCCGCAAAAACTACCTGGGAACTTTCACCACTGGACGCACAGTTCCTGACAGAGCAGCTTCCCCGGATTCCAGGCGCGGAGGAGGATACTCAGCCCATCACCCTGGACCTGAATGGCCAAGTCGCCATTCGAGCTCAAAGCGCCACGGACGACGCGCCGACGGAACTCCGGCTCAGGAATTCCAGCAGCACTGGTGACGCCACCCGGGTCGCCATCGACCGGCGGTTTCTGCTGCGAGCCATCAACCTGGGCTTTGAGCGGATTCATTTCTGCGACCCCGGACAATCCATCCTGTGTGCGGATGCCAGCCGGTCCTATCTCTGGATGCCGCTGCATCCCGAAAGCTCCATCCCTACCAGCCGGAAGGCTCTGGTAATCGAATCGCCGCACGCGGGGGAAACTCCCGCTGCGCCGGCGAGCGTATCCATTTCAACCCCAATCCAGCGTAACGTCCCCATGAACACAACCACACCTCCCCCTGCCGAAACCACTCCGGCTGCTGCTCCGCGGCGCAAGCGAACCTCGGCCACGGCAAGTCCTGCTCCCGGTCCCATCGAGCAGACCATCGCTCTGCGAGACCAGCTGCGCACGCTGCTGTCCCAGACCAACCAGTTGGTGAAATCTCTCAAGAAGCAGCGTCAACAACAACGGTTGATGCAAACAACTCTCGCGTCGCTCAAGCAGCTTCAGGCGGCCGGCTAGCCGGCCCGTCCGCCGGTCGCACGTTTTTCAACACCCATTCCACGAAAGGAGGACCAGCCTCATGCCGCTCAAAGTCAATGTCGGGCTCTCCAAGAAACTGGGGCTCCCTGACTATGGAAGCCTCGGGGCGAGCTGCCATGTCGAGTTCGAAATCTCGGCCGGGCAACTCGAAAGCGACCTCGACGGCTTCCATCGCCACGTCCGCAACGCCTACACCGCCTGCCGCCAGGCCGTGCAGGAGGAGCTCGGCCGGCAGCAACCTGGTGGTGGCGAGAATCTCGCTGCCCCACGCGCCGCACCGGCCAACGGGAACGGCCACGCTTCCCCAGCCAACGGCAACGGCAAGTCCGGCGGCTCCGCCAATGGTCACGCTCACCATCGGGCCAGCCAGAAACAAACGGACTATGCCCAGCAGCTGGCGGGCCAGATTCGGGGGCTGGGAATCCGCCGGCTGGAATCGCTCGCCAGCAAGATGTGCGGGAAACCGCTCGCCGACCTGTCGAACCTCGATGCCTCGGGCCTCATCGATCTGCTTAAGGACATTAAGTCCGGCAAGATCGACCTGGAAGGGGCATTGGCGGAAGGCCCGTCGTGACGCTCGCCCTGGGGCCGCCCTTCTTCTGCCCCGGTCTGAGCGGCGGGTCGCGGCAGTCCCTCGAATCGCGCCGCCGACAGTGGAACGCTTAACCGGCAATGGGCACGGCTCGCAGCTTTCATCTACCCCGTGACGCTGGCGGAGATTGATCCGGCCGTGACTATGCCGTGAACCGCGGCGAGACGGTTGCCGATTCAGGCGGATTTGTCCGGCTGCCGCAGGGCAGCCGGCCGGTCCGCTTTTTTTTAGATTGGCAAGAAACTGAATTTACCGCCTTATGTCTTCCTACTTTATCTTGGTAGCGACTCCAGGATTAACACCCTCACCGGTAAGCGAGCTAGCGGGTGGAGAAGTCGCGGGGGGAAACGCTATCTTTTGGAACTTGCCGCTTTTCCTTACCAGTAAATCCCGCCAGCCGTCCGTCCAGACGATGAGAATTACCTGTCCATTCCCCAGCCAACGCCCGGCCGCCCGCGGCACATGGCTCTTCTTGGCACTGCCATCGCTGAGCAGTGTCAGGTCGAAAGCATGTACCCCACCTTCAGTGATCCGGTAATCGCCCGAGACGAGAGCGGGGCGTACTGCATCTTTCTCAGGAATCAGCCAAATCTCGCTGGCCTCAGAGGTTTCGTCAGAGGTGACACACATTACGCCGTTCTTCACGTGGCCGGACGCAGCAGTCCGTCCTTTCCATTCCACAGCTGTCTTTTCTATCTTCCCCGCTACCTCGTAGGACCCCTTCGTACTGGCACCGACGTCACTGAAAGCATTCCACTCAAAGACTCCTTGGAAGCTGTCGCCTTCCGCTTTCGTAATCTTCAGCATGGCTGTTGAAATGGTACGCTGAAAGCTGGCCCCCTTGATTGGCACCGAGAGCCCGACCCAATTTGTACTTCCAAATAGACCACTGTTTTTCGTGGTCCCGATTTTGGCAGATTTGCCTGGTTCCATTTCGACTGCAGCGGACTGTTTAGTCAGGTGGTTCAATTCGGCTAGTCGCTTCTCGATTCTGGCTTTGGTGAGGCCCGTTTCGCCCTTCAGTGCATGTCGATACCAGTGCTCGGCCCTCGCCAGAAGATAGGCGTCGGCTGGCCCCCGTTTCGCCAGGTCATACCATTGGTCGCCGACGCTCGCTAAGACTTTGGATTCTTGCGGAGCCGAGATGTCCGCTTTCGCGGCGGCGGCTAGAGCGCTATCGCTACTCTTCGCAAGCCGGGGCAATCCAGCCGCCCATTCCCCTTTGCGGATGCAGAGCCAACGTCCTGCAAGAAGGTTGGCACCCTGGTCGTCCGGCGTCGCTTCCAACATTTTTGTCGCTGCGGTGTACTGCTTCCACTCCTCCACCAACTGCTGAAGACCTTGGCGGGTGTTGGCAGCTGCCTTGAGATACTTAGCGCCACTTGGCTTCTGACAAGCGGCATGTAGTTCTTCGGATGTCTGCAACGCCAGCTCGTAGCGATCGGTGCTCACCGCGCTCTTGATGAAGACACGGACTTCGTTTTCCAAGCTGCCAATTGCCGAATCGGAATTGGCCCCCTTCGCAAAGCGACTGAGCATTGCCTGCTTGGCAACCAGAACATCAAAATCGAATTCCTCAGCCAGCTTATCCACAAAGGCAAGGGAACCTTTGAGGTCCCCTCCATCCACGGCCAGTTCCGCAGACCGCCGGAATAGAACGAACTTCTCGACCGGCTTGGTTCCTGCGTCAGCGGCAATGCGGGCAAGCTCCTGGGCTAACTTTTGCCGACTGGCAGAGTCCTTCGCTTTCTCGGTCTGGTAGATGTCGTCGATCGTTGCTCGAACGATTCGTTGTTCTTCCGGTGAAGGGACATTTAACTTCTCTGGAAGTGCGGGGGCTGGCTGTACCTCAGTCGCGAGATTATTGCTCGGAGCTGGCGGCTCACTCGGAGGCACACCGGGCGCGGTATCCGTCGGCGGGATGGTGGCAGGATTATCAGGAGGCAGCAACTGCTTTTCTGGAGGTTTTTTCAGCGCATCAGCCGAATTGCTAGGAAGGGACGCATCCAATATGTTGCCGCTAGTCGTCGGTAGATTCGAAGATTTGGCTTCAACGGAGGGCTTGGCAGAAGACGGCTGCAGAGGCAAGGGTTTTTCGGCAACCAAAGGTGTGCGAATGAAAATGCCAAACAGATCGATCCCGACGGCAAAATAGAGGACGAGCACCGCGACCGCGAGTCCTGCAGCACCTCCTAAGATGACCTTTGTCGCCTCCCAAAAGACCCTTCCGCCACGGCGATCTCTGGTCGAGGAGTTAGAACCGGTGGGCCGCACGTGAGGGGTTTCGATGGTCGTAGAAGGTGACGGAGTTTGGCATCGTTGTCCCCGGATCTGTAAGTCGTAGGCGGCCTTGGCTGCCGAATCCAAAAGGCAAATGCGAGCCGCTGAGATCTTGTTGAGAAGTTGCTGGGCTACTGCCCCGTGTGGGCCATTTTGCACGCTCTTCACATGGGACATTTGGCGATCGAAAGCATGGTCAATGACCGTCGGGTCGCTTTCATAGAGCTGCAGGCCCAAAAGGCGATAATGAGTGGGTGGCTGTTCCGCCGGAGGAATCCCAAGCCAGACATGATATGGGTCAAAAGGTAAAACTGCCACATAGACCTCCCCGCCAATAAAAGAGCGTCGAACCACGACCGCCCACCGCGCCCCGACCAAGGGGCATAGCAGAACAGCAATGGCCGACGCCCCTTTGGGGGGCGTGGCACAAATTGCTGCTTCTGCTAGTTCAAGAACCTTGCGGTTCAGGTTGGTCGTTTGCGGTAGAGCAGTAACTTGACGCTCACGCGTCATTCGAGTTGTCAGTCGGCGTCGCCGTGAGGCTCGCTGGCTGCTGGATTTCTGGTTCGTTTCCTTTAATTGAAAATTGGAATCTTCAAACTCAGCCCCTGAGTCTAGCCCGTCGTTTTGGGGCATTCCAGAGGCGGTCGATTTCGCCGTGTTCTACGCCCATTTAGCGAGACTTTGATCTACCGGCGTCGTTCATTCGCCCTAGCTGATCTGTCTATTCTCATTGTCCAGATAGCCGGTAGGCACTTCCGCAAGCTTCTTGCGTTTCACGATGCAGCCGCTGACCGGAACGACCCGCGCCACCGAATGCCCTGGGCCGGTCCACCTGACTCCAAAATGGGACCGGCGGTAATGGGGGGCAACTTCCAGGTGAGAGCCGACAAGCCAACCAAGCTTTCCTCGGCGATGAGCGCGGTCTACACAGCTTTGATTGCCCGTCTCTTCAAATTCGGCCGCATCTGCGTCCAGTACGTCCGGCGTGATCAAGTCCGGATCATTCTGCATCAAGCAGACGGCGACAACGATCCGCAAGCAGGGCTCCATGATCGCTCGGAACTCGCCTCGACGACTCTCCAGCTCGGGGTCGTCAAAATGGCCGCTGGTTAACATCGACTCAACCGTGGCGCCATGAGGGAGCTCAAAAATGGCGCTCGTCAAAAACACTTTCGCATCCCGCTGGTGCCTCACCCAGAGTCCAAGAGAGCGCTCATTCGCTTTTTTAACCTCGGCTACAAGAAGTGTTCTCAGGTGATAGCACTCGACGGCCAAGGGCTGCTGTTCTGCAAACCGGAAGAGCAGCCGCGGTAGCGGCATGGTTACGAGCGAGCAGTCAACGTCTAGTGTTACCCGGGCGAGGGCATCTGCAACCGAGGGAAAGACCGAGTAATACGGCCGATGGTCCATCAGCCACAGACATTCATGGAGCGCCCGCGGATCAAAGCCCGGCTGATCAAAAGCCGGCATTGCCTTCTGCAGCCAAGCTGCGACGTCGCGGTGGGCTGTGCCGATCAAGCCGCGTTTCCGGGCATAGCCGTAGATCGTTTGATGGTCGTCGAAGAACTTCATTTGACTTGCCTCGCCAGGAAAGTCTCGACTCCAGATGACATTCTAGCATGACCCCGCTCACGGAGGCTGCGGTTGCGCGCCGTGCATGAGCCGCCCCACGGTTTCCCCCGCCCTGGGCGGCCATCCAGTTGAAGCTGACTCCTGGCGAAGCTATTCTGCGTGGGCTCGTGGGTAAAACTCAAGCCATCGAAATGAAGGTGGAGGCCGCATGCAGACGGTTGGAGTGGGAATCATCGGCAGCGGCTTCATGGGGCTGACTTATAGCGAGGTTGTCGCAAAGCATGCCGTCGGCTGCCGGCTGGCGGCAGTTGCCGGTGGCCGTCGCGCGGGCAAGCTGGCGGCAGATTATGGCGTTCCCGCCGAGACGTCGGTCGACTCGCTATGCGCGAGGTCCGATGTGCAAGCCGTGGTCCTCGCCACACCGGACTTAAACCGCCTGGAATTAACGAAGAAGGCGGCAGCGGCTGGCAAGCACGTGCTCGCGGAGAAGCCCATGGCACCGACCATCGCGGAGTGCGATCAGATGATCGCCGCATGTACGGCAGCGCATGTCAACCTGGCCGTCGTCAAGACGGAGCGTTATCGCAAGATCACGCAGAAGGCCAAAGAGCTGATTGACAAGGGAACTCTGGGGCCGCTTCAGATGCTCCGCACCGTTTCCGCGTTTCCATTGCCGCTGGCCAGGCAACTTTTTGACGATCGGCAGTGGATGGCCGACCCCAGGAGTGGCGGCCTGTTTATGGGGATGGCCTCGCACAATACGGATTTTCTCCGCTGGCTGACCGGCCGAAACGCGGTCAAAGTCTTCGCTCAGGCGACGACCTTTAGCGACGTTCCCGGCCCGCCCCTCTCGGTCATGGCCCAGATTGTGTTCGAAGACAATATCATGGCGCAGATGTGGATCACCGCGGAACTTCCCAATCCGAGTCTTCCCAGCAGCGAGGTTCGGTTCCAGGTTTTCGGTCGTGACGCCATGATCGACCTGGAAAACTTCGAGTACCTGGATGTGGGCCAAGGGGAGAAGTGGGAACGAGTTTATACTCCCGAACGATTTGACTATCTGAAAGAGCCCAAATCTCCCATCCGACTTTATCCGCACATTGGGGTGATTCAGGAATTCATCGACAGCATTCGCGAAGAGCGGCAGCCGAAGGTCGGGGGAGCCGAAGGCCGGGCAGCTGTGGAAATGTGTGAGGCCTGCCTGCTCTCGGCCCAGCGAGGCGAAGCGGTCGTGCTGCCGCTGTAGAGACGAATGGCTTGGAAAAGAGGTCGTTCGTACGCGACGCAAGGCTGGTCCGGGGAGTGACTTCATGAGCAATATGGCGGTCGATCCACCTTCGGCCTGTCCTCTTTCCTGGCCCCAGCAGCGCTGGAACTTGATCCTGTTTGCCGTCTGCACCGGGACGCAGTACCTGGCGGCTCCGGTGCTCTATGTCGGGATTACCCAGGCCTCGTTGTGCGACCACCTCGGAGCCGACGCCCGCACCTCCAACCTGCCGGGAACGCTGTTCTTTGCCATGACAGCCATGCCCGCCTTGCTGGCCTGGCTGTCGCCGCGAGTCTCGTCGCTCAAACGCAATCTCAGCCTGTGCTACGGAGCTTCTGCGTTGATGCTGGCAACTCTGGCGGTGACCTTGGCGTCTCCCGTCTCCAAGGAATTCAAGCTGGCCATGATCGTGTTGCAAGGAGGCGTTTCGGGAGCGGTGATGCCGGCTGCCATCGCCCTGCTTTGGGAAGTGATTGGGCGAGGTTCCGACGAATCCCGCCGCGGCCTGGCGCTGAGCATGGCCTTCGGAGCCGGCCCTTTGCTGGCCGTGCTAGGCTCTTTCGGCCAGACGGCCCTGCTGGGAGGGGACCTGTTTGGGCTGCATTTCACCGGCCTCCCTTATCCGACAAGCTTCATCGTCTTGTTCGCAGCCGGTGCGCCGATCATGGGAATGGCGGCACTCTTTTCACAGTTTTTCCACATCCTGCCCGTCGAACAGGAGTCCCCGCGGGCACCTATCGCTGAGGTTGTCGGCCTGCTCTTCGGCCTCCCCTTGATGTTCGCTTCCGTCGCGCTCATGCACTTCTCCGGTCAGCAAACGGATGGCGAGGGTGCCGAGTCGGCGACGCTACTTCGCTCTCTGGGCTACCTCTGTGCATTCGGCGCGGCAGCAGCATTCATTTATCATTTTCGCGCAATTTTGCGGCAGCGCGTGCTGTTGCTGGCGACGCTGGTGACGATTCTGGTGTACGCGGGAAATGTGATCCCCTCCAACATGAACTTGTACTCCGCGGAGGCGCTGGGGGATCTTCCCGAGAATTTCGCCGGCCCGCAGAACATGCTCCGTTTCAGCTTCAAAGTGATTGCCGGATCCCTGCTCGGCTGGGTATTGACCCGTACGAATCCGAGGGTCGGCATCCTGGCCACCGCGACGATTTTTTTGACCGCTCTGGTCTGGGCCATGCTGGTCACGGGGCCGTGGTATCTCGTCGCCTTCGGTCTTCATGGAGCGGGAGAACTGGTCGGTGTGTATGCGCCGAACTATATCGTCTCGGCTTCCAGACGCGACCAACTGCGGCAAAACATGGCCTTCGTGACGATGCTCATGGTTCCGGCCGCACCGGCGGGTTATCTGTACGGTGCCATTGTGGACGGAGTCAAACAGGCGGGCTGGACAGTAGGCGACATGAACAGCGCCACCTTGGGCTTTCGGCTGAGCTTTCTGGTGTGTGGCCTCTTCATTCTGAGTGGAATTGTCCTGGCGGTGACGATACTGCCGGCCAAGCCGCAGCCGGCAAAGACGGATTCCGTTCCCTTGCCTTGATCGAATTCGTTTTTCCCGAATCCGAGGAGATTTCGGTGCCCTCTTTGAAAACTATCAGTACTGGCCGGATCGATGAACGCGAATCGGCTTTTCCCCAGGCTGTGCAACTTCCCAGTGGCGACATTCTGTGTTCGTTCAGTGTGGGCGGAGGACAATATGTGCACGGGGGAACAGACTGGGCCCGCTCGACCGATGGCGGCCAGACCTGGCAATTGGAAGGACAACTTCTGTCCCCAACCGTAGATCCTCCTTCGGCCAATGCCTTGAAACTCAGTCTTTCTGCAGATGGGAAGACGGTCTATGCCTACGGAACCCGTTATTGGGCCAATCAGAATGAACGGTTTGGCGAGCGGCAAGGAGAAACGGTCTATTGCCGCTCACTGGACAACGGCCACACGTGGTCAGCTCCCAAAACGGTGCCGATGCCGGATTGCCCCATCGAGGTTTCGCATTCCCTCAGGCCGCTATCCTCCGGACGGCTGCTCGCACCGGGAGCGCTGCTGGCCGATAAGAACCGGCTGGGAGAAGAGGTGCTGGTTGCCGTTTCCGATGACGACGGCCGCACCTGGCCTCACCGTCGCACCGTGTTTCGTGATCCCCAGGGAAAGCTCGGATTTTGGGAACAGAAACTTGCAGAAATCGCGCCCGGCAAGGTGATGGCGGTCGCCTGGACCGTGATGCTCGGCGATTATCGTGACCAGTGCAACCATTTCTGTATCTCGCATGATGACGGCTGGACCTGGGGGCCGCACCAAGACACGGGTATCCGTGGTCAGACGCTCTCCGTGCTCCCGTTGGGAGGCGACCGGCTGCTGGTTCTCTACAACCGGCGTTACGGCCAGCAGGGAGTGGTGATGGCACTGGTTACCTTTACAGAAACCAATTGGACGGTGCTGGCGGAGGGACTCCTGTACGATGCTCGGGGATTTCGCGATGGTCCCGCCGCCGCAGCCACGGGAGTCGACGAGTTGGCCAGCTTCCAGTTTGGTTTTCCCACAGCGATCCGCTTGGCGGATGGCACTTTCCTGGCCACGCACTGGTGCGTCGAGCAGGGAATATGTGGCATTCGCTGGACGAAGCTGGCCATTGAGTGGAGCTGAGACCTGAGAATGTGTAGGGGGACCTTGAGGCGAGTGGTGACCTCAAAACACAGGTCCACCAGGCAGGTCCACCATAATTGCAGCATCTCCTGCCGATGCCCCACCTCGCTCTAATCCCCCTCGCCATGAATAGCCGCGCTCCACCAGCCGGTGAACCAGACCGGCCACTTGTCCGCGCTGCCCAGCCCACCAGCGACGAGACCTCGACCATGGCCAAGATACCCGCCGAATCGAAACCGACTGCCCCGACTGCCGAAGACACCTTTGTTGAGCTCATGCTCGTCGCCGCCGATTTTGTGAAAAGCTGCGGAGGCATGGACCAAGCCAAGAAGGCACTGGAGGATGCCGGCAAGTTCATCGAGCGAGCCGGCGGAGTCGCCAGCCTAACGCGGGCGATGACGGTCCTGGAGAACTTGAAGGAGCGGATCTCGGTGTAGGGGCACATTTGAGACCGCCTTGGTCACGGCGAGGGCATTGGCAGCACTCTGCTTCTTGACCTGCGTGACGAGACTCAATAAACGCCCCATCCACAGCCGTCACGACAATTTGTCTAGAATCGTGATGAGTCCTGAGCTGGGACTTTGAGCTGTCTGCGACAAATTGTACAAACATCGAGACGAGCCCCCGTGACGGCGCGATCGTCGGAGATGCCCGTAGGCCGCAGCAGCGGCAAACGGGCCAGGAGGTCAGGTTCTGGCTGCCAGGCCGCAGAAAAAGGCTCCTGGAGGATTTGGGAGCCATCAACGGTTTCTTGCAGAGATCCTCCGGCCAAGAGTGCCGCTCACCGCTAGGTCGTCCTTGCAGCGGCTATAATCCCAGCAATGCGCAAGTAGATGTCTCATAGATAGACACCTTACCTGTGAGATAGGACGGCCATGCTCAACCTGCTGGATCGCTGTGGGACCAGGCTGTGTGACGGGGTGACCCGACGCGACTGGCTCAAGATCGGCAGCATTGCCGTTGGCGGCCTTAGTCTCCCGGCACTCTTCGCCAGTCAATCTAGCGCGGCGAATGGTACGTCATCGCGACGACAATCCTTCGGCAAGGCCAAGTCCGTCATCATCTTTGGCCTGGTTGGCGGGCCGCCGCAGCATGAGACGTTTGACCCCAAGCCGGAAGCCCCTACCGAAATTCGCGGCCAGTTCGGCGTTATCCCCAGTAAGACCCCCGGCCTCCACGTCGGTGAGCTTTTGCCGCGAGTCGCGAACTTAACCGACAAGTTCGCGATACTCCGCGCTATCGTCACCGGAGACAACGCCCATTCTTCCAGCGGCTATCAGATGCTGACAGGCGTGCCGCATGTGACTCTGAACCAGGAGAGCGCGGTTCCCAAGGCTCCCAATGATTACCCCAGCCTGGGTGGCCTCGTCCGCGCTGTGCGGAGAAGGCCGGGCGAGCTGCCAAGCGCAATCACGCTCCCGGAGCACATTTGGAACGACGGCAATTTCCCCTGGCCGGGGCAGGACGGCGGAATCCTGGGCAGGGTCCATAATCCTTGGCTGATCCACTGCGATCCATCGGCCGACGATTTCTCGGTGCCGGGACTCTCTCTGCCGGCGGAAGTGACGTCGCTTCGCATCGACTCCCGCCGCTCGCTACTTACCCAAATGAACGGGGGGCTGGATGTGCTGGCTCAGAGTTCCAGCGCCCAAGGTTATGGAATTCACGCTCAGAAGGCCCTCGACCTGCTCACTGCTTCGGCCGCCCGCAATGCGTTCGACATCCGCCAGGAGCCGGCCAGCACCCGCGACCGCTACGGCCGCAGCCGCTTTGCCCAAAGCATTCTGCTGGCGAGGCGCTTGGTGGAAGCGGGCGTCTCCCTCGTGCAGGTCAACTGGACTCGCATCAAGGACCAGCCGAATCAAGGGGGCTGGGACACGCACACCAAACACAATGAGTCCCTCAAGTCGCTGCTGATGCCTATCGCGGACCAGTGTTTCTCGGCGCTGCTTGAAGACCTTGACCAGCGAGGGCTCCTCGAATCGACGCTCGTCGTCTGGTTCGGCGAGTTTGGCCGGACTCCGAAGTTCAACGCAAATGCTGGGCGGGACCACTGGGGGCGCTGCTTTTCGCTGGCGCTGGCTGGGGGTGGAATTCGCGGAGGCGTCGTCCACGGCCGGTCCGACAAACAGGCAGCTGAACCGACGGACGGAATGGTAGAGCCCAAGGACTTGATCGCCACCATCTTCCATTGCCTGGGTTACTCGCCCGATACTCAGCTTCACGATAGCCAGGGCCGGCCCTTCCCGCTGACCCGGGGACGGGTGATTGAAGAGATCCTTCTTTGATTCCGGGGATGAAGTGTTTCTGTTGATGGCGAGGAGACCTGCGGAACTCTCGTCGACTGTGTACGTGGCGACTCATTCCTTGGGATCGGTAGTCGTTAGCAACCGCGCGAGAGCAGTCTCGATTATCTCCCGTTTGGCCAGTCCCCTCAGTAGTTTGGCAGAGATGCCTTCGTCTCCATAATAGGCACCTGCCAGTTGTCCGCAGACGGCACCGGTGCTGTCGGCATCATCTCCCAGATTGACCGCCGCGAGCACGGCGGACTCGAAGTCACTGGAGTGATAAAAGGCCCATACCGCGGCTTCAAGGCTGCGCACCACATAGCCGCTCCCGGCGATTTGTGGCGGATGCCTGGTGCGAAAGCTGCCGCTGGCGACTTCGTCGATGTCCGGATGCAGCCAACCTTGGCTGCGGAGCTCATCTAGCATCGGCCACGACGGAGAAAGAACCTCGTTCTTGTCCACCCCAGCAATCAATCCGGCCAGCACGAGCCCGAAATACCGGCAGGCAGAAAGGCACTTGGGACTGGCATGAGTGAACAGCGACGAATCAGCCGCCAACTCGGCGAGCCGCGAAACGTCTTGCGCAAACAGAGAGTGGTAAGCGATGGGAACCGGGGCTAGCCTCATGATTGAGCCGTTGCCGCTGGACCGGTCGATGACATCGCCGCAGGTGCGGGGGTCCCCCGAGCGCTCGAACGTGACAAGTGCGGTGCCGGTTGTGCATCCAATGTCAAAGCAGCGGCCGTTGACTGAGTATTCTCCCTTTCGCATCCAGCGGACATAGCGAGTCGCCTGATCGTGGAGATCCCAGCCAACCGAGGCAATACTGTCAGCGAGTGCCAGAGCCATGCTGGTGTCGTCGGTCCATTCACCTGCGGCGAGGCCGTGCGGCCCGCCAGCGCGATAACCAGTTACAGGCGCGAACGTGCCTGGCTTCTTAAACTCGACGGCTGCGCCGAGAGCGTCGCCGATCGCGAGCCCCAAAAGACAACCGCGAGCACGACCGATTGAAGTCTTGAAAGATGGAGAAAAAACAAACATGTGGTGGTTGCCAGGGGGAGAGACGATACTGCCAACTCACACCGGTGCCCAATCCGCACAGAGCAGCTCCGCCTGCTTCAGCACGGTCTTGACCGCCTCGTCCTGGAGGTCAGGCGGGTAGCCGTGCTTGTTCAGGATGCGTTTCACCATCACGCGAATCTTGGCACGAGCGCCCTCCCGCAGGGTCCAGTCGATGGTCACGCTCTTGCGAACCTGGGTGATCAGCTCGGTGGCGATCACCTTGAGCTTGTCGTCCCCCATCGCCTGCACGGCGGAGTCGTTGGTGGCGAGCGCGTCGTAGAAGGCAATCTCGTCTTCGGTCAGGCCGAGTTTTTCACCGCGTTTGCCTGCGGCGTCCATCTCCTTGGCGAGCTTGATAAGTTCGTCGATGACCTCCTGGGTGGCGATGGCGCGGTTGTGGTAGGCGTTGAGGGTCTTCTTGAGCTTCTCGCTGAAAAGTTGCGACTGCACAAGGTTCCGCTTGGAGCGGACCTTGATCTCATCCTTGAGCAATTTTTCCAACAGCTCGGCGGCGACGTTCTTGTGTTTCAGGCCGCGGACCTCGGCCAGGAACTGTTCCGACAGGATGCTGATGTCCGGCTTGGGAAGGCCGGCGGCGGTGAAGACATCAATCACCTGCCCCTCGGCGATGATGGCCTTGGAGACGAGCTGGCGGACAGCGGCATCGAGCTGTTCCGGCGTCTTGCGGCTGCCGGTGATCTGCTTGTTCAAGGCCGCTTGCAGGGCCTGGAAGAAGGAGATGTCGTCGCGGATGGCCACGGCTTCGTCGCTGGCCGCGCACAGAGCGAAGGCGCGGGACAGCTCGCTCACCACCTGCACGAATCGATTCTTGCCATCCTCCTGCTCCAGGATGTGCTCCTGGCCGGCAGGGATCAGCGCCAGCCGCTCGGTCGGCTTGCCCGTTGTCCATTTGGCCCACTTGAAGCCGTGCAGCATGTCGGCGGCGACACCGTGCTTCTCCAGCAGCACGGCGATGGCCTGTCGCAGGTCGGGAGCCGGTTCCCCCTGGCCGCCGCTCTCCGTGTAGACCGCCAGCGCTTGCTTGAGCTGGTCGGCCAAACCCAGGTAATCCACCACGAGGCCGCCGGGCTTGTTGCTGAAAACGCGGTTCACCCTGGCGATGGCCTGCATCAGACCGTGGCCGCGCATCGGCTTGTCGGCATACATGGTGTGGAGGCAGGGAGCGTCGAAGCCGGTCAGCCACATGTCCCGCACGATGACGATGCGGAACGGGTCTTTGCTGTCCTTGAAGCGGTTGGCCATCGTCCGCCGCTTCTCCTTGTTGCGGATATGCGGCTGCCATTCGGGGCCGTCGTCGGCGCTGCCGGTCATCACCACCTTCACCACGCAGTCCTTCCCCTTCTCGGCCTCGGTGTCGTCATCTTTGGCACTGGCCCAATCGGGACGGAGCTTGACAATCGCCTGGTAGAGGTCCACGCAGATGCGGCGGCTCATGCAGACAATCATCGCCTTGCCGCTCATCGCCTCCAGCCGCTTCTCAAAGTGAGCCACCAGGTCGGCGGCAATGAGCTTGATACGCTTCGGGTCGCCGACGAGGGCTTCCATAGCCGCCCACTTCGTTTTCAGCTTTTCCCGGCTGGTCTGCTCCTCGCCTTCGGTAATTTCGTCGAATTCTTGGTCTAGCTTCGGGAGTGCCGCCGCATTGAGCCCCAGCTTGGCGATACGGCTCTCGTAGTAGATGGGGACGGTCGCCTTGTCCGCGACCGCCTGCTGGATGTCGTAGATGCTGATGTAATCGCCGAAGACTGCTCGGGTGTTGGCGTCGGTCTTCTCGATGGGAGTGCCGGTGAAGCCGATAAACGACGCCTGCGGCAGCGCGTCCCGCATGTTCCGGGCCAGGCCGTCGATGAGGTCGTACTGGCTGCGATGAGCCTCGTCGGCGATGACGACGATGTTCCGCCGGTCGCTCAGGGCCGGCATCCGCTCGCCCTTTTCAGGCAGGAACTTCTGGATGGTCGTGAAGACCACGCCACCGCTGGCTACTTGCAGCAGCTCCCGCAGCCGCTCCCGGCTATCGGCCTGGACCGGCGTCTGGCCGAGAATGTCGTGACAGCGCTGGAACTGGCCGAAGAGCTGATCGTCGAGGTCATTGCGGTCGGTCAGCACCACCAAGGTGGGGTTCTTCATCGCAGGGTGCCGCACCACGCGAGCGGCGTAGAAGAGCATGGAGAAGCTCTTGCCGCTCCCCTGGGTGTGCCAGACCACGCCGGCGCGGCGGTCCCCCTGCTTACCCCCTTGGGTGCGGTCCGATTTCCCCATCCCACTGGCGCGAACGGTTTCCTCCACGGCCGCGTTGACAGCATGGAACTGGTGATAGCCGGCGATGACCTTCTGAATCGCCCCGCTGTCCGGGTCCTCCTCAAAGACGACGAAATGCTGGAGCAGGTCGAGCAACCGCTGCCGCTCGAAAACCCCTCGGACCATCACCTCCAGCTCCAGCAGCGTCTTCGGAGCGTCCCCCTCGCCGTCAATCGTCCGCCAGACCTTGAACCACTCCTGGTTGGCCGTGAGCGAGCCGATGCGAGCCTGGAGGCCGTC
The DNA here is from genome assembly GCA_046593355.1 of Pirellulaceae bacterium. Lineage (GTDB taxonomy): Bacteria > Planctomycetota > Planctomycetia > Pirellulales > Pirellulaceae > SXOA01. Next base: position 19,217 of record JBKJNY010000200.1, on the reverse strand, counting down.
TGACACCACCAGCAGGGAGTTGTAGTGCAGCAGGGACGGAATCTCTGCCTTGTAAGTCTGGAGCTGGGCGTAGGCGCTCCAGATGGTCGCGTCCTCGTCGGCCGCGTTCTTGAGTTCGAGCAAGGCCAGCGGCAGGCCGTTGATGAAGACCACGATGTCGGGCCGGCGGTTGTGCTGGCCTTCGATGACGGTGAACTGGTTGACCACCAGCCAGTCGTTCGCGGCCACGTTGGCAAAGTCCAACAGCCGCACCCGGTCCCCGGCGATGGAGCTGTCGGGCCTTTTGTACTCCACCTGCACGCCATCCCGCAGCATCCGGTGAAAGGCGCGGTTGTTGCCGAGGAAGGACGCGGCGTCCAGCAGCAGCACTTTGCGGATAGCCTCTTCCCTTGCTTCTTCAGGAATAGCAGGGTTCAGCCGCTCCACCGCATTACGCAATCGGCCCTTCAAAACCACATCACCAAAGGAGGCACGCTCGGCCGCCGGCTCACCGGGAGCCAGGTCCGGACCGTGGCCGATGGCATAGCCCAGTTCCCCGAACCAGGACAGAGCGGCTTCTTCGACGTGGGATTCGTTGAGCATGGCGGTTTTGTGCTTAAAGAAGCAAGCTCAAGCGGGCAAAGGCTTTACGGCGATTCAGCTCTTTCGTAATGGTTGCGATTGAAAGAGGATTCAGGCCCAGAATGGCACATAGTTCCGATAACGGGTGGAGGTTTGGGCGGGGTCCGCGAGCTTGATTTTTCCGGCCTCAACTGTCGCCGCGATGATTTGCGAGACTGTCGCCACCTTGTCCACCGGTAGCTTAAATCTCTCCCGCAGACTTTGGTTTGTCATCTTCTCGTTCATCACATACCGCAGGCAACAATGCTGGTAGCTGGCCCGGATTCTGTCCTTCCGATCCATCTCGTCAATTCCGATGTGCGAGAAGAGCACAGCTGATGTGCGTCGTTCACCGACTCGAAAATCTGGCGCGGGCAATTGAAACGCCTCCGCGGCTTGTACTACCTTGTCCACGCCACTCCCCTTTTCTTCGCAGATGCCCAAACGCCTCATCAGGTCGGCCACCCGTTCATTGCGTGATTGGTATTCGTCAATGAATCGTTCCGGTGAAATGAACGGCTTGCCGGGGTTCGAGATTTCCATCCGATCATCGTAGAGTTCGACCATCACCGAAGCCCCTGGCTCGGTGAAATCCTGGTGAATGAGTGCATTGGCCACCAGTTCTCGCACGGCAATCTCGGGAAACATCTTCATTTCCCGCCGGAGCGCCTGCTCGATCACCTCGTTCGACGGCACCAGTCCGTTGATGAACTCGACCAGCCCTTGAAATCCGACGGCGTATCCCTTCGTCCCCGGTTTGTCCAGCTTCGTCTTCAGCTTGTTCGTGCCCTCATAGACGATGACTCGCGGAGCCTTCCTTGCTAGGAGGTCAAAGGCATCCAGTTTCTTCGCAAACAGTATCGCCCCCAAGTTAGTGATCGTCCAAAGGCTGCCAGTGCGTTCTATCAGGCGTTCGCTGCCGAAGCGCTCCAGCACCGCCTCTCGCGTGGCCGGGTAAGCCAAATGCAGCAAATCGAAATAGCTCTGCGTGTCCAGCACCTGCACCACTTTCTCTCCATCGCATTCCGTCATTGCCGCCCGTAGAGTCCAGTCTGGTTCACCTTCCGCCATGATGCTCTTCAACTGGTCCGGCGACATCGGCACAAGTTCCTCACCCGCCCGCATCAGGTAGCGGCCCTTGTAGTGGACGGGCTGGCCAAGCGGACGCGACGGTATCTGAAACACCAGCACACGCCCCGCAGGATGCGGCACCTCGTCGAACGTCACCTTTAGCTGCAAGCGTTCGTAGATGCCCGCCACCGTCCGCTCTGGTACGTCAAACGCCTTGGTGCCCACCACCCGACGCGGCACCTTGTCTGTCACGCCCAGTATCATCCTCCCGCCACCCTCATTTGCCAGTGCAACGCAATAGTCCACCAGCGCTTCAAAGTCGTAGCGATTCTCGGCCGACTTGAATTCGAGGTGCTCGTCCTCGGAGCGGACCGAGAGCAGAGCATCGATTTCTGAGACTGTAGTAGCCATCTTCATGCCGTCGAGTTGAGGTTCTGTAACGTCGCTACGCACAACTCCCCGCTCAGCAGCTTCGGCAGCAGCGTGTCGCGGAGGGTGGCGAGGGTGCGCGATTGTTGGAGGTTCGTTATCCATCGCTCGATCAGCGAGTCCGCTATCGCGTTAAATCCTTGTAAAACGGCATCGGCAGGCATAATCGCTTTGACTTCTTCAATAATCCCCTTGCTGATGTTTTGTTGAGCTGAACCAACGGCTTTACTTTCCAATTCCGCTGTTGCTGCTCGCATGACGAAGTAATTAAACGTCGCGAAATGCTTCTTGGGAATCAACGCGCAAACAGCTTGGTTCGTGGTAACTCGTGTTGCCAAGTACGACACCTGTCCTGCCGTTGCGCCGTATAGTGCAACGACCGTGGAGTTTGCCGGCACCCATTTTGCCGACGATTCCTGCAAACCGGCATCAGTGATGAAGTTTTCCGTTGCGATGATGAGTGGCTGCCTCACTTCACCTGAACCGAGCCAAGGTATTTTCCCCGCGGTCCAGTACCGCGGTTCACTTCGCCTTGGAGTCCCTCCGCTGTGAACTTTGTCGCAACATTCGCCAATACTGCCGACATGCCACCCGTGCGGGATGGGGCCGAGGGTGGAGTCTTGGAAGGAAGCGGGAAAGAGTGCGGCTGTGGCGGCGTCTAGGCCGGCGGGTTGGCGTCCGTCGAGTCTGGCGCGGACGGGGTCGAAATCTACGAACCAGCTCTGGAATAGCGCCTGCGCCATCGCCTCCAGGGTCGCGTTCGTCCGCCGGTTCAACTCGATTTTGTCGTCCAGCGCCCCAAGCACCACCGCGATGGCTTTTTGCTCGGTGAGGGGAGGGAGCGGCATCTTGAAGTTCGGGATGTCCGCGCACTTCAAGCTGTCGAATACAGCGCCGACGTTGATAAATGTGCCGACCTGCTCCCACCACTCAGGACCGCGAAGAAGCCACCGCAAAAATGGCGGAAACAGTTTGGTCCCGTCAGAGCGAAGCAAAACGAGGTTCTGGCCGAGTGCACATTCCAGACCAGCAGGGACATAAGCCGTTTCGCCAGGATTGCAGCGCCGCGAGAGAATCACGTCATGATGCTGCGGCTTGGCCTTTCTCGTCCAATCAACAAAGTGCTCGGATGAAATGCGGCGAACGTCGGAAAGGTCCAGACGGCCTTCCTTGAGCTGTGGAATCGCAACGTATGGATGACCGTTGCCAGCAGCCGGAGGCGTGCGATGGTCGCAATCAATTAGCGACACTCCCGCCTCGCGTAGCGATGTGCTTTTCCACTCATCCGCCATATCCCAGCCCCTTCAGGTTCGCCTTGATGGCTCTTTCCAGTTTCGCTGACTCGGCGAACTGAGCGTGCAGCTCGCCGACGAGACGCACCATCTTCTCCTCAAAGGGTTCGCCATCGTCCTCTACCTCCTCAGCGCCGACGTAGCGGCCGGGGGTGAGGACGTGGCCGTGCGCCGCGATTTCCGCGGTGGTGGCGGATTTGCAGAAGCCGGCGATGTCGGCGTACTTGCCGGCTCCTTTGTCACCTCGCCAGGCGTGATACGTCGAGACGACTTTCTCCAGGTCGGCGTCGGTCAGCTCGCGGTGGACGCGGTCGATGAGCGTCCCCATCTTGCGAGCGTCGATGAACAGCGTCTGCTTGCGGCGGTCGCGGCGTTTGCCGTCGTTCTTCTTTTTCGCCAAGAACCAAAGGCAGACGGGAATCTGCGTGCTGTAGAAGAGCTGGCCAGGCATGGCGACCATGCAGTCCACCAGGTCGGCCTCAATGATGGCCTTGCGGATGTCCCCTTCGCCGGACTGGTTGGAAGACATGCTGCCGTTCGCAAGGACGAAGCCGGCCATGCCGGCGGGAGCGACGTGGTGGATGAAGTGCTGTACCCAGGCAAAGTTGGCATTCCCCTTGGGAGGGACGCCGTATTGCCAGCGGGCATCGTCGTCCTTGCGGAACCAGTCGGAGTCGTTGAAGGGAGGATTGGCCAGCACGAAGTCGGCGCGGAGGTCAGGATGCAGGTCGCGGCGGAAGGTGTCGGCGTTCTCAGGACCGAAGTCGGCCTCGATGCCACGCAGTGCGAGGTTCATCACCGCCAGGCGGCGGGTGGTGGGGTTGCTCTCCTGGCCGTAGATGGCGATGTCACCCAGTTTGCCGCCGTGGGCCTCCACAAACTTCTCGGACTGCACGAACATGCCGCCGGAGCCGCAGCAGGGATCGTAGATGCGGCCCTTGTAGGGAGCGAGCATCGCAACCAGGAGCCGCACCACACAGGACGGCGTGTAGAACTGTCCGCCGTTTTTCCCTTCGGCGCTGGCGAACTGAGTGAGGAAGTACTCAAAGACGCGGCCGAGCAGGTCTTTGGACTGGCCGGCGACCTCGGCGAGCTGGATGGAGCCGATGAGGTCGATCAGCTCACCGAGCCGATGCTTGTCCAGGTCGGCGCGGCCGTAGTTCTTGTTGAGGGCTCCCTTGAGGCGAGGATTGTCCCGCTCGATGGCGACCATCGCGTCGTCCACGTCCTTGCCGATGCTGGGGAGCTTGGCACGGGATTGCAGGTGAGCCCAGCGGGCCTCCTTGGGGACCCAGAAGACATTGACGGCCAGGTATTCGTCCTTGTCCTCCGGGTTGGCACCCTCGTAGTCTCCCTTGCCCGCGAGGAGCTTGGTGTGGTGCTCCTCGAAGGAATCGGAGATGTACTTGAGGAAGATCAGCCCCAGGACGACATGCTTGTACTCCGCCGCGTCCATGTTGTTGCGGAGCTTGTCCGCAGCCAGCCAAAGCTTGGCCTCAAAGCCGAGATTGGCGGCGCTGCCGTTGCTGGATGCGTTGACTGCTTTCTTCTTGCCCACCTGTGGCGTACTCCTTGCCCTGGAACTAACAATTACTGGGTAGGAGCCAGTGTAAACCACCCGATGGGCAAACTACAGACGCTGGTCCGCCCAGGAGGCCGCCGCTACTGCGAGCCGGGGCTCCAACCTGCCGAGTGCCCCGCCATGCAGGGGAGCGGGACCGACTTTTAGTCTTTTCTCTTAGCGTGCCCTAAAGTTCTGCCGCGGCTGCGTCATTATTGTTATGTTGGCCCGTTGCCATGTACCCCGTCCACCGTTTTAGGAGTCTTGACCATGCCTGCCCAAACTTTCGATGACCTACTCGCCGGAGTAGAAACCATCGACCGGATAACCATCGATCTGGAGGGGCGCGGCTTCGTATGGCGATTATTTTTCAGAGGCCGCGAAGTGGTCGCCGTTTCCGGTCGGCCGACGTGGCCAGCATGATCCGCTCGACGGAAATCCTGGTACATACCGAGCTTGGGGTTCCGCCACCTGAGTTCACTGCATTAAAGCTAAATTAGGCTGCCCTGCAAATTCCCGATATTCGCCAGCCTGCATGACGAGACTGAGCAAACGCTCTAAACACAGCCGTTACGACAAAGTGTCCAGGACCGCGTTCAGCAAGAGCCAGAACCGGTGACTCGTTATGACAAATTGTCCAAAACATCCAGCCGAATCCGCGTGACGGCACGAGCTCCTCAGCGGCCCACAGAGGGAATCGGCTCCCGATCCGCCCTCAGGAGTCGGTTTGGGTGTTTGAATGCCCGGGAACCACCATCAAGTTCACCCAGCAGGGCATCAAAGGCATCGACTTTAGCACGAAGCGGGCGGCAGCACTCAAGGTGGCTGGCAAGAAGATGGGCGTCAAGGTCACTGATATTTACTGGACCTTGGGCGATCACGACGGCGTGTTGATCTTTGAGGCCGCAGACGACGAGACGGCCATGACCGTACTCCTGCACCTAGCGGCGGCGGGGAATGTCCATACTTCCACCGTGCGGGCCTTCTTCGCTCGGTGGCGACGAAAGCGCCAACGGCCGGCATACATCAGTGCGCCAGCGAAATAGGACTTTCTCAAGCAATCGAGCATGAACTACATTCGCTCTATCCCCGCCGCAACTATCGCAGCAGTCACTCTGCTGTGTGCTGGGTAATTCAAAGGTGCCGCGAAAGTTGGCGTTAGCCGAAGATGGCCGTCACCGGAGTGCCCGTGGTGATGCGGACAGGGCGTCCAAACGCGTCGGGGACGGCGGTCTCGGGAGAGAGGCCGAAGGCGTGCAGGATGGTGGCGGCGAAGTCCTCGGGCGTGACCGGGTTGTCCTTGACGTAGGCACCGTGGGCGTCACTGGCACCGTAAACCGCCCCGCCGCGAACACCGCCGCCAGCGAGCAGGCTAGTGTAGCAGTGAGCCCAGTGATCGCGACCGCTGGTGGCGTTAATCCTCGGCGTGCGACCGAATTCTCCGGACACAGTCACCAGCGTGTCGTCGAGCAGGCCCCGCTGTTCGAGATCTTCCAGGAGCGCCGAGAATGACCGGTCAAAAGAGGGCGTGCAGTATTGATGTGTCAGTTGCTGCTTGCCGGTGAGCTGGCCGTCGATGCCACAGACATCACTCGCCACGCCGTGATTGTCCCATAGGTTAAATTGGCAGCCCTTGGTGTCGAAGAACGTCCAGAAGATGTTAACAAACCGGACACCCGATTCGACCAGGCGGCGGGCCATCAGGAAACTCTGGCCATACTCGTTGCGGCCGAAGCGATCACGGAGCGCCGCCGGCTCCTGTTCAAGATCAAAAACCCTGTTCGCCGCCGAATTGGCCAGCAGCTGGAACGCTTTGTCATGGAATTTGTCGAATTGTTCAGTCGCGGCCATCGGCAATGAACCGCCGACAGACTGCCGCAGTTCGCGTCGAGCCAAAAGGCGCTGAGGGGAGATACCCTCCTGCGGCTGAATGGCGTCGAGTTTGAGCGGGGTGTCGGTCAAAGAGCCCTTGGCCGCCTTGTTGAACATCAGCGGATCATACGCCGGGCCCAGAAAGCCTCCCGACTGGCCTTTATAGGGCGGCGAAGAGGTGGAGAATGGCCGCGGCAACACGACCCAGGCCGGCATGTCTTCCCGCTCGCGCAGCAGCTTGTGCAAGATGCCGCCGATGCCGGGATGATCGCTACGGGAGACGTGGAATTCGGTCAAGATCCGCGGCAGCTGGCCCATCACCGTGTGCGCGATCGCTCCGTTGTGGTCGTTGTTGCTGTGCGTCATCGAGCGGATGAGAGCCAGCTTGTGGGCCTGCCGGGCAACCTGCGGAATCAGTTCGCCAAACGGCAGTCCGGGAACGGACGTCGAAATCGGATTGAAGTAAGTTCGAACTCCCGAAGGGGCGGCGAGCTTCAAGTCCCATAAGTCGGGTTGCGACGGACCGCCACACAGGAAAATCGAAATGCACCGTTTGGCCGTCGGTGCAGGGGACTGGACAGCTTCAGCAGATGCCCAAGCCTCGACCGCATGAGGAACCAGGAGTCCGCCGGCAGACAGTCCTCCAATGACCAAAGCGGATCGGCGGGTGAGGGCGCGACTAGGTTGTGGAAAGAGAGATATCATCTTCGACCTCAATACATAGGGCGACAGCCAGAAGGCACATCCATCATACAGTCTCGCTGCTGGGCGGCCCCAACCCCTACCCATCCTCCCTCCGTCGCAAGACGAGCAAAGCACCCTCCTCATAGCTCCCTGCGAATCGTCTCCTGCTTGAACTGCTTGAACCCCGCCTTCAAGTGGTTGGGTAAGGCGGCCGGGTGATCCAGCGTGCAGGTGTGCAGCCAGAATCGCTTCGGCTCGTAGCTCCAGGCTTTGTCGAGAGTCCATTGCAGGAACCACTTGCCCAGCCCCTGGCCGATGAAATCGGATGTCAGGCCGAACTGGACCAATTCGATATCCTGAGGTTGGCGACGATCGAGCTCCGCAAAGCCGGCCGGCGTACCATCGACGTGGAGGACGTGCAACTCGTTCCGCGGATCGCCGAGGATGGCAGCCAGAGCTTCGTCCGACATCTTCCGTCGACTCAGCCAATGAAATTCCTTTCCCACGGCGTCGTAGAGCGATCGGTAATAGGGCACGCTCGGTGACGGAACGTGGAGAACTGTCAGGCTGCTTCGAGGTGCCGGCACGGATCGGTGCGCGGGGGCGAGCATCTCTAGGTAGTAGACGGTGACGTCGACCTGTGCCATGGCACCGTGTTCTCATCGCCTCAGGACTTGGGTTTCTCGCCTTCGTTCTCATCCTCCGCTGGCCGGGAAGCAACTGCGGCAAGCTCGGCCTCCAGGATGTCCAGTCTGGCCGGGACCGACGGCGGTGTCTTGGCGGCGTCACTGGGCGCGGCAGCCGAGAGCTTGCGTTGGCGCTCCTCCTTAGCCCTTTGCCAGTCATTGATGTTCATTGGACTTTTCTGCCGAAGTCTCGGTCAAAGGGAGACACAAGCGGTGGCATACCCAAGCCGGCCGCGCCGACAAATCGCCCTTCTCCGAAAAAGATAACCGCTCGGATAGCAACGCGGTAGGTCGCTGACGCCAGCGGCACGTTACCTGCCGGGGCCCAGTTGGCCGGCTACAATGAGCCAACAACAAAATACCTGCAGAGTCTGCCAGCATGGGGGAGCCGGCTGACCTGCGACAGTTCCAGCGAGAATGGGGAAAGGGACCATGACCGCCATCGAGTACGTGTCCGGCGACGCCACCCGCCCGGTGGGCGATGGCTGCAAGGTGATCGTCCACATCTGCAATGATCGGGGCGGCTGGGGCAAGGGATTCGTTTTGGCCCTTTCCAAGAGGTGGAAGCAGCCTGAAGCCGCGTACCGCAATTGGTACTCGGGAGTTCGAGCGCGGTATGATGGATGGAGTTGGGCTCATGAAGCTGACTTGGCATTGGGAGCCTGTCCCATGAATTCGCCGGATGACTACATAAAGAGCAAGTGGGCATTGCCCGCGGGTTCGTTAATTAACAGTAAGCCGACGTGCTGGTACGCCTCACAGCGTTCCGCCACGTCGGCTTTTTTTTTGTGTGCCGGGAAAACTCAGGCGATCCTGCCCCGCTAATGACTGGAACTGACTGATTCTCTTATTGAAAGGCCGAACTATGAAGACGTGCATCGCCAATACCTACCACTGCATCAAATGCGGCCGGGTTGTCCACGCCGAAGAGGGCGTAGGTCCCACCCAATGCTGCGGCCAAACGATGGCCACAGCCGTTGTTGAGACGACCTCCGAAGGCACAGTCGCCACGGAAAAAACTGGCTGTCAGACCGATTCGCCAACGACGGCGAATAAAGGCTACGACAAGCCCCGCTAGGCCTGCCAATCGAAGTCCGCTGTTCGGTACACCCAGACGTTGCCGGTCTCTGTTCGGCGGGGAAATCAAAGAGCACTAGAAACCGTAAAGGAGAGCGTCTATGGCAACAACGCCCAGCTCCTGGTCCGCGAGCAGGAGGGTCTGGCTGCGCAGACCTTCGCAGAGGTCTAACGCGCAGGGCGCTCAAACCGTCCGCGTCATCACGACAGCATCGACCTCCCCGAACCAGCCGCGGCTCCGCTCGCTCGGGGGTATCTTCTCTCCTTCGTCGACCAACTCCCTGGCTAAACGAGCCGGCCACGCCAAGTAAAAGCGTTGCCGGGGGGCGGTCAGGAGAATCGTGAGCGCTGGCGGACCGCTGAAGGCCCTGAAGCAACCAGAAAAGCACCTGGAAGGTACACTCGAACCGCGTAGTGCCAAACGATTCCAAACCTAAACAGGCACTTCGGCGCGAAATCGCCGCCACATGCTATCACTCGGGGCCGGGGGGACCCTCGGGTCCCACCTCCGTCACCGGCCTAGCCCCTGCCGCGACCATCACCTTCAGCCAACTTCCTACCCCTGGGCCGCGGCATATCTTGGCCTGAGGCTCCTTGGGTACCTCGGCCTCTATCTTCCCCTTTGCTGCGCACAGACTCGGCCGGACCTACCGAAGGACAAGGGTGCCCTCCCTCCTGCAGCGGCCCCCTCATGGCCCTGTGGGGGACCCAGACCCCGGCTGTCCAGGCGGCCCGAAGACCGTTGCCAAAGCAGCTAGCTACTATCGCCTGGCAGGGTCAAGGTCGGGTGACCTCAACCCCCGGCTCCAGCAGCGGCCCAAGCGGCCTCGCGGTCCAGGAGGCTGGATAGCCTGCCGGGAAGCAGACACCTCCAACCTGAGCACCAAGCCGGGGGGCCCTCAGGCCTCGTCATGGGGCTAGCTCGCAGTCTCCTCCGGACGGCAGCGGATTCGCGGTTTGAGTCGGATTTCCAAAGGCCACAGCTGACTCCCGTTGGGGTGAATTGCAATCGAGCTGAAGGTCTTGAGAAACCCGTTCGATATTGCCCAGCTTTTGCCTCACGAGAACGCATAACTGTCCCGCTGTCGAGAATCGTCGACTGGCCGCCTTTTCTAATCGGCTGACAAGCTGCGGCGGCAGAATTCGCTCTGCGGGTGAAACAAATTCCCACGAGTGAAATTCGACCCAGGCAAGGACTAGGGCGTCAGTTGCCAAGCGTTCAGCGACGCAGGGGGCGGCGCTAGTCATACATTTTCGATACTCCTCAACCTGTAGTCGGATCGACTCCGCAACCAACGAGTCACCACCGGAAATCCGCTTGAGCAGGGCCTCCATTGCAAGCGCGCTCAAGTCGCCTGCTTGTCGCCAGACTTCGGGGTATGCACGAAGGAATTCTCGCAGCGCACCAATGGCCTTTGGCCCACCTCGGTTGGCCTCCTTGACCAGGGACTGCAGGTCCTCGGCAAGGGGTCGGGCGGGTGTGTATTCCTGGGACATGATTGACCTCCGGGGACGCCACTCGCCCCAGCTAGACCGATAAAAGCCCGCTGCCACCAGTACGCCATGAAGGAGCAATTCGACCCGGCAGAATGCCTGATCAGCGAGCTCCATCTGGTGGATGACGTCTGTAATTACCTGCCGGCGAAGCTCTCGGGCCTCCTTCCGTTTTGCCAGCTTGAGGGCCTCTTTTTCGGCAGCCGGGCCCCGGCCCCAGTACACTACTTTGACCTCATCACCGTCCCTGAAGCATTCATAAAAATAAGCCCGTCCGTTGACCTTGCGCCAGCCCATTTTGTTCAACACCCTCAAAATTTTGTAACGCGAAAATTACCCTTCGACAACGGGCATGCCGGCTGCGTCCTCCCCCAGGGCGGCATTGCTAATTCGACATCATCATCTGAATAGGTCGCAATAGCATTCTGGGGCGCGGTCTGTCCTTGGCACATTAGCATCGGCTCCCCACCTGACGGTTGCCATCGCGAACTGCGGCGATACCGTGACGAGAACACATAAACCGTCGTTCCAATCCCGTCACGACAATGTGTCTCAACTCCCGAGCGGGATCAGCGTGACGGCGCGAACGCGTGGGAAGCTCGCAGGAGGTTGGGAGCACTTACTGGGCCCCGTGGACCAGACGATGATAACGAGTGCCAGTAAGGGGCTGCTGGGACACCTGCGGGGGCATTGCCGCAGGTCGTAGCAACCCATAGTCGCATGGAACTGAGCGGAAGAGTCCGACCTTCTGACCTCGGCCACTCTTGGAGCCGACACACCGTCAAAAAGTAACGGCCGGTCAATTGACCGGCCGTCCATATTTGTGTTGCCGATTACCGCGGCCTCCTAATCCTCGGTAGACTCCTCCTCTTCTCCCTCCTCGTCCGACTCGGCATCCTCGTCTTCGGCAGCGAGCTCCTCAGAGTCCTCCTCCGGGGATTGGTCGTCGGCGGCGGGCTCGTCATCGCTGTCGGCACCCAGCACCTGCAGCAGCGAGCCCGCAAGAGCTTGTGCCGTCTGGAGCCGCTCCACGTGGCGAGACTTGATCGCCGTCTTCAGCCGCTCCATATCCTGGCTGAGCTGTTCGGCATCCAGCAGCCAGTCGCGCAGCTGGCGGGCGAACTTCTTGTCGGTCAGCTCGACCTTTGGCTTGTCCGGCAGGATAGCGTTGACCGCCAGCCGAACGTTTCGACCTTCCCGCAACATTGCCAAGATCGGCTCGTACTTTTCCGGCGCGAGCTTCATCAGGGCAAGGGCCTTGACCAGCGAGAGCTTCTTGTCCTCGACCGCATTTTGGAGCTCCCGCGGGTGTTTGAGGAGCTCCACGTAGCGCTCGAGGTTTCGCCCCGACATGCCGAATCTCGCGGCCCAGTCATCCCGCTGCTTGCCCCGAGGCGTCCGCTCGCCCGTCTGCTCCATGAGCTCGCGGGTCCGGAGAAAGAGGCGTGCCTGCTGGAGCTTGGTCAACTGCCTGCGACTCGTATTGGCGGTGATGAGATAGAGCTCGATTGCAGCATCACCGGCTTTCGCCAGCTTGTGCTTGACGACGACCTTCATTTGCTTGATCCCGACTGCGATACCGGCACTATAGCGGCGCAAGCCGTCAATGATCGCCCCATCGGGCAGAATTCCCAACGGGACTTTCTGCCCATTGATGCGGAAGTCTTCGACGAACTCCTCAAAGTCTGCGTCAGACTTGTGATCGAAATGCACGGCCTGGAGGGGGTGTGCATACAGCTCGTTGATGTCCCACAACTCCACAATATCCTCAGCGTCCGAGTACTCGCCGTCATCGTCCGGCGTCGCGGTGGTGGGCGGCTTGGGCGGCAGCGGGGACTTGCCACCGCCCGCTGCTCCTGCGGACGGGTCCTCCACGTGCTTCCTCCCATCGGCCGGCACCAGCCGCTCCTTGGGGATCACGACCTTCATCTTCGATTTCATTTCCATGGCGAACTCCTTGGCCGGCTTTTCCGGCCGTCTGACCATCTCGATGCTCAAGTGCTCACGGCATCCGCGTAGTCAGCAGTCAGATCCTTCCAAACAAGAAATAGCCGAAGCAGTTTCTTTGACGATGAGGATCACTTGCCGAGGACCGGCAGCGTGCGGGGCAGATAATCGAGACGGCATTCACTAGGGTAAGGCGATGCCCTCGGCACCGCCCGCCGTTGTAAATCCCTCCCTGATAGGCGCGGTTCCAACTTGGAACTATGTATATCGTAGCTAGCTACTGGTCAGCGCGCAAGTCCAGTTTCCAAAATATTTTCGTCAATTCGCGGATCGGCCCAATTGGCGAAAAGAGTGGCGACGGTCACGAGTCCCAATCAACGGAAGGCTCGGTCCCGCCGTGGAAATGCCTCCTGGCCCCAGCCGTCGAATTGTGCTGCGAGGCCGTGACGAGATTCTATAGACGTCCAATGGAGACTCGTCGCAACAATTTGTCTCGCGGCAAGATCGTGGAGGAAAGGCCGCTGAACTGTCGCAGCAGGACGGAACGAACGCTGGAAAGGGCGACGGCGGAGCTGGAGGTGAAAGGCGTCGCTGGGTCGGCTTTTATGCTCGCTGTCCGCGAGGCGGGCAACTGACGCATCTCCGCCACCTTGGCCAGCAGTCCCATCGACTCCATCGCGCTCATTACCACCATCGACTCCATCACCACCATCGACTCCATCGTGTCGATTGCCACCACCTCGGCGGCCATCGCCAGCATCACGGCCACGACGACGGGCGGCTGGCAGGCAGCCTCCGCGTTCCCACGCTGCGACCCAAGTCGGGGTGGATCAAGCCAGGGTCGAGGCAGAAATCTTGGGTGGAGGGTCACCTGCGTAGCAACTGGCCATTGTGGGCGGTCATGGCGGAGGAGCCCGTCGAAGGAGACTTGACGTATCGGAACATCGCGTAGCCCTCAACCTGCCCTCGTGCCGATCACACTGCGATGGCTGCAAAGGGGGGATCTAGCCCGTAGTAACCGGCCGCGCCGATGTGGCCGGTGTTGGTCAGCGCGACGCCGGCGCCCTGGGCCTTGGCGATCGCGGTGCGCATGGCGAACGTGCTGCCAACTTGCCCCAGAGGCAAAGGCTCCGGACCTACAGTCGGCAACATCGGCAGCAAGCTCGACCGCAGGGACTCTCGTCATCCGAATGGGGCAGGTAGATCCTCCACCAACCTAGCAAAAAAGCGGCCGGGACATTTGCCCCGGCCGCCCAGTTGCCACTGTTGACGACGGCATGAGCCACGCTCTCGATGTCTTAGTCTTCGGCGCCATCCTCCTCCGACCACTCATCGGCTGCTTCGTCGACCCCATCCATCCCTCCTTCGTCTGTGCCGGCGCGGCCGCGCGCCATTCGGGCCTCCCGCAGAAGCCTGCCAACCTCAGGCCCGTTCAGGTGGTCATTCGGACCCAACAGAAGTTCGTTCGTGATCGAGTTCGATTCGCAGAGGGCCGACCTGATTTCCTCAAGTTTCTCTTTGAGGACCTCCGCCCGATCCAGTGAACGCGTCACCGCTTTCAGGTCGCTCACGACGAGCTTCAGCGTGCGCCTCACTTGCCGAAGGGTGCGGCCGGCCGACGCGAGCTCTTCGAGCCCATCGTCTAGCGTCCAAAACTCACCGTCCACCCTCATTTGTAGCCGGCTGTAGTTCGCCAGCGATTTGTTCCGGCGCTCTTGCTCCGGCGGTGTCAGCCCGGAATGCGCGGGGTCCACGGGTCCTGCCTCGGAGGCACGACCGGGGGCTTCTGTCCGCGGTTTCGATTCTGTCATAAGTGTTCCTTGTCCAAAGTGAAGTGTGAGACCGCTCCCTGGTCGAAATTTCTATCCCTGCTTCAGGCAGCCATGTTGCTGGGCGTTTCGGTTTAGTCCTGCGGCGGAGGTCAGTAAGGAGGGCTGAGACGCCCGGTCCAGCCCCTAGTTACATTTCCACCGGCTAGCTATTCTGCATCGCCACTGAACTCTTCTTCTTCCTCCTCCTCTTCCTCCTCGACATCCTCCTCGTCTTCGTCGACGTCTTCCTCCTCGTCTTCGTCGACGTCGTCGTCGAGCTTTACCTTGGGAACCAATAACTTCGTCTTCTCCATAAACATCGTCTCCTAGCAAAAGATGGTGTAAGGTGCGCAATGGGCATTGCAGGTCACCTCCCCCAATCGACATGCGGGAAAGAAAAGAAGCCAGGGAAAGATAAAGAGCAAAAGTTTCCCTGAAGTACACGCTGGCAGCAGGTGACAGGGTATCCTTCCCCGACAGCCCGTCGGACGCATCGGACGATCTCTTCCCGGTGGTGGTGGCACAACTTGCGTTGATGGGAGAGAGTCCCTAAAGCTGCTCTATATTTCTTGCGCGCGAAGAAACTATTGACTGCAAGAGAGCGTCCGATGCGTCCGAAACGTGGGACGTAGCCGTCGCATCATCGTGCTGCGTCGGGAGCGAGCAGCCGCCGTGCGAGGTCGACCGCTACTCCTCCCACCGGCGGCACTGGAGGTCACGCTTCCAGCCAGCCCAGCGAGCGTATCCGTGCGGCACGATGCGGGAGAGCTGTGGGGGCATGCGGCAATGGAGCCTTCGCCGGAGGAATCGACGTGACGAGTCTGTATCCACAATTTATATGCACTGGTCATGACAAATTGTCCAATATCGTCCTTGAGTACTGAGGTGACCGTGGGTCGAGGGTGAGTCCCGACCATAGGACGCTCAGCCGGCAAGGCAAAATTGGTTCTGTCCGTGCACCTTGTCGCGGCAGCCGTCGCCTCCGTTTTTGGTCCCGGGAAGTAACCAGGACGGGATCGGCCGATATCGATCCGTGACCACGTAAGATCCGGTGCGCGAACCCCATGATTCGTTATGCAGGAAACGTTGTCGCTGCTCTCGACCATGTGTCTCTCCCAGCAGATGCCGACAGCGACAGGATGGTTTCCTTGACTGGACTCTCTCCACTCTCGCAGCGCTCGCTGTGGTCCCCAGGACGCTCATCTTTTACTCGCCCGGCATTGAGCCGCCGGTAGTCGGGCGCATGGATCACGGCCTTCTTAACCGGGTGCAGGCCGAGGCGGTACTTATGAGTGGCTGGGCCAACTCTTCAACCGTCCTGCTGCGGCCGGCATCCGAGACTCCATGTCGGATCGCATTGCTGCACGTCTCGGTAGGGTGGCGAGATGGCAGCTGACGATGGGCACCTTCAAAGCAACCCTCGTCGCGCTTCTCGTCCGTCGCCGTTTTCAAGGAGCCGCAGCTCCTGCACCGCCCAATCGAACAGCCTTATGTGTCCACTTCCACCTGCAAAGGAACCTTCGTGATTGAAATCGTCCTAACGTTGGCTCTGGATCCATCGCGGTCGAACACGATCTCGATTCCTGCTTGTTTGAGGTTAGGTTGGAGTCTCCGAAGGAGACCGGACAACACTCCTGGAGTTTTGGGCCAGCCAACCGGACGACGTTTGCCATGACCATCGAACCGCGTGGTAAGTCTATTGAGTAGTTCGGCAGCGGTCCCCTCCCATTTAGGTTGGTGATTCATGAATTGTCGCAGCGGCTCAAATACCACCGACGCTTCCAGCGCTATGACGCTGGCGCGCTCCTGGTTGACGTTGTAGGTGTCCAGGAAGTCGTCAGGCTTCCAGCCAAAGGCTGGCATTGATGCCATCGCAAACGCGGCAAAGTCGCTCAGCCTGGGCAGGTCATCATATGTAGCAAGGATGCCTTCCACGTTAGACATGGCAGTCGCAACTCCCGTCAACAGGCAGCCAAGGATCTTGGAACGGGCGAGTTCAAACGACGACCAGAACTCTTGTTCGGAACGACGCTTCTTGATTGCCGGGCACACGAACTGAATGGTCCGGCTGAGCAGGTCGCCGCGTGTGGCCAAGTCCTCGATGCCGTTGATGATCAGCGGCCGTCGCGCGGAGAGGATCACCTCCTCAGTATCCGCGTACAATTCACGTGTGGCCACGCTGCCGCCGGAAACAAGACGGCACAACGCATCGCTAAGCCACTCGGGCAGCGACGACAAATTATCGAACGCCAGTACACCGGAGTGGATGGCAGAGATCATCAGATCGCGGATCTCTCGCGGTTGGGCTCGCCCCTCTCGGTTATCCGGGTCGATCAAGCTCTTGATGATTTTGGTCTGGGTGGACTTCGCGGAATCCTGGGAGCCGCAGAACGCGACGACCGGCAAGGTTCCCACGGGGTTGAACATGCCGATGATTGTCCCCACCATGAGCTTGAAGTCGTCGGCGGCGATATTCAGAAAACCGCGCAAGTCCTCAATTGACCCACCCAGGACTGGAGTCGGTAGCGATCGCATCCCGTTGGGGCGACGAAAACGGACATCGGTCTGGTCAACGATCCTCCAGCCTTCGCTAGTCACTTTGGCGACCTGCCACTTGTCGTTGGCCAAGTCGAGGTAAATGGCCCCATCAACTGCCGCGAGCCGGACGAACACATCGTGGCTTGGCCCCTCGTAGACGGCTTGGAACTCTAGCAGTTGCAGCGCCTCGTCGATCTGCTGGGCGGAGGGAGGCTTCCCCGTAATTTCGTAGAGCTGGCCCGCGAGCCAGTTCCGAAGTTTTTTGCTGCGGACATGCATGACCTCGTAATGATTGTCGGCCTGCATCCGTGCAAAGGGTGCCAGGTCCGCCGTTTGGAACAATTCCAGGCGAGCAGCCAGAACCCCGACGGCGTCCTGCCCCATTTGCCGCTGGTTTGACTGGCTGGTGGCCTCTTCGCTCGACTGTTGGTCGGCCTCGTCCGTCTGGTGGCAGATTGCGGCATCGAGAGAGGAGATAGCCTGAATTTCACAACGCAGCCGACTAGCAACTTCCTTTAGGAACTTCTTTCGGGCCGCCGAGGAGTGCGTATCAAAGCGGTCTCGGTGGACTTCGCGCGTCCCCACTCTGGCAATTACCAGACGCTTCACGCCGGTAATTACCGGACCGACTTCCAAGAACGCCCGCGCGGCATCCGGGAGAACTTTGATTTTGATCTTCGGTTTTGGCCGATTCTGCGGACGGGTACTGGTTCCGTTATCACCGACTTGGGTCATCATTGTGCCTCTCAAAAATTGGTACTAGCGGCGCTTACCTTGACGTCTTTTTGCACGGGAGAATTCCCGATCAATCGCAGCTGACTCGTGCTTGCGCTCTGGCTCCTCCGAGCGCAGGGTGCTGGTCTGGACGAACTGATATGCCTTCTCGACGGTCAAGAAAATCCACTCGTCCCGCTCGCCCTTCGTGTAGTTGCTCTCCCGGCACCACAGCCTCAGCGTGGTGACAATCTCCTCCGTGGGCACATAGGCACGCACCAGACAGCAGGCGATGGACATCGCCACCCCAGAGCGGCTGGGATCTTTAAGGCCGTCAGAATCGCTATTCCAGCGCCGCGCAAGGGTAGACTTCCGAGACAGAAGCTGCTGCACGTACGACGACAGACCGTCCGCGGAGATGGCCCCGGGCGCTCGGCTGGTGGCTGGGATTCGGTGTGGATTTTGGGGGATGGGATCGAGGTCAATGCCAAGGAGTTCGGCCGCTGCGCGGAGTTCGACCGCGGTGACCCGGTGCGCACCACGGAGCGTCTCCAGAGGGGCGAGTGTCTTCCATCCAGCGGATGGATCGACGAATCGAGACTTGTTGTAGAGCGGCAGGCGGATGGCGTTACCGAACTTCGTCCTGGCTGTGAGTTTATCCTGCTTGGGGAAGACCTCAGTGTTGATGAGGTCAAGCTGAGACAGCAACCCATTCAAAAGGCGGCGAACAAGCACTGCTTCCATGGGCTTTTCGAAGAATATCCAAACATGGACGCCGCGACCGCTCTGGGAAATCTCCACCAGCGGTTTCAGGCCGGCGTGCTCCAGAGCGGAGGCGACACGTGCGGCGTTTTCACGATATTTGGGATTGGGATTGCCAGGTTTGTTGTCAAAATCGACGGCCGCGAAGTGGATGGTGCCATCGCAAAAAAGTGGAAATACTCCGTAACCGACAGCGCCGACGAGGTGCCCCTCTGCAATGTCTACAACTGAAAGCGGGTTGAGCGGGGTGCGGTTGGAGACGTTGCCTAAGCCGTCATCGATGAGGATGCGGTCCGCCCTGCCTTGAAAGAGGCGAAGCATCAGCTTCGCAACAGTGAGGTTTTCGACGGTCGACGGCACTATCTCTTCTTCCTGTCTAGCGATTGAGGAACTCCCTTCAGCTCTTTGGAGGGTCAAGCGAATTAGAAGCAAGGCATGAACGGAAAAGAAGGGAAAGAATTCTTGCGAAACTTTCCCCGCGTCATGCCGCTGAAAACTGCCAGAGAGGCCAAGAAGCCGGACCGTGACTCAGGTCAGGATTCAGGTCAGTAAACCAGTGGAAAGGATGCGAAAACCTGCTATATATGGAAGCGGGAAATCGTTATTTCCCAGGGGTTTACAAGCAGGCTGCGTATCTCTTAATCAGAGGGTTGATGGTTCGAGTCCATCAGGGGGCACT
>JBKJNY010000133.1:0-24350 GCA_046593355.1 Pirellulaceae bacterium | reverse complement strand
CGACGTGAACTTCCGCGAAGACGACAGCCGCACACGCGAACGGACGCTCGGCAACAACCTCAGCTGGTTACGACGCTTCGCCATCACGCGACTCAAGCACCATCCACTCCAAGAAAGTCTGCGAGGCAAGATGCAAATCGCCGGCTGGAACGACGACTTCCTCGCCGAAGTCCTGACAGGTCAACACGTTTGATACGCGCTGGCCCTGGGTCTTTCGCCAATTCGGAATCGATGCGGCATTCGACGAAGACACGGCTGATGCGGAGTTTCAGAAAAAAGTTGACGCATTCGTGAATCTGAGCGTCTCGCGAAAGCGATCGTTGACGGTCAGGCTCGTCAAAGCGCATCAAGGCGATGTTGACGAATTTGTGAAGTCACTTGCGGTGTCAATCTCGCGGCAAATCGAGCGAATTGTGATCATTGCGCTGCATGGTGCGATTCATGAAGTGGCGACGATAGAGGATGCGATACGGTTTGTCGAGAGCTACGAAGAGGACGGTCGGAATAAGCCCATTGACCGATACGAGATCGAAGTGCGGTACAACAATGGCGATGCGATTCACGGAAAGTTCAAGAACAAATCCTCGGCCGTTACTTTCCTGACGAGCTACCAGCCCATATTGCCGAAGATCCGGTGACGGAGGGGCTTAGCTCGCCTCAACCACCGGCTGCGCCCCCGAGTTCCAGAACCTGCCAGGAAGAGCGGACGCCAAGAGTCTTGGGCGGCACCGAGGACCAGTTACAACTTCCCCGTCATCCGCGCCAGCAGCGTCATGGAAACCGCCATGTAAATGACGATGCCCAAAATGTCGCTGATTCCGGCGACGAACGGGTTGCTCATCAAAGCGGGGTCCAGTCCCAGCCGCTTGAACATCAGCGGCAGGAGGGAGCCGGTGATGGCCCCGCTGGTGACGACGATGACCAGGGTAATGGGGACAACGAGGGGCCAGAGCAGATGTAGCTTGGCGTCGGGATGAGTGCGGGTCATGAACCAGGAGAGGAACATGCCAAAGGCGGCGAGGACGGCACCGAGCATCAGCCCCACGAACACTTCTCTGACGAGAACCCGCTTCCAGTCCGAAAGCTTGACGTCGTTGGTGGTCATGGCCGTGATGATCAGCGTGGCCGATTGATTCCCCGAGTTGCCGCCGCTGGACATGATCATCGGCACGAACAGCATCAGCCAGGGCCAATCGTCTAGCCGGCCTTCGAAGACTTTCAGCGCGGTCGCCGTGAGTGAGGCGGTGACGAACAGGATGGTCAGCCAGATCCCCCGCTTCCAGGCCAGCGTGAAGACGTCGGTCTTGAGATAACTTTCTGTGAGGGGGGCGACGCCGGCGAGCTGCTGGGCGTCTTCGGTGGCTTCTTCACGGAAGGCATCGAGCACGTCGTCGTGCGTGATGATTCCCACCAAACGCCGCTGGGCATCCACGACGGGAATAGCCAGCAAGTCATACTTGGCGACCTTGCGAGTGACTTCTTCCCGGTCGTCCAGCGCGTTCACAGTAATCAGGTCCGATCGCATCAGCTCCCCCAGCCGCAGGTGCTGCTTGCCGATGGCGGAAACGAGCTGCCGCGTGGAGACGACGCCGCGAAGGTGCAGATCGTGGTCAACCACATAGATATAGTAGATGGTTTCCAGGTGCTCCGTCTGGTGGCTCAGGTCGGTGAGCGCGTTGCGGACGGTCAGTGCCTCGTCCAGCATGGCGATTTCCGTCGTCATCATCGCGCCGGCCGTATCCTCCGGATACTCCCGCAGCTTGAGCAGATCGCGCCGCTCGTCCGCCGGCAGGAGGGGCAGGATCTCCTCGACGACCTGCTCGCGCACGTCATGCAGCAGGTCCACGCGATCGTCGGCAGGAAGATCGGCGAGCAACTCCGCGACTTCGGCGCGGTCCTGCGATTCGATGGTGGCGATCTGCTTCTCGTGCCCGAGGTACAGAAAAATCTGCTCGCGGAGCTTCAGGTCCGCGTGCCGCAGCACCCGCCAAGACTCGGCCGGGTCCAGCCCCTCCATGAACTCCGCCGTGCGGGCCGGGTTGAGGGCCGTGCAGAATTCCTGCAGGTCGTGGGCGTTGTTCTCCACGAGCATCTCGCGCAGTTCAGGGAGGAACAACGTATTCATTTTTCCGCCGGCAGCAAGGCGCGAAAGAAACCCAAGCCTGGGAAACCCAGGCGTGGGAAACCCAGCGTCCAAGTATCGGCGGGAAAACGGGACGTGTCAAAGGCAGGCATTTGCTACTCGCGGCCTCTTCAAGCTACAATCAACCCTGGGAAACAGTCAGCGGCTCGGTTCTTCACCAGCAATTCTGCGATGGATCTCTGGATGGATAAAGCGACGCTCACCGCGGTATTCAATCTCGGATTTCGCCAAGGGGCGAGCGACCGCGAAGCGGCGGGGATGGTGCTGTCCCATACGGAAACGCCGCCGCCACCCGCCAAGGTTCCCACCGCGCCCTCTGGCATCACTGTCCCCCTTGAGCAGCGGGCCTGGCAAGAAGGCTACTCGATGGGCTTCACCATGGGCTCCTCGCCATCTGAACTGGCCGCCGCCAGGAATCCCGCGGCCGCCGGCCTGGTGGGAGAGCTGCAGCAGGAGATGGTGGAAATGTTCGGCGTGTTCAAACGCCTGGGCGTGATGAGGTGAGCGTGCGCTCGCCGAACTAATGAGTCGAAGTCTCCTGGGGCGGAAGCTCGCTGATCGGCGGCAGGCTCGGGCACATAAAAAACCCCAGAATCGACTTCGACCCTGGGGTTCTAAAGTTGTGCGGGCCGAGTAGCCTTCGAGCGAGACCCAGAGACACTTTTTTGTCGCGCCGGGTAATAACCCGAACCAAAAGTTAGAAAAACGCGGTCGACGGGACATTTTGCCCTCCCCGAAAGGAACCCTCTTTGAAATGGCTGACGCATGGGTTACCGGTATGTTTCCTTTCGCGTGTGTCTACTTTTTCTCAGTCGCCGGCGCTGCGGGCGCGGGATACTTCGCCCGCTCGGCTTGCCATTTCTTCACCTCGTCCGGCTTGTTCGTCGCGGTGGACAACTCGATGAGCCGGTCGAGGGCTTCGGGGAGGCGGACTTTGCCCTGCTCCGGAATCATCGCCTCGCGCTGCTTCAGCCCCTCGTAGCCGGCCAGCAGCAGTCCCGGCGCGCCGGGATCGGCGTACTTCTTTTGGCCCAGCAGCGCGCCGCCGAGTCCCGGCGCGCCGGGATTGAACGGCGTCCAGACGTCGGGCTCTTTCTTCGCGCGGATGGCCAGGCTCTCGCAATCGCCGTCGAGCGTGCCGGTCTCATGCGACGGTGTAGCCCGCCACATCCACGAGTTTTAACCCGGTCACCCGCTGGAACTCGCGCAGGTTCAGCGTTGCCAGCTGATACTCGAGGCTCAACGCGGTAACGGCAATTTGCAGGTCTCGATCACCGATCGTTTCTCCACGTCGGGTCAACTCAGCGAAATGAACAGCGAAATGAACAGCGAACAGTTGCGCCTGGCTCAGTCCGAAAGGAATGATCGAGACTCGGGCAAAGATGTTCTCGACAAACGACGCGCGGCGAGCTCGGCGCTGCGGAGTGTCAGCCCGTTCCACGCCAATGAGGAGTTCCGCCGCAGTGATGCCCGCAATCGCCGGCGGTGAATGATCCATGAGCAGCCGCTCCAAATCGAAGCGGCGGCGCTCGTAGGCAATCAGGATTGATGAGTCGAGAATCACTCCCATGGATCATGCGGCATCTGCACGGCCCTTCGGCTGTCCTGGATTGCCTCGGCGAACTGCTCGTCCGGTTCGGGATGCTCGATCCGCCAACGCCGCAGAAAGGCGATGAGGTCATCGGCAGTTCGTTGACCGCCGGGGACAGCGACGATCCGAGCGAGCGGTCGCCCGGCTCTGGTCAACAACGCGGACTCACCGCTGGCGAGGACACGATCCACCAAGTCGGGAAGACAACGTGCGGCATCCTCAATCGTCAGCACGGTTTCGCTCATGATTTCAGACTACCGCGCAGCCGCTATGATGTCGAGGCGGAACTACGGTTTACTGTTCGTCCGTCGCTGAAGAGGCGGGTGGCGAGTACGTTGCCCGCTCGGCTTGCCACTTTGTCACCTCGTCGGGCTTGTCGGTGACGGTGTAGAGGTCGATGAGCCGGTCGAGGGCTTCGGTGAGGCGGCTCTTGCCTTGCTCCGGGATCTGAGCCTCGCGTTGCTTCATCCCCTCGTAGCCGGCCAGCAGTAGTCCCGGCGCGCCGGGATCGGCGTACTTCTTCTGGCCCAGGAGCGCCCCGCCGAGCAGCGACTTGGTGTTGAACGTCGTCCAGGCGTCGGGTTCCTTCGTCTCGCGAATGGCCAGGGACTCGCGGAGCAGCGGTTCGGCCTCGGCATAGGCTTTGGTCTGGAGCAGCGCCATACTGAGCGAGGCCAACTGCTGGGCCAGTTGTGGGCTGTCCATGTGAAGTGTTTTTCGAGATTTGGTCAGCACTTCTTTAAAGAGTGGCAGGGCGAGGTCGAACCTGCCGGCCTCGTAGTAGGCACTGGCGAGTTGGTTCATGGTGTTGAGTGTTTCGGGATGGTCGGGGCCAAGCTTGGCCTTTCGGAGCTTGAGCATTTCCTCGAGCAGGGGCGGGCACAGGTCGTGTTTGCGGGCCGCCTGGTAGGCCCCGACGAGTTGGTTCATGGCGTTGAGCGTGTCGGGGTGGTCGGGGCCGAGTTTGGCTTTCTTGAGCTTGAGCATCTCCTCCAGGAGCGGCAGGGCAGGGTCGGGCTTGTTGGCCAAATGGTAGGCCAAGACGAGGTTGCCCATGCAGGTGAGCGTTTGGGGATGTTCGGGACCGAGCTTGGCTTTCTGGAGTTTGAGCGTCTCCTCATAGAGCGGCAGCGCCAGGTCGAGCCTGCCGGCCGCCTGGTAGGTTCCAGCCAAGTCGTGCATGCCCCTGAGCGTAGCGGGATGTTCGGGGCCGAGCTTGGCCTTCCGGAGCTTGAGCGTTTCCTCGTCGAGCGGCAGGGCCAGGTCGAGCCTGCCGGACCTATGGTAGACCGCAGCGAGGTTGCCCATGGTGTTGAGTGTGTCGGGGTGTTCGGGGCCGAGTTTGGCTTTCTTGAGCTTGAGCGTCTCCTCCAAGAGCGGCAGAGCTTTGTCGTCCTTGTCGGCCGACATGTAGGCCAAGGCGAGGTTGCCCATGCAGGTGAGCGTGTGGAGGTGGTCGGGACCGAGCTTGGCTTTCGTGAGCTTGAGCGTCTCCTCGGACAGCGGTAGGGCTTTGTCGACCTTGCCGGCCTCCCTGTAAGCCTCGGCGAGGTTGTTCATGGTGTTGAGCGTTTGGGGATGTTCGGGGCCGAGCTTCGCTTTCGTGAGCTGGACCGTCTCCTCGTAGAGCGACAGGGCCAGATCATGCCTTAGGACATCCATGTAGACCCCGGCGAGGTTGCCCGTGGTATAGAGCGTGCCGGGATGTTGGGTGCCGAGCTTAGCCTTGTAGAGCTTGAGCGTCTCCTCCAACAGCGGCAGGGCTTTGTCGGTTTTGCCGGCCTCGTTGTAGAGAACACCGAGACTGTTCATGGCGTTGAGTGTGTCGGCATGATCTCGGCCGAGCAGATCGCTCCGGATGCTCACGGCCCGCTCCAAGAACGCGATCCCCTTCTCCGCCTCCCCCGCGCCGCGGTAGTTCACGCCGACGATCCAGCACAACTCGGCTTCGATCCGCGGGTCCAGATCCTTGCGCGCCCGCAATTTCACCGCCGCCCGGTCCAGCAGCTCCCGTAGCGTGGTGTTCTTGCTCAACGCCTCCTTGCCCGCGCCACCGAAACGGTCCTGACCTTCGACGCTGGTGAGCGCCAGGAAGTCGTCCTTCACGAACTGGCTGATCGCCTCGGCGAATTTCCGCTGGCGTTCCTCCTCCAGTCGGGCCGCCCGCTCCTTGTCGGCGGCGGCGACGGCGAGTTTTTCCTTCTCCTGGGCGTCGAGCTTGGCGAGCCGTTCGCCTTCGGCCCGCTCGGCCTCGGCTTGCTGGGCCTGGCGCGCGTCCAGTTCGGCGAGCCGCGCGGCCGCCTCCGCCCGCGTCGCCCGCACCGCCTGCCAGGTGCTGACGGCCACGCCTGCCACGAGCAGCAGCCCGATGGTCGCCACTGTAGTCAAGGCCGCCCGATGCTTCCGCACGAACTTCCTCACCCGGTAGCTCGTGCTGGGCGGCGCCGCCAGCACCGGCTCGCCGGCCAGGTAGCGGTGCACGTCCGCCGCGAAGCCGTTGGCCGTCTCGTACCGGCGGGTGCGGTCCTTCTCGAGGGCCTTCATCACGATCCAGTCCAGCTCGCCGCGGACCAGCTTCGTCAACCGGGCCGGTTCGATCTGCCGGCCTGCGGCTAGCGACGGCAGCGTCTGGGCTGAACTTAGCCGCATGCTCGGCCGGGGCGGCTCTTCCTCGCGGATGATCCGCTTGATCTCGTCCCAGGCTGCTTCCTTGAATCGCTGCTTCTCCAGCGGCGTCGTTCCGGTCAGCAGCTCGTAGAGCAGGACGCCCAGCGAATAAATGTCCGAGCGGGTGTCCACATCGAGGTTGTTGAGCTGCGCCTGCTCGGGGGACATGTACAGCGGGGTTCCCAGCACCGTTTCGTGGGCGGTGTGCAGCGTCCGCTCGGTTAGCGACTGGTGCATCGCCTTGGCCAGCCCGAAGTCGATGACCTTGGGGACCGGCAGGTCGTCGTAGGGGGCGACCAGAATGTTGGAGGGCTTCAGGTCGCGGTGGATGATTCCCTTCTGGTGCGCGTGCTGGACCGCCTGGCAGACCTGAACGAACAGGTGGAGCCGCTCTTGGACGCTCAGCCGGGTGGCGTCGCAGTAGTCGGTGATCGGCACCCCTTTCACGTATTCCATGACGAAGTACGGCCGGCCCGCGTCGGTCAGACCGCCGTCGAACACCTTGGCGATGTTGGGATGGTCCATCACGGCCAGCGCCTGCCGCTCGGCTTCGAAGCGAGCCAGGACGGACTTGGAGTCCATACCCGCCTTGATGAGCTTCAGGGCGACTTTGCGGCGGACCGGCTCGGTCTGCTCCGCCACCCAGACCGTCCCCATCCCCCCCTCGCCTATCTCCTCCAGCAACTTGTAGCGGCCGGCGATGACGGTGCCTGGCTGCTCGCGGGGACTGAAGGCCTGAGTCTGTTCCAGGCCCCCTGGAACCGGCCGGTTGAGGACGCTGGCCGGTTGTTCGTGGGCGGCCAGCAGGCGCTCGACCGCCCCCCGCAGCTCCGCGTCGTCGCCACAATTGGCAGCCAAATATGCTCCCCTTTCCGCGGCAGGCAATTCGGCAGCAGCGAGGAATCGGTCGCGAACGAGTTTGGGATCGGTCGGCATGGCAAGAGTCTCCGGGGTTTATCCTACAAGGCGTAGGGTGCGCCCGAAAAGTCTCAATAATTCTTCGGCCGGTCGGCAAGGGCGGCCGTCAGCCAGGCGCGGGCATAGGTCCAGACACGGAAAGCGGTCGCTCGCGGCACGCCCAGGGCCTCTCCCGCCTCCTCGACCGATAGCCCGCCGAAGACGCGCAGCTTGGCCATTTCCGCCGCCGAGGCATCCACCGCCTCGAATGCGGTCATGGCGTCATCCAGATCAATCCACGAGTCGGCGTCCACCGCGGGAGCCGGTAGACGGTCTGGGTCGAACGGGGCCGGCCCGTGTCCGCCGCCCCGTTTGCGGGCTAGTTTGCGGCGGGCAGAGTCAACCAAAATGCGGCGCATCGCCTCGGCAGCGGCGGCAAAGAAGTGCGCCCGATTGGCGAATGTCTGGTCCCCCACGGGGCCAACCAGTCTCAGATACGCCTCATGCACCAGGCCCGTGGCATCGAGCGTGTGGCCGGGTGCCTCGTTCGCCATGTGCCCGGCAGCCAGCTTGCGGAGCTCGTCGTAGACGTGCGGCAATAGCTGCGCCGCCGCGTTCGGATCGCCGGCGTCCATGGCAGCGAGGATGCGGGTGACGTCGGACATATTCGGACATATATTGTGGCTCGGTGACCATCGACTCCGACCATTAACATACGGCCTGGGTGGCCTCTGGCGGAGGCCGAGAGAGGCCAATCTCAATCGCAACTCGTTGCGAACACTGGCTTTAAAACGAAAAAAGCCGAGGAGTTAGCCTCGGCTTTTTCCGTTAACCCCGGAGTCGCATGATTTCGCGACGCCGGTTTCAAGTTGCGGGGGCCGGATTTGAACCGACGACCTCGAGGTTATGAGCCTCGCGAGCTACCGGGCTGCTCCACCCCGCGTCATGATTGCGAAGATTAGTTTCGACCGCTGGCGGGCGAATATTGAATTGTACCGGAAAAGCGCGGGGAGTCGAGGGGGCGGACAGGCCGGTGACGGATGAGCGCGAAGCTTGGGATGCGTGAATTGGCAAGAGCAGAGCAATTCCGCCTTTCTGGGAAAAAACTTGCGGCGTCCTGCCGACGGGTGTAGCATATCCGCGCCGGATGCGCTTGTATTAAGGGTGGCGCTTGTATTAAGGGTGGCGCAGTGCCGCCCCAACCCTTTCCGCTCATTCAGGGAGTTTCCGATGCGTACCAGCCGAGTGTTGCCCGCCGTGGTGCTGGCCTGTTTGTTCGTTGCCGCGGGTAGTCTGGCTCGATTTTCGGCCGCTGCGGATCAGCCCTTGAAGGAAGAGGGGCTCCAATCGCTGTTGGAACTAAAAATCGATGACGAGGTGATCATCGCCCGGATCAAGAAGTCCGGAGTGGCCTTTGCGGGGGACGAAGCGGCGCTCAAGCGATTGGCCGAGGCTGGCGCTTCGCCCGCGATACTAGCCGCCGTGCGCGAAGCCGGGACGAAAAAGCCGGCTGCCGGCGGGGCCGCCGCCATCACCTACGCGGACGTGCTCAAGCTGTTGCAACTGGAGATCCCGGAGGACCAGATTCTGAAGCGGCTGGCCAAGTCGCCGACGGTGTTTACGCTGGGCAAGGAGCAACTTGCGGATCTGAAAGCGGCGGGCGCGAGCGAGAAGCTGCTGACCGCCTTGCAAACCGCGAGGAATATTTCGCCGCAGACCGCGGAATTGATCACGAATTTCGCCATCGTCCTGGATTGTTCGGGGAGCATGAAGGAAACAACCAAGGAGGGGGAGACGAAGATGGAGGCCGCCAAGCGCGTGGTCGCCGACTTGATCCAGAAAATTCCCGAGGGGCTGAACGTGACATTCGTCATTTACGGGCACGAAGTCTTTGGCAGCGCGGACGATCCCCGCAATTGCCAGTCCGTCAAAGTGGCCCGCCCGCTGAGTCCGCTCGATGCCGCCGGCAAGTCCGAACTGAGCCGCCTGGTCGCGGGCCTCAAGCCCACGGGTGCCACGCCGATTGCCCTGTCGCTGAAAGTGGCCGGCGAGGAGCTCGCCAAGGACAAGGACGCCTTCTGCGGCATCGTCCTGATCACTGACGGCTTGGAGAGTTGCAAAGGGGATCCAGCCGCGGAAGCTGCCGCGCTGCTGGCGAAGCTGAAGCTGAGCTTCGGCGTCAACGTGGTGGGATTCGGGGTGAAGGCGGACGAAGATGCCCCGCTCAAGGCCATCGCCGATGCTGGCAAGGGAAAGTACTACAGCGCTGACGACGCCGCGGCGCTGGCGGATTCGATCTCGGCAATCGCCAAGGAGTTGAAAGCCAACGCCAAGCCGGCGGAAGTCGTCGATGTAACTCGCCGCGCCCTTCGCATCCTGCAGCCGAAGATCGAATTGCCTGAGATGGAAAGCATTTCGCTCGTGCCCGAGGACGAAGCCGATAACTCCGTCTATACAAAGGTCGGCAGCGTGACCAAGTATGGAGAATATCTGAACGTCCCTTCGTCGAGCAAGAAGTACGCGGTGGTCTGGCAGCCCAAAGAGGGCGTGCGAGTGTTCCTGAAGCGATCGTTCTCGATTCCCGAGCGTCGGGTCGTCGATATCCAACCCGAAACGATCCTGGGCATGATCCAGGTCAACGGCACGGGCAAGGCGAAAGACATCTACGTTGTCAAAGCGGGAGAACGCGGCGCCGTCGTGACCAAGATTCAGACCGCCAAAAAATACGGCGATATCATGGTCGTGCCGGCGGGCAAATACGACATCTACGTGGACCGCAGCCGGATCGAGGAGGACTTGGAGGTGGAGGCGGGCAAGCTACAGCGGCTGTAGTCTTCGAGCGTCGAGGCTAGCGGCGGGCCTGCTGCTCAGGCATATTTCGTGACGTGGAGGAAGTACATGCGAGCTCCTGTCAGTCGCTCTCTTTTCGCGCTTGGCGTCGTCGCATTCATTGCGCTCGTCATCTCTCCGCCGGCAGCCGGAATTGCCGACGAAGTCAAGCCCTTCGACACCGTCAAGGGCTGGGGCGTGGTCGTGGATCCGGTTGGCGATTGCACGTTCAACCATGAAGAGGGCAAGTTCACGATCAAGGTTCCGGGAGCCTACCATGACCTGTGGCCGGTCAAGGGCCAGGTCAACGCGCCGCTGGTGCTGCAAGAAGTCGCCGGCGACTTCACGATGGAGGTGCTGATCGAGGAGGTTACCAAGGCCGAGCCCGACACGGTGCTCCCCGGGCTAGCCTCGACGGCGTCGTTTCATGCTGGCTCGCTCGTCATCTGGCAAGACGCGAAAAACTTCGTGCGGTTCGACCGCACGAATATGCACAACCGCGGGCGGGCCACCACCGCCTGCTACCTGCACATCTTTCAAGACGGCAAGCGGACCGTGGAGCTGGCCCCAGCGGTCCCTGACCGGCCGACGCATTTGCGCCTCTCCCGCAAAGGAGACCGCATCACCGCGGCCTACAGCCAGGACGGCGCGAAAACGTGGACCAGCCTGGCGGAGCAGAAGGTCACCTTGGCCGACAAGGTGAAGGCGGGTGTCTCGGCCCTCAACAGCACCAGCCGCGAGAACGTCGTCCACTTCGCGGATCTCAACCTCGGGAAGTGAGACATGAGTCGAACAATTATCGTGCTGCCGCTCACGTTGGCTCTGCTCGCCGCGGGTTACCATCGCTTGCCCGCCCAGCAGTCCGCACCAGCCGGTGGTGGCAATCCCTTCGATGGAGAGTGGACGCTCACGTTCGATGTTGCGACACCGCCGGGGGGGGTCACGATTCGCGGCATGTACGGCGATTCCAACGCGCCGTATCACCTGGCTTTTCAAGCTTCCAAACGGTCGTTCCGAGTCAAGGCCGACGGGAAGATCGTCTGGCGCGACGTGGATGACGGCTCTCTGCGGATCGACAGCACCTATAATCCGCCCCCGGTCGCGGTCGGCGCCCAAACGACTACTTGGTGGGAATCGCATCGGCCTTTACTCAAGGTCAATGGCACAGCCACCGCCACGCCCATGCCCCCCGGCTCGCCGCAGCCGTACGACTGCAGCCTGACGGTCGATCTGGATTGGTCAGGAGGCAACGGCGCTTATGCCGGGAGCGGCGGGGGGAGCGGGGCCTATATCGTGGACTCTGCCGGCGAGCAGATGACAGTGACCGGGCCGACCACCACGACGCTTCCCGTGACCTACTGGCAGGCGAAATGGACGCTCCAACCTGCCAGCACCTTTCGTGAAGAAATCAGCGCGGACGAAATCCGGGAAACGACGACCTACAAAGGGAGTCGTGAGGCCGAGGTTAAAACAGTGTTGGGCAAATACAAAGTTACCGAACGGATTGAGGTCAAGCACGTGCACAACTTAAAACTTGTTCCGCGAGGATGAGGGACCTTGATGAACGGGAAGTCCATACGAACGGGAATGGCGGCCGCGGCGCTAGCCTGCGTCGTTTCTTGGGCCGCCCCACCGGCGCTGGCGCAGCCAGGGGCCGGCGGTGGCAATCCGTTCGACGGCGAGTGGTCGCTTACCTGGGACATTAACACTGCGCCGGGCGGGGCTACACTTTCAATCGCGGGTGGCACCATCACGCCTTACAACACAGCGTATCATGCCGTAAAGAAGCAGTTCCTCGTACAGAAGGATGGAAGTATTGAGTGGGCCCAAAGCGATGCGGGAGCGATGTACCACAATGGAATTTGGAATTCACAGGGACACGCTTCGTCATTCTGGGGCGATCGCAAGGTGCATCTGCGTGCCAAAGGAAAGGCTGAAGCCCCGCGCACGGGAGCCGGTGAGTTGCGCGACGAAGATCGCCGACTGTCGCTCGACTTGGCGACGATGGGGGGGAATGGATTCTCCTCGGGAACCAGCCTCAGCGGCACGCAAACGGTTACGATCGTCGCCAACATCGACGATCGAGAAATGGTGCAGTTTCCGGGCGCTATTCGTGCTCCCAATCCTCCATGGACCTTAAAGTGGCAAGACCTGAAACCGACCGTCGAAACCAAGGTACTCGCTGACGACGTGATCCGGCAGACGTTCACCTACCAGGCGATGCGGCAATTCAAAATTCCGGAAGAAGTCGCAGGTAAGTTCAATCCGCTCGTGACCGAGAGGATAGAAATCAAACACGTTCATTATCCACGGCTCGTTCCGCGCGGTTAATACAATCCTAAGGAGAAGTGTTCATGAGTATCTGTTACCGGTTATGGCTGCCACCATTCCTACTAGGAGTCTTGCTCATGGCGGGCGGCCCGGCTCTCGGACAGGTCAATCTGAACGGCAACTGGAATTCAGCGGATTTTGGCTGGGTCACTGTCTTTCAGGACGACGAGGGAGACGTCCGGGTGTTGGCACCGCCTGGCGACAAATGCGGGCGCAGCGTCTATCTGTCCGGCTTCCTGGTAGGCAATCAGTTGACGGGCACCATGTCGCGTTGCACGGACAGCGAGCTGATCGCGAAATGCACGCACCAGCCGATCTATAAGATCGATTTTACGGCCACGGTCAGCAGGAGCAGCTTGTTCCTTGGGATGGGACCGGAAACGGGACAGATCAAGATTGATTCGCAGCAGCTCAACGTTGCTTTCAAAATGCAATACTGGGACACAACGGCGTGCAAGGAGCAGAAAGTGCAGCCGCTGAGCGACCTGGTTTTTCGCGACGACCAGCAAAAACTCAAGCCCGTACCAACGCCCGGGCCCACTCCACCGCCTCAGCCGTATAATCCGTGCGAATGGACCACCGGCGGCCTCAAGAACTACCTGGACTGCCTGGGCTGGGAATGGGGCATTCTGGATTCCCCGTATCCCAACAAGGACTAATGATGCATACCGTCTTTTCGCATCCGCGCCGCTCGCCTGTTTCCTGGCAATGGGTCGCGGCAGTCTGGACCGTAATGGCCGGTGCCGCGCTGGGCGAGACCCTCGAAGAACTGCAAACACGCGCCAAATCCGGCGACGCGGAAGCCCTGACGGCGCTCGCCGATCGTCAGCAAACGGGCATCGGCGCTCCTGTCGATCTGACGGCCGCGGTGAAAGGGTATCAACAGGCGGCTGCCAAAGGGAACCTGCGGGCGACAACCCGCCTCGGCCGGCTGCATCTGGTCGGGATCGCGATCGACAAGAATTCCATTAAGGCCCTGAACTGCTTTCGCACGGCCGCCGAAGGGGGCGACACCGATGCCATGTGCTACCTAGGAATGATGCGCCTCAAGGGTGCCGGCACTCGCCGCGACCCGCCGGAGGCCATCTCCTGGTTCCGCAAGGCGGCCGAAGCCGGTAATCCTAGGGGAATGCTCAATCTGTCGATGGCGCTGGCCGGCACCCATAGCGACATGCCAGCCAAGATCGCAGCGCGACGCAAGGAAGCCAGTGAGTGGCACGACAAGGCCCGCATTAAATTGCAAGCCGCGGCTGACTCCGGCGATGCGGAGTCCATGCTGATCCTGGGAACGATCTACGTCCAAGCGGGTCAAGGCAACGAGGCCAATCGCAAGCGCGGCGAGGCACTCTACAAGCGGGCCGTGGAGTTGGGCTCGACCGAGGCGATGCGACTGTTCGGCCTGCTGCACGCCGATGGCGCAGGGGGCGAACGCGATCCAGACCAGTGCCTGGACTGGTGGCGCAAGGCGGCCGATCGCGGTGACCCCGAAGCGATGTACATGCTGGCGGTGACCTATCGCGACGGCACTCTCGCGGCCAAGGACGTCGCCGCGGCAAACCAGTGGGCCGAAAAAGCGGCCAATGGCGGCCACCCCGGCGGCATGTGGCTGCTCGCCAACGCCTACCAACACGGCGAGGGCTTGCCCAAGGATGACCAGAAATCGCGTGACTGGTATTCCCGATCCGCTCAACTGGGTTACGGTCCAGGACTGACGATGCTCGGCCTGATTTATGCCGAGGGCCGCGGCATGGCCAAGGACGAGACAAGCGCGGCAATGTTCTTTCGCGGCGCAGCCGATCAGGGCGATCCCGAAGGGGCATTTCAGTTAGCCAAAGCTTACGCGGCTGGCCGCGGCTTGGCTCAGAGCGATCTCGAGGCCGTCCGCTGGTACAAAGCGGCCGCGATCGACAACCACACTGAGGCGATCCTTGCCTTGGGCTCGCTCAGCGCAGCCGGCCGCGGCGTTACCAAGGACGAAAAGGAAGGGGCATTCTGGTATCGGATCGCGGCCAAGCATGGCAACGTCGAGGCGATGCGGGCGCTCGCCGAGGCCTACCGCACTGGCGCCGGCGTCAAGGCCGATCCGAAGCAAGCAGCGGAGTGGGACGAGAAGGCCAAAGCCGCAGCCAAGGGCGAGCCTCGGGGCTAAACATCCGGGAGAGAGTTTACCCCATGACGTGCGAACCAACCGAGATCATCCGCACAACCAGTACGACGCCACCAACCCCTTTCGGCCTTGGATTCCGCGATTCTGATCGCGGAGCACTTCTTGCTTGCCGCTACTTCTTTGGACTGATAGACTTGATGTAGCTGTGAGATAGTGCGCTCGGACAATGAGGCGGGCGAAGGAATTCGCCGAGGGACGGCCTGATGTCGAATCCTGATCCGTATCGCCAGAACCCGCCGCCGCCACCCTATCCTCCTCCGCCGCAGTTTCCCCAGCCGGGTTACGGCGGGCAGTACGCTTATCCTCAGCAACAGCCGGCATATTATCCGCAGCCGCCGCAGCCGGTGGCTTATCAACCGCCGGTTCCCGTTCAGCCGGTTCCTCTTGGCCCCGTGGCCGCTCCCGCCCAGGCGGAACCGATTCCGCTTTCCTCGTGGCAGACGCCGCAACCGGTTCGTCCCGTGGCGCCCGTGCCTGTTCCAGCGCCGCAGCCAGCGGCGGCTCCTGTTCGTCAGGCTGCTCCGCGCCCCGTTCTGGCTCCCCGCCCGGTTCCGGCCAATCGTCCGTTACCCGCGCCGGCCAAGACCGACTCGGATTCGCTAGAGATCCAGCCGCAGAAGCCGGAAGATCAGCCGCCGCCCGACTCGACCGAGAAGATTGTCAAGGGTGCTCCGCCGTGGATGGTCAGCATGGTGGTCCATGCGTTCATCCTGCTCATCATGGGGCTGATTTTCACGGCCCAGCCCATCGCCGAGCAAATCATGCTCATCACTCCGCCGGATATTTACGCCGAGAAGCTGGGGGAGCAGGTGCTGGAGGACGAGTTGCAGTCAGCCGATTCCATGAACCTGGACGTCCTCGATCCCGCGCTTTCCTTTAGCGATAAGCCGCCGGTGGATGATCCGTTCGCGGCTCCTCCCGTCATTGATCTCAACGATCCCGAAGCCAACTCGGCGACGAGTGACATCGTCGCCCCTGCCATCGGCCTGGCCCTGACCGGCCGCGAGGAGGGATCTAAGAGGTCGTTGCTGGCGGCGTATGGCGGAACCGCGACGACGGAGGCTTCGGTGCGCGAGGGACTGCTCTGGCTGAAGAAGCAGCAGAAGCCGGATGGGACCTGGAGCCTGATGGGTCCGTATTCCAACGGCGGGTACGCGGAGAATCGGGTCGCCGCCACGGCCATGGCGCTGCTCGCATTCCAAGGGGCGGGGCATACGCACCAAGGCAAGACAGAGTTTCAGCCCGTTGTGGCCAAGGGTTGGAAAGCTCTGCTCGCCATGCAGAGCGCCGACGGCGAGTTTCAAGGTGAGGCTGCCTACAACCAGAAAACGTACGGTCAGGCCCAGGCCTCGATTGCCCTCTGCGAAATCTACGGCATGACCAAGGACAAGGACTTCCGTGATCCCGCTCAAAAGGCTGTCAACTACGCTCTGTTTGCCCAGTCTCCGCAAGGCGGCTGGCGCTATGCTCCCAAGGAAGATTCTGATACTTCCGTCACCGGCTGGTACGTCATGGCCCTGCAAAGCGCGATGATGGCGGGACTCGATGTTCCCAGCCCGACCTTCGAGAAAATCAGCAACTTTTTGGACAGTGTGAGTTCGGAGAATCAGAGCAAGTACGCCTACATGGCGGGACAGGACTACCGCCTCACCATGACAGCAGAGGGGCTCCTCTGCCGCGAGTACCTGGGGTGGAAGCACGACGACGAGCGGCTGCGGTCGGGAGTCAATTACCTGCTGGCCAACCCCATCGATTACAACAGTTCCGAGAGCCATCAAAACGTCTACTACTGGTACTACGCCACCCAGACCCTGCATCACATGGATGGCGACGACTGGGACAAGTGGAACAAGGTCATGCGGCAGGCCGTCCCCGCGCACCAAATCAAGAGTGGCGCGGAAAAAGGGAGTTGGGCTCCCAGCGCCGGCGATTCGCACGGGGCCGGGGCCGGCGGGCGGCTGTATACCACCTGTCTCTCCATCTACATGCTCGAGGTCTACTATCGGCACCTGCCGATTTATAAATACCGGCTCAAATAAGCGCTGGAGTTCCGCCTTTAGGCGGTAGTTGGGAATCGCCTGAAGGCGGGACTCCAACGGACTGAGCCATTTTCTCGCCTTTTCTTGCCGGAAAGGCGCTTGACTGTGGCCACGACGGGCCGAACAATCGGATGTTGGCAAAACGCATTCGGCGGGCCCCTACTCACCGCTCCTGAAGTATCCTCTCGCTCTTTTTGCAAGCGGTAACCTATGTGGCGGATTCCCCGACTGGCGGTCGGCACAGTTCAGTCCAGCGCTCGTTGCCAGCCGCTGTATTGGGGCCTGCTCACCTCGCTGTCGCAAGCCGGCGTGGGTGTGCAAACGTTTGGTTCGCGGGCCAGCTTTGCCAGCCATGATGCGTCCCGCACTCTCACCGGCCGCCCCAGACGGTATCTCGATTCGTGGGTCATGGACGGCGAGCAATTGGCTGCCGCTTTTCAAAAAGGAATGAGCGATTGCCATCTGGGGCTCCTCGAAGGCTCCTTCGCGGCAGCGTCCAACCGCTCAGACCTTGGCGGCTCTTTGGACCTGGCGTGCGACCGGCTGAATTGCCCGCGCATCGCGGCCATTGACTTGTCCCTGATGGACGGCTGCCGCATTCCGGCGCGGCCGGAGCATCTGGACGGCATTCTGCTTTCGCGGGCCAGGTGCGACGAGCACGCCCTCCGCTGGCAGGCCACGCTGGAGCCGCTCTGGGGCGTGCCAGTCCTCGGTTGGCTGAAAGAATCGGAGCCGATCGACGCTTTGCTGGATTATCTGCCGGCTTCGCAGGGTCCGGCCCGCAGCGTCTGCATGTCGCTCGCCGAGTCGCTCCGTCGGACACTGCGACTGGATGCCCTCCTCGAAATTGCCGAGCGGGTGAGCGCACTTCCCGCCACGCAACAGGAGGATGAGCAATGCTGGAACCCGCGGCGGAAGACGACCGTCGCCATTGCCCTCGATGAGGCCTTCACGAACTATTTTCCGGAAACTCTGGAACAGCTTGAATCGGCGGGTGTGACCCTGCGAGACTTTTCACCGCTCCGGGGTGAAGCGATTCCAGAAGAGACCGACGTGGTCTATCTCGGCGGCGGGGCGGCTGACCGCTGTTGGCCCAAGCTGGCCGCGAATCATTGCCTGGCACAGTCTCTTCGCTGCTTTGCGGGCCGGGGCGGAAGAGTCTATGCCGAGGGAACCGGTCTGGCCTACCTTTGCCGACAGGTGGAGCTCCTCGACGGACGCACGCTAACGATGGCCGGCCTCTTGCCGGCGACGGCCCGGCAGGTTGCCCGGCGGCCTGTATTCGAGCCGCTGGAAATTGAGTTCGCCGCCCCCTCCTGGCTCTTCGATTCCGATTCGCCGCTGCGTGGATACCGGGACAATTCCTGGCAAATCGAGCCGACCGGCCCCATGCTCACCTTCGCCCGCGGCGAAGAGCACTGCCTCGACGTCCTCGGCCGCGGCAACGTCATCGGCAGCCGCCTGGCGGTCCACTTTGCTTCGCAGCGTTCGTTGCTGCGGCGTCTGGGTGCCCCCACCCCGCTGCGGCACTTCGTGCCGGCGATGGTGGAACGGAAGGCCTAGAGGTTGTCACTCTACTCCCGGCTCTCCGCCACCCTAGAATGAGAGTGCCTCGCGCCCCTTCCATCGACGGCGTCCACTCATGTCGAATCCCCTCCGCCTCGGCGGCATCATCCATACGTACCAGAAGTACGACCCTGGGAAATTCCCCAGCCCCACGACTCCACCGCCGGATGTGGTGTCGCCGGCGTTTGAGCATTTTCTCGCCTACGGCGAGATGCGGGAGCTGACGGAGGAGGAATTGGCGCGGGCGGTCCGCCTCGACCCGAGCCAGATGGGGAACCTGGGGCCGAGCCTCGATTTTCTGCTGGCGATGCTCTTGGAGCGGAAGCGGAAAATCCTGGCCAAGTACGAAACCG
This sequence comes from Pirellulaceae bacterium, assembly GCA_046593355.1. GTDB lineage: Bacteria > Planctomycetota > Planctomycetia > Pirellulales > Pirellulaceae > SXOA01. The sequence goes on along the minus strand of JBKJNY010000133.1, from coordinate 5,767 downwards.
AAACCGTTCAAAAAACCGTCCGCCGCGAGTACCAGCGGCTGGGAGAGAAGACCAAGCCCCCGGCCGGCATTGAAGGCCGCTTCCGCAAAGCGGTGAAGGAAGAGCAGCTTCGCGACCTGGAAATGCTCTGGTATGCCGCCGGGGCCGAGCGGAGCAAGTTCGGCCATCAGATCCTGCAGCTTGTCGAACGGCTGGGGGAGAAGTACCAAATCGATGAACTGGCGGGGAAGTACACCTTCACCGGCCGGACCTCGATGACCGTCCCCGAGGCGTTAGAGATCAAGGAAGAGCTGGAGAAAATCGACGAGCTGCTCAAGCAACTGGAGGAAGCTCGCAAGTCCGCTCAGATCGGCATCATCGACTTCGACCTCCTCGAGCAGTTCACGGAGCCCGGCGGCAAGGAACAGCTCGAAGAGATGCAGCGGATGGTCGAAAACATGGTCCGCGAATTGGCCGAGCGGCAGGGGCTGGAAAAAGGGGCCGACGGCGGCTTCAAGCTCACGCCGCAAGCCTACCGCCTCTTTCAAGGGCGGCTGCTAGAGCGGATTTTCAGCTCGCTGCAAGCCAGCCGCACCGGCCGCCACCAGGGGCCAATCGTCGGCGAAGGGGCGGTGGAGATGCAAGCGACCAAGCCGTACGAGTTCGGCGATTCAATCACGCAGATGGACATCCCCCAGTCGTTCATCAACGCCCTGGTCCGCTCCGGCGGCGGCCTCCCCGTACGGCTGAAGCAGGAGGACATCGAAATCCACAAGACGCGGAACACCCCCAAGTGCGCCACGGTCGTCATCATGGATATGAGCGGCTCCATGCGGTACGACGGGCAGTACATCAACGTCAAGCGGATGGGGCTGGCCCTCGACGGCCTGATCCGCCGCGAGTACCCCGGCGACTTCCTGCAATTCCTGGAGATGTTCACCTTCCCTCGCGTCGTCCCGCCGGGCCAAATCATCGAGCTGATGCCCAAGCCGGTCAGCCTCTACGACCCCTTCATCCGCATCGAGCTCGACATGAGCCGTGACGACATCAGCGAATTGCGGATTCCCCAGCACTTCACCAACATCCAGCGGTCGTTGCAATTGGCCCGGCAATTCCTCGGTGTCCAGGCCACCCCCAACCGCCAGATCATCCTCATCACCGACGGCCTCCCCACCGCCCACTTCGAAGGGACCGTGCTCCACCTCCGCTACCCCCCGCACCCCAAAACCGAAGCCGCCACCCTGCGGGAAGGGCTGCTCTGCCAGAAAGACGGCATCACCATCAACATCTTCCTCGTCCCCAGTTGGTCGCAATCCGAAGAAGACATCCGCTTCGCCTACCGCCTCGCCGAAGGAACCAAAGGCCGCGTCTTCTTCACCGCGGGTAAGGATCTCGATCGGTACGTGGTGTGGGATTATGTGAAGAGGAAGCGGGAGATTATTGCGTGAGGAAATTGTGAAACTGGGGCCAACACTTCAGACCTCACGGACTTCGACTGGTCCAAAAACACAATCGCACGTCCACTCTACGTCGGCCGGGGCTTTTCGCAGATTCATCAGCCTGCTAGCTTCGAGTTGGGCAAATACACCACCCGCCCAGCATAATCTCAAGCTTTTGCTCTGCTCGCTTTTGGACAAGGATGCGCTATGAGACCGTCCGAACAACTTAAGGGATTGCCGCTTGACGGTGGTTGGACCGTGGTCGATTTCGCGGCGAGAAGGCCTAACGCGACTGGCGGTCATTTTTCGCAAGGCTACATCGTGGTGGACAAAGATGGTCGGCGAGGTTTTCTCAAGGCAATGGACTACGCAATGGCACTTGCGAGTCCAAACACCGCTGAGGTGCTTTTGGGCATGACGAAGGCGTACGTCTTTGAAAAAGAGCTTTGCGAGCGATGCAACCGTTTCAGCCGAGTTGCACGCGCCATCGCGAGCGGCTCAGTGCAGCCAGATCCGGGAAACCCGTACCATAAAGTCGAGTATCTAATCTTTGAATTGGCCGAAGGGGACGTTAGAGCGCATTTGGACACACATGCCATATTAGATGTGGTCTTCGTCATGCGGACTCTTCATCATGTCGCTACCGGACTTAGGCAATTGCACCAAGCTAACATTGCTCACCAGGATTTGAAGCCGTCGAATGTGTTGGTGTATTCGAGCAATGGCGGCTCGAAAATCAGCGATCTCGGCCGCGCTTGGGACCGTGACAACCCAAGTCCTCATGACAACTTGAAAGTAGCGGGTGATACTACATACGCTCCGCTTGAACTTATGTACGGTGAATTGCCGACTGACCATCGAGCGCGGCGATTTGGATGCGATTTTTACCACTTGGGGAACTTGGTGGTTTTTCTGTTTACGCGTGTTCATATGAATGCACTTATTTCTGAGAATCTGAGCGCACTATATCGACCAATGTTTTGGGGCGGAACGTATTCGGAAGTGTTGCCCTATGTCCAGGCCGCGTTTGACGTCGCGCTTGAAAAGTTTGCGAGTCATGTGCCGACTATATTTCGCTCCGAATTGCAGGAATTCGTGAAGGAGCTTTGCGAACCCGATCCTAAAAGGCGCGGTCATCCTAGAAACCGGTTTGGTAACCAATACGGGCTTGAGCGATATATTTCCAGGTTCAACCATCTTGCTTACAAGGCTCAATTGGAAGCGACGAAATAGGGCTTTTATCTGATGTCCGTTTTCAACGAGGATCGCAGCCGCCAAGTAGTCCCTAGGTGGCGAAGTTTTGCTGCAACAGTTGACTTCAAGGAGTCCGCGCCGTTGAGGATAAGAGATGCAGGGTCGTTCTCTGCGCAGATGCTGAAGCATGTTTTGGACGACTGGCATCGACAGCCAAGCCTCTCGGTTGCGGCGGATCTTGTTTCTGCGTCATTTACAATTGGTTGCCAACAAGTCGCGCGAGAGGCGGCAGAATTTGTACTCTTGGATAGAACCGCGCCAGACGCTGCACGAGATATCGCTTTACAATGCCTAGACGAATCTGAGGCCAACCTAGATGCAAATCCCAATCATCGAACGCCGTCCGAGACGGATACGCCGGAGGTCTTGATCCATCGAAACCGTGAGAGATTGCGCATTTATCCGAATAATCCAGTGATGTGGGCAAATTTGGCACTGCTTTTCACAACAATAGGGCAGGAACAAAAGGCCGAACGTGCAATGAGAAGTGCGCTCGGTCTCGCTCCCGAAAACCGATTTATTGTTCGGGCTGCTTGCCGGTTCTTCCTCCACAAGGGCGATTTCGGTCGTGCACACATGGTTCTCTTGCGAACCGCGGCGGTAAAGCATGATCCCTGGATTCTCGCAGGAGAGATTGCGGTTTCCGCTGTGCGGAACCGGACTTCTCAGTTTATTAAGACTGCGCGTGCGATGGTGGAATCTCAGAATCATTCGCCGTTTCATCTTTCGGAACTGGCAGGCGCATTGGCAACGTTAGAAGCGTCTGGTGGGAATGTAAAGAGGGCAAGGCGACTCTGCCAATTCTCCCTTACGGAGCCAGCGGAGAACGCGATTGCGCAAGCTGCTTGGCTGAGCAGGAACATAGGCGGCTTTTCCGCTTGTTCACTTCCACCTGAATCATCCGCGAAATCGAGTGAGGCTAATGCCTGGAAAGCATCGAATGATGGGCAATGGAACCAAGCGCTCGACGAAGCCAAGCAATGGCAAGCGGAACAGCCTTTTTCCAGCCGACCGGCAAGCTTGGGATCTTTCATTGCGTCCACAGCATTGGAGAAATATGGGGAGGCGGAGAAGATAATTCGGCAAAGCCTTATGAGTAACCGGGATGATGCGACGCTGATCAACAATTTAGCTTTCGTTCTCGCAAAGCAAGGAAAAGTTGTTGAAGCGGATGGGGTCCTGAGTCAACAAGGCCCTGCAAGTACCAATCAATTCCAAAGGGTTTGTCTAGTCGCCACCGCTGGTCTGGTTGCTTTTCGAGCGGGGGATCTGGCAAGAGGTCGCTCCCTCTACCGACAGGCAATTTCATCAGCCTCGACTGAATCGCTTAAGTCCCTTGCAAAGATATATCTTGCGATTGAGGAGTTGCGAGTTCAGTCACACGAGGCACAAGTGGCTCTAAAAGATGCGACCGACTCTGCTGCTAAGCTGCCAGGTGTACTTTCGAATCTCTTTCGCGAGAAACTGCGAAACGCCGATCGGGACTCCATTGCGAAATCCGGACCGCCTTCATTCGTCCTTCAACAGTGAGTCACGTTTGCAACGCCGTACGGGCGGGCTGGCAAGCGTGGTTGACAGTCGTAGAGCGGAACTCCCGCCTTCAATGGGCCCATGCCCTCCCCAGCCGAAAACAGCAGCCGCGAAGCTGCTCATCCGTTGCATTTCGCTACCACCAGGTGGAGCATCGTCCTCGCGGCTGGCCGCGCGACTTTTTGCTCCACACTTTACATGTGTTGATAAACCTCGCCTCTCATTTTTCACAACTTGTTGTCTAATACAAGGTTGCGAAAACTGACCCCCCCGGGTAAACCAACACCCCCCTCTTTTCGTTCTGCAAACCGTCCGAGAGAAAAAACACTCGACCGGGGGAGGGCGGCACTCGTCCGATAGCCACCGTACTCCTCCTTGCAATTCAACCAGATTGTCAATGAGCGATTCGTTCGCAGGGGACTGCGACACGCCAAGAGGCTGATGAGCTGTCGCGACGCGACAACGCCAGCCCCTCGGAATCGGAGGCAACTTCGCCGATCTTCCATATTTATACTCTTGTCCACATAAATGGTCAATAGTTCACATACACAATTTGCAGGGGTGCGGCCTTCGCCCGTCTACCAGGGGTTGTGAGCGAACACCCCGCCTACAATAGCCCCATGTCCTCCCTAGCCGATCCGAGCAGCCGCGAAGCTGCTCACCCGCAGCATTTCGCCACCACCAGTTGGAGCATCGTGCTCGCGGCTGGGCAGGCTATTTCGCGGGAATCCAGAGGGGCGCTGGAATCCCTCGTTCCCAGGCTCCGCCTGCGGAGCGCACTTCCCCGAGGCTCTGGCTCGTTCACACTCGGGATTTGAAGGTATAATTCAGTAGCCAAAAAAGTTGACGAAGTGAGGTCACCGATGAACGACACATGGCGGTCACGAATCACGATTGAACCGGGCAAGCGCGGTGGTCGCCCGTGCATTCGAGGCATGCGGATCACCGTCTACGACGTTCTGTCGTATCTTGCCGCCGGCATGTCCGTACCCGAGATTCTTGATGACTTCCCATATCTCACACAGGAAGATATTCAGGCCTGTCTTGCATTCGCCGCCGAGCGGGAACGGCAGATGCTGAATTCTGTCCCCGCGGGCAATTCGGCCGAAACGAACGACCTGCCTACTTAGGCAAACCTGGTGGCCTGAATGTACGCAAATACTCGAGCCCCTCAGCTTGCTCTTTGAGCATTAGCTTTTCCAATTGATCGTTTTTCTCCCTCAGTTCCGCCAACCGTTCTACGCCAGACACCGAGCCATTCTCCACTACGTTGCCACTCAGAACCGCAAAATATTCATCCAAAAGCACAGTTCCTCCCAGCCCTTGCGTTCGGTACTTGAGCCTTACCACAGACACTTTCGGGCCTTGGTATTCGTCCGGGAACCACCGGGTCTTTTCCTTCTCGACGATGAACCATCTCACCTCTTCCCATTGGCTGCTGTTATTATTTTCGGTCCATCTGGGTTTCTTATGGGTACAGGCTTAATCCGCCGCAATGGAAGTAGATCGCGGTTTTGAAGTTTTCGGGATTGCGGAAGCCGCCGGCGCGGCGCTTGATCGACATG
>JBKJNY010000100.1:0-18633 GCA_046593355.1 Pirellulaceae bacterium | reverse complement strand
GCGGCTGCACTTTTGGGCGTCGCTGAGCTTCGCTTGCACTTCCGGCTTCGTGGAACTTACGTCAATTCGATTGGACGTAAGTCCCGAATGTCGCAACCGGCCAGGAATCAATGAACCCCCTGAGGACGGCACGTCTTGATACCGGTTTTCGAACACCCTGTTCGGCGGCAAGTGTATCACGTTTTTCGCTGTAAGTTATTGTTGGAACGATATTTACGACTTGCAACCTTGATACATTTTACGTCTTTTCCTCGCTCCTCTTGATACTCCCACCCGTCATCTGGCAGATCCTCCGCTCGTTCGGCGCGGGTCGGAGGGCTCCGCCGAAACGCTCGACCGCAGGTCTCCTCCGCAGAGGGCAGGGAGACCTTCGGTCAGTCGTGTGGACGGGGTCAGGAGACCCGCGCCCAACACGGGTGGCGTCCGGTCGATGAACCGACCGTGCCCCGCCGCATCATCGAGCCTGACGGTGGGCCGGCACGTGCGCGAGTCGTTTGGCCCGCCCGGCAACTTCCCGAAGCTGACCATGCCGGGCCCGAATCACCAGGTGTCCTGGGTCAGCTTGACCACGAAGATCCCGTACGCATAAGAGTTGTCCAGGCAGTACTCCCGGTTCGGGTCCGGGTCGAAGTCGGCCTTGCGGGTGTGGACCCCGGTGACGTACACGTTCCCGAGCCCGTCCACCGCGATCCCCTCGCCCAGGTCGTCCCCTACCCCGCCCATCCGGTAGGCCCACACCACCGAGCCGGTTCCGCCGGACAGCTTGGCCACGAACACGTCCGACCCCCCGGCCGACGCCAGCGAGACGCCCCCGAAATTGGCCGTCGAGCCGAAGCTGCCGGTGACGTATACGTTGTCGCGGGCGTCCACCACCATCGCGTAGGCGTAGTCGTTCGTCGATCCGCCCATGCTTTTCGCCCAGGCCAGGGCCCCGGCCGGGGTCAGCTTGGCCACGTAGGCGTCGGTCTGGCCGGCGTTGGGCAGGTTCAGCTTCCCCTTGCCCGGGTCGAAGTCCACCGTCCCGGCGAACATGCCGGTCAGGTAGACGTTGTTCTGCGAGTCGGTGGCCACGTCCGCGGCCCTGCTTGCGGAGCCGGTGGACGCGATGGCGAAGTTGACCGCCCAGACGTACGCCCCGCCTGCGGTGAGCTTGAGGGCGAACGCACTGGTGTTCGAGGAAGTGCTGCCGGTCCGGAGCGACCGGACCACGCCCGGGTCGGGGTCGAAGTCGGCCGTGCCCGTGAAGTTGCCGACGAAGATCACTGCCCCGGTCGCATCGACCGCCACCGCCGTGCCCTCGTCCGACCGGTCGCCGCCGACTTGCTTCTCCCAGGTCGGGGTGATTCGGCCGGCGGCATCAACGGCGGCGGCCGGGTCGAACCGGGCCATGTAGACGTCCATGTTGTCGTTGGTGTTGCCCGCCGTCAGGTCCAGCCGGCCTGTCGCGTACGCCACCCCGGTCGCCCGGTCGACCGCCACCCCAGAGCCGCGGTCGCCCTCGTACGCCCCGCCGAACTGGTGCGCCCAGCGGATGGCCCCGTTCGTGTCGAGCCGGACAACGAACCCGTCGCTGGACGATTCGGCCCCCTGGGTGGTCCGCTGGAACGGACCGAAGTCGGCCACCCCGGTGAAGTACCCGGTGGCATACACGTCCCCGGTCTGGGGATTGACATCCACCGACTTGACCACGTCGTAACCCGCGCCGCCCATCGGGGCGACCCACTGAAACGCCCCGGTCGGGCCGTACTTGGCGACGTAGCCGTCTTCGTTGCCCCGGCTGGTCAGGACGGCGGCCGGGTTGACGTGGGCCGGGTCGAAGTCGGCCGTGCCTCGGAACGCGCCGGAAACGTAGGTGTTGCCGGCGATGTCCACGGCGATGTCCTGGTTGGTCCACTCGCTCGTGGCCGCGGGCAGGGAGAAGGCCGAGCCGAAGGCGGCGGCCGGGACCGAGCGGCCCTCCAGGGGCTCGACACTGAGGCGGCGGGCAGGCCGGGCGGGGGGCGTGGGGTGTGGTGCGAGGCGCGAGCGGAGCCAGGTACGGAACGACATCATGGGAATCTCCTAAAGAGTGGGGTTGGGTTTGGCTTTCACAAGTCAGTGCGGAATCGGGCCCGGCCGGGGCTCACCGAGGCGAAACTTTTTTCCGAATTCTCGGCCCGGAGGCCGGCGGGAGGGACTCGGGCCCTATCATAGGATGGCGGCCCGGTCCTGTGGGCGGCGGGCCCGAGCCGCCCTCAGTGCGGCCTCGGCGGGGGGGATGGCTCTGGCGGGTACTGGGCTCGTACGACCCGCCACTTCTTCGCCTCGTCCGGCTTGTTCGTCGCTGTATAAAACTCGATCAGTCGGTCGAGGGCTTCGGGGATGCGGATGCTGGCCTGTGGCGGGATCGTCTTCTCCCGCTGCTTCATTCCCTCGTAGCCCTTCACGAGCGGCGGCTCGGCGTCGGTGTACTTCTTCTGGCCCAGAAGCGCCCCGCCCAGCATCGACTTGATGTTGAAGGTTGACCAGGCATCGGGCTGCTTCTTCTCGCGGATGGCGAGGCACTCGCGGAGCACGGCTTCGGCGTCGGTCCACTTCTTTTGCTGGAGCAGGTTCAGGCCGAGCGCGGCCAGTTCGCCGGCGAAGGGCACGGAGTCGGCGCCGGCGCGGTCCTTGAGCACCGCCAGCGACTTCCGCCGCCACGGCTCGGCCTGGTCGAACTGCTTGAGCCGCTCGTAGCAGCCGATCAGGTTGTTGACGATGCGTCCGGAGTGCTCGTGCTGGAAGCGGCGTTTTTCCATGCCCGCGACCGCCTCCTGAAAGAGCGGCAGGGCCTGTTCCAGCTTCTCGGCGTCCTGGTAGCCAAACGCCAGGTTGTTCATGCTGGTGAGCGTGTCGGGGTGGTTGGCTCCTAGCTTGGCCTTCCTCAGCTTCAGGGTTTCCTCATAGAGCGGCAGGGCCAGGTCCAGCTTCCCGGCGGCCTGGTAGCCCAACGCCAGGTTGTTCATGCTGGTGAGCGTGCTCGGGTGGCCGGCCCCCAGCTTGGCTTTCATGAGCTTCAGGGTTTCCTCATACAACGGCAGGGCCAGCTCCAGCTTCTCGGCGTCCCGGTAGCCCTCTGCCAGGTTGGCCATGCTCGTGAGCGTGGCGGGGTGGTCGGCCCCCAGCTTGGCCTTCGTGAGCTTCAGGGTTTCCTCGAGGAGCGGCAGGGCCAGGTCCAGCTTCCCGGCGTCCCGGTAGCCGATCCCCAGGTTGTTCATGCTTGTGAGCGTGTCCGGGTGGTCGGCTCCCAGCTTGGCCTTCATGAGCTTCAGGGTTTCCTCGAGGAGCGGCAGGGCCAGGTCCAGCTTCCCGGCGTCCCGGTAGCCCGCCGCCAGGTTGTTCATGCTCACGAGCGTGCCGGGGTGGTCGGCCCCCAGCTCGGCCTTCCGGAGCTTCAGGGTTTCCTCAAGGAGCGGCAGGGCCAGGTCCAGCTTCCTGGCGGCTCGGAAGCTCTCTGCCAGGTTGTTCATGCTGGTGAGCGTGTTCGGGTGGTCGGCCCCCAGCTTGGCCTTCGTGAGCCTCAGGGTTTCCTCAAAGAGCGGCAGGGCCAGGTCCAGCTTCCCGGCGTTCAGGTAGCCGCTCCCCAGGTTGCTCATGCTCGCGAGCGTGTCCGGGTGGTCGGCTCCCAGCTTGGCCTTCATGAGCTTCAGGGTTTCCTCATAGAGCGGCAGGGCCAGGTCCAGCTTGCCGGCGTCCCGGTAGCCGTTCCCCAGGTTGTTCATGCTCGCGAGCGTGTTGAGGTGGTCAGCCCCCAGCTTGGCCTTCCGGAGCTTCAGGGTTTCCTCATGGAGCGGCAGGGCCAGGTCCAGCTTCCCAGCATCTTGGTAGCTCACCGCCAGGTTGGCCATGCTCATGAGGGTGTGGGGGTGGTCGGCCCCCAACTGGGTTGAGCGGGTGGCTCGGGCCTTGACGAACAGCCCAATCGCGGCCTGCGGATGGCCCAGGTGGAGCAACGACATGCCCAGGCGGTCTTGCAGGCCGGCCACCACCAGCGTGTCGCCGACCGCCTCCCCCTCCAGTTGCCCGGCCGCTTTCACCAGCCGCTCGGCCAGCACCGCCTCCAGCGGCTCGGTCCCCTCCTTCACCTTGCGGATGTCCAGGTCGGTGAAGATCGAGGTTATAATCTCGTTGCCCTTCTCGATCTGGACCAGTCGCTTCTGGGTCTGCTCCTTGGCGGTCTTCTCGGCGGCCAGGGCCATGTCCTTGGCGTCACGCTCATCCAGCGCTTCCTGCTTTTTGGCCTCGGCCAATTGCCGTTGTTGCTCCGCACGCACCAACCCCCACGTCGTACCGGCGATGCCGCCGACCAGCGTCAGGAGTACGAGACCGGCGGCGAGCACCTGCCCCCTGTTGCGGCGCACGAACTTCCGCAACCGATAACCCGCTGATGGCGGACACGCCTGCACCGTCTCGTCGTTCAAGTAGCGTTGCACGTCCGCAGCGAACCCGTTGGCCGTCTCGTAGCGGCGGTTGCGGTCCTTCTCCAGCGTCTTCATCACGATCCAGTCCAGCTCGCCGCGCATCAGCTTCGAGAGTTTGGCCGGCTCCGTGTGGCGATTGGCCGAGATCGACGCCAGCGCCTCGCCCGAATCGCTCAATCGCGTGCTCGGCTTGGGCGGCTCTTCCTCCTTGATCATGCGGAGAATCTCGGCATAGGCTGCTTCCTTCATCCGTTTGTGGGTCAGCGGCGTGCTGCCGGTCAGTAGTTCGTACAGGAGCACGCCCAGCGAGTAGATGTCGCTGCGGGTATCGACACCCAGAGCGCTCATCTCCGCCTGCTCGGGACTCATGTATTCCAGCGTGCCGACCATCGTGCCGTACTGCGTGAACAGGGTCCGTTCCGTCAGCTTTTGTTCCGTTGCCTTGGCCACGCCGAAGTCGATTACCTTGGGGACCGGCTTGCCGTCGTAGAGCGTGACCATCACGTTGGACGGCTTGATGTCGCGGTGGATGATCCCCTTCTGGTGGGCATGTTGGATCGCCTGGCAAACCGGCACGAACAGCTCCAGCCGCTGCCGCGGCGTCAGGCGGTTGTCGTCGCAGTACTTAGTGATGGGCACGCCGTGGACCAGCTCCATGACGAAAAACGGCCGGCCAGATTCGGTAGCCCCCGCGTCTAGCACGCGGGCGATGTTGACATGGTCCATCATCGCCAGCGCCTGCCGCTCCGCCTCGAAGCGAGCAATGATCTGGCGGCTATCCATGCCCGGCTTGATGACCTTCAGAGCGACCTTGCGCTGGACCGGCTGCGTTTGCTCGGCCATGTAGACCGTGCCCATCCCCCCTTCGCCGATCTGCTGGAGGAGCTTGTAGGGGCCGATTTGCGTGCCGGGCTTCTCCTGAGCCGGCTGGTCGATGGTCGGACTGGCTATCGCCACGATGGCGGAGGGGGGTGTTTCCAAAAAACTCGCGCTGTCGTCGTGCGCATGTAAAAGGGCTTCGATGCGCTCGGTGGTGGCCAGGTCTTCGCCACAAATCTGGGCCAGGTAGGCCTGACGAGCCTCGCGCGAGCTGATTTTGCGAGCGACTTCAAAGATCGCCTGGTCGTCAAGTTTCTTTACGTCCATTTCCCGACTCCCGGCACGCGATGGGCGGCCTCCAGGAGTCAGTGCGGAATCTGGCTCCGATTTCCCCGAAGAAAAACGGAAAGTTTTCAACAATTCAGCGGACAGAAGGTACGAACCACGGATGGCACGGAATTCACGGATAAAGTACCGATTGGGCCACGGTCATCCGCATTTCAAAACATCCGTGTTCTCGGTGAAATCCGTGGTTTATTTCATGCGCCTGGCTCAGTCGTCGATATGGACTCGTAACCACGATTTGGCGTATGCCCAGTCGGCATCCGCGGTTGATTCGGATATTCGCAGAGCGTCGGCAGCCTGGCGGAGCGTGAGACCGGCAAAATACCGGAGCTTCACCAGCTCGGCCTTGCGGGAATCGTGGACGGCCAATCGGTTCAGGGCCTCATCCAAGGCGATCAGGTCGATGCCGCGGCTGGGGGCCTCGATCTGGTCGTCGTCCAAGCCCACCCGTTGAAGCTGCCCGCCCCGTTTGGCGCTTTGTTTGCGCTTCGCGCTATCCACCAGGATCCGACGCATGGCCTCGGCAGCAGCTCCAAAGAAGTGCCCGCGGCTGTTCCAGTGCCGGGCTTTTTCCGTATCGACCAGCTTGAGGTAGGCGTCATGCACCAGAGCGGTGGCCTGGAGCGTCTGCCCCGGCTTTTCTTGGGCCAGCTTCGCCGCGGCCAGTTTCCGCAACTCCTCATACACCAGCGGCAGCAGTTGCTCCGCAGCCGCCGGATCACCGGATTCAATTTGCGACAGGATGTGAGTCACGTCGGACATGAGGGACGCGCGGGTGAGTGAGCAACGGGTTGCGGGCAACCGGTCACGAGTGACATGGTAGTTCAAATCTGATCCGCGGTTGCGGCTCTGGCGTCCAAAAAATCCTGCAATGGCCCGAAGTAGTTACCGATCGATTTGACCATTGGCCCGGTGATGCGAATGACTGGGAACAGGCCGGAGGTTTCCTGCAACCATAAGCCGCCGCGGAGGCGGGCCGTGCTGGACAAGATCCCTTTCTCCTGGCTGAGCTCCAGGCGGCCTTCCCCCCGCCAGACCACGAGCGGTTCTTCGTTGTCCAGGGCAAACAGGGTGAGGCGGTGGCCAACGCCGAGCAGCCACAGGTCACTGCCGCGATGGCTTGTGCCGCTGGTTCCCGCCGGCCATTCGAGCGTGATGCCGGTGTAAAGGAAGCGGGCCTGCTCGCCGGGCTCGAGTAGATCGAGGATGGCGCGGGCCGCGGCGAGCGGTGCCTTTCGCGTGGGCGATTCCGGCGAGATTCGTTCCGCCAGGTGCGCGGCGTACTCCCTTTCCAAGAGGCGCTGCACAACTTTAGGATCATGCCGCAGATATTCCGCCACGTCGGTGATCAGCTCGTCCAGGCGGGCGTCGCGCGGGGAGACACGCACCTGCAACGCGGCCAGATCGGACAGGTACTTGGAGACCAGGTCGCTCTCGGGGTCGAGATCGGGATGCTCAAAGAAGTACGGCGGGTTCGCTTCCAGTTTCGAGAGCAGCGCCGTTCCGTCGGTTGGGGGCAGCTCATTCAGAATCTTGGAAGCGGCTAGGAAGCCCGCGAGTTCGTGCGGCTCGCGCTCCTTCGAGCTGATGAGGAAGCCGGCCAGGGAGCGGATCGCGTCTTCCTGCTGGGCCTGCACGCTGTGAGCCGTCGGCTGGATCGCGACGAGCAGCTTGACTCCCAGCCGGCTCTCGACGCCGCTCTTCCATTTCTGCACGCGGTCGGTGGTTTTGCCGTGGATGTAAGTGTGCAGGAACTTCTCCAGGCGCGAGGCGATGGCCCGGCACTCCGCCGCGGAAAGGCAGGCCAGAGCCTGAAAGTTTTGCGGGCGGGCGCTGATGTGCTCGGCTATGCAGCGGTAGAGAAAGATCCGGTCATATTCGCTGCGAAGTTGCAACGCTCCGAATTCCTTGAGGGCGTGGGAAAGGCTGTCCCGCGAGAGAGGGAATTGGTGCAGCATTTCGGTCAGCTCGGCGGCATAAATCCAATTGGCGTCGCGGTGGCGAAAATCCCCGCCGTAGACGCTGGCGACCTCGTAGCCGATGACCCGCACGACGTCGCTGAGCAAGGCCAGGGCCTGGCGGTTGATCACCCGCGTGGCGATGGCCTGGGCCCCGCGCGAGCTGAGCGTCCCCAGGAACCACCAGGCCCCCATCGTCAGCGGGTTGGCCCCCAGCGCGAAGCGGCCGAGATAGTAAGCCGCGTTCATGTAGGGCCAGTACGGCTCCGTGGTCTTGTACATCCGATAGGCGTTCACGGCGCTCCGCACGTAGCTGTAGAGGCTGTTGAAGCTGTAGTCCTTGACGTTGAGCGGCAGATCGTCGATCAGGACCAGAAAGTGCAGGCACGCCCGGCTGCCGGCGCGGATGACCAGCGACATGCTCGAATCCAAGAGCGGCTGCTCGACGCCCGGCTGATAGATTCGAGCGACTTTGCCGACGAGTGCGTAGGCGTCGTCGCGGAGCACGGCGGGGCTGAACTCGCCTTCCACGACATATTTGTTCGAGGTGATGTTGTCGTACAGAATCTTCGTTTCTTCCTTGAGCAGCTCCATCATCTCCCGGTCCTTGCGGGTGAGCTCGGAGATTTGTGCGCTGGACAGATCGGGAAAAAGCGGGGCGAGTCCGGCAGGATGCGTGGCGGTGGCCGGCGACGCCAGCACATCCGTCTTGTTGAGGTCAATCGGCTGCGGGAATTCCATCCATTCGTGATAGGCCACCAGCCGGCTGGCGAGCTCCGCTTCCCGCTTGTCAAGCTTCCGCCCCTGCTCGTCAAACTGCCGCTCAATCTCCTGCTGGAGCTGCGAGAACATCTTCCGCTCCTCCTCCAAGCGACTGTCATCGGCGGAAAGCTCTTGCCGCAGCCGCTCGACTTCCAGCTCCGTCGAGTTCAGCTCGCGGCGAAAGAGGAGCGCCCCCGCCAGCGCGACCAGTCCCCCGATATAAATCAGTGCCTGCCACCAGCCTAGCGACTCGAAATGGGCCGCCGCCGCCGTCCACACCGCCAGCACGCCGGCAGCAACGAGAGAAATCGGAAGCCAGTGCCAGCGGTGGTGCATGGGAGCAAGGGCACGGCTGCTAGGGAATGAACGGGTTGACGATCTCTAAGCTATCGATTTTCTGGTACGCGGAGAAGTCTTCGGAATAGAGGCGTTGAACGCCGGATTCGAGACAAACTGCGATGAGCATGGCGTCCCAGAAGGAGAGACTGAAATTCGCCTTCAGCGTCTCAGCCCGCGCGAAGGCGGCGAACCGTGGAAGAACTGGCGTCCACATCGCCTGCAACGAGCCTATTTCCATCCAAGGGTCGTAGCTGACGTGTCCCTGCGCGGACAGGCGTTGGCTCACAGCGACAAACTCGCATGCAACCTGCCAAACAAGCGCGCCCTGCGGCAGACCGACCACTAACTTGCGAGCGATGGCCTGTTTCTTGGGGTCGCGAAGATCAAAGCCGTAGATGATGATGTTTGTATCAACGGCGTTCATGCAATTCCTCGCGTGTGAACTTCGGCGCGCCCGCAGGAATTGGATTGGCTTTCATTCGGGCCAATGTCTCCTCCAGAATCCTTTGACGTTCCACAGGATCACTAACCAAGGGTGCGCGCGCGGGTGCATTCTCCACGACGATACGCACTTTCGTATTGTTGGCGAGGCTACAAGGCGCTTCGGGAAAGAAGACGCCGTCACGGTACACGGCAGAAATGATCTCAACCATAAAGGGACTACCGTCTCTCGTGGAGCTCGTCGCGAGTGTATCGCCCTGCAGCCCCGTGCAAAGGATGTCGGTCCCACCGCTCAAAAATCTGCTGCCACATTTTTGCTCGTTCAACGGGATCGGTGATCAGTGGCGGATTCTGCGGAGAATCAGAGATCTGGATCTCCACAGCCGATTCTTCTGGCAGAACGAGCGGCTGCAAAGGAAAGAGCGCGCCGTTACGATAGATAGCCATAAGCCGCTGGGACATGATGACCCTCCGGTGAAAGACATGGACTTTCCTCAGTATAGCATGACCGGTCGAGCCGCCGTTGGTTCGTCAACTTCCGCATGAGCACATGAGATGTCAAAAACTCAGGAGCAATACGACCGCGCCCTCCTCTCCCTCGCCGGAGGCGTCTCCTCTTCCACGCGGCTCAATAAGGCTATCAATCGGCCGATGCTGATCGACCGGGCGGAAGGCTGCCGCGTGTGGGACCTGGATGGGAAGGAATATATCGATCTCTGCTGCAGCCACGGGGCCACGCTGCTGGGGCATGGGGATGCGCGAGTCCGTGAGGCGGTGGAACGGGCGCTCAGCCGCGGAGCGCCGTGCTCCTATGAAAACGAAACGCACGCCGAGCTGGCAGCTTTGCTGTGCGAGACGGTGCCGTGCCTGGAGCGGCTGCGATTCACCGGCAGCGGGACGGAGGCCACGCTACACTGCATTCGCCTGGCTCGGGCTTGCACTGGCCGCACGAAGCTCTTACGGTTTGAAGGAAACTTTCACGGCTATCACGACCAGGTGATGTTCTCCTCAGCCGGCGAGATTGGCCTGGTCAATCCGCCGCTCAAGCCCATTTCGACAGGCGTCACACCGGGAATCGAGCAGCATCTCATCCAGGTTCCGTACAACCGGCCCGATGTACTCGAAGACATCTTCGCCCGCCACGCCCACGAGTTGGCTGCCGCCATCATCGAACCCATCTGGTTCAACGCCGGCTGCATCCTGCCGACCAAGGAGTTCATCACCACGCTTCGCTGCCTGACCGAGAAACATGGCGTGCTGCTTATCTTTGACGAAGTGCTCAGCGCCTTCCGCATGGGTCCGGGCGGAGCACAAGAATACTTGCAAGTCACTCCCGACCTTTGCACCCTCGGCAAAGCGGTCGGCGGCGGCTATCCGCTCAGCGTCTTCGGCGGCCGCAAGGAATGGATGGACCGCTTGATGCCTATGGGCGATTGCCAGCACAGCGGCACGTACAACGGCCACCCCGTCGTCGTTGCCGCCGGCCTCGCTGCCGTCAACGCTTATCGCTCCCCCGGCTTCTACGAGCACATCCATGCCGTCGCCGCCCGACTCTATCCGGGGCTGCAAGCCATCTTCGATAAGCATCGCATCGCCGCCCGCGTGCAAGGTCTCGGCGCGCGCTTCGGCATCTACTTCGGCCTGCAGGAAGAAGTCCGCAGCTACGACCAGGCTCAGCGGCACGACCGCGGCCAGATGCTCCGCTTCATCGCTGCCGCCATCGCTAGCGGCGTCTACTTCCACGACTACGGCGGAGCGGCCTGCCACCACGGCTTCTGCGGGGCGATGAGCGAGGGGGATGCGGAAGAGGCGCTGTTTCGCCTGGACTTGGCGGTTGCCGCTCTCTAACAAACGCATTAAGAAATGTCAGTTATCAGCCAGCAATCCTTCACCCCCGTCAAAATTGGCATCATCGGCCTGGGCCGGTTCGGGCGGCTGCACGCGCTGACGCTGGCGGGGCTCGTGGAGGCGGAACTGGTCGCCCTCGTTTCGCGGCGGCAGGAGTCTATCGACGCACTATGTCCCGAGCTTCCCGGTGTCCGTGGCTGGACGGAATTGAACCGGGCGATCGCCGAGTCGGAAGCGGAAGCCTGGGTTGTCGCCGCCAGCACAAGCTGGCACGTGCCCATCGCCAAAGCCCTACTCGCAGCCGGCAAGAAAGTCCTGCTCGAAAAGCCGATTGCCGATGACCTGGCGGAAGCGCGGAGCCTCGCGCCGCTCGTCAAAGCGGACTCCAGCAACCTGATGCTCGGCCACATCGTCCTTTTCAATAGCGAATTCCAACAGCTACGCGAAGAAGCGGCCCGACGCGGCCCCATTACCTTCATCGACTGCGTGCGGCACCGGCCGGCGAGCATCGTGAAGAAGTTTCCCGGCGAGAATCCGCTCTACGCGGCAATGGTGCATGACCTGTATGCGGTGCAAGCGCTCCTCGGCACGCAGGAGCCGGTCCGCTTCACTGCCCAGTACCACCGGACGGAGAATCAAGAAATCGACCTGGCCACGGCTCAGTTGCAGTGGGACAGCGGACCCCTCGCCACGTTTGCCGCCTCGTACCTCACGCCCGACGGAATGCCGCCACGGGGCTTCGACCGGATGGAAGTCTTTGGCACAGGCTGGTCCGCCCGCATCAGCCCCAACCCGCGCCCGATTGAACTCTGGGACGAAGCCCGAGCCTCCTGGCCGCTGCCGCTGGAAATCCGCACGGGCGCTGGCGGCGCGACCGGCATGATGGCCGAAGAGCTCCGCTGCTTCTGTCGCGTCGTCCGCGGAAAGCAAGCCGTCCCCGCCGGCGCGACCTACACCGACGCCTTGCAGATTCAAGAATGGATGGACAAGCTGAACGCAGCGGCGACGTAGATACTCACCCAGGAGCTAACCTATGCAATACCTCAATCTTGGCAACAGCGGCATCCAGGTCTCCCGCCTCTGCCTCGGCTGCATGACCTACGGCAGCAGCAAGTGGCGGCCGTGGGTTCTGGATGAGGAGGCCAGCCGCCCGTTCTTCCGCCAGGCGTGGGAAGCGGGCATCAACTTCTTCGACACGGCCGACATGTACTCGCTCGGCGCCAGCGAAGAGCTGCTCGGCCGGGCCCTCCGCGAGCTGGCCATCCCGCGGGAGCAGATCGTCGTCGCCACCAAGGTCTTCAACGCGATGGGGCCAACGCCCAACGAGAAGGGGCTCTCCCGCAAGCACATCGTCCACTCCATCGACGCCAGCCTGAAACGCCTGCAGCTCGACTACGTGGACCTCTATCAAATCCACCGCTTCGATCCGGCCACGCCACCTGAAGAAACGCTGGAAGCCCTCGACGCCGTGGTACGGGCCGGCAAAGCGCTGGCCATCGGCGCTTCCTCGATGTTCGCCTGGCAAATGGCCAAGATGCTGCACACCTCCGAGCGCCGCGGCCTGGCCCGCTTCGTCACCATGCAGAACCACTACAACCTCGTCTACCGCGAGGAAGAACGCGAGATGATCCCCCTCTGCCGCGACCAGGGAATCGGCCTCCTCCCCTGGAGCCCGCTGGCCCGCGGTTTTCTGGCCGGCAACCGCCGCCCAGGGGACCACGGCGACACCAGCCGGGCCAAAACCGACGACTACGCCCACAAGCTCTACTACCAGGGGAGCGACTTCGCGGTCGTCGAGCGCGTCACCCAAATCGCGGCGCAGCGAGGCGTACCCAACGCCCAGGTCGCCCTCGCCTGGCTCCTGCACCAACCCGGCGTCACCGCCCCCATCATCGGCGCGAGCCAGCCCAAACACATCGAAGACGCGCTTGCGGCACTCTCCCTCAAGCTCACCGCCGAAGAACTCAAGTCCCTCGCCGAACCCTATCAGCCGCATGCGGTGCTGGGACATTCGTAGCCGCTAGTTTTTTGCGGAAGCGTCCGCGAGGACGGCACCCGAACGACCGCCGATGTATAATGGTGGCGGAGGATCCTATGCAAAACGTGGACGCTATCGTTGATGCCGAAGGGCACTTGCAGCTACTCGCCCCTATCCCGCCTGGCAAAGCTCGCAAGGCTGTTCTAACCATCTTTGATGAGTCACCGTCTCTCGGCGTTGGCGAGACGGCCTTGCTGAGCGAAGCGGTGCTGGCCAAGGTTTGGAACCGACCCGAGGAGGATGCGGCGTGGTCGTACTTGCAGCCGGCGAAGTAGTTCTGGTCCCAATTCCTTTCTCCGACCTCTCGCAGTCTAAGGTCCGGCCCGCGAGTTCAAAGCGTGCTGACATCAACTGATCACAATGGCAAACGAGCAACTTATACAGCAAGGGTATTTCACCGCCAGCGGATTAAAGGGAGAGAAGGAAGGGCGGTACGAGATATTCCGACTTGGCGACACGACCGTCTCGGAACTGAGAGGATGCGGATTCCCGATTGACTCCACAAAAACAATACGATTTCCGTTCGTTCGCTTTTCTCCTCCATCTTCACTACTTCGCCTTAAGCCGGATAAGCTGTATTGCTTACGCAATGATGAACAATTGAGGGTCGTCGGGGTTTCTGAATCCAAGGCGCCGAGAAAATTCAAGAGCGCGGTGGATCAGCAGTACGCACACGAGCAATCGCTTTGTGCGGCAGTCGTATTCGGTGCGAAAGTCGCCGTTGCAACGGATGGGACACGCTTCCACTACATTGACGTCGAGACTTCATTATCGACCGGTACCATCGTCTTACGCAGCGAATCACGCCAATTAAATCCGGGTGTGCTTGACGAACTAATCTCTGCGGCACCAGGCCAGATGAAGGATCCGACGGTCCTAGCTGAAAAAGTCTGGCAAAGCATTTGGCATGCAACGAAGGCCGAGCCGAAAGAATGTCTCCTTACTTTCGTAGAGATCTTTGTACTGAAATTTCTAAGCGATAATTTGCCAGAAAACTTATTGCCGCGATCGCAAAGCTTCTACGAACTGACAATTGACCCATCAGATTTCCGTCGGCGTCATGGCACGACGGCGATTGAGTACTACACAAAGCACATACGTCAAACCATCAAGACGATTTTCCCGGAAAAGACGCTTGCCAGTGATACAACCCTCGGAGCGATATTTGGTTTGCAAACGATTGTATCTCAGGCATCAGTAATAGACGGATTTGCCTTTCTGCGGTCGTCTGAACAATCAATTGCCACTTTCAATCGCACGTTTTTGGAGATTCTGGATGCGTTCGAAGAATATGGCCCGCTGACCAATATTGATCCGGAGTTTAAGCTGCGACTTTACGAAACGTTTCTGAAGCGATCCTCACGTCAGCAAAAGCTCGGACAATTCTTTACGCCTAGGAATGTCGTCAAATCGATGGTGAGAATGGCCCAACTTGACAAGTTGCAAGACAACGCGATCGTGCTCGACCCTGCAGCTGGCGTTGGGGGATTTGTGCTCGAGCCGTTGATTATTCCCGGATCTCTTGAAGGGAATATTAAGCTACGCGATTCCGGCTATACGCGGCGCGTAAGGACCATCGGAGTTGATGTTGACAAGAATCTGCATATCTTGGGCAAAGCGAATATGCTTCTCCACTTGGCAGAGCAAGTCCGAGACACAAGCGTGACCATGGAAGCCGTGAACGCCGTCATGGCGGATACGTTTTTGCTGTTTAACACAAATGAGACTCTCGGTTCACTCGAACATCCACCGCGAGGAGTTATTGACGTAATCTTGACAAATCCACCGTACGTCACACAGGGGAGCGCAATCTACCGAAAGGAACTGGCTGAAGTAGACGGACTGCGAAATGGTCTCACTCTCAATGATTATTATGGTGGATGCGGCCTTGGTGTCGAAGCATTGTTCTTGCGTTACATCGCTGGCGCACTCAAGCCGGGCGGCAGAGCCTTTGTCATAGTGCCCTTAGGCATGCTAAACCGCACGGAGCCAAAGCCAAAGAGTTACCTTTTGGAACAATGTAACATCGTTGGGTCCATTCAACTGCCGCCGAATACATTTTTTAATACTTCCCAGAAAACCTATATACTCGTACTAGAGAAGAGGCGCACTGCACGAGCATCACGCCCGCGAGTGTTTTGCGCGATAGCATCATCAATTGGGGAAACTCTTGATTGGAAGCGGATTCCCGAACCAGATCGAAATGATCTTGATAGCATAGCGGCATTGTTCCTCGCCCATGCCAACGGTCGCGAAGTCATCGATACGCGTGTTCGAGTCGTCGATGCGGGTGAGTTTTCGCCAACGCACCGTTGGGACGTAACACGCTTTTGGCAACGTGACGAACTAATCGCTCTCGGCGAGCGCGAGCCGGTAATGTCGCGCGAGGGGTTCATTGACGAAGCGTCCGTTCAACTAAAAACCCACGTTCTGTCGCTAAAACGTTCGCAACGGAAACTCGCGAGACTAAGAGAGATCGGTGATGCGCTTAAGATTTGCCTCGGCGATACGGACCTATTTGCTTTACGTTCGGGAACGCGTATCACAGACAGGGTTATCCGCGACAACCCTGGAGACGTTCCGGTTTATAGCTGTTTCAGATCAGCAGAGATTGAAAAAGGGCGTATCTCGCGCAAGTGGCTGGATGAGAATCACGTCCCAATTGAGTCGGGCCGTATCGTGACCGTAAATGCGAACGGTGCGTCGGTCGGACGCGTGTTTTACCGCGACAACGAGTGCGTTATTACCGATGACGTCATAATTGTGCAGCCGTTGCGACCCGATATCGACGTTATCTATTTGGCAATGAAACTCAAGGAGGCTGTCGCAGCGGGAGGATTTTTATACGAGGCGAAGCTTTTTTTGACTCGGGTCGCCGAACTGTCGATTGACGTTCCGTGTTTACCCGATGGACGATTAGACCTTCCTCGCCAACGCAAACTTGGCGTGGTTCTAAAGGAATTTGATGACGCTAAGGCATCACTTGCGGCATTTACGAGTTGGATTGAAACGGTCAACATTGAGTAATTCCTCATCAACTCTCACTCCGTGACGAAGGTCCTAGAAGACGTAATGCGAAATCCGCGGAACCTCACGCAGCAAATCCCCCGTCAATCGTCAGGCTCGCGCCGGTGATGAAGGCGGCTTCGGGAGTGGCGAGGTAGGCGACGAGGGAGGCGATTTCGTCGCCGGTGTCCCGGCGCGCCGGGAGGGAGGGACAGCAGCTTTTTCAGCATCTCGGCGAAGTCACCCGTGGCGGGGTTCAGGTCGGTGTCGACCGGGCCCGGCTGGATGTTGCTCTCCGGTGATGCCGCGGGGGCCGAGGCCAAAGGGAGAGCCCTTTCACCAGGCCGACGAGGGCGGACTTGCTCATGGCGTAGATGGCACACCCCCGAACCGCGTCCGTTCGGGCTTCACTCGGCGGTCTCTGCGCCTCTGCGTGAGGCCCCTGCCTTTCAGGAGAGCATCACGCAAAGGCGCAAAGGAGGAAGAGGAGGGCGAGAAACCGGGCGAAAAAAACTTCCAGATTTTTTCCAAAAGGGGCCATTTTGTATACTGAACATGCGTATAATACAGGGAGCAGGGGAGGAGCCCTGCGCGAAACCTGCCAGGATGGCGAAAAAGCTCCTTGACAATCTGGTTGTGATTGAAAAAGTTCGTGCAGAACCTCGAACGAGGTGGTTCACCGCTTCGCGGAAGGTTCGTGTCGTCCCCGGCAGGTCCAGGCGTAGGCCCGCGACAATTTGGCGTCATGGCAACTGGGACTTACGTCAAGTCGATTTGACGTAAGTCACGCCGAGAACCATTGCTTTCCGCCTTGCCGGCGGGGTGAATACGAATGGCCCAAAAACGGAGGGACCATGAATTAAAGCGGTGGTTGCAAACGGTGTTCTGGCAAGTACTTGCGGCGACATTTTTATTCATTCTGGCCGTGAAAACGTGGCGCGAAAACATGAATAAAAACAGCTCCTCCAAGGGGGTCTATGCGATTCATGACGGCGGCTGACTTGTGTGTACTTACGTCGAAGCTATTTGACGTAAGTTGCCGATGTCTTGGTGACTAAAATGCCGAAACGCCTGGCCAGCGGCGGGGTCCTTTGGGATTCTCCTCCCGCCTGTACGCCGTCCCAATCGGCTGGTCCAATCAAAGCATGACCATGGACTTGTTGCCGCCGCCGATTGCTTCGTCCAGCACGAGTCTTCCCCAGATTCTTTCCCCCGGCCGCGGCATTGATTACGAGCTGTTTTTGGACTGCGTACATTGCGGCCTCTGCACGGCGTCGTGCCCGACGTATGTGGAGACGGGGAACGAGAACGATAGCCCCCGCGGGCGCATCTATCTGATGCGGGCGGTGACCGACGGGCGGCTGGAGCTGAACAAGGAAGTAACGCGGCATTTGGAGCTGTGCCTGGACTGCCGGGCCTGCGAGACGGCCTGCCCCAGCGGCGTGCAATATGGCAAGCTGATCGAGCCGTTTCGCGTGAACATGGAGCAGGACGCCCTGGCCGCGGGGACCAAACGGCCGAAGACGAGCGACTGGTTCCACAAGTACATCCTGTTCGGCCTGTTCCCGTATCCCGACAAGCTCCGCAAGTCGCTCATTCCCGCCCGCATCGCCCAGATGCTCGGCCTCGACAAACTGCTCATCGGCACCGGCCTCTGGCGGCTGCTCCCGTCGCGGCTAGGGCGGCTGGTGACGATGCTGCCGCGGCTGGAAAAGCCGGCTCCGCCACTGCCGGACTTTTTGCCGGCGGTAGGGAAGCGGCGGGCTCGCGTGGCTCTGTTCACCGGCTGCGTGGGGGACGTGATGTTCCGCCGGACCAATTGGGCGACTGCCCGAGTCCTGACGCACAATGGCTGCGACGTGGTGGTGCCGCAGTCGCAGGTTTGCTGCGGGGCAATTCATTTTCACGCTGGCGAAAGCCCGCCCGCCCGCGACCTGGCGGACAAGAACATCGGGGCCTTCGACATCAGCAGCGTCGATGCCGTCATCGTCAACGTCGCCGGCTGCGGCTCGATGCTCAAGGACTATGGCCATCACTGGCATGACGGCGGCCAGGCGGCCCGCGAGCGGTTCGCCGCCAAGGTCAAGGACTGCAGCGAATTCCTGGACGAGCTCGGCCTCGTTACGCCGCAGGGGGAAATCAACATCACCGCCACCTACCACGACGCCTGCCACCTGGCCCACGCCCAAAAGGTCCGCGAACAGCCGCGGAACCTGCTCAAAAAAATCCCCGGGCTGAAGCTCATTGACCTGCCCGAATCCGACCTCTGTTGTGGGGCTGCCGGCACCTATAACTTGACCGAGCCGGAAATGGCGGAGCGCCTCGGCCGGCGGAAGCTCGACAACATCCGCAGGACCGGTGCCCGCGTCGTGGTCACTGCCAACGCTGGCTGCCTTCTGCAAATCGCCCGGCAGGCGCGGATGGAAGGGGAGACGCTCAAGATCGTGCATCCGATGGATTTGCTCGATTTGAGCTATCGGCATGAGCCGTTGGAGTTTTAGAGAGGCTTGTGTGAGAGTGGTAAGCGCGCATCACCGCCAGTCTTGGCGTGGGGGGTAGGCTGCTGGGGTACGAATTTCACGAACCCTAGCGGTGAGGTGGGCGATGAGTCGAGTGCCGGATCTGGCGAAGCGGG
>JBKJNY010000143.1:0-13645 GCA_046593355.1 Pirellulaceae bacterium | reverse complement strand
GCGGGGCTGGGGACTAGGGGCTGGGGGCTGGGGGAAGACTTGGGCATCGTCGGTTTTGGAGTGAGGATAGGGACAGGAAAATGGCGAGCGGAAGTGTATGATAGCGATTGATAGCCTGAGGCAAAGGCTCTCTTCCCCAGCCCCCAGCCCCCAGTCCCATGCGCGTCTTCCTTGCCGGCATCATGCAAGGTTCCCACGTTGGGAATGACATGCACCCGCAAGGCTACCGCGGGCGGCTACGGGAGTTGCTTGCGGCGCATCTGTCGGAGGCGCAGGTTTACGACCCGCTGGCGGACCATCAGCAGTCGCTGGACTATGACGAGGACCAGGGGCGGAGCGTCTTCCTGCACCACAACCGGTTGTGCGGCGAGGTGGACCTGCTCATTGCCTTTGTCCCGGAAGCGTCGATGGGGACTGCCATTGAAATGTGGGAGGCCTGGCGTAACGGCAAGATCGTCCTCACCATCAGCCCGCTCCGCCAAAACTGGACCGTCCGCTATTGCAGCCACGCGGTGTTCCCGGACATCGCCTCCTTTGAAGCCGAGGTCTGCTCCGGCGCGCTGCGGACACGGCTGGCGGAGCTTCGGCGCTCCGTGGGGTAGGCTTCCAGCCTGCCCAGAAAATCTGCAGCGGATAGAATGACTTCTGACCAATACTTTTTAGGGCAGGCTGGAAGCCTACCCCACTTTATGCACCTCCTCGATCCATCACCGGAGCAACTAAACGCCTGGCTCAAGGAGCGCGGCTATCCGGCGTTTCGCGCGGGGCAAATCCGCAAGTGGCTGTTTGAAAACCGGGCCGGCGACTTCGCCGACATGACCGACCTTCCCAGCAAGCTGCGCGAAGAGCTGCCGGTGGATTGGAGGCTCTGGACCAGCAAAGTCTTGCGGCATCAGACCGCGCCGGATGGAACCGAGAAGCTCCTGTTGCAACTGCAGGATGGCGGACGGATTGAATGCGTTTTGCTGCGCGATGGCAACCGGCGGAGCATCTGCATCAGCACGCAAGTCGGCTGCGCGATGGGATGCGTCTTCTGTGCGAGCGGCCTGGACGGCTTGGACCGCAATCTGACCAGCGGTGAAATCATCGAGCAGATGCTGCTGCTCCAGCGGCTGTTGCCGGCGGAGGAGCGGTTGAGCCACATCGTGGTGATGGGCATGGGGGAGCCGCTGGCCAATCTCGAAAATCTCCTGCCCGCGCTCGACCTGGCCAACAGCGACACGGGACTCGGCATCAGCCACCGCCGCATCACCATTTCCACGGTCGGTCTTCCCAAGCCGCTTGACCAGCTGGCGGCACTGGAAACGAAGTATCAACTGGCCGTCTCGCTCCACGCCCCCAACGACGAGCTCCGCACGCAAATCGTCCCCACCAATCAAGGCACCGGCCTGGCTGACATCCTCTCCGCCGCCGACCGCTACTTCGCGGCGTCTGGTCGCCGCCTCACCTTTGAGTATGTGCTGCTCGCCGAGATCAACGACCGACCCGAGCACGCCCACCAGCTTGTCGAGCTGCTGCAAGGGCGCACGATGCTGCTCAATGTGATTCCGTACAATTCAGTCGCAGGCTTGCCCTACAAAACTCCGTCGGGCAACGCCGTCAATCGCTTTCGCGACATCCTGATCGCTGGCAGCATCAACGTAAAGTTCCGGCAGCGGAAAGGAAGCGAGATCGACGCTGCTTGCGGGCAACTACGGCGGAGCACGCCGGCGCTACCAGAGTTGCCCCAAGTTTTGCTGCCGCGTGAAGGTGCCATAGCACCGGCGTGAGTGACCGACGTATACTTCAGGCACGCTATTTGCTGCCAGCAAACGTGATTCTCTATCTTCCTGGAGGCTCCTATGGATATGTCGACGTTTTCGCCGCCGCCCGCCGTGGTTTCGGCCGCACGACTACACTCCGTCGAACTTTTTAACGGTCTCTCGGGTGAAGAGATTCTGGAGCTCCTGGCGGCTTCGGACGACTTGGCGTTCAACCCCGGTGATGCTGTCTTTCAGGCCGGCGAAGAGGGTCGGGCGTTGTACCTCCTTCTGGAAGGCAACGTGGAAATCGACCTCGATGTGCCGAAGCTTGGCGAACGCGTGCTCGCCCAACTCGAATCCGGCAGCGTATTCGGCGAGATGAGCTTCTTCCACCCGGCCCCGCACGCCGCCACGGCGAAGTGCCTTACCGCCGCGCGAGTCATGCGCCTGCCCCGCGCGCAATTTGATGCGCTGGCTGCCGAGAATCCTCATCTGGCCCTGCGCGTCACCACCAACGCAGCCGAAATCCTCGCCGCCCGGCTCCACCACACCGACGAGTGGATTGCCGAGACACTCACCCGCCATCGGGAGCATGACATCCGCGACAATTGGCGTAAGTTCCGCGAGAACCTGATGCCGTCTTTCGGGCATCCCAAGCCGTTCATTGGGATAGGGACGACGATGTCGTAACGGCCTCTCGCGCTGGTATGGAAGGGTATTTCGCGGTAGACTCACCTCAGGTGACCTATGCTGAAGCACTCCGCCATCACGGTCCTCGGCAGCACGCAGCACACGAGCAGCGTCATCAAGGACCAGTCGGCCCGCATTCGCGATATTGTCGCCACCATCTATCACCTCCTCGGCATCGACCCCGAAATGGCGGCCCTCGACCGGGCCAATCGGCCTGTTCCCATTGCCCACGGTGGACGGCCGATTATCGAGATTTTGAGCTGAGGATAAGTAGGACGGCTCTTCCGGGCCGTCAGCTTCACTGGACGGCCTAGAAAGGGCGTCCTACGAAAAATCTATGACGAAGGCATCCGACAACCCGCTCTCCAGCCTCGACCAATGGGAAGATTTCGTCGCCGACCGCTACCCGCAGCCGGAGACAAAAGGCAAGGACGACTACCGCAACTACGACAGTCCCGGCCGCGACAGCGTCCGCGAGTTCTATCGGCTCAACCATCGCTACCAGACGTACGAGTTTGTGGTCGAGAAGAAGCGAAAATACCTGGCTTTCGAGCAGCGAGAGATGACGGTCCTGGAAGCGCTGGAGTTTCTGAACACGCTCGTTGATGATTCCGATCCGGATACTGACTTGTCGCAGAAAGAGCACCTGCTGCAGACGTCGGAGGCGATTCGCGCCGACGGCCATGAAGACTGGTTCGTCCTCACCGGCCTCATTCACGACCTGGGCAAAATCCTCTGCCTGTTCGGCGAGCCGCAATGGGCCGTCGTGGGCGACACCTTTCCCGTCGGCTGTGCCTTCAGCAGGCGCATCGTCTATCCGGAGTTTTTCGAGGTGAATCCCGACCGGCAGAACCCGCGCCTCAGCACGCAGCTCGGCGTTTACGAGGAAGGCTGCGGCCTCGCAAGCGTGCATCTCTCTTGGGGACACGACGAATACCTCTACCACATCGTCACCCAGGCCGGCTGCTCCCTCCCCGAGCCCGCCCTCGCCATGATCCGCTACCACTCCTGCTATCCCTGGCATCGCGAGGAGGAATACGGCTACCTGCTCGACGACCACGACCGGCAGATGCTCCCCTGGGTCCGCAAATTCAATCCCTACGACCTCTACTCCAAAGGCCCCCGCCGCCCCAACTGGCCCGAATTGGAGCCGTATTACACGGCGCTGATTGAGAAGTATCTGCCGGGCAAACTGCGGTGGTAGCAAGAAATTTAGCCCGCTCACTCCGTGAGGGGAATGCCAGCACACAAAATGTGCTGGCTACTTTGGGGTGCGGCCCTAGAGACGCCGGTGGGAGTCGAACCCACTTGGAGCTGCTTTGCAGGCAGCCGCCGTGCCGTCTGGCTCCAGCGTCATAGTAGTCCGCTCACTCCGTGAGCGGACATGCCGGCACACGGAGTGTGCAGGCTACCTTTTTCAAGAGCCGACGACTGGATTCGCACCAGCATGAACCGGCTTACGAAGCCGGCGCCTTTCTTAGTCGAGCCACGTCGGCATGTCCGGGGTACTGAGTACTAAGTACTAAGTACCGAGTACTGAAGCACGAGCGCGAGGATTCGGACCCCGTGGACCAGTTTTGGAGGCTGGCAGCTCTCCCAGGAGCACACTCGTGTGGATGCGGCCTCAAAAAGGGGGTCAGGCACCTCGCCGCAACCTCAACTGGCATGGATAGCCGGTGCGTGGCTCGGAGCCAGACCCCTTTTTTGAGCAGGGTATCCGATGGGAGTCGAACCCATACCTCCTGGTTCACAGCCAGGCGTGCAGCGACCGCTACACCACGGAAACCATGTCATTGGCAGCAGCTCAACCAGGAGTCGAACCCGGACCTCCTCGTTCGAAGCGAGGAATGATTTCCGTTTCACCATTGAGCTGTACTGGGTGGCACGCCTACTGCTCTGAGTGGGCGTGTTCATCGCCTAGGCATCACGCCCACGCAAAGCCGTGGGCGTGCCACCTATTCATTCAGTGGACCTGATGGGATTCGAACCCATCACACCGATCTTGCAAGGATCAGTCGCCTCCAGCGGCATGCAGGCCCGAATTCATATCGAGAGGTCCGTCCGGGAGTCGAACCCGGGCTCCTGCCTTACCAAGGCAGCGTGCAGCCGCAGCACCTACAGACCAAAATCCAGCCGCTTAGCCGCCGCGTCCACGCGGCGATTCCCCGCGTGGACGCGGGGGTTAAGCCAGGAAAGTAGCGGGTCCGGGAGTCGCACCCGGCCGGTTGAGCTTATGAGGCTCCACTGGGCCCTGGCCCACCCGCAAGGAAGTGAGTTCGAGGTTCGTAGTTCAAAGTTCCAAGTTCAAGGTTCAAGACTGCACTTCTTAACCTTGAACCTTGGAACTTGGAACCTACCGCATTAGTAGCCAAGGGGAGAGTCGAACTCCCACGCCTAAAGGCACGACGTTCTGAGCGCCCTTATGTCTCCCGTTTCATCACTTGGCCATAGACTTCGCTTCAACATCAAAGTGCGCCGGGCAGGAGTTGAACCTGCAAAGCTCCAAGAGCGGGTGGGTTACGGCCACCAAGGCTTGCCAATGCCCAACCGACACATTTGTAGTTCCAGCGTCCCCGATCGGATTTGAACCGACGACCTCCGCCGTGACAGGGCGGCGAGCACTCCTGGCTGCTCCGCGAGGACAGTAGTTTCTTTGTTTCTGATTCTCAGTAGTCCCGGATGGAGTCGAACCACCGCTCGTCACTTTGTAGGAGTGCTGCCTTAGCCGCTTGGCCACGGGACCATTGTGAAATACGGGGTCGGGAGTCTTTGGCGAGAAGCGACTTACCAATGGAACAGACCTTGCTCGCCAAAGACTCCCGACCCTTTTTCTTTTTCACCGAGCGGAAGCCGCGAGACTCGAACTCGCAAGCGGCAGGGTGCCGCCACCTGTTTTCGAGACAGGCTCCTCATCCAGCCGGTTGACTTCCTAAGTTGCCTTTCGCTCCGCGAAAGTGCGTTCTTTCGCGGAGCGAAAGGCGACATACTGGACTCGAACACGAACGCCGAGGTCCGCATTTGTTCGTTCAAGCTGTGGCGGCAGGAATCGAACCTGCGCAGGAGCGGTTAACAGCCGCCCCACCGTACCAGCACGGAGACACCACAAGGAAAAGTCGGCGCGGCTGGGTTCGAACCAGCATCTTCGTGCTCCCAAAGCACGTGGACTTCCCGTTTCTCCCACACGCCGATTTGCCCGCACACGGAGTGTGCGGGCTACTTATACAGAGCGCCCAGCGGGAATCGAACCCGCACTTCCGCCCTGGCAAGACAGCACGCTGCCGTTACATCATGGGCGCTCAAAATCACACAACCGGATTGTCAAACAGCGTTTGCACTAGCCCGACGCGCAAGCGAGGGAGACACGCGTTCTCCCTCGCTTGCGCGTCGGGCTGGTGTCGAGCCAGTGGTAGCCCCGAGAATCGAACTCAGCGCGCCCCGGTTATCAGCCGAAGTTGGGCAACCAGCCCGCGACTACCGACTTCAATTCCAATGCTTCCTCACCAAGTAGCTCGTATGGGAATCGAACCCATCTCTCCGCCTTGAAAGGGCAGAATCCTAGGCCACTAAACGAACGAGCCGCGATATGTCAGTCCACAAAAAAAGCCTGGCGTCTGGCGACACCGGGCTTGAGATCCCGTCGGTTATGAACCGAATGTCACCAGCGCAGCGGATGTACGGAGCAATCCGCCGGATTAATGGCGGCGATAGCTTCGCAATCTCGTGGGGGGCAATAAGTGGTATGCCAGATGGTCATGGGAAAGTCCGTGTCTCCAGGGTTGTTCCTGAGTAGACGACTCGCGCGGGAATTGGTTCGCCGCAAAATCCAAAGAAAATGGCAGCTCACGAATTAGATGCCGCCGGCCGCGATTTTATTCTCGCCATTTGCTAAAAAGCCGCATGGTTAAGGTGGAGACGTGCTGTGCTTGAAGACCTGGAGCAGCAGCCAGAGAGAGGGCAGGATGAGGGCCGCGCCGAAGGGGAGGGATATGACGAGAAAGCGGAGCGTCGCTACTGGGGCGGCTGCCGAGGCGAGTTCGATATCGGGATAAGCGAGCCACGGATATTGTGCCAGGCCCCAGCCGAGCATGACGAGGCCAATCTCCGCCGCGGCGAAGAACCGGCTGATGAAGTAGCGGCGGGTGAAGACGGCCCAGGCGGAGGCCGCGAAGCAGCAGATCCCCAGAATGACGACGGCGAGAGAGCGCCCGCTGAGCAGCTTGTAAAAAAACCAGGTCGCTTCGAACCGCGACAGGACGAGCACGACAGCGGCCATTCCTGCCGTCGCCGTGCCGGCGAAGATCGCCCGTCGGCGAAAGTCTTCCTGCAAAGCGCCGGTGGTTTCGTTGGTGAGATACACCGCGGCAAGATAGGCACAGGTGCAGAGCGCCAGTACGCCATTGCCCAGGCAGTACGCGGACAGCCACGCATACGGGGAACTTAGGCTCACTTCGCCGGTAGGCCCGATGCGAATGCTCCCCTCCGTGACGACTCCGAACGCGATTCCCAGCAGCACCGGGCTAATCAGCGACGCGACGCCGAACACGACTCCCCAAGTGCTGGTCCGCGCCGTCGCTTCCACCTGCCGGCTCTGGTAGGAGCGAAAAATGAACGCTGCTCCGCGGAGCATGATCCCCACGAGGGTGAGGTGGAACGGTAAGAACAGGACGATACCAAGCGCGGCGTAGCCTTTGGGAAAGCAGGTGAACAGCACGACGACGACCAGGATCAGCCAGACATGGTTGGCCTCCCAGACGGGCCCCATCGCCCGCTCAATGGCCAGCCGTTGCTCTTTCTTCCGCGGACCATAGGCGAACAGATCCCACACTCCGCCGCCGAAGTCGGCTCCCCCGAACAGCGCGTAGGCGATCGTCCCCATCAGCGCCGAGAAAGCGGCCAGGTCGATCCAGAGGTTTGGCCAGCCCGCCATGCGTGTCCCCTCACTCTTTAGCTTCAGCTGATTTTCCCGCGGCAATGCGGAAGAGCAGCACAACGACGGTGACGGTGAGCAGGGCGTAGAGTATCGAAAAGGCGATGAACAAACCAAACACGCCGGTCGCGGGGGTCACGGAATCCGCCGTCTTCAGCACTCCCTGAATCACCCACGGCTGGCGGCCGACCTCCGTCACGAACCATCCGGCTTCCAGCCCGATGAAGCCGAGCGGCATTCCCAGGAAGACCCCCCAGAGCAAAACGCGCCTTTGCAAAATGGCTTCCCGCTTGCGAAAGTAGCTCCACCAAAACCAGGCGGAGAGCAGCATCAGCGCCGTGCCCGAGCCCACCATGATCTGAAAAGCGAAATGAGTCAGCCCCACATTGGGCCACTCGCTGCGCGGCACCTGATCGAGCCCCTTCACCACGGCAGCCGGGTCTGCTGCCGCCAGGAAGCTGAGGCCGCCAGGCACTTCGACGGCATAGTTCGTCTGCTGCGTCTCCTCATCCGGCCAGCCGCCAATGCGGAGCGGCGCGTAGGCCTGCGTTTTGAATTGCCCTTCCATGGCGGCGAATTTCGTGGGCTGAGTTTGGAAGACGAATTTGGCCAAGAAATCGCCGCTCAGAGGCTGCAAAAAGGCGGATATTCCGCCGACCAGCATGGCGGTGACGAGGGCCGAGCGCGTGTAGGCATCCTGGCGGCCGTGGAGCGCTCGCCAGGCGTACCAACCGGCGACGGCG
Source organism: Pirellulaceae bacterium (assembly GCA_046593355.1). Lineage (GTDB taxonomy): Bacteria > Planctomycetota > Planctomycetia > Pirellulales > Pirellulaceae > SXOA01. The sequence goes on along the minus strand of JBKJNY010000143.1, from coordinate 5,543 downwards.
AAGGCCACGGACATGTAGCAGGCGAGCGTCGAATGCGTGGCCATGTGAAACCAGAGCGGCTGCTTGAAGATGGCGATGGGGTCGCTCACCGCCACCGCTCCATCCACCAGTTGAAAACCCACCGGCTGCTGCATCCAGGCATTCACTCCCAGCACGAGCACGCCGGAGAGCATTCCGCTCACCGCAATCACCACGCCGCACCACCAGTGTGCCCATGGGCTGAGCCGATCCCAACCATAGAGATAGAGGCCGATGAAAATCGCCTCCAGAAAAAAGGCGTATCCCTCCAGCGCGAAGATGTGGCCGACAACCGCCCCCATGATTTCCATGTACTTCGGCCAAAGCAGCCCAAGTTCCAGGGACAGGGCGGTGCCGGATACCGCTCCCACGGCAAAGAGCAAACCCGTCACCTTCGCCCATTTCTTCGCCAAAGCTTTGTAGTGGGCCTGCCCCGTCCGCAAATACAGCCACTCCACCAACACCATCAAGAGCGGAAGGCCGATGCCAATCGCCGCGTACACCATGTGAAACGCCAGCGACAGCGTCATCTGGCAGCGGGCGGCAGTGAGATTATCCACAGTATGCCCGACAGGACTCGAACCTGTAACCTTCGGCTTCGGAGGCCGACGCTCTATCCAATTGAGCTACGCGCGCACTGCCGTAGAACGGTCGCCACGATAGGTGACACAAACCTCGTTGTCATCCGGTTTCTGGGGTTTGGCCCTGTTTGAATTATGCCAGAATATCGGTCAGAACTTTTCCTTGCAACTGCGTGAGCCGGGTTTCGATTCCGTCGTGATAATAGGTGAGCCGCTCGTGAGCCTCATGACACGAACAGTGAGCCTTCGAAATGGGCTGAATCCGTTTGAAATCAATCACTCGCGCGTTCAACTGGCGGAACATCGATACGTCAACTTCCCCACCGCGGATTCCCAGCCGGAATGCTGTTAACGTAATGACTGATGTTAGCCTCCCTGGTCTTCTGTGATGTTGTTGGTGAATGGCGTTCTTGTATCGCACCCTTACGTAAGGCCAATACCATTCGCAACGCCTGCCCCGGTAGGCCACGGATAATTACCCTGAAGGATTTCAGCCTCTCCCTGATGGCGCTGAGTGGCTCGCGGCGTATGGTAATCTCACACCACTTGAGATATGAAAGCGTTTCTGCAGCACGACGATACCGGTTTGTTTTACGACGAAACGGGAGCGTGGGTTGGGAATCCGCAGCAGGCGCTCTCCTTCCCAAATACGGCGGATGCAGAGCTGTTTCGCAAACGCCAGGATATCGGAGCGGCCCACGCTATCTCACGGATTGATCCTGCGCTGGTGCATCGTTTGACCGCGCGCGCGCCGGGCGGCTACCAAATAGGGGAGTGACGCTGTCGGATCGTCAGCTTCTTCACGCCGCCAGCTTCGGCAGCTTTTGTTTCAAGGTCAGGACTGGCGCGAACAGGTCGCCGTGCTTCTCCACTCGTTTCGGAACGTCGTCGGACGTAAAGACCAGCAACTCCGGCTTTTTTCTGCGCCGCAAGTCATCCACTTCCTCCCAAGTAACCGGGGTGGAAACCGTCGGCCGTTCCTTCGCTCGCAATGAGTAAACGCAAATGGTCGTTTTGTGCGCATCGTTCTGGCTCCAGTCGATGAAGACTTTGCCGGTGCGAAGGCTCTTCTTCATGTTGGACACGATTTGGCGCGGATGCTCGCGTTCAAGCCGTTGCGCCAGGGATTGCGCGAAAGGTTTGGTTTGCTCGTAGGTCACTGGCGTGTTCAACGGCACGTAGAGTTGCAGTCCTTTCGACCCAGAGGTTTTGGCGAAGACTTCTAATTTGAACGCATCGAAAATCTCTTTCAGCCATAACGCCACCTCCGCGCATTCCACAATCGTCGCGGGCGGACCCGGGTCGAGATCGAACACCAGCATCGTCGGTTTCTCTTTGTTTCGCGATTTCGAGAGCGAAGTGTGCAGCTCCAGATCGGCGAGATTGGCGGCCCAGACCAGCGTGGGCAGATCGTTGGCCAGGCAGAAATCCACGTAGTCGTTATTGCCTTCGCTCCAGACAGGCGCAGTGCGCACCCAGTCCGGCCGGTGCGACGGACAGCGCTTCTCGTAGAAAAACATCTGGTCCACGCCGTTGGGATAGCGCTTCAACGTGAGCGGCCGGTCCTTCAAGTGCGGCAGCAGCACGGGCGCGATACGAATGTAATAATCGATGACCTGCCCCTTGGTGAATCCGACGGCGGGATAGAGCACCTTGTCGAGGTTCGAGACCTCCAGGGTGCGGCTGCCGATCTTCAGGGCCGCTTTGGTGCGCGTGCTCATGGGGTCGCCGGTTCAACCGGCGGTTCTGTTTCGCACTCCTTGAGTTGTTTGGCCCGGAAGCGATGCAACGAATGTGTCTGCAAACTTTCCTCGAACAGGCTGCGGTTCATGGCTTGCGCCGCCGTTGCGCCTTCGCCCGCGGAAATGATCATCTGGCAATTGGCCGGCGTCACGCAGCCCGCCGCGTAGAAGCCGTCCACCGTCGTCTTCATGCAATGGTCGATCAGCACCTCTCCGGCGGCATTCGTTTCGGCGCCAAGCTCGCGGGCCAGTTGGTTGTGAAAAATGTCGCCGCGCGTGGTGAATAGCGCGTCCAGTTCCACACGCTTGCCATTCTCCAATTCAAGCCACTTCACCCTGCCGCACTCGTGATGCACATCCACGACTTTTTCTGGATAGACGGGTATTTTATACTCGCGCAGCCAATTCTCGTGCTGCGGGCTCCAGCATGGCTCATGACCATTTTGAAAGATGAAAACGCAGGGAGAGTAGAGCAACATGGCCAGCCCGTATTCCACCGCCTCGTCGTTCCAGCCCAGGATGCCGATGCGCTTCTCCTCGCAACGCACTCCATCACAGTCCTTACAAAAGAACATGCTATGCCCGAGGCATTCCTGGACGCCTGGAATGTCCGGGGGCAGATGATAAACCCCCGTCGCCAGAAGAACTCGCCTGGCTTCATAGACGCTTTGTTGCCCCATCGCTTGGAAAATATTGTCCGGCCCCCGGCGCAAATCCTTGATGAAGTCCTCAGCGAACTTTGCTCCGTAGTGCTCGGCTTGTTCCTTGCCGCGCGCGAGCAATTCTTCACCCGAGATCCCGTGCGGAAAGCCCAGGTAATTTTGAACGTCCGGCTCCCACCGTGCCAGCGACTTGCCAGCATCAATGACGAGTGTTTCCCGTTGGGCGCGCGCCAGATAAATCGCCGCTGAAAGCCCGGCGATGCCCCCGCCGATGATGACTGCGTCCCATGGTTTGGTTCGCTCCATAATTCCTTGCGGGCAAAGTTACCTGCAACTGGGATTTCCGCAATGAAGGCGGAGAAGACGAGCGAGGCAAAGTGCCAAGTTAGATTTGAAACCTCCGGATCGTTTGAACCCTTGCGTCACTTGAATCTTTCCTGGTCTTGGACACTTCTGCTCTACACTGAGGCAATTCTTCCGCAGTTCCCGTGGCAGCGCGCCTGCTCGTGGACCACGTTGTCATTCCAGCGAAAATATGCACACTCATGTTGCCGGAGGCGTAATCCCCCTTGGGCATCGCACACTTTGAAAACGCATTTGGTTTTTCTACTCTCGGTGTTCTTCGCCCTGGCGGGGATGGCTCAGAATACTCTGACACCTTCCAGCCGCCTGCTCGCGGTTGAAGGCAAGGTCGAAGTCGCCGCCCGCGGTGTGGCGCTCTGGTCGGCCGGCGTGACGAATCAGTTCCTCAAGAATGGCGACCGCGTCCGCACCAGCGCGCGGAGCCGCGCCACGATTCAATTGTCCGATCGCAGCATCCTGCGCGTGAACGAATTGACGACGCTGGAGATTCGCCCTCCTCAATCGACGGGAGCCAGTGCTGGATTTGAAGTGAAGAGTGGCGCGAGTTATTTCTTCAATCGCGAGCGGCCGGGCTCGGTCGAATTTCGAACACCCCTGGCTTCGGGCGCTATTCGTGGTACTGAATTTCATCTTCTGGTGGAAGAGAACGGCCGCACGGAAATCACATTGCTCGATGGCCTGGTTGATCTGAGAAACGAACTCGGCACGGCCAATCTCAGTTCAGGAGAACAAGCGATCGTTGATCCCGGTGAACCACCGCGCAAGACCGCCATGCTCGATGTGAGCAGCATTATTCAATGGGTGCTCTACTATCCCGCCATCCTCGATGTGAATGAAGTTGGCCTGAGTAATGGCGAACGAGATTCTCTCGCCGACTCGATTGCGGCCTATCGCTCGGGCGATTTGTTTGCGGCGCAATCGGCTTATCCAGAGAACCGGCAACCGACGTCCGAAGCCGAAAAGATTTATCGCGCGGCGACCTTGCTGGCCGTGGGGCAAACGGCGCAGGCGACGCCATTGTTGCAGAACGTTTCCTCGCCGCTCGCCGCCGCGCTGCGACAAATGGTGGACACCGTCAAAGGGCGGCCCATCTCGCGCGAAACACCCCCGGTGCTCGCCAGCGAATGGATGGCGCAATCTTACGCGCTTCAGGCGCAATCAAAGTTGGAGGCGGCGCTCGCGGCCGCGAAGAACGCGGTTGCGAAATCACCCGAGTTTGGTTTTGCGTGGGGGCGCGTTGCAGAACTGGAATTCAGTTTTGGCAACACGGACCACGCGCAACGGGCGCTCGACAAGAGTCTCGCGCTCGCGCCGCGCAACGCACCGGCACAGGCGTTGCGCGGCTTCGCTTTGGCAGGGAAGAGCAAGTTTGCCGCGGCAGAAAAATCGTTCGATGACGCCATCGCGCTGGACTCGGCTCTCGCCAATAGCTGGCTGGGGCGCGGGTTGGTTCGCATTCGTCGCGGCCACGGCGAAGAAGGCCGGCAGGATTTACAGGTGGCTGCCGCGCTCGAACCGCGACGCTCCGTCCTCAGAAGCTATCTCGGGAAAGCGTGGAGTCATACTCGTGATGTTGCGTTGGCCGAAAAAGAACTGCGACTGGCGCAGAAGCTCGATGCAAACGATCCCACGCCGTGGCTTTACTCAGCGATTCTCGCCGAGCAGCAGAACAAAGTGAATGAAGCGGTGCGTGACCTCGAACACTCCCAGGAGTTAAACGAAAATCGCAGTGTCTTCCGCTCGCGATTATTGCTCGACCAGGACAAGGCCGTTCGCAGCGCCAATCTTGCGCGCATTTATCAGGACGCCGGCATGACGGATTGGAGTGTGCGCGAAGCCAGTCGCGCGGTGAGCTACGATTACGCGAATTATGCCGCGCACCAATTCCTCGCCAACAGCTACAATGCGCTGCGCGATCCGAAGCAGGCCAATCTCCGCTACGAATCGCTGGCGGTGAGCGAATACTTCATCGCCAATCTGCTCGCGCCCGTCGGCGCCACGCGACTCTCGCAAACTGTTTCGCAACAGGAATACGCGCGCCTCTTTGACCGCGACCACATCGGCATGGCGTCGAGCACGGAATATTTCAGCAACGGCGATTGGATTCAGGAAGGGGTGCAATACGGCAACGTGGGAAACACCGATTGGTCACTGGAGGCTTACTATCGCGCTGAGAA